>SFFL01000040.1 GCA_004557825.1 Bacteroidales bacterium | reverse complement strand
GGCCGACCGCAATGGCCGGATATGGATTTCATCGCGCGGCGATTACTACCAGATCCCATCGCGCCTCTTCTGCTACGATCCCAAGAGGGGGGAAGTGGTTAAAGCGCTGGATGTGCCGGTGGGGGATATGTGTATCGACGACGACCGCATCTACATCGTGGCAAACGGATGGAGCAACGTGACGATGTCGTACACCAATACTTTTGCCGTGGTCGACATAAACTCAATGGAGAAAATCGCCGACAGCTTCATCACCGACGGCACCGGCGCGGAGCTGGAGCGACCATACGGTGTGGCGGTCAACCCTGTGTCGAAGGATATATTCGTGACCGACGCACGTAACTATGTATCGCCGGGCTATCTCTACTGCTACGACAAGGAGGGGAAGCGCAAATGGAGCGTACGCACCGGCGACATCCCCGCCCACTTCGCTTTCCGCGTGAAATGTGAGTCGGATGATGCAAAGCATTAAACTTAATCCTTCAAAAAATACTGACCCTAAAAAATAATGATATGAATAAAACCTTTACTTCAATATTGGCCGCCGCCATTATGGCCGCCGCTATTCCCGCAAGGGCGAAAAACTGCCCCTACATAGCCAAGGTGCACGAGTTTGTGCCCGCGCCCGGACAGTTTGTCCACAATGTGCCTCAGATACCTGAGGGAGC
Organism: Bacteroidales bacterium; assembly: GCA_004557825.1. Lineage (GTDB taxonomy): Bacteria > Bacteroidota > Bacteroidia > Bacteroidales > Muribaculaceae > UBA7173. The sequence continues at coordinate 4,031 of SFFL01000040.1, read as the reverse complement.
CACCTACGAAGAGGCACTCGCCCTTGCGAGCGAGTGTCTGGTGAGCACCGAGGAGCCAAATCCCGGTATGGTGTCGCTCGGAGCGTTCGGCGGCTACGTGGTGTTCGCGTTTGACCACCCGGTGGTGAATGTCGCCGGTGAGTACGACGTGAAAATCTACGGCAACGCCTTCATCAGCAGCGCCCAGACCGGCGGCGGTTCCTGCGAGCCGGGTATAGTGATGGTGAGCGTCGATGCCAACGGCAACGGCCTCCCCGACGACCCCTGGTATGAAATCAAGGGCGCCGACTTCGACGGCAAGGCTCGCCAGGAGAACTACACCGTCACCTACTACAAGCCCGCAGCCGATCATACGGCGGTGACTTCTCCCGGAAATCCCGCCATCATTGATGCGGAATATATCCGCTATACCTCCAACAATCCCGACGATGCCGAGGGATATGTGATGCAGAATATGTATCATCGGCAGAGTTACTGGCCTTCCTGGCTCCCCGGCTCTCCACAGACGCTGACTTTTACCGGTACACGTTTGCCTAACACCGCGCAGGATATCTCGGGCAACGGCTCATACTGGTGGCAGCCCTTCTTCGAGTGGGGCTATGCCGACAATCTCCCCGCCGCACAAGACCCCGGCATCAAGCTGGAATGGGCAGTGGATGCCTCCGGCAAGCCCGCAAATCTTGCCAAGGCCGACTTCTTCAAGGTTTATACCGCCCAGCAGCAGCAATGCGGCTGGCTCGGCGAGACCTCTACTGAGGTATGCGGTGCCGAGGACCTGCATCCCGATGCCAAGCCCGGTGCCGGCATCGGGGAAATCGAGGCCGACACCACCTTTGGCGACCCTTCCGATCCTTTCGGCGATTCCTCCGACGGTTCTTCCGCTACCCCCGTCTATTATACCCTTCAGGGTGTGCGCATCGCCTCACCCCTTCCCGGCACCGTGTGCATCCGCGTAGCCTCCGGTAAAGCCGAGAAAATCCGCTTCTGACTATCCTATTTCTATTACACAAATTATCATTACAAATCTCTATTACACAAATTTCTATTACACAAATTATTACATTTTCATGAAAAAACTAATTTTAGGAATCGTGGCCGCCTGCGCATGCGTAGGCCTCCACTCCTGCTACAACGACGATGACATCTGGGAATCGGTCGAGGCACTTGATGCGCGTGTGGCAACCCTCGAACAGCAGGTAAAGACTGCCAATTCTGAAATCTCTGCCATCAACACCATCGTGACCGCGCTTCAAAGCAAACTCACAATCACAAAGGTGACCAACACCACCGACGGCTATGTGATCACTTTCTCCGACAATACCACCGCAACTATCCGCAACGGCGTGAACGGCACCCCCGGCAAGGATGCCCCCGTAATCGGCGTGCGTAAGGATGTGGATGATGTCTACTACTGGACCCTCACCGTCGACGGCAACACCGACTGGCTCCTCGACGGTGCCGGCAAGAAGCTTCCCGTCACCGGTCCGCAAGGGCCTGCCGGTCCGCAAGGGCCTGCCGGTCCAACAGGTCCTGACGGAACCCCCGGTACACCGGGTACACCCGGCGTAACCCCTGTGATGGGTGTTGATGCCGAAGGATACTGGACGGTCAACACCGGCAGCGGCGCTCAGCGTGTGCTCGATGCCGCAGGTCAACCTGTAAAGGCAGTCGGCACCAACGGCGACTCCTTCTTCAAGAACGTGGCTGTGACCGATGAGAACGTAACCTTCACTCTTGCCGACGAGACCTCCTTCATAATACCGCGTCTCGACAACTTCGGCTTCACCATCGACGGCTGGACCGGTTTCTTCCCCTCCGGGCAGACCGTGGAGTTAGACGTCACACTGACCAACGCCCGTAAGGTATCGGTAATGGGCATCAGCGGCGACGACTGGACGGTGAAATATGCCAATGGCAAGCTCTCTGTGACAGCTCCTGCACCCGCCAATCTCACCGAGGCCAACCGTAAGGCCGAGCTCGATCTGGCCGCCATCAGCAGTGCAGGATATGTGAAAGTTGTCACCCTCGCTATGGACGCTATGTCCGTGCTCTCCTTTGAGGATGCCGATGCCAAGTTCACCCCTTACACCTTGGCTTATTGCAGCAAAACAATCTCGAAGTGGAGCGACCTTATCGCTGCCCAACAGTATGGCGACCCGATGCTTTACGGCTCCGGTTCTGGTATGGCTGAACCTTACTGGTGGTATGATGAGAACAACACCAACCTGAAGATGGTGATGAACGGCAATCCTGACTGGGGCGATACGGCCTATTGCTTCTGGAACGGTGGTCAGGTAATTTCCAACTATTACGATGCCAATTTCACCGGGAAGACCTTCAATGAGCAGCTTGAGATAGCCGTAACAGGCGCCACCGCCGGGCACGCCGGCCACAACGGTTCGGCCAACTTCTGTGTGCAGAACGGCTATGCCGACAATTATAACACTTCCATCGGCCATGGCAAGCTTTCCGGTTTCTCATTCGGCGACGATGTGGAGCGTGTTGTCGACCACATGTATATCACCATCACAAGCTACGGCCTTAACTCCATTACTGCCGGTGACGGCTTCAACACGCCTGCCACTCCCGAGACTTGGGTGAAAGTCATCGCCTACGGCTGGGACAAGGATGGCGCGTCTACCGGTCAGGCAGAGGCCTACATTGTCAAGGATGGCAAAGCTGTGAATGAATGGACCAAGTTTGACCTCTCCTCGCTTGGTAAGGTGGCCAAAGTGGAGTTCAATATCGATGCCAGCGCCGACCAGAAAGGTCAGTACGGCCTGAACTTCCCCGCTTACTTCGCCTACGACGACGTGGCTGTGCGGTTTTGATAATCCGAAAAAAATAGCTAACTTTACGCTCCTTTTTTTAACGTAATTATGAATAAACTGATTTTTGGTTTGATGGCGGCCTGCGCCTGTGTGGGCCTATACTCCTGCGATGACAATGATGATCCGGAACCCGTAGTGCCCCCCGCAGAGGGCTATGAAATCCGCACCCTCACTTTTGAGGATGCCGATGCCAAGTTTGCTCCGTACACGCTTGATTATTGCAGCAAATCTATTGCGAAATGGAGCGATTTGATTGACGCCACGCAGTATGGTGGTGTAATGCTCTACGGCACCTCCGGCCAGGGTATGGATGCGCCATACTTCTGGTATGACAAAGGCAACACCGAGCTGCGGCACGAAATGCCGATGGGCTACGGCAACTATTGCTACTGGTCGGGCGGCCACGCCGTATCGAATTATTTCGGCGCCGACTACACCGGCAAGGACTTCAACAGTCAGCTTGAGGTGGCTATCCCCGGTGCCTCGGCAGGTCATGCCGGCCACAATGGATCGGCCAACTTCTGCGTGCACAACGGGTATGCAGATGCCTACAACATCTCGCTCGGTATGGGCAAACTCACCGGCTTCACCTTCGGCGATGACAGCGAGCACGTGATTGACCACCTCTATATCGTCAACACTTCCTACGGTGTGAATTACCTCACCAACGGCGACGCCACCACCCCCGCAGCCACTGCCTCAACCTGGGTGAAAGTCATCGCCTACGGCTGGGATAAAGCCGGCCAGAGCACCGGTCAGGCTGAATTCTACCTCTGCAAGGATGGCAAGATCGTAAAAGAATGGACCAAATTCGACCTTACTCCCCTTGGCAAAGTAGCCCGCGTAGAATTCAACTTTGAATGCAGCGACGATCTCAAAGGGCAGTGGGGCATGACTTTCCCCGCCTACTTCGCCTACGACGACGTCGCCGTCCTTTTCTAATCGCCCCGCCTCCCGCATATAGGGGGCTATTTTGACACACTACTGCGTGGACCCCAGAATTGTAAGCATAGGGGCCGGCGTAGCCGACCCATCCGGGTGCTTTTGGGGATGCGGGCGCGAAAAATCGCGCCCGCATTACGCATTACGCATTATGTATTACGCATTACGCTGTTAGCCGCATTATGCTGTTAGCGGAGGGTGAAGGGGAGGGTCTGGACGGCGGCGGAATTGGGGCCTACCATGGCCTCGAAGGCGCCG
>SFFL01000039.1 GCA_004557825.1 Bacteroidales bacterium | reverse complement strand
CAGTGGCCCGCGGATCCACAGGCACGGCACATCGCCTTGTGCTGTTTTCCGGTTGCCCGACTGATTCCGTGCTGCACACCGATTCAGCTTCGGGCAGTTCTGATTTTGGATATGATGCCCGGCTGAAGCCGGAGGCGGCGATAACGCCAGAGCATATACTCATAGACATCGCCCATAGTGTCGCGGTCGTTCATCTCGAGGGTGTCGATGCCGTCGACGATCCGCTGCAGGGCGCGGTGCGACACGATCAGAAAGTTGGCGTTGCTCATAAAGCGGGAGTAGGCCGAATCCTCGCCGCGGTTGAGCGATTTGATATAGGGGAACACGTCGCGCCGGATGGTGCGGAACATCTCTTCGGAGTCGAAGTGCTTGAACACGTGCCAGCGGAGATTATTGACCGGCACATCCTCGTCGGTCTCGGGGTTGTGCCAGGTGCCGTAGGCGTAGGTGTCGTCGGAGGCGTGGGGCATATCGAGCTGTGCGTCGACGGCTTCGCGCTGCATCTGGGCGTCGTCGAGCATCTTTATGAAGAAGAGATATGTCATCTGCTCGAGCACGGTCATGGGGTTGGTGATTCCGGCGCTCTCCCAGAAGATGTTCCATATCTGGTCGATCTGGTTTTTGATTTGTCCTGTGATCATAGATTGGTGGTATAATTCTTACAAAGGTAATAAATCTTTCGCAATGGGCGCGATGCTGTGGGCAAAAAAAAGCGGGCGGGCGGAAGGTTGGTTCCGCTCACCCGCTGATGGTGATTCTATTACGTTATGTCTGGAAAAGAGAGGGGGTTATTCCTTTACGCGAGGTTTCATATCGTAGGAGGTCATGGCGATGGTGAAGCCCCAGTAGATGAATGCGAGTGCGGTGAGGAAGCTAACCATCATCATATTCTGCAGGTAACCTGCTTCAAGGAAGAAGAAGCCGATGATGAGGAGCAGAATGCCGTTGACGAGGTACATCCACCAGTAGCGGTTGGAGCGGGTAGAAACGGATGCCACGATGGAGGCTACGCCCCAGAAGATAAACACGATGGCGAGGAAGTAGGGGAAGACGATTTCGGCGAGAATGACCGAGCGGACGAGCATAAAGCCGACAAACATGTCGATCACGCCTCCGGCGATCCACCATCCCCAGCCGCGGGGTCTGTCTTCACCGGCAGCAACGCAGAGCTGCACGATGCCGGCGGCAATCAGGAGCCAACCGAAGAGCACCGATGCTACAGCATAGCCTTCTGCAGGCCAGAACCAGTAAGCGAAACCGCCAAGAACGAGTAAGATACCTACTACGAGGACGACCCACCAAAGTTTGGTCTGTCCCCAGAAGTTGATTGATAAGGCTTTCATAATAATTGTGAGTTTAAATAGTTGATTTGAATTTTCATTTTGTATTAGAATAACAAAGGTTAAATGAAAATGGTTGGCAGGAATGTGTAATTTTTGTAATTTTGCATCATAAAATCACACGTAAAACCTCTCTGAGCTTGATTTACCCCGATACATTTGAACAGAAAACCGGTTTCCGGGCCGTGCGGCAGCACATAGGCGAGCTATGCACCACCGCAGCCGGGCGGCGGGAAACAGACGATATGTCGTTCTTGACCGATTTCGGCGCCGTGGAGGCTGCCCTCCGCGCCGTGGATGAGATGACGCGGGCCACCGAGGCCGACTGCGGCTTCGCCCTGGGGCCGGTGGCCGACTTTGGCGAACCGCTTGCCAGGGCGAAGGCCGTGGGCGCATTCCTGTCGGCGGCGGAGTTTGTGCAGGTGGCGCGCACGCTGGCCACCACGGCTCAGGTGTGGGCGTTTTTTCACCGCGAGGGGAAGGAGGATGGCGAGAAGGATCTGTTTCCGCACCTTTCGGAGCGCGCGGCGACGCTCAACCCGCTGCCGGAGCTTGCCCGGGCGATTGAGCGCGTAATCGACCAGTATGGCAATGTGCGCGACAATGCGTCGCCGGAGCTGGCGTCGATTCGCGCCGAGCTGTCGCGCATTTCCGGCACGGCCAACTCGATTCTGCGGCGGGTGATGGCCCGCGCGGTGGAGGAGGGGCTGCTGGAAGCCGATGCGGCACCGTCGGTGCGCGACGGGCGTCTGGTGATTCCCGTGCCGCCGATGAACAAGCGGCGGATTCAGGGTATCGTGCATGACCAGTCGGCGTCGGGGAAGACTTACTTCATCGAGCCGGCGGAGGTGGTGGAAATCAACAATCGTCAGCGGCAGCTGCAGCTCGACGAGAAGCGGGAGGTGGCGCGGATTCTGACGGCGCTCACCTCGGAGATGCGCCCATGGCTGCCGGTGCTGGAGGAAAACGAGGGTGTGCTGGGGTGGTTTGACTTCGTGCTGGCCAAGGCGCGCTATGCCGCCGAGACGGGCGGAATGATGCCGCACCTTACCCGCGGGCCGGAGATGGAATGGTATCACGCGGTGCATCCGGTGCTGCTGAAATCGCTCTCCGACAAGGGGAAGGAGGTGGTGCCGCTCGACATCCGTCTTACGCAGAAGGAGAGAATTCTGGTGATTTCGGGGCCGAACGCCGGCGGCAAGTCGGTGTGCCTCAAGACGGCCGGCATTCTGCAATATATGGCGCAGTGCGGCGTGCTTCCGCCGGTGTATGAAAATTCGCATTTCGGGATTTTCGACAGCATATTTATAGATATAGGCGACGATCAGTCGATTCTCGATGATTTGTCCACTTATTCGTCGCATCTGAGGAATATGAAGGCGTTTCTGCGCAATGCTGGCGCCACCACGCTGATTCTGATTGATGAGTTCGGCGCCGGCACTGAACCGCAGATTGGTGCCGCGATGGCGCAGGCCATCCTCGCCGCGTTGAACGAGAAGCGGGTGTGGGGCATCGTCACCACCCATTTCCAGAATCTTAAGATGTTCGCGCGCGATACGGAGGGGCTGGTGAACGGGTCGATGCTCTACGACCGGGAGCACCTGCGGCCGATGTTCAGGCTCGCCATAGGGTCGCCGGGCAGTTCGTTTGCCCTGGAGATTGCCCGCACGGCCGGGTTGCCGAGGGAAATCATCGACGCCGCCCGCGAGATTGCCGGGTCGGACTATGTGAATATGGATAAGTATCTGCTCGACATAGCCCGTGATCGGCGGTACTGGGAGAACAAGAGGCTCGACATCAAGCGGAAGGAGAAGGAGCTTGACCGCACGCTCACGGGCTACCGCGAGGATGCAGAGACGCTCCGCTCGCACCGCAAGGAGATTCTGGCCGAAGCGAAGGCTGAGGCGAAGAAGATTATCGAGGAGTCGAACGCGTCGGTGGAGCGCACCATCCGCGAAATCCGCGAGGCGCAGGCCGACAAGGAGCGCACGCGCCAGGCGCGCGAACGGCTCGCCGACGACCGCAAGCGCATAGCGGAGAGCCTGGAGAAGGGGAGCGACGTCAACGCCAACCGGCTGCTGGCCAAGGCACCGAAGCAGAAGCGTCAGCGGCAGGATGCTCCCCGCAAGCAGGCGCAGGAACCGCTGCGTCCGGGCGACTTCGTGAAGCTTGACAATGGCGGCACGGTGGGCACGATTCTGGAAATCGCGGGCAACAATGCCACGTGCTCGTTCGGTATGCTGAAAACCACCGTAAAACTGTCGCGCTTGTCGCGCACGATGGCCCGGCCTGCCTCCGGGGCGAAGGCCGCCTCATTCCTGAGCAGCTCCACCACCGACTCGCTGCGCGACAAGCAGCTCAACTTCAAACCGGAAATCGACGTGCGCGGTATGCGCGCCGACGAAGCGCTGCAGGCCGTGACCTACTTCCTCGACGACGCCATACAGTTCCAGCAGTCGCCCGTGCGCATCCTTCACGGCACCGGCACCGGCGCCCTGCGTCAGGCCCTGCGCCAGTACCTTGCCTCCGTTCCCGGCGTAGAGAGCGTCCACGACGAAGATGTGCGCTTCGGCGGTGCCGGCATCACCGTCGTCACCCTCCGCTAAGCTCCCCGCTTGAATTGAAGAGAACCGCAGCTGATTTTTTGAAGATTAAATGACCGGTATGGATAACGGACAAATTATACTTTTTCAGACACAGGGCGGCGAGACGAAGATTGAAGTCCGCCTCGCCGACGACACCGTCTGGCTCACCGCCGACCAGATGGCGGAGCTGTTTCAGCGTGATCGCTCTACCATTCAGCGTCATATCAAACGAATATATGACGAAGGTGAATTGGCCGCTGATTCAACTTGTGCATTATTTGCACAAGTTCAAAATGAAGGGAAATGACAGGTTGAGCGTAAGATTACCATTTACAACCTCGATATGATTATCAGTGTTGGCTATCGTGTCAACTCATATCGCGGCGTGCAATTCCGGCAATGGGCTACCCAAGTGCTGAAAGAGTATATGATTCCATGAGCGCACCCAATATCAGCTTTTCCCGGTAGAAATCCATTTCCTCGAAGCCTTCGAAGCCGAGCGCAAGCGCCTCGGCGGCACAACCGACATCAACCAATTCAAAGGCGACCAGAAAAGTGACCAGAAAAATGTCCAAGAAAATGTCCAAGAAAATGTCCAAGAAAACCTAACCGAAAGACAGGAGGCAATTATAGAGATTATTGTTGAAAATAAATCAGTTAGCTTGAACGACCTTGCTGTATCATTAGGTGTCTCCGTAAAAACCATTCAACGAGATATTGAGAAAATAATTTAGAGAGAATCTAAATTCAATAGTATATTATGGACAGTTAATCCCAACTCATGGTAGTGTTTCACTGAGTGTGTCTGAGGCGAGTTCACTCAAGCCTGTAGACCTCAGATGACGATGCAAAATTAACGATTTTATCTCATATTTTTATCGA
>SFFL01000027.1 GCA_004557825.1 Bacteroidales bacterium | reverse complement strand
TATTGATGTTGTGCTGTTGCTTTTTACTGAAAGCTGCTACTAACGACTCATAAATCTACCCTTAATCGTGTATTGGATGATAGTTGCGGATTTTAGGTTAAATACCACCTAATATACCTTGCAGAGCAGAATTAATATTTTGTCAACAAAAAATTAGTATCTTTGCGTCAAGAAGGTAATAATTATGGATAAACGCGACGCAAAGATTCTGGTAGTGGATGACGAGGATGGCATCCGTGAGGGGTTGTGCGAATATCTCTCGCTGGAGGGGTATGCGGCGGAGGGCGCCCGGAGCGCCGAGGAGGCGCTGCAGATGGAGTGCAGCCGTTTTGACCTGTTGCTGCTGGATGTGATGATGGAGGGGATGGATGGCTTTGAGTTGGCCCGGAGACTGAAGCAGTCGGCCGACACGGCGTCGCTGCCGGTGATTTTCCTCACGGCCAAGGACACCGACGATGATATGGTGGCCGGGCTGCGGCTCGGCGCCGACGACTACATTGCCAAGCCGTTTTCGATGAAGAATGTGATTGCGCGTATCGAGGCTGTGCTGCGCCGAGTTAAGCCGCTGGATGTGCCGCAAAAGGCAGGGGTGGAGTGCGACCGCGAGTCGCTTCGCTGCCGCGTTGACAACCGCGATGTGAAGCTGCCGAGAAAGGAATTTGAGATTCTCGCCCTGATGCTCGAACATCCGGGGCGCATTTTCTCGCGCGAGGAGCTGATGGAGCGCATCTGGCCGGACGATGTGGTGGTGACCGACCGCACGGTGGATGTGCATATCACCCGCATCCGGTCGAAAATCTCGCCATACGGCAAAAGTATTGTATCACGTTCGGGTTACGGTTATGGCTGGCAGGAATAGGCTTACGTTTCGGATCAGGATGCTACTGATCCTGCTCGGTACCTGCTGGCTGCTGGCGGGTGCGTTTATGGTGTTTCAGTATCACCGCGAGAAGCAGTATAAAACCGATATGATGGACGCGCGGCTGCAGATGCACAATGCCCGTCTGCTCGACGATCTCCGCCGAGGTGAACCCATCGCCGACATTGTAGCGCGTATAAGTCAGCCGGCCGACAGTCTGCGCATCACCCTCATAGCCTCGGATGGCCGTGTGATTTACGACAGTCGCACCCCATCGCTCTCCTCCAACCACAACAACCGGCCGGAGGTTCAGGACGCCCGACGTCTGGGCCATGGCTACGCCATCGGGCGTGTGTCGGAGGGGAGCGACGTAAGCTATTTCTATTCCGCGCTGCTTGGCGACGACGGTACCGTAATCCGTTCGGCTGCCCCCTACACCCACTCTCTGTATGAATTTTTGGCCGTAGACCGCACCTTCATCGGCATTATGCTGGCGCTCACCTTAGCCATAAGTGTACTGGGGCTACTGGCCACGCGCGGTATCACCGTGAGCATCCGCCGACTGAGCCTCTTTGCCGAACGAGCCGGAAAAGGGGAGCAGATTTACAGCGAATACGCGTTTCCGCACGATGAGCTGGGAAGCATCGCCGCCAACATCGTGCGGCTTTATGCGCAGCGCGATCAGCAGCACCGCTCGGCTCTGCGCCTGGAGCAGGACAAGGCCCGCCTGAAAAAGCAGCTCACCAACAATATCAACCACGAACTGAAAACGCCCGTGGCGTCGATTCTCCTTTCGCTCGATCTGCTCGACGACCATCCCGACATCTCGCCTGAGAAGAAGCGCGAACTGCTCGACCGTATCCGTCAGAACGCTCAGCGGCTCAGCGACCTGCTGAAAGATGTGGCCACAATCACCCGTATGGAGGACGGTAGCGGTATGATAAACCGCAGCGACGTCGACCTCACCGCGCTTATCGGGAAAATCGTGGAGGAGGCTCAGCCCCGCACCTCGATGCGCATCATCACCGAAGTGCCTCCGCTCACCGTCAGCGGCGACCGCCATCTGCTGGCATCTATCTTCCAGAACCTTATCGACAACGCCATTGCCTACAGCGGCGCCACTGAGCTGCACATCACCGCCGACTCCGACGGCAATTTCCGGCTCTGGGACAATGGCAAGGGAATCCCCGCCGAGCACCTGCCCCACATTTTCGAGCGCTTCTACCGCGTAGACGACGGCCGCAGCCGCACCACCGGAGGCACCGGCCTGGGCCTGTCGATCGTTCGCAACGCCGTAGCCGTGCACGGTGGCACCATCACCGCCACCAGCACCACCGGCCTCCACTTCGCCTTCACCCTCCCCGTCGCCTCCGCCACCCACTAAACCCGGCCTATCCATTCAGCTTCCCCGCTAAACCCACCTCAAATCTTCCAAGTGAATCACCTCAAATCTTCCAAGTGAATCACCTCAAATCTTCCAAGTGATTTGCCTCAATTCTTCCAAGTGAATCGCCTCAAATCTTCCAAGTGATTTGCCTCAAATCTTCCAAGTGAGCTTGCATAATACTCCGAATATCTGTATTTTAGCTATTAAGATTTACAGACGGAATTTTAAGCCTAAAAAAACATCTTTTTTTATCAACAACAAAAGATAAACTTAGCTTCATTCCCAAGGAAATGTTGACTCCCAAATTCTTTAGCCTTCGGAGTAAAATCCCCAGAGTCTTCAGCAGAATAAATCACCTCAAATTTACGGAGTGAAATACCTCAAATTTACGGAATGAATTACCTCAAATTTACGGAATGAATTACCTCAAATTTACGGAATGAATTGCCTCAAATTTACGGAATAATTTGGTTAAGTGATTCATTTTATGTAATTTTGCAAACAACTTAAAAAGAGCCCGAATGGAGTATATTCAAAGAATTGCAGATATATGCCTTAAGGAACGCCTCGAGGTAATGGGAGCAGTGTTAATTGAAGGCCCAAAATGGTGCGGCAAAACAACTACTGCATCCCAACAGGCAAATAGTATAATCAAACTTCAAGATCCGGATATGCGAGATGCCTATCTGGCTACCGCTCACACCAAACCATCTAATCTTCTAAAAGGTGCAACTCCTCGATTAATTGATGAATGGCAAGATATACCTGTAATATGGGACGCTGTTCGTACCGTTGTTGATGAAAGAGGGGGCGAGCCTGGTCAATTTATATTAACAGGCAGCAATTCCATAGAAGACAAGTTGATTTTTCACAGCGGAACAGGACGCATCGCAAGAATGAAGATGTATCCTATGAGCCTATATGAATCCGGAGAGTCTTCCGGAGAAATTTCCATAAATGAATTGTTTGACAACCCGGAGCTGGATATCGACGGAATCTCGTCTCAAATGGGAGTCAATGATTTGATTTTCGCAGCTTGTCGTGGCGGATGGCCCGCAACGTTGCGATTTGGCAAAACAAAAGCAGCATTACGCCTTGCTAAGGATTACCTCGATGGAGTCTGTGCAGCAGATATTACAAAAGTCGATGGCGTGAAAAGAGACCCCTCACTTGCTCGTGCCATAATTCGTTCGTATGCCCGGAATTTATCTACTTTGGCAAAAAAATCTTCGTTATTAGCTGATGTCAATGCAATGCAGGCAAGCTGCACCGACAAGACTTTTGATGACTATGTCAAAGCTCTTAATCGACTGTTCGTCATTAAGGATATTGAAGCATGGTCTCCTGCTGTCAGGTCAGCTACTGTTATTCGTCGGTCGCCAAAACGTGGATTGATAGATCCTTCAATTGCAATTGCTGCCTTAGGGCTGTCACCAGAAGCGCTTGAAGTGGATCTAAAGACTTTCGGTTTTATATTTGAATGTATGGCTATACGAGATTTAAGATGCTATACTCAACAGATTCATGGAGACATTTCGTATTATCACGACCGATATGGGCTGGAAGCTGATTCGGTATTGCATATTGAAGACGGCCGATATGCTCTGATAGAATTCAAACTCGGTAGCCGGGAAATTGAAATGGGAGCACAACATCTGCTTGAAATTCGAGAATTGGTTCGCAAACACAATGAAAAAGAAAAGCAGATGAAGCTTCGAGAGCCGGATTTATTGTTGGTAATCACCGAAGGTTCTATCGCCTACACTCGTCCGGATGGTGTAAAAGTCATCCCGCTGGCCACCCTCAAACCGTGATATTCCTGCATCATTCCGCCAGCGGGCTTTTCTCTATTTCGTAGGATTTTCTTAACTTTATGGCCAAATCATTAATTCGATATATTTGAAATGAAATCACGACTTTTTTTCATTGCCGCAGGCCTAATGCTGCTTAGCGCCGTTATCGTATATTTCGCCGGGCTATCATTTGTGGTAAGCCTTGGATTCGCCGGCTCGTCAATCGCTTTCCTTGGAGCCGGGTTAAACTATCTGGCCGCCGAGAAAAAGAACAAGCAATAATATCGCAGGCAGCAGACACTACGTCATTGCATGCAGTGAACACTACGCCACATCCCGCGCATATCCCGCCACATATTATTATATGCCTGCAGGATAATTTAGCTCCGCGTAAATTGGTAGAATAGTTAGTAGAACATTGGAAGAGATTTTGAGGGCAAAATTTCGCCAACTCTCGGAATGAAAATCCGCCAATCCTCGGAATGAAAATCCGCCAATCCTCGGAATTGATAGATTATGCCATTGCTTTGGCAGTGCATAATCGTTGGATTTTCAGGCAAAAACACAGCAGCCAACAACGTGATGTATAAGGAAAATGCAGTAGATTAACGTTCCCAAGACTGTTATTGTTTTGATAAAAAAATTCGGAATAAAACCATCAAAAAGTTCGGAATAAAACGGTCAGAAAGTTCGGAATAAAATCGCAGAAAAGTTCGGAATTACTTGCGCAATAACCCTGGATTAATTTTTTTTGCACAAAATTTCGGACTATGGAAATTCAAGACTATATCCCCAGAATTGCCGACCAAACATTACAAAAAAAGCTACGCACAAGCGGAGCTGTTCTTGTAACCGGCCCAAAATGGTGCGGCAAAACCTGGACAGCGCTGAAAGCTTCAAACAGCGTGATATATTTGCAGGACCCCGACAAACGCGCATCTTATTTAAAGATGGCTCAGACGGAACCGTCTTTTCTATTGCGTGGAGACAAACCTCGCCTTATAGATGAATGGCAGACAGCTACAGTCTTGTGGGATGCAGTCAGGTTTGCGGTTGATAGAGACCCTAAGAAGGGGCAATATATACTCACAGGCAGCGTAGTTGTGGACAAAGAAAACGATATGCTGCCTGATGAAAAGATGCAACATACCGGCACCAGCCGTATCTCGCGCCTAAGAATGCGACCGATGAGCCTATTTGAATCCGGAGAATCTAACGGAGAAGTTTCGCTTAAAGGACTGTTTGACGGGATTACCGACATAAAATCTATAAGTTCACTCTCGATAGAAGACCTCGCCTATGTTATCTGCCGTGGCGGATGGCCTGCGGCACTTCATCTCGACAAGGAAGATTCATTGGAAGTTGCCAAGAATTATATCGAAGCCGTTTGTGAAAGAGATGCTTCTGTTGTAGACAAGTCGCAGAAAGATCCCGACAGGGTGAGAAGTATATTGAAATCATTGGCACGCAATATATCCACGATGACTACTGACCGGACAATAAGGGGGGATGTCAGAGCCAATGATTCCTCAATCTCCGACAAGACTCTGGAAGTGTATCTCCGAGCCTTGCGCAAACTTTTCATTATTGAAGACATCAAAGCCTGGCAATCATCACTTCGGTTAAAAACAGGCATACGCACATCGGATAAGCGCCAATTTGTAGACCCCTCGCTGGCGGTGGCTGCAATCGGAGCGAGTCCGCATACCATCCTTGAAGATTTCAATTATTACGGATTCCTTTTCGAATCGCTTTGCGCTCGTGATCTGAGAGTTTATTCTGAAACTCTTCTCGGGTCAATCAGGCATTACCACGACAACAGCGGCCTTGAGGCCGATTTAATAATAACCCTTGATGATGGCCGATGGGCGGCAGTAGAAGTAAAACTCGGAAGCCGTGAAATCGAGGAGGGCGCTGAACACCTTAAGAAGTTAGCTGCGAATATTGATTCCACGAAGACACCACCTCCATCATTTCTTATGGTTCTGACCGGAGGTGTGTTTGCATATCGCCGGGAAGACGGTGTTCTTGTTGTGCCCATAGGCTGCCTGCGGGATTAAGGACTTAACAAAAAGGCAACATTTTATTTATATTTGGGAAACATAGATTGCCGAATTTTGCAGTAGAGAAATTCGGTAATTATGGATTTACTGTTTTTAGGTATTGTCATCTTTCTGTTTCTGCTGGCGGTGTTCGACCTGTCGGTGGGTGTGAGCAACGACGCTGTGAATTTCCTCACGTCGGCCATCGGGTCGGGGGCGGCATCGTTCAAAAGGATTATCATCGTGGCATCGATAGGCGTGTTTATCGGCGCTGCTATGAGCAACGGTATGATGGATGTGGCGCGCCACGGCATCTTCCGCCCCGAAAACCTGTCGTTCTATGATGTCATCGCCATATTTATGGCCGTGATGGTCACCGACATCATCCTGCTGGATGTGTTCAACTCCCTGGGAATGCCCACCTCCACCACCGTATCGCTGGTGTTTGAATTGCTCGGCGCCACATTCGTGGTGGCACTCTTCAAGATTGCCGACCCGGCCAACGCCCTCTCCCTGGGGCAGTTTCTCAACACCGAGAAGGCCCTGTCGGTGATACTCGGCATTTTCCTGTCGGTGGGGATTGCATTCGTCTTCGGCACCATCGTGCAATTCCTGGCCCGACTGATTTTCACCTTCGAGTATAAGAGCAAACTGAAATGGAAAGCCGGACTTTTCGGCGGCATCGCCTGCACGGCTATCGTGTATTTTATGCTGCTGAAAGGAATCAAGGACCTCACCATAATGACACCGGAGCTGAAAGCCTGGATCGGCAGCCACAATATGCTCATTCTCGGCGCCTCGCTGGTGGGGTTCACCCTGTTTATGCAACTACTCCACTGCCTGAAAGTCAACGTGTTTAAGACTGTGGTACTGCTGGGCACCTTCTCGCTGGCGATGGCATTCGCCGGCAACGACCTTGTCAACTTCGTAGGCGTGCCCCTCACCTCGCTGGCCTCCTACTCCGACTACGCCGCCAACGGCGCGGGCGACCTCCACGGGTTTATGATGAGCAGCCTCAACGGCCCGGCACAGACCCCCTTCTATTTCCTTGTCGGCGCCGGCGGCATCATGGTGGTGGCGCTTAGCACCTCCAAGAAAGCCCGGCAGGTGACACAAACCACCGTCGGCCTCAGCTCCAAACAGCAGGGCGACGAAATGTTCGGCAGCTCCCGACTGGGCCGGGCCATAGTGCGCGGCGCCCTCAACACCCACACCTGGATCAGCGCCCACACTCCCCGGCGGATAAAGCAGTGGATCGACCGCCGTATGGACACCTCCGTGACCCAGGAGGAAGATGGCGCGGCCTTCGACCTCATCCGCGGCTCGGTGAATCTGATGCTGGCTGCCATCCTCATAGCCATAGGCACCTCGCTGAAGCTCCCTCTCTCCACCACCTTCGTCACCTTTATGGTGGCAATGGGCACCTCGCTGGCCGACAAAGCCTGGAGCCGCGAAAGCGCCGTGTTCCGCGTAACCGGCGTGATATCCGTCATCGGTGGCTGGTTCATCACCGCCGGATTCGCCTTCATCGGCGCAGGCATAGCCGTGTGCCTGATGCACATGGGCGGTGTGCCGGTGATGATTGCCGGAGGCGTGATCGCCATTATCGTGCTTGTGCGCAGCAACCTGAAGTTCCGCAAGAAACACGCCGAAGAAGAGGGCGACACCCTCTTCCAGACCATCCTCACCTCCGACGACCCCGAAGAAGTATGGAGCCTGCTCCGACTCTATATCAACGACCAGCAGAAAGCATTCTTCACCTTTACCGCCGACTGCTTCAGCGACATCACCCACGGCTTTACCGACGACAATTCCCGACTGCTCACACGCGCCGAAAAAGCCCTCTCCGCCGAGAAAAGCCTGCTGAAATCGCAGCGGCGCAAACTCATCCTCTGCCTGCGCCAGGTAAGCCCCGCCACGGCTATGGAGAAGCGCACCTGGTTTCACCTCACCATCAATATGGCTATGTCGATCACCTACAACCTGCGCCACATCAATGAAGTGTGCAAGGAACACGTCGACAACAATTTCCGCCCCCTGCCGCCACAGCTGCGCACCACCCTCGACGAAGCCGCCGGAGCCATCACCGAGGTGCTGCGCGATGCCGCCGCCGAAGCGCCCAACCCCACCCCCGAACGCATCGACGCCCTGCGCGCCCGCTGCCTCGTAATCAAAGACCGCCTCTCCTACCTCACCCGCGACGTCTACGACCTGCTCCAGCGCGGAGCCGCCGACGACCTCACCGTCACCTACGTCTACCTCAACGTGCTGCAGGAAACACAGGAAGCCGTCACCTCGCTCCATAAGCTCCTCCGCGCCATCGGCAAACTCAACCTTGCGCCCTCCTCCTACCGCAGCTTCTCGCGCCACGCCTCCCCCGCCTGACCACTTGGCGGGGAGGGCGGATTGCGCCACAAAACCGGGGCGAAACGGGCAGAGCACAAACTTTGGGAGGGGACGTGGAGTGTTAAAAGAATTTTAACACGCTATTTCTTAGGGATTTTACGCGATTTTATTAGGTAATTTACAGGAATTTTCGTAACTTTGCGCGATTTATCGCAGTAAAAAGAATAATAAAATCATAAATCGTAATGCTTAACCCTGTAAAAAAGACCATTACCCTGCCCGACGGCCGCGAGATTACTCTCGAAACCGGCAAGCTCGCAAAGCAGGCTGATGGGGCGGTAGAGCTGCGCATGGGCAACACCATGCTCCTGGCTACCGTTGTGTCGGCTAAAGAAGCCGGCGAAGGCGTCGACTTTATGCCCCTGCAGGTCGACTACAAAGAGAAATTCTCGGCTGCCGGCCGTTTCCCCGGCGGTTTCCTCAAGCGCGAAGGCCGCGCTTCCGACTATGAAGTGCTCACCTCCCGCCTTGTCGACCGCGTGCTCCGCCCGCTGTTCCCCGACAACTACCACGCCGACACATTCGTGCAGATCACAATGTTCTCGGCCGACGGCGTAGATATGCCCGACGCACTGGCCGGTCTGGCTGCTTCCGCTGCTATCGCCGTGAGCGATATCCCCTTCAACGGCCCCATCTCTGAGGTACGTGTGGCTCGCATCGACGGCAAATTCGTTATCGACCCCACCTATGATCAGCTTGAGAAAGCAGATATGGAGCTGATGGTCGGCGCCACCTACGACAACATTATGATGGTGGAAGGCGAGATGAACGAGGTAAGCGAAGCCGACCTGCTCGAAGCCCTCAAAACCGCCCACGCTGCCATCAAAGAGCAGTGCAAGGCTCAGGAAGAGCTGGCTGTGATGGCCGGCAAAACCGTAAAACGTGAATATTGCCACGAAGTCAACGACGAAGATCTCCGCAAGGATGTGCACGAGAAGTGCTACGACAAGGCTTACGCCATCGCCCGTCAGGGCTGTGCCGACAAGCACTGGCGCGCCGACTCCTTCGATGCCATCTGCAACGAATATATCGAATCGCTTCCCGAAGAGGAGCGCGAAGAGAAAGCTCCGCTGGTAAAGCGCTACTACCACGACGTAGAGCGCGAAGCCATGCGCCGCTGCGTGCTCGATGAAGGCATCCGCCTCGACGGCCGCAAAACCACCGAAATCCGCCCCATCTGGTGCGAGGTCGACTACCTGCCCGGACCTCACGGATCGGCCATTTTCACCCGTGGCGAGACACAGTCGCTGGCCACAGTTACCCTCGGCACAAAGCTCGACGAGAAGATTCTCGACGACGTGCTCAACCAGGGCCGCGAGCGCTTCCTGCTCCACTACAACTTCCCTCCCTTCTCCACTGGCGAAGCCAAAGCACAGCGCGGCGTAGGCCGCCGAGAAATTGGCCACGGCAACCTCGCCCACCGCGCACTCAAGCGTATGTTCCCCGATGATTTTCCCTACGTTTGCCGCGTAGTGAGCGACATCCTCGAGAGCAACGGTTCCTCCTCAATGGCCACCGTCTGCGCCGGCACCCTTTCGCTGCTCGACGCCGGTGTGAAGATGAAACGCCCCGTCAGCGGTATCGCCATGGGCCTCATCTCCGACGACAAATCAGATAAGTACGCCATCCTCAGCGACATCCTCGGCGACGAAGACCACCTGGGAGATATGGACTTCAAGGTGACAGGTACCCGCCAGGGCATCACCGCCACACAGATGGATATCAAGTGCGACGGCCTCAGCTACGAAATCCTCGAGCGCGCCCTCAACCAGGCTAAGGAAGGCCGCCTCCACATCCTCGACAAAATCGAAGAAACAATCCCCGCACCCCGCGAAGACTTCAAACCCAACGTGCCCCGCATCGTCACTATGCTCATTCCCAAAGAGCTTATCGGTGCTGTTATTGGCCCGGGCGGAAAGGTTATCCAGGGCATCCAGGAAGAGTCGGGCGCGGTGGTCTCCATCGACGAAGTAGAAGAAGGTGGCCACATCGAAGTAGCTGCCGCCAATAAGGCCGCTATCGACAAAGCCCTCGAGATGATCAACCGTATCGTAGAACTTCCCGAAGAGGGCAAGACCTACACCGGCCGGGTAATGACCATCCAGGACTTCGGCGCATTCGTGCAGTTTATGCCCAACCGCGACGGCCTGCTCCACATCTCCGAAATCTCCTGGGACCGTCTCCCCGACATGGAAGCCAGCGGCCTCAAGGAAGGCGACGAAGTGACCGTGAAACTTATCGAAATCGACAAGAAGACCGGCAAATACCGCCTGTCGATGCGCGCCCTCCAGCCCAAACCCGAAGGCTGGGCTGAGCCGGAGCCCCGTCCCCGCGGACCCCGCCGCGACCGTGGCGACCGTCCCGAAGGCGACCGTCCCCGCCGCTCGTTCGGCGACCGCCGCGAGCACCGCGATGGCGACCGCCGCAACGATGGCGACCGTCCCCGCCGCGAACCCCGCGAACCCCGCGACTAATCAATTGGCCCAATTAGTCTAATTAGTCTAATTGGTCTAATTGGTCTAATTGGCCTTATAAGTCTTATATACTCGACACAGCGCCGAGAATCAAAATTCTCGGCGCTGCGTCTGTTTATACTTTACAATTTTTTGAGATTCCGGGGGATGGTTCCGAAAAAAATCTCTATATTTGCAGGCGTGAGCCACAACGACAAAAACACAGTGCGCAGCGAAAGACAGCTGATTGAGCGCCTGCGCGGCGATTCGCGGGAAGCATTCGATGAAATATATCGGATGTATGCTCCCCGTCTGCTGCTCTATTGCCGTGCCGTGACCAAAAACACCGACACCGCCAAGGAGGTGACCCAGGTGGCTTTCATCAAGCTGTGGGATATGCGCCGCTCCATCCGCGCCGACGAGCGTATCGACGCCCTCATTTTCCGTATGGCCCGCAATGAAATCATCGACGGTTTCCGCCAGCAGCTCCGCCGCATGGAATACGAAGACTATCTCACCTGCATCGACCGCATCGTTGCCTCCGACACTCCGCTCACAGTAATCGAATACCACGAAATGCTCGCCAAGCTGCGCAGCGCCCTCGACCTTCTCCCCTCCACCCAGCGCCAGGCCATAACGCTATGCCGGCTGCAGGGACTCGACAGCCACGAGGCAGCCCGACGCCTCAATCTGAGCGAACAGACCATCCGCAACCAGCTATCCCTCGGTCTCAAGCGCCTCTCCGGGCTGCTCATCGGCAGTTAGCTCTCCGCTTGCACACCACAAAACCTCAACCACTCCCAATCTCTTTCCCGCAAACTGTCTGCCAGCCCACACTCACTGCAAATCCCCACACATACATTCATCCATATATAATATATGTATTCCTCAATTCGCCAACTGCTCAGGAAATATCGGAAGAACCGAATCTCTTCCGACGAGATGCGCTGCCTCCGCGAGGAGGTGGAGCAGATCTCCGACAACGATCTGGGCGACCTCCTTGCCGATGACTGGGCCGACTTCAACTCCGGCTACCGCTTCGGGCGGCGTCGCCGCCTGCTTACCTGGCAGCGCGTGGCTGCCGTGGCCGCAATCGCAGTACTGTCGCTGATGATCTGGCACCAGCACACACTTCTCAGCCACACCGCAGGCGACACCGTGGTGGCTCTCTCGCAGCGCCTCACTTCAGAAGTGACCCTGCCCGACGGCTCCGCCATCGTGCTCCGTAGCAACTCGCAGCTCACCTACGATGCCTCCACATTCGCCCGTGGCGACCGCCGCGTGCAGTTTACCGGCGAGGGATACTTCGACATCCACTCCGACGCCTCCCACCCATTTACCATCGCGGCACCCGGCTTCGAGGCAGTGGTGAAAGGCACAAGCTTCAACCTCTACGGCAACCCCTCCGACAGCATCGCCGAACTCGCCCTGGTGAGCGGCGTTGTGGAGCTGCGCACCGCCACCGGCCAATCCACCACGCTCCGTCCCAACCAGAAAGCTCTCATTAACCGCAACACCGGAGTCCTCACCATCAAGCCCTGCGGCGACAAGGCCGAGGTAGCCTCCTGGCAGCGCGACGAGATTCAACTCGACGGCGTCGATGCCCGCGAACTTGAGCGCACATTCCGCCGCTACTACGACACAACCGTCACCATCGACTGCGACAGCGCCACCACCTTCACCGGCACCCTCCCCATTTCTTCCATGCCGGTGGCACTGAAAGTGGTGCAGCTGGCTATGGGAGGCCGCGTCACCGCCCGCCCCTGATTTTTATGTTGAAAAACATAAAAATTCTTCGGTACAAAAAGTGTTAAAATTCGTCTATTCTTTGTTGGCACCCCGACCGTGTGCCATCCGCAACAGCTAATTTTATCACTTAATACCATGTAAAGATGTTAAAACCATC
The DNA here is from genome assembly GCA_004557825.1 of Bacteroidales bacterium. Classification (GTDB taxonomy): domain Bacteria; phylum Bacteroidota; class Bacteroidia; order Bacteroidales; family Muribaculaceae; genus UBA7173. The sequence goes on along the minus strand of SFFL01000027.1, from coordinate 12,385 downwards.
TTCCCTGCTGAAAAGCCTCATGGCAGTCATTCTATTGATTGCCTGCGGATTATCACTTTCGGCGGCCGATAAAGGAATCACCATCAACGTCAGCAATGCCACGCTGGCCGAAGTGTTCCGCATGATTGAAAACCAGAGCGACTACCGCATTTCCTACCGCACCCAGTTGCTCGACGACCGCCCAGTCACGCTCCATAAAACCGATGCGAGCGTCGACAACATCCTCAACGCCGCCTTGTCGGGGCGCGACCTCACCTATAAGAAAGTCTCCGACAAAGCTATCGTAATCGTTCCCAAAAACGACAGCAAGGCCACAGGCCGGGCTTCCTCCACCGAAAAGCGCAAAATCAGCGGCCTCGTCACCGACGCCGCCAATGAGCCGGTAATCGGAGCCAACGTCACAGTACCCGGTATGAAGCTCAACGCCGTCACCGATATGGACGGCCGCTGGAGCCTCGACGTGCCCGCCGACGCCGCCTCGGTGCGCGTTTCCTTCATCGGCTATGCTCCCGAGACATTCAGCATCGCCGGCAAGAGCGAGTTCAGCACCGTTCTGCGCGAAGACGCCCACCAGCTCGACCAGGTGGTTGTCATCGGCTACGGCGTGCAGAAAAAGAGTGTAGTCACCGCCGCCATCTCCAGCGTCAAGAGCGAGGATATGAAGGTGATGACACCCACCCGCGTAGACAATGTGCTCAAAGGTATGGTTTCCGGCGTGAGCATCACCGCTTCCTCCGGCCAACCCGGCGACGGCAACCGTATCCGCATCCGCGGTACAGGCACAATCAACGACTCCAACCCCCTCTACATCGTCGACGGCACTCCCGTCAACGGCGGCATCGACTTCATCAACCCCTCCGACATCGAATCGGTGGAAGTGCTGAAGGACGCCGCCTCCGCCGCCATCTACGGTTCGCGTGGCGCCAACGGCGTAATCCTTGTCACCACCAAGCGGGGCAGCGAGGGGAAGGCCACCATATCCTACGACTTCTCTTACGGCTGGCAGAACGCCGAACGCAAGCTCGACATGCTCAACGCCATGGAGTATACCACTCTTATGAACGAGATGAATATGAACGACGGCAAGGCTCCAATCTACGACAACCCTGCCCTCTTCGGCGCCGGCACTAACTGGCAGAACGAGGTCTTCGGCAAGAACGCCCCCGTAATCAACCATCAGATAAGCGTAAGCGGCGGTTCCTCGAAGGTAAACTATTATGTATCGGCCAGCTACCTCTATCAGGAAGGTATCATCGGCGGCGCACAGCAGCACTCCAACTACGAGCGCTTCACCGTGCGCAACAACAATAACTACGAGCTCTTCGACTCCTCCGACAAGCGCGACTGGCTCTGCTCCCTGCGTATGGGCACCAACATAGCCTACTCCCACGACACCTCCCGCGGCATCTCCAACAACAGCGAACGTGGCTCGGTGCTTGGCAGTGCGCTGAGCATGTCGCCCACGCTGCCGGTCTATGCCACCGACCCCGAGGCCACTCTGCGCGAGCACCCCACAGCCGTGATGGATGGCAGCGGTCGTCCCTTCTACATCCCCAGCGTCGACTTCGCAGCCATGCCCAACCCTATGGCTCTACTCTATCTCCCCTGCGACAAGAACACCAGTGACCGCGCCGTAGGCAACATCTTCGCCGAGCTTGAGATCTACAAGAACCTGAAGTTCAAGTCCTCACTCTCGGGCGACCTGCAGTTCTACACCAACGACGGCTACACCGTGCCCTACTACCTCAACAGCACCCGCAACGAGCCCAACTCCTCCGTGTGGTCGACCCTCACCAAGGGGTGGTCGTGGCAGATTGAGAATACCCTCTCCTACGTGTTCGACATCAAGGAGCAGCACCACTTCAACGTGCTCCTCGGCCAGAGCGCATCAGCAGCTTCCGACCAGTACGTATCAGGCACCAGCTATAAGATCCGCGACGTGTCGCAGCCCTGGCTCGACGCCACCGATCAGGATTCCAACCTGCGAAGCGCTTCAGGCGCTCCATCACCGCAGGGTCGACTCGCATCCTACTTCGGCCGACTCGGCTACGACTTCGACAACCGCTATATGTTTGAGTTCACCATCCGTCGCGACGGCTCATCGAAGTTCTCTCCCAAGAACAAGTGGGCCAACTTCCCCTCCGTCTCCGCCGGCTGGAACATCACCAACGAGCCTTTCATGGCATCGCGCCCGGCCTTTCTCTCCGGCCTGAAGCTCCGCGCAAGCTGGGGTAAGAACGGTAACCAGAACATACGCTCCTTCGCCTACACCTCGATGATGAGTGGCGGCGCCAACTACATCTTCGGCATCGGCGGCCTCACCGGCATCGTACCCGGCTCAGTGCCCGCCAGCTACGTCAATTCCGGACTCCGCTGGGAGGAATCGGAGCAGACCGACGTAGGCCTTGAGTTCCGTCTCTTCGACAACCGTCTCAACTTCAACCTCGACTACTACAACAAGCGCACCAACGGCATGCTTATGGATATGGCTCTGCCCGGCTATATCGGCAACGCACGCCCTCTGGGCAACGTGGGCGATATGAAGAACGAAGGCTTCGAGTTCGACATCACCTACAACCAGCGCGTGGCCGACGTGAACATCCGCGTCGGTGTCAACGGCTCATATAACCGCAACACCCTCGTGAAGCTCGGCAACGAGACCGGCACCCTCAACTACGACGAGATTCTCGGCACCCTGGGAGTGATCTCCCGCGCCGAGAACGGTGAGCCATTCCCCTTCTTCTACGGATGGAAAACCGCCGGAATCTTCCAGTCGCAGCAGCAGGTCAACGACTACGTCAACGCCCGCGGCGAGATGCTCCAGCCCGATGCGAAGGCCGGCGACGTGATCTTCCGCGACCTTAACGGCGACGGTGTGATCGACGATGCCGACCGTACAAAAATCGGCAAAGGTATGCCCGACTGGACATTCGGCCTGAGTCTGGCAGTGGAGTGGCGCGGCATCGACTTCAGCGCCCTCTTCCACGCCACCGTGGGCAACGACATCTACGACGCCACCCGCCGCGCCGACTATCCGCAGGTCAACCTTCCCAAATATATGCTCGACCGCTGGGTAGGTCCCGGCTCCTCCAACAAGTATCCGCGCCTCACCGGCTCGGCATCGTCGGTGAGCCAGAACTGGCGCTCCTCCGACCTCATGGTCTACGACGGCGACTTCCTGCGCTGCCGCTCCATGCAGCTGGGCTACACGCTGCCCCGCTCCCTCACCACGAAGTTCTTCGTTAACCGCCTGCGCGTGTATGTGGGCGCCGAGAACCTCTTCACCATCACCAAGTATCACGGATATGACCCCGAAATCTCCTCGGGCGGCACATCGCTGGGCATCGACAAGGGCGTGTATCCCCAGGCCCGCACATTCCTCATCGGTGTGAACGTAACCATCTAAGCATCCATCCCCTATGAAAAAGATATTATCCATACTTCTTGCATCGATGGCGCTGAGCTCCTGCACGAGCGACTTCCTGGAGGTCGATCCCACGGTGACCACGCCTACCGAGAATTACTATGATACTCCCGACAAGATGGAGAAAGCACTCGTGGCGGCATATGCACCGCTGCAGTGGTTCGACTTCACCTACTCAGAGTACCACCCCCTGCAGTTTGTCTGCGACATTATGGCCGACGACTACAACGGCGTAGGCGGCTCCAGCGAGGGCGACATACCCTGGCTCCACCTCACCTACCAGTACCGCCTCAACCCCGAGCAGGCACCCATCGGACTGTGGGATTCGCTCTACAACGGCGTATACCGCGCAAACCAGGTGGTAAACAACATCGACAAGTGCCCCACTCTCTCGGCGGCCTCGCGCAACCGCATTCTGGCCGAGGCTCGCACCCTGCGCGCATTCTACTACCACATCCTCTGGAAGCTCTGGGGCAACATTCCCTACTACACCGTAAATCCCGACGGCAACGACATCGACTACATCGTGCCGCAGAAAACGGCCGCCGAGGTCTACCGCCTCATTATGGAGGACCTCGACTTCGCCACCACTCCCGGTTTCCTCCCCGAAGCCGTCACCGTGGCCGAAGTGGGCCGCTTCAACAAGTTTGCAGCATATATGCTCCGCGCCAACGTGATAATGCTCGCCGGCGACCAGTCGAAGTATGCCTCCGCCCTCCAGCAGGTGAAGGAAATCATCGGCAGCGGCATCTATGCCCTCACTCCCATCTTCGCCGACATCTGGACCGACGCCGGCGAGTGGAACTGCGAGTCGATTTTTGAAATCAACTACTCCGACAATCCCTCCAACCGCGACTGGAACCACACTCTCAGCCCCGGAGGCACCATCTATCCCACCTTCCTCACTCCCGCCTCCTACAAAGGCACCAAGCTCCACTCCGAAGGCTACGGTTTCGGTCCGGTAAATCCCGCCCTCTATCAGGCTTACGAGGCTGGCGACCAGCGCCGCGACGGTGGCATTCTCAACTTCGCAGCCGTCTGCACCGGCGACAGCTACACTCCCCGTGTGGCCGACTCGGGCTACTTCAACTACAAGTACATAGCCCGCGCCGGGGGCAACAGCGCATTTCCCGGCACCGAGGGCGCCGAGTTCAACTTCCGCAACAACACCCGCGTCTACCGCTACGCCGAGGCTCTGCTCATAGCGGCCGAGCTCACCGTGCGCACCGGAGGCAGCCAGACCGAGGCCGACGACCTGCTCAACACCGTGCGTGCACGCGCTTTCAGCACCACACTCTCCGAGCTTCCCGCCGACCGCCGCCGCGCAGCCACACTCGACAATCTCCTTGAGGAAAACCGCCTGGAGTTCGCCCTCGAAGGGCACCGCTTCTTCGACCTCGTGCGCTTCGGCAAGGACACCGAGGTGCTCGCCCCGCGCGGCTACACCCCTTCCAAGCGCTATCTCCCCATCCCGCAGTCGGAAATCGACCGCGCAGAAGGCACTCTCAACCAAAATCCCTACTAAGCGATGAAAAAGATACTATATAATGCCATCCTTCCGATTGTATGCTGCCTGCTGACAGCCCTCTCGGCAGTATCCTGCCGCGACACAGTCGACGATATGGGCGGTGTGCCCCTGGTGTCCTCCGATATGTTCCGAATTTATGTCGACTCCGAGGACGAGAATCTGATTCATTTCGAGTTCACCGCCGAAAAACTCTCTCCCTACTGGGAAATAGAGCTTCCCGGCGGCACACAGACCTATTCCGACCGACACTTCACCCTCACTATGAGCCGCGGCGAATACCACGGCTACGTCACCGCCTACGGCCGCGGCGGACGGAGCGAGAAGTTCCCCTTCACATTCACCGTCACAGCCCTCGACCCCTCATACCGCTATCTCTGCGGCCGAAACAACGACCGCGTATGGGTTTGGGACATCTACGGCCAGGTCATCGACGCCAACACACAGCGCATCTTCGGCTACCTCTGGGCCGAGCCATGGGAAAAGAACAGCTGGTTCAACCCCACGGCCGATCTCCAGGCCTACGGCATCCTCGACTCCAAGATTGCCTTCCGCAACGAAGGTGAGTTTATCTTCACTCCCGGCGACGACGGCAAAGTATGGGTCGATGGCGGAGGATGGGGAGATGTGGAGCGCGCCGGTAAGGCCACCTGGGCTGCTACCGGCAACGAAGCCTGGGCCTTCACCGAAGCCAACGGCAAGCGCTACATCAAGTTCTCAGGCGGCGCCTTCCCCGGCCTTATCGCCGACCCGCTGGCCGTCGATGCCACCTACGAGATCGTGGAGCTTACCGACACCCGCCTCTGCCTGCGCTGGTGGCGCGGCGAGGGCGACGGCATCGAGTTCAACTTCGTGCCCTCCGACTATAAGGGAGATATACCCACTCCTCCCGAGCCCGAAGAGCCCGACGTCCCACAACCAGTCAAGGATGTGACCCCGCTCCCGCTCGACGCACCTGAATACGGCATCATCACCGCCCATCCCTGGGTGGCAGATAGCAAGTACGGCTATTACTACGGCGCCGAGGATCTCTACGACACCCCTACCCAGGCACTCGATGAAGTGCTCACATTCCACGCCGACGGCAAGATGACCCTCCAGAGCGACGGCGATGTCTACGCCGACGACGGCAACGGCCACTTCACCTACACTCCCACCGGCACGGAATCCTACGTGCTTGGCCATAACGATGCCGGCAAGCTCTGCGTGCAGTTCAAGGGCGGCGGCTTCCCCATTCTCCGCGCCAACGAGCACGTCGATCAGGTTTACGAGGTGATGGAGCTATCGGCCAACACCCTTAAACTCCTATGGCCCTACGGCGACGGCGGCGGCCTGCTCATCATCCTCAAGGCTAAGGACGGAGGCACGGTCGACCCCGAGCCGGAGCCGGAGCCTACACCCGACGACCCTGTGGCTCAGAAACTCACCGCCCACCCCTGGAGGCTCAACGATGTCAGCACCGAGGCCGCAGGCCACTACACCATCGACCAGTGCAACGATGAGGTGCTTACATTCAATGCCGACGGCACCCTGTCGATGCAGACCGACGGCACCGTCTTCAACAATGATGAAGGCCCCTACGCCTACACTCCCGCAGGCACAGAGCGCTGGAGCCTCGTCGAGGGCTCCACAGCCATCCAGTTTGCCGGCGGCGGATTCCCCATAGTGCTGGCCAACACCGGAGCCATCAACGCCACATACAAGATCGTCTCCCTTACCGACGATGCCTGCACACTGAGCGTTCCCTACTGGGGCACAGAGTTCTTCATCCATCTTAAAAAATAAACCTTAAAAAACATATCATACAATGAATTTCGCAAAAGTATTACGGTTCGCAGGCACCCGGCTCCTTGCCGTGGCAGCTTTCTGCGCCATCACAGCATCCGTGCAGAGCGAGACCTTCAAGGGCATGCTCATCTCCAAGACCGACGGCTCAACCGTAGCCCTCGATATGGCCTCCGATATGGAGACTACCGTTGTCGACAACAACCTCGTGTTCAGCAAGGGAGGCACCGATGTCGTCACCGTACCCGTGGCACAGGTCAAGACCTGGAAATTCAGCAAGACCAGCGTGACCGGCCTATCCGAGGTAGCCGTAGCAGAGCAGATGCAGCTCGTAGGCAAGACCGTGATAATCGACGGTCTGAAAGCCGCCACCCCCGTGCAGGTGATTTCCGCCTCCGGTCAGACCGTTCTTTCCACAGTAGCCACCGGCCGCTGTGAGCTTTCGCTTGAAGGCCTCGCCGCAGGTGTATACGTTATCAGCTACAACAATCAAACCCTTAAAATCGCAGTTCGATGAAAAAGTATATATTCCTCGCCGTGGCCGCAGCCATGGCCTGCACAGCTTCGGCACAGAACAACGGCCAGCTCCACTTCGTTGGCGCCGACGGCCAGAGCCGTATGGTAAAAGCCTCCGAAATTGAGAAAATCACCTATATCGGCGATGGCACCAACGGCTTCACCCATATGAAGATCACCGTCAAAGGTTCCGACCCTCAGGATATCGCCCTCGACGGGGTAGCCAACTGCGAGTTCCGCGGCGTCGGCCTCCCCGACACCGACCTCCACCTCGTCGCTCCCACCTCCGACCCGATGAAATTCCTCACCGGCGGCATCTGGAAGGTTGTAGATTTTGGTTCTCTTTATGGCACCACAGATATTCCCTACAATTGGGTACATGATTGTTGTAAAGATGATCGATTGATTTTCCTTGAAAATGGAACAATGGGCATAAATATGGGCGCTACCAATGCTATTTATACTGAGGTTAAGCCCGCTACGGAAACAACCTTTATGCCTGACGGCGACGAAACCTTTAATCTCGGATATAACGAGGAAGGGAAGCTATCAATAAAATTGAATGGAGGAGCATTTCCTATTGCAAAACTTGATTGGATTAATAAAGCTAACGATCTCACTTATGAGTTACGTGATCTGACCGCTACCACCGCTCGTTTCTGTGCTCCGTTATCAGCTAATGACGGTGGACTTGGCTACGTGCTTTTAACCAGAGAATCGCTGCCCGTTGCCGATGAAACATTTAAACTGCTCACCGCTCACCCCTGGAAAGCTCAGGATGTTGGCTGGGGTGACGGATGGTATGGCGGTTGTACTCAATTTAAAGAAGAGGTTATGACATTAGGTGCCGATGGTTCATTCATCATTACTGGTGACGGCGTAACATACGATGATAATGGTAAAGATAAAGATGGTAAATACTATTATAATATGACCGGCAACGAACGTTGGACACTTATAGATGTCGACGGGGTTAAAAAACTTTCCTTCTTCTGCGGTGCATTTCCTATTGCTTTAGGTGGCACGGCTGCAGCATGCTTTACACAGAATGTGGCAGTCACAAGCATAACAGAGACAGAGTGCATTCTCACTAACGGAGATGGTTACCATATCAAACTTATTCCTGCTGAATAATGACTAACGCGAAAATATTATTATCGGTTGCAGCAGTCGGGGCGGCGCTTATCTGCCCCGCCTGCGGACCCGATGACCCCACATACAATGTGAATCTCGATGCCACGGACAATGCCTCCACCGAGATTCCTTACTACCCCACAAAGCCGCCAAGCGACGAGAATCCCGCCGACGGGTTCGCCCCCGCAGGATATAAGCTGGTGTGGAGCGACGAGTTTTCCGACCGCTCCTCGCTGGCCCGCAACTGGTACTTTGAAGAGGGCGCCACAGGGTGGGGCAACAACGAGCTGCAATATTACTGCCCCGGCGGCGTATACGCGGCCAACGGCCAGCGCACCGCCGAAGTAGTCGACGGAGAGCTTCACATCACCGCCTACAAGGTGACACCCTCCGAAGCCTCTCAGAACGCCTCCTACGTGTCGACCCGTATGAACACCACCCGCGGCTGGAAGTACGGCTACGTGGAGATGCGCGCCAAGCTCCCCAAAGAGGGTGGCACGTGGCCCGCTTTCTGGATGCTCCTCAAGGACGGTCCCTCCTGGGTAGGCGACGGCGGCGGCGAACTCGACATTATGGAGTGGGTGGGCAACGAGCCCGAAAAGGTGCATTTCTCCTGCCACTCCAAGAATGTGACCGCCGGAACAGGCAACTTCTACACCGACCCCGCCGACGGCCAGAAATATTCCTACTCCAAGGGCACGGAAATCACCAACCCCTCCGACGACTACCACTGCTTCGGTATGGAGTGGACCCACGAGTACATCAAGGGCTACCTCGACGGAGTGGAGTATTACTACGCTCCCAATCCCATTCCCTCGGCCACCGACGTAGCCTGGTGGCCCTTCGATCAGGAGTATTACATCAAGCTCAACCTGGCCATCGGCGGCTCCTGGGGCGGCACGGTCGACCCGGCCTTTACCTCTGCCACCTTCGCAGTCGACTGGGTTCGCGTTTACCAGAAATAATTCGCGTATATCAAAAATAATCCGTATCTTTGCATAATATAGCGAACGAAACAACCAACCTCCTATAAAACAGATGTTTGTTATCCGACAAATCCTTACTGTTGTCGGAATTATGGCCGGAGCCACCGTTTCAGCGACCGCTCCGGCCATTTTTTCCGACCCTGCGATTGAAGCCCGTGTGGATTCTATCGTCAGCCGTATGTCGCTCGACGACAAAGTAGGCCAGATGTGCCAGCTCACCGTGGAGCGCCTGCGCGATTTCAGCAAAGGCACTCCCGACGTATTCCATTTCGACGAGGCTCTGCTCGACAGCGCCGTGGTGCGCTACCGCGTAGGTTCGGTGCTCAACGTACCCGCCGACGTGGCCCAGACGCCCGAGGAGTGGAACCGCGTCATAGGTCACATACAGGACGCCACCCTCGCCGCCCAGGGCATCCCCTCGGTCTACGGCGTTGACCAGATGCACGGCACCACCTACACACTCGGGGGCACCCTCTTCCCCCAGCAGGTCAACATCGGCGCCTCATTCAACCGGCAGCTGGCCCGCCGCGCCGCCGAAATCTGCGCATACGAGTCGAAAGCCTGCGGCATACCCTGGATTTTCGCCCCCGTGGCCGATCTCGGACGCGACTGCCGCTGGTCGAGAATGTGGGAGAACTACGGCGAGGACTGCTACCTCAACGCGCAGATGGCCACCGAGGCCGTGCGCGGCCTGCAGGGTTCCGACCCCAATCATATCGGTCCGAACAACGCCGCCGCCTGTATGAAACACTATATGGGTTACGGCGTGCCCGTCAGCGGCAAGGACCGCACACCGGCGGTGATCTCGCCCTCCGACCTGCGCGAGAAGCATTTCGCCCCCTACCTCGATATGGTGCGCCGGGGCAATGCCCTCTCCGTGATGATCAGTTCCTCATCAATCAACGGCACTCCCACCCACGCCAACTATGACCTTATAACCCGCTGGCTGAAAGAGGATCTGAACTGGGACGGCATGGTGGTGACCGATTGGGGCGACATCGACTTCCTCTGGAACCGCGACCGCGTGGCCGCCAACAAGAAAGACGCCATCGCGCTTGCCATCAACGCCGGCATTGATATGTCGATGGATCCATTCGACACACAGTTCTGCACCCTGCTGAAGGAGCTGGTGGCTGAGGGACGTGTGCCGATGGAGCGCATCGACGACGCCGTGCGCCGCATCATCCGCTTCAAGCTCCGCGCCGGCCTTTTCGACCGCCCTATGACGGTGCGCGCCGACTATCCCGACTTCGGCAGCAAGCAGCACAAGGCCGATGCCCTTGAGGCGGCTCTCCAGAGCATCGTATTGCTTAAAAATGACAACGCCACCCTCCCGCTGAAGAAGGGCACCCGCATACTCGTCACCGGGCCCAACGCCAACTCTATGCGCACCCTCAACGGCGGCTGGTCATACTCCTGGCAGGGGCACCGCGCCGACGATTTCCTCCCCGGGCGCAACACCATCCTCGAAGCCCTCACAAATGAGTTCGGAAAGAAGAACGTAAGCTATGTGCCGGGCGTCACCTACAAGCAGGGCGGCCTCTGGTGGGAGGAGAACGAACCCGACATCGCCCCCGCGGTGAAGGCCGCGGCAGACGCCGACGTAATTGTGGCCTGCATCGGCGAAAACTCCTACGCCGAGACTCCGGGCAACCTGACCGACCTCACCCTCTCTGCCTCGCAGCGACAGCTCGTAAAGGAGCTGGCCGTCACCGGCAAGCCTATTGTGCTGGTGCTCACCGAGGGGCGTCCGCGCATCATCGCCGACATCGAGCCGCTTGCCTCGGCCGTGGTCGACGCCATCCTCCCCGGCGATTTCGGCGGCGATGCCCTGGCCCGTCTGCTGGCCGGTCGTTCCGATTTCAGCGCCAAGCTCCCTTTCACCTATCCCAAAGAAATCAACTCAATCACCACCTACGACTACAAGCCCTCCGAGCACATCGGCAAGGAGATGGAGGGCGCCTACAACTACAACGCCCTCGTGTCGCAGCAATGGCCTTTCGGCTACGGTCTGAGTTATAACAAATACGATTACAGCGACTTCCACATCGACCGCGACAAGTTTGCCCCCGGCGATACACTCACCCTCTCGGTCACCGTGACCAACCGCGGCAGTATGCCCGGCATGGAGCCGGTGCTCCTGTTCAGCCGCGATATGGTGGCCTCTGTCACTCCCGACATCCGCCGTCTCCGCACCTTCGAGAAGGTCAGCCTCAAGCCCGGCGAATCCAAGACCGTGACCTTCCGCCTCCCCGCCTCCGATCTGGCCTTCGTCGACGCCGCGGGCCGCTGGCTTCTGGAGCCGGGCGAGTTCTCCTTTATGTGCGGCCCCCTCTCCACACAAGCCACCTGCACTGCTCCCCGCCGCTGGGACACCCCCAACCGCGAGCCGTAGACCGCCTCACTCCCATTACTCCCATTACCCCATCACTCGATGAAAATTTCCTCAATTTGCGCCTCTGCGCTTTTCCTCCTCTCCGCCTGCTCGCCACGCGCCGCAGTCATAGCCGACTACGATGTAATCCCCCTCCCTATGAGCGTGGAACTCGACACCGTAGCTCCCGGCTTCGTGTTCTCCCCCTCCACAAAAATCGTGGTAGAGAGTGCCGACTCCGCTATGGCCACCAACGCCCGCCTGCTGGCCGGCTATCTCAAGGAGCTCGTCGGCGTTGACCCCGCCATCACCGACAAGGCCTCCGATAACGCCATCGTGCTTTCCGCCAACCTCCCCTCCGAGAGTCCCGACGCCTACGAGCTTATAGTCAACGATAAGCTGATAACAATCAACGGCGCCTCACCCGCCGGCACGTTCTACGGCATCCAGACCCTGCGCAAATCCATCCCGCAGGCCGGCAACTACAATGTGCGTTTCCCGGCTGCCGAAATCGCCGACGCACCCCGGTTTGCTTATCGCGGCGCGCTCTTCGACTCGGCCCGCCATTTCTTCCCCGCCGATTCGGTGAAGACGGTGATTGATATGCTGGCTATGCACAATATCAACCGTCTGCACTGGCA
>SFFL01000001.1 GCA_004557825.1 Bacteroidales bacterium | reverse complement strand
ACTCCCACTCGATGGTGGCTGGCGGTTTGGAGGAGATGTCGTAGGCGACGCGGTTGACGCCGCGGACGTGATTGATGATTTTGTTGGAGACGTCGGCCAGGAAGTCGTAGGGGAGGCGTGCCCAGTCGGCGGTCATAGCGTCGGTGGAGGTGACGGCACGGAGGGCAACGGCACGTTCGTAGGTACGTTCATCGCCCATCACGCCAACACTCTGCACGGGCAGAAGGATTACGCCGGCCTGCCAAACGGTGTCGTAGAGGCCCCACTGGCGGAGACCGTCTATGAAAATTTTGTCGGCTTCCTGCAGGATGGCGACTTTCTCGGGGGTAATGTCGCCGAGGATGCGCACAGCCAGGCCGGGGCCCGGGAAGGGATGGCGGTTGATGAGATGTTCGGGCATACCGAGCTGACGGCCTACGGCGCGCACTTCATCTTTAAACAGAAGCCGGAGCGGTTCGCAGAGCTTCAGATTCATATCTTTGGGCAGGCCGCCTACGTTGTGGTGGCTCTTGATAACTGTGCCGGTGATTGAGAGCGATTCGATGCAGTCGGGGTAAATGGTGCCCTGGGCGAGCCATTTCACATCGGTGAGCTTGTGGGCCTCCTCGTTGAAGACCTCCACAAAGTCGCGGCCGATGATTTTGCGTTTCTTCTCCGGGTCGGTCACACCGGCCAGGTCGGCGAAGAATTTCTTGGAAGCGTCGACGCCGATTACGTTCAGGCCGAGACCCTGGTAATCGCGGAGCACGTCGTGAAATTCGTTTTTGCGGAGCATACCGTGGTCAACGAATATGCAGGTGAGGTTCTTGCCGATGGCTTTGTTGAGGAGTACGGCGGTGACAGAGGAGTCGACGCCGCCGCTCAGGCCGAGCACCACCTTGTCCTGGCCAAGCTGCTGACGGAGCTGTGCCACCGTGGAGTCGATGAACGATTCGGCGCTCCAGGTGCAGGCCGAGCCGCAGATGCCCACCACAAAGTTGCGCAGCAGCTGAGTGCCTTGCAGCGAGTGATATACCTCGGGGTGGAATTGTACGCCCCAGGTCTGCTCCCCTTCAATGCGGTAAGCGGCCACTTTCACCTTGTCGGTGGAGGCGATTACGCGGAAGTTGTCGGGCACGGCGGTGATGGTGTCGCCGTGGCTCATCCATACCTGACTGCCGGGGGTAAGGTCCATCAGCAGCGGGTCCTGGGAGTCGATGAAAGAGAGGTTTGCGCGGCCATATTCGCGCGAGCCGGCCGGTTCTACTTTGCCGCCGTCGTGCCAGGCCATATACTGTGCGCCGTAGCAGATGCCGAGCACCGGGAGCCGACGGCGGATTTTGTCGAGGTCGGTTTTGAAAGCTTTCTCGTCGTAGACCGAGAAGGGTGAACCGGAGAGGATGACGCCGATGACCGAAGGGTCGTCGTGAGGAAACTTATTGTAGGGGATGATTTCGCAGTAGGTGTTCATCTCACGCACACGGCGACCGATGAGCTGTGTGGTTTGCGAACCGAAATCGAGGATGACGATTTTTTCCTGCATTTTCTGAATATGTGGTTTTTTGTTTTTGCAAAGGTACAGATTTTTTTATCAACCGCAAAATGCCCCGTGCAGCGATGGCGGGGAAAAGCTTCTTGGGGCTATGACCTGCAAAGGGGCGATGGCGGGGAAAAGAGAGGCCGCGCGGCGGGTGATTCCCGGCGGCGCGGCCTCCTGATGGTGTTTGCCGGTAAGGGGGGGTGTTGCGGGTACCGGCGTAAGGCGTTTCATACGAGGGTCAGTCGTCGGCCGTTACGGCCTGCTTGACTCGGTTGTTGGCCTTGGACTTGCTTTTAGTCTGTGAGGTTTTGTCCAGATCTTTTTCTTCCTGCAGGTCAATTTCATTGTGGTTGCTGTCGATCACGCGATATTGCAGATAGGCGAGCGACTGGTCGGGGAGAACTTTGAATTTGCCTCCCAGTTCGAGTTTCCACTTCCGGTAAAGCGAGATGATACCTTTTTTGATATAAGCATCGACGAAGGGGTGGACGTAGAGGATAAAGTTTTTCACACCCAGATGGTTGACAAGGTAGATCAGCTTTTCGTGAAGTGTGTCGGTAAAGAGCAGCGAGGGCTGTACTTCTCCCTTTCCGAAGCAAGAGGGGCAGGTCTCGGCGGTGGTGATGTCGAGGGCGGGGCGCACTCTCTGTCGTGTAATCTGCATCAAGCCGAACTTGCTCAGAGGCAGGATATTGTGACGGGCACGGTCGCCGGCCATCACCTGCTTCATATGTTCGTACAGCTCCTGGCGATGCTCGGCTTTGTTCATATCGATGAAGTCGATAACGATGATGCCTCCCATATCGCGCAGACGCAGCTGCCGGGCTATTTCGTCGGCGGCGCGGAGGTTCACTTCAAGAGCGTTGGTCTCCTGGTCGTTGCCGGCTTTTGAGCGGTTGCCTGAGTTGACGTCGATTACATGCAGTGCTTCGGTGCTTTCGATGATGAGGTATGCGCCTGATTTGAAAGAGACGGTTTTGCCGAACGACGACTTAATCTGCTTGGTGATGTTGAAGAAGTCGAAAATCGGGGTGTCTTTCGTGTATAGCTTTACAATATCCTTTTTCTCGGGAGCTATCAGGCTTACATACTTCTGAATCTGGGCGAAAGCTTCGGCGGCGTTGACGTGGATGCTCTCGAAGGATGGAGAGAAAATGTCGCGGAGCACGCCTACGATGCGGCTTTCTTCTTCGAAAATCAGAGCGGGGGCTTCGGAGCGGCGGGCTTTCACCAGGGTGTCCTCCCAGCATTGGCGGAGGGTCTGGATTTCGTTGTAAAGCTCGGGCGCCGACTTCCCTTCAGCGGAGGTGCGGATGATCACGCCGAAGTTTTTCGGGCGGATGCTTTCCACGAGGTGGCGCAGGCGCAGCTTCTCTGAAGTGGATTTGATTTTTTGTGAGATTGAGATTTTCTGGGAGAAGGGGATGAGCACCAGGAATCGGCCGGTGAATGCAATTTCGGTGGTGAGTCGGGGGCCTTTGGAAGAGATAGGCTCTTTCACGATCTGCACCAGGAGCTGCTGTCCGGCGGTGAGCTGCTGTGCTACAGTGCCGTGCTTGTCGATGTCGGGTAGAAGCTTGAGTTTCTGCACCTGAGGCATTGGAGCCTTCGGGTCGTCGAGGAGCTGATGCAGAAATTCGCTGTAGGAAGAAAAGTGTGGTCCAAGGTCTAAGTAATGAAGAAACGCATCTTTTTCGTAGCCGACGTTGACGAATGCCGCGTTAAGGCCGGGCATAAGCTTCTTGACCTTAGCGAGGTAAATGTCGCCGACGGCGTAGGCCTGATTTCTGCTCTCTTTCTGGAGCGACATCAAGCGGCCATCCTCGGTGAGAGCTATAGAGATCTCCTGAGGCTGGACATCGACGATAAGTTCGCTTTTCATTCGTTCATCCTTGATTGAATCGGTGTAAATAGTGGCTGTGCTAATAAACGCGAGAACAAACTTTTACGCGGTGCTCGGCAGGGAGATGACCGTGGTGAAAAGTTTGTTCTTATTCTTTATCGCGTTTTTAGCCTGTTCGGTAAAGGAAGAATTACTTCTTCTTATGACGGTTCTTTCTCAGGCGTTTTTTACGCTTGTGTGTGGCCATCTTGTGGCCTTTTCTTTTCTTTCCGCTGGGCATTGTTACGAAAAAATTAAAAGGGTTTTACTTAATATGGAGAATTCAAAATCTCCGGAATCAGATTGCCGGGAGCAATTCTGGGGCTGCGGGGCCTGGAATTACTGGTTCTTGAGGTCTTCCATGAACACTTTTGCGGGCTTGAAAGCGGGGATTTTGTGCTCAGGGATGATGATAGTGGTGTTCTTGGAGATGTCGCGTGCGGTCTTCTGCGAGCGGGTTTTGATGATGAAGCTGCCGAAGCCACGGAGATAGACGGGCTCGCCGTGAGCGAGGGAGTCTTTCACAACTTCCATGAACTTTTCTATTGTGTCAAGAACTGCGGCGCGTTCGATGCCGGTTGTTTTGGAAATCTCGTTTACGATTTCTGCTTTGGTCATAGCGGGATATAAGTTTTAGTATGAGTTAAAATCGGTTTGCTGCAAAGCGCTGAGCCGTAGCGGGTTAGGCCGAATTTAGCTCGTTTCGGCGCAAATGCAAGTGCAAATATCGTGATTTTTTCTGAAACGGGCGCAATATTTCTGCAAAAAAAATTATTTAATGCTCTATATTTGTGGAGATTTGTGGCGGCCGTGGCTAAAGGTCGGTGAGGCGCCACCAGCGGTAGTCGGTGCCGGAGGGGTCGATGGTGTCGAGGCGCTCCAGGCGTTTGAGGCGCTGCACTATAATTACTGTGACGGGGAGCACGAGGATTTCGTAGAGCGTTTTGAGCAGGGCCTGGGCGATGATGAGCGAGGCGATGGTCGACCAGGTGAGCGCTCCGGCGAAGGCTATGGGGAAGAATATTATAGAGTCGACGCCTTCGCCCCAAAGCGTGGATATGATGGCGCGCAGCGAGAATGTGAGCCGTTTGTGGCCGACGGCGGTGCGCGAGGCGCGGCGCTTCATTATGCTCATCACGTAGGCATTGACCATCGAACCGCAGATGAAGGCGGTGAAGCTGGCTATCATAATGCGGGGCACCGAGCCGTAGATGGCTTCCATAGCTTCCTGATGCTGCCAGTCGTCGGTGCCGGGCAGGGCGATGGCCAGCTGGAGCAGCAGGGCGGTGATGAGGCTCAGGGCGAATCCGAGCCAGATGACGAGGCGAGCCGGGCGGAAGCCGTAGACTTCCACTATGCAGTCATTAATAATATAGGAGATGGGGAAAACTGCCAGGCCGGCCGTGACGGTGAAGGGGCCTAAGGGCACGGTCTTGATTTCAATCAGGTTAGAAATGATCAGACACGCCACAAACAGGGCGGTGAGGCAGATGAAGGGGAGGGTGAGGAAGGGTCTGCGGTTGGCAGAAACTACCGGGGCAGGGGCGGATTTTTGGGTCATTGGTCTTGTTTTTTACGAGGTTGCAAGCACTCGGGGTGGAGGATTATAGGGAGAATCAGTATAGACGGGAGTAGTTGAGGGTGACAGGTCCTGAATCATAGCTCGGGGGATAGGTTATCGACATAGCGTTGCGGTTGACAACATAGATGGAGCAGTCCTCGGTGTAGGGCGCGCCATAGGCAGGATACCAGTAGAACCACAGCCCGTAGTCGTGCGTGTTGTAGTCGAATTCCTCATATTCGCCGGTATATGTATTCTGCCACATCCCGGTGCCGTCGGAGTAAAAATCAAGCGTCTCGTCGGGGTACTGCATACACTGCCATGTGCCGGTGAGATACCACATATCGGGGTAGTAGTCGTCATCGTCGTCGTCGCAGGAGGTGAAACCGGTGCTGAGAACTATCGCTGAGAGCAGGAGCAGCAGATGTAGGGCTTTTTTCTTCATTTCAGAATTTTTTGCAAAGTTAATAGATAAACGCACCATGGTAAAGGGGTGGTTGAGCGCTTAACAATTATTAACATACAATAATCCCCCGCGCGTCGCGTTATTTATGTGATGAACCTGATTCCGGCCATATTCCGCAGCGCCCGGCGCGCTTCCGCGATAGCAATTGCAGCTGTCGTGGCGGCATCTGCGCTCTTGTGCGCTCCCTCCGCCGAGGCGAAAAAGCTCAACGACGACCTTCTCAACCGCCCCTATGCCGATTTGCGCCGCTTCCACCTGGGCTTCTCTGTGGGGCTGAATATGTTTGGCCTGAGTATGCACCACAACGGTTTCGTCACCGCCGAGGGGCAGACCTGGTTTATGGAGCAGCCCTCCTACAATCCCGGTTTCTGCGTCACCGCGCTTGGCGAACTGCGTCTGAATACATATTTTTCGCTGCGTGTAAGCCCCGGACTTTGGTTCGGCAACCGCGTGGTGAAATTTCTTGACACTAACTCCGGTCAGGAGGAGCGTCAGAACCTGAAATCGGCCTATGTGGTGCTCCCCGTGGAGCTGAAGTTTGCCTCACAACGCCTGCGCAACATCCGTCCATACGTAATCGGCGGTGTCATCCCGGCCTTTGATGTGACCAAGAAAAGCAGCGACTTCCTCCAGCTCAAAAGTACCGATTTTATGCTCTCCGTAGGCTTCGGTTGCGACATATATCTCCCCTTCTTCAAGCTCAACCCCGAGATAAAGTTCTGCTACGGTCTTACCGACTGCATCAACCACAATCGCCCCGACCTTGTGGATAACCCACTGGCTACCAATATAAACGCATCGCTCAAGCGGGCCACGACAAAGATGATTGTACTGTCGTTTTATTTTGAATGACGAATGTGCCCGCACTACAGGCATTACAGATGAAAAAATACTTGCCGAACATACTGCTGTGTGACCGCCCTGGCGCAGGTGTGCTTGCCGCCCTGCTGCGCTGCCTGCCATTGCGCTTCGCCGCAGTGGCCGCTGCCGCCCTGCTCTTTGCCGGCGGAGCTAACGCCCAGAACGACGCCCAGTTCACTCAGTATTTCGAGGTGCCCTCATACTACAACGCCGGTGCCATCGGCACTTCCGACCTGCTGCGCATCCGCGCCGGTGCGCGCCTGCAGTGGGTGGGCATCCACGGCGCCCCGAAAACTTTTATGGGCACCGCCGATATGCCCTTCAAGCTGTTTCGCAAACGCTTCGGCGTGGGTCTGGTGATTCAGCAGGAGTCGCTTGGCCTGTATAAAAATATGAATATCGGCGCCCAGGTGGCCTACAAGCAGAAACTCTTCAAAGGCGTGCTCTCGATAGGCGCGCAGATCGGATTCGTCGACCAGTCGTTCAAGGGCTCGGAGGTGTATATCCCCGACCAGGACGACTATCATCAGCCCGACGATGAGGCCATCCCCAAGCAGGACATCCGCGGCAACGCCCTGGATGTGTCGGCCGGTCTGTTCTATTCCCATCCGAAATTCTGGGTGGGCGTCTCGGGCACCCATCTCAATGCTCCTGCCATCCGCCTCAATGCCGAATCGGGTGAAAATTCCACCGAGAAAAACTATGAATTTCTCGTGGGGCGTACCCTTTATTTTATGGCGGGAAGCAATATAAAGATAAAAAATACGTTATTTGAAGTGTTACCTTCCGCCCTGGTAAAGACCGATTTTACCTTCACCACCTGGGAAGCCACACTTCGCGGACGCTACAATAAGTTTATCACCGCCGGTGTGGGTTACCGCTGGAAAGATGCGGTTTATGCCATAGTGCAGGGCGAATTCAAGGGCTTCCTGCTGGGTGTGAGCTACGACTATCCGGTGAGCGACATCTCCCTGGCCTCCTCGGGCAGCTTCGAGTTCTTCATCGGCTACAGCCTGAAGCTGAATTTAGGCGAGAAGAACCGCCACAAGCACCGCAGCGTGCGCATATTCTGACATCCTCTCTCTCCAGCACATATCACATAAATAATATTTCTGACTCTCGACTCTTAACTCTCGATCATATATGAAAAAACTTTCGTTATATATCCTGCCCGCCGCCCTGCTGATGCTCTCGGCTGCAAGCTGCGCATCGGGCCGCAGGGGCGGATCTGCCGGAGGTGAAGTCACCGGCGTGGGCGGCAGCTCATTTGCAGAGCCTACCCCCTACGGTATGGTGCTCGTGAGCCGCGGCTCAATGAACATGGGTCCTGCCAAGGCCGACAGCGTCTGGAATCTGCAGGCCGACACCAAAGGGATGTCGGTGGATGCTTTCTGGATGGACGAGACCGAGGTGACCAATTCCAAGTACAAGCAGTTTGTCTTCTGGGTGCGCGACTCTATCATCCGCGAGCGTCTGGCCGACCCCGCTTACGGCGGCAATGAGGCCTACAAAATCGAAGAGGACAAGCAGGGCAATCCCATCAAGCCCCACCTGAACTGGTCGAAGCCCATTCCCTGGCGCAATCCCGACGAGGATGCCCAGCGCGCCATCGAAAGTGTTTACCGCACCAACCCCATCACCGGTGCGCGCGAACTTGACCCCGCGCAGCTCAACTACCGCTACGAGGTGTACAATCACACCGAGGCCGCCAAGCGCCGCAACCGTCTTGACCCGCGCCGTCGTGTCTACAACACCGACCTGGCCACTCCCACCGATATCCCCACCATCTCGAAGGATACCGCCTACATCACCGATGAGGGCGAAATCGTGCGTCAGACCATCACCCGCGGCCTTACCGGCGACTACGACTTCCTCAATACATATATTATAAATGTGTACCCCGACACCACCTGCTGGGTCAACGACTTCGAGAACGCCTACAACGAGCCTTACGTGCGTATGTACTTCAATCAGGGCGGCTACAGCGAATACCCCGTGGTGGGTGTGAGCTGGGAACAGGCCAACGCTTTCTGCAACTGGCGCACCGACTTCCTGAAGCGCTCCCTGGGCAAGGATGGCATCTATGTGGAGCCTTACCGCCTCCCCACCGAGGCTGAATGGGAATTCGCAGCACGTGCCGGCGAGAACGGCAATATGTATCCCTGGGAAGGCGACCTCACTATGAGCGAGGACAAAGGGTGCTTCTACGCCAACTTTAAGCCCAACGACGGCAACTATGTGAAGGACGGCCACCTGATTACCTCGCGCGTGGGCACCTATTCGCCCAACGATTTCGGCTTGTATGATATGGCCGGCAATGTGAGCGAATGGACTTCCACGGCGTTTGTGGAGACGGTGCAGGACCTCACCTCCGACCTCAATCCCGAATACCGCTACGACGCAGCCGTTGAGGATCCCTACCGCATGAAGCGCAAAATCGTGCGCGGCGGTTCCTGGAAGGATGTGGCTCACAACATCCGCAGCGACATCCGTATGTGGGAATTTCAGAACGAGCAGCGCTCCTACATCGGTTTCCGCTGTGTGCGCAGCCAGATAGGCTACGCCAAGGGGCAGAAATCCTCCAAATAATCCCCTCGGGCATATAATTCCCCTTCGGGCAATAATCCCCTCGGGCAAATCATCCCCCTCGGGCAAATAACAGATTGACAACCATTTCTCCATCATTATATCAATGGGAAAATATAAAAAATACAAGCGCGGCATCTCCGCATGGATTTCATCCGACAGCGGTCAGCGTTTCTTCAATTTCGCTTACTCAATCGGCGCAGCCGTCGTAATCTGGGGCGCGCTGTTCAAGATTCTGCACCTCCCCGGCGGCAACTTCCTGCTGTCGCTCGGTATGGGCACCGAGGTGCTGATGTTTACCCTCACCGCCTTCGACCGTCCGCCCCGCACATATAAGTGGGAGAACGTGTTCCCCGTGTTTGATACGGAGAACCCCGAAGACCGCCCCGACTTCGCCTCGGGCAGCGGTGTGGTGATCAACGGCGGCGCCAATGTGGCCGCACAGCCCGGCGCTCCCGTGCAGCAGGCTCCCATTCAGGCTCCGGTAATCCCTGCCGACGCCAACCCTGCCGAAGTGGTGGGGGCGATGGTGGGCGCCACACAGAGCTATCTCGACCAGGTTGCCGCTATGGCTGAGGAGCTGCGCCACCTGCAGGAGACCACCCGCTCGCTCAACACCGTGAGCGATGTGCTGCTCGAATCCTACAAGGCTATCACCGAAAACTCCGAGAGCATCACCCGCAGCAGCGATGGCTATGTGGAGCAGATGCAGAGCCTCAACCGCAACATCCAGGGCCTCAACACCATCTACGAGATACAGCTCAAGAGCGTGTCGTCGCAGCTCGACGCTATCGACCGCGTCAACACCGGCATCAAGGATATCCGCGATATGTATGAGCGCTCCTCCAACTCCTCCGCGCGCTACTGCGAGGAGACTGAGAAGATGGCCATCTATATGGCACAGCTCAACCAGGTGTACGAAAAGATGATCCACGCCATGACCATCAATATGTATGGCGCCAATCCTATGGCCGCCGCCGCGGCGCCTGTTCAGCCCGCTGCCCCCGCACCGGCTGCCCCGACAACCGCTCCCGCACCTGCTCCTGCTCAGGCATCGCAGGCTCCCGACGCTCAGCCCGGCACCCCCGGCGCATCGGAGCACGCCGGCTTCTATCCCGGCAACTAATCGCCCTTCCGGCATCACTGAATCCTCTTTAACCGCTAAAACTCACTACCATTGGGTACTAACAATAATCAGCTCTCACCCCGTCAGAAGATGATCAACCTGATGTACATCGTTCTGACCGCCATGTTGGCACTGAACGTGTCGAGCGACGTGCTCAACGGGTTCACCCAGGTGGAGGAGGGGCTTACACGCACCAACAACAATGTGGAGCAGCGCAATGTCGCCATCCTCAACACTCTCGACGCCTTCGCCCAGCATAACCCCGAAAAGGGTAAGGTATGGTATGACAAGGCCGTGGAGGTAAGGCGCATTACCCGCGGGCTCTACGAGAAAATCGACACTCTCAAGCAGCTGATCGTCTGGGAGGCCGACGGCAAAGACGGCAAGGTCGACGACATTCAGAACCGCGACAACCTGGAAGCAGCATCCGTGGTGATGCTCACCGACAAGGCCAAGCGCGGACGCACCCTGCGCAACAATATCGACA
The DNA here is from genome assembly GCA_004557825.1 of Bacteroidales bacterium. Classification (GTDB taxonomy): domain Bacteria; phylum Bacteroidota; class Bacteroidia; order Bacteroidales; family Muribaculaceae; genus UBA7173. The sequence goes on along the minus strand of SFFL01000001.1, from coordinate 211,849 downwards.
GTTACCGCAACTACATCGCGTCGCTTATGCCCGACTCGGTCAAGCGCAAGAATATCCTCACGGCTCTCTCCACCGACCCCGTGCTCCGCAAGGGCACCCTGGGCAAACAGTCGTGGGAGGAATCGAAGTTCGATAATCAGCCCGTTGTGGCTGCCGTGACGCTGCTCACCAAACTGCAGAACGATGTGAAATATGCCGAGGGCGAGGCGCTCCAGACCCTCCTGGGCAATGTCGACGCCGGCGATGTGCGCGTCAACGAGCTTAACGCCTTCGTGATTCCGCAGAGCCGCTTCGTGATGCGCGGCGGCAAATATTCCGCCAACATCGTGCTGGCTGCTGTAGATACCACCGCCCGCCCCGAAGTCTATATCAACGGCGGCAAACTCGCCAACGACCGCGGCCTCTACGAGTTCTCGCCCGGCACAACCGGCACCTTTGACTATAAGGGCTACCTGGAAGTGCGTCGTGGCGACGGCAGCGTGTCGCGCCATCCCTTTGAATCCTCATATACCGTAATCGAGCCTACGGCCACCGTCTCGGCCACGATGATGAATGTGCTCTATGCCGGTATCGACAACCCTATCTCCATCTCCGTGCCCGGTGTGGCTATGAGCGGTGTGTCGGCATCGATGTCCAACGGCACACTCACCCGCAGCGGCGACCACTGGGTGGCTCACCCCGCGAAAGTTGGGCAGGAGGCCACGGTGACCGTTACGGCTGATATGGACGGCCGCCCCATGACGGTGGCTTCCACAAAATTCCGTGTGCGTAAGCTCCCCGACCCGACCCCCTTCATCACCTACACCGATGCCAACGGCAACGCCAGCGTGTATAAGGGCGGTGCCCGCGGCCTGGCCAAGAGCCTGCTGCTCAACGCCCCCGGTATCGGCGCAGCCATCGATGACGACCTGCTCAACATCTCCTTCAAGGTGCTCAGCTTCGAGACGGTGTTCTTCGATTCGATGGGCAACGCCATCCCCGAGGTATCGGCCGGCGACAAGTTCTCGCAGCGTCAGAAAGACTCCTTCCGCCGCCTCAGCCGCGGCAAACGGTTCTACATATCGCGCGTGAAAGCGGTAGGCCCCGACGGCATTACCCGCGACCTCGCCCCCATTGAAGTTATTGTAAAATAATCGCGACAATAATGAAAACGATTGCAAAATATATTATGGCTGCTGTGGCGCTCGTGAGTGTCGCAATGCCTGCCCTGGCTCAGACCCAGCAGAACGGCTCGTCGAGCAGCTCCTCAATAGTGCGCCGCGGTGGCGCCGACCGCACCCGCGGCGGCAAGGACGCCGCCCAGCCGGGCGTGACTCCGCGAATGCAGCAGCGCTTCACCAACCAGGATGTGGCCGATGCCGACAAGGTGTGGATGCGTGTGATTTACCGCGACGTGAAGCTCGACAAGCCGCAGAACCTCCCCCTCTACTACCCGGAGGAGGTGCTCGACGGCCAGGAGAATCTCTTCCGCATAATTATGCGCCTGGTGGCCGACAACCAGATTCCGGTCTACGAATACCTCGACGGCAAGGAAGTCTTCACCGACCAGTATAAGGTGAAGGTGAAAGATATGCTCGACCGCTTCCACGTGCTCTACACCCCGGCCAAAGGTTCCACCGAAAAGAACCCCAAATTCACCATCGAGGAGAGCGACGTGCCCTGCAATGAGGTGCTTTCCTACTTCGTGGTGGAGAAATGGCAGTTCGACGCCCGCACCAACAAGACTCAGCGCATCGTCGAGGCCATCTGCCCGGTGCTTCACCGCAGCGACGATTTCGGCGGCGAGGCCGTGCGCTATCCTATGTTTTGGGTGTCGATGAACGACCTGCGCCCCTATCTCACTCAGCAGTATATCTTTGTCGACGACAACAACAACCTGCCCCGTTACACTTACGCCGACTTCTTCTCGCGCAATATGTATGACGGCGACATATATAAGACCCGCAACCTGGCCAACCGCTCCATGGCGCAGATGTTCCCCGACCCTGACGACCGTCAGCGCGCCCAGGACAGCATCCAGAACCGTCTGGAAGCGTTCGACAAGACACTTTGGGTGCCTTCGCGGGAGGAAGTGATCGCCGCCCGCGAAGCCCGCGAGGAGGCTGAGGCCAAGGCTGCAGAAGCCGCTGAGGCCGCCGAAGCCATTGCTTCGCGCGACGGCAGCGACACAGAAGCCTCCGAGGCTTCCGAGCAGTCCCGCAAGCATGTACGCAGCACCCGAGGGCGCCGCAGCAGCGACAAAAACGCCACCAAGAAGAAGGACACCAAAAAGAAGAAGGTGAGCAAGCCCAAAGCCGCCAAAGCATCTTCCTCCTCCGTGGCCAAGTCGGTGCGCCGCCGCAGAAATTAAGGCTGCTGACAGATATTGTCTACCGGGCTCTGAAATCCCGGTCGAAACGGGTGGTGAGGCGCAAATAAGGAAATTTTTCGTTAATTTGCGAAAAAATACGCCGGAAATATACGCGGTTCGGAAAAAATCACTACCTTTGCACTGCCGTAAGTAGTGCCGCGGCCGCACGTTACCGCTCCCCGTATGCCGAAATGCTCGTGCGGCCCAGCGTGAAGGCTTAGACAGATAGCCCTGAGGGCGTTAGCAAGCTCTCGTGAAGGCTCTGGGTCAGGCACCGCAGCCGGCAAGTGAAAATTGATAGTTCTGTAAATTCACCAAATAGTTTTTTACAACCAACCGACTATGACAAAAATAGGTATTAACGGTTTCGGCCGTATCGGCCGTTTCGTTTTCCGCGCCTCCACCAAGCGTGACGACATCGAGGTAGTTGCTATCAACGACCTCCTCCCCGTTGACTACATGGCTTATATGCTCAAGTATGACACCATGCACGGCAAATTCGACGGCGAAGTTTCCTACGACCTCGAAAAAGGCCTCCTCATCGTTAACGGTAAGGAAATCGTTGTTTCCGCTTGCCGCGACCCCAAAGACATCAACTGGGGTGCCAAAGGCGCTGAATATGTAGTTGAATCCACCGGTCTTTTCCTCACAAAGGAAAAAGCTCAGGCTCACATCGAAGCCGGTGCAAAGTACGTGGTTATGTCGGCTCCCTCGAAGGACGACACCCCCATGTTCGTTTGCGGTGTTAACGAAAAGACCTACGCAGGCCAGCAGTTCGTTTCCAACGCTTCCTGCACCACCAACTGCCTCGCTCCTATCGCTAAGGTTCTCAACGACAAGTTCGGTATCGAAACCGGCCTTATGACCACCGTTCACTCCACTACCGCTACCCAGAAGACCGTCGACGGTCCCTCTATGAAGGACTGGCGTGGTGGCCGCGCTGCTTCGGGCAACATCATCCCCTCCAGCACCGGCGCTGCTAAGGCTGTAGGCAAAGTTATCCCCGAACTCAACGGCAAGCTCACCGGTATCTCGATGCGTGTCCCCACCCTCGACGTATCTGTTGTTGACCTCACCGTTAACCTCAAGAAGCCCGCTACCAAAGAAGCCATCTGCGCTGCCATGAAGGAAGCTGCTGAAGGCGAACTCAAAGGCGTGCTCGGCTACACCGAAGATGCAGTCGTTTCCAGCGACTTCCTCGGCGATACCCGCACTTCTATCTTTGACGCCAACGCCGGCGTATACCTGACCGACAACTTCGTAAAAGTTGTTAGCTGGTACGACAACGAGATCGGCTACTCCAACAAAGTTCTCGACCTCATCGCCCACATGAAGAAATACAACGGCTAATAACCGCACGGTTATTACCCTCCACGGCTAATAGCCCTACGGTTATTATCCCCCCCCACATAACGGGCCGCATCCCACCGGGTTGCGGCCCGTTTTTTTATCCCCCCGTTTTCATCCCCGCATTTCCCGCCCCGTTTTCATCCCCACCGTTTACCGCCCAGTTTTTTGCGCATTAGAAAGTAGGGGCTCGATACATCGCGGCCGCATCCGGATGGCCCTCTTACGATTTGCGGAAACATTGGCGTATTGTGGGGGCTGGCGTAGCCAGCTGACGTGACTTGGGGTGCGATGTGTGGAAATATTGGCGTATTGTGGGGGCTGGCGTAGCCAGCTGGCAGTGTAGCCAGGGGTGCAGCTGCGCGTAGCGCTGCAAACCCCTGGTATTTAGGTTGGAATTAAAAATTAAGCACGGCGTAGCTGTGTTACAGGGCAATCTTCCTGACGCGCGGCTGCGCGTAGCGCTGCAAACCCCTGGTATGTGGATGGGAGAAAACAATTGCGCTTCGTAGATGCGCGTCAGAATTGTTGACGCATCTACGAAGCGCAGCTTTGGGGATTAATGGGGATTAGGTTATGTAATTCGCGGGATTAATCGGGGTTAATCGGGGGATTACTTGACGTAGACTTTTTTGCCGTTGCAGATGTAGAGACCGGGGGTGGGGTTGCTAACGCGGCGGCCCATCAGGTCGTAGTAAACTTGTTCGGCGGGTTCGAGTTCGGCGTCAAGCGATACATTCTCGATTCCGGAGGGAGTCGGCGACTTATACAGACGGAAGCCTGTGATATTGAAGTAGCTACCGCCGGCATGAGAAGCGGCTTTTACACCAATCTTCACGGGTGTGCCTTGGGTGAATACGGGAGTCGTAGAAGCGGCTCTGCGGGCAGCGATGTTAGCGGAAGATTTCACTACATCAAAGTCGATGAATACATTTTCAATTCCCTTAGTGTAGAGGCCGCAGTTGGGATTGTCTGCGTCACTATCGTAGTGAATATCATACCAAACAGCATCTTTGGTGTTCTCACCGGCATAGAGCTTTGTATATTTGTTCTTGGTGTTTGTGCGAACGAAAGCCGACAGACGGTAGAAACCAACGGGGAGGTTTATCAGTTGCTGAGAGAAGTCAATTGCCCATTCGTTGGTATTCCATGCAGACAGGAACGAATTGCTATATGTTGTACCATCAGTAAGAGAGAATGGGATTTCGTTGTATGACTCCATTTTGTAGTCGGAAATAGCGTCGCCATTTGTGAAAACAGTTTCCCAGCCATTTGTATTATCACCGTTGGGGTTCGTGATTTCCTCGGTAGCGTTGGTGTTACCGCTAAATCCTTCCAGCTTTGTGGCGCTTTCGATTGCAGCACGAGTTACTTTCTTGACATTTTCAGTAGCAGTGAGTGCGGCAGCAGCATTAGTGGGAGCTGTAGCAATGAAGAGATCGTTGTATTCGGTAAGTGTGCTGCTTTTTACGTATGCATTATCTGCGTTAAGAAGATCCTTGTAGTTTTCAACGAGGCTCATTGCGTTGGCATAGAGAGCGTAGTTGGTACGGGCATTCTTGAAAGCAGCGGCTGCTTCGTCGAGGTTGTCGAAGTTGGCAGTGCCAAGAGCTGTGCGCTCGTCACCGGTAACGACTGCATAAAGTTCATCGCTGAGCAGCGCTTCTTTCTCCTGGTCGATGTAGGCGTTGAGTACTTGTTCGAGGTTGTTAGTGGTGCCGAATTTCACGAGACGGAAATTGCAAACGCCGGCGTAGCTGTAGGGGGCGGATTCGATATGGAAACCAATCTTGACGGGGGTGTCGGCGGCGGCAACCTCAAAGTCGACGAAGATGGGCTGCCATCCGGCGTTGAACGGGCCGTTGTCGCGGTATTTGAATTCAAAGTCGCCCTTTGTGTCGCCTGCATACATATATGTATTCTCCTTAACGACATTCTCGTTGTAGCGGACGAAGGCCGACAGGCGGTATTTGCCCGGTTCGAGGGAAACGATTTCCTGAGCTACATCCCAGGTCCAGGTGTTTGCGGTGTTGTAAAGGGCTTCGAAATAGTTGGTCTGCGACTGACCGTTGGCCAGAGCAAGAGGTGCCTCTTTGGTGATATGGTCGGTCTTATCAGCCACTACGGTAGGACCGCCGGTGTAGATATGCTGCCAGCCATCGAAGGTATTGCCTTCGGGGTTGGTAATCTTGTCGGTGCAGTCTACGGCATCAGTGTATGCACCAAGGGTGTTGTTGCTTTCCAGAGCCTGACGGAGCAATTCCCCAGCATCGGCTTTGCTCTGAGCATCTGCGGCGTCAGTAGCTTTGCCATTGATCATATCGATGAATTTCTGTGCGAGTTCTGCGCTTTCAGCCGCATCTGGGCCTAGAAGCATAGAGCGGTATGTGGCAAGGAATTGATCGGTGCGAGCGTTCTGGAAGTTGTTGTATGAATCTTTCGCATTCTTGAAAGCGGCAAGAGCATCAGTAAGTCCAGCGTGATCGGCGGCATCAACAGCAGCCTGGAGGGCGGTGCGCTCAGTACCGGTTACATTAGCATAGTCAGCGTTTCCGAGAGCCTCTTTAGCTTCGTCTACTTCGGTTTTAGCCTCGATGGTGGTCGGAGAAATTACCTTCGCGCCATCATATTTAACCAGACGGAAGCGAGCCAGACCGGCGTATCCTCCTGAGGCATTAATGTAGAAGCCAATCTTTGTAGCTGTCTCAGCGGCACCTTCTGTGGCGGGGACTTCAAAGTCTACGTAAATCGGCATCCAGCCTGCGACATTAAACAGGTTGCTATCGTTGCCGCGGTGATTAAGGGCACCCTTTGTGGCGTTATCCTTATCAGTTCCGGCATAAAGATAAGCTGTATAGTCGGCCGAACCATGAGCGTAATCCTGGTTTGTACGAACAAAAGCCGACAGGCGGTATTTGCCCGGCTCGAGGGAAACATCCTGTGAGCAATTCCAATAGTAGTGGTGGCCATTGCTCCACGATGCCTGAATAAACGCACCCTGGAACCCGGTGGAGAATGTGGGACAATCACCTGGGTAAGTTTCAATCACGATGTTGTTAGCTACACCTTGATCTTGGTCAACTTTGTAATCATTGGTCCAGCCATCAAGTGCAGTGCCGTCGGCATTTTGGATTTTGGCGGTAACGTCGGTATGGGTGGCATAGCCATCCATTGCCAAGAAGCTTTCTACAGCTGCACGGCCTTCGGTAAGCAGCTGTCCATCAGAGGTTAGCTTGCCGAAGTACTGAGCAGCATTGTCAGTCTTACCTTTAACAAGATCTACAAAGAGATTGTGGTAATATTCGCTTTCGGTAGATATGTCGCTGTTAAGGATGTCGGCATATTTGGCAATATCAGGGTAATTTTTACCGAAGGAAAGGATGTTGTTGACAACAATCGATTTTACAGCGTCGTCGTTGATATTGCTCTCCGGATTCAGCACTTTGAGAGCAGCCTGAGCATAGCGACCACCCATCAGACGAACACCATCAGCGGTGAAGAGCTCGGCATTACTGGTATTGACGCCACAGTCTTTAGCGGAGATTACTTTGGCTGTGTGGATAGTAGAGGTGATACCTTTTACTCTTTCGTTGCTGCCCTGATATTGACCGTAAGGAAGCTCGCCAATAAACAGGGGCACGTTATTGGCGTCCAGATTGAGGTCGGCAAGAATATCATCGTAAAGAATTTTAACTACCTTCTCCCACTGAGGATCGTTAACATAAGAGAGATTTCGCTCATCCTGGAGGAGAATGCCTTTAATGACGCCCTGCTGTTGTGCTTTTTTAGCAAGAGTAATCAGTCGGGAGTAGGCGTGTTTGCCGTATTTATTGTATTGATCACCCATTTTAGCAGGATCGGCATATTTCGACAGCTCCTGAATAGTGTTGTGGAAAGTTGCCACGGGCACGACACCAATAGTTTTGTCGGGGAGATTTTGCGCCATCACGCGGCCGAAATAGTCGATGAGGCCAAGGCCGGCGCTCTCTTGTACCAGCGGGGGCACAGCGTGGTACCAGTTGCCGGTTTTGCGAACGGGCGAGGTGAAATCGCAACCGGCCATCACCTTGAAGTTGGAGGGAATGTTGACGCGGTCAATCTGCTCGATTGCGGTTTGATTTTCGCTGTCCATGTTACCTTGTCCTACGCACAGGTAAATGTAGAAGTTGGGGTCTGCGTCGGCGTGAGCTGCCGGTGCTGCCCAAAATCCTAAAGCACAGGCAGTGACGGCTGTGCTTAACAAAAGGCGTAATTTTTTCACAAATAATTATTTAAGGTTAAACATTAGTTTGTTTTAAAATAGCGCGGGTGTGCGCTATTTCATAGTAGGAGTATTGGAGTGGGAAAAACATACTCACCTTTTGGCAACTTTTTTCAAAGAAAATTCATTTTTTTTGAAAATGGGCGCGATATCGCGCACGCCCCAGATGGTCCTCGCTCCCGGATGGTGGTCGGATGCTACCGTATAATGTGTGGGGATGAAAAAAACGGTTGCGCCAACAGGCACAACCGTTTTATGGATATTCCGGAGGATTCCTCCGGAATTTATGGGGGAGGATTATTTCTTGGCGGCGGGAGCGGCTGCGGGGGTGGCTGCAGGCTCTACGTCGACAACCTCGATGTCGAAGACGAGGGTCTCGTTCGGGCCGATCAGGTTGCCGGCACCGCTAAGGCCGTAAGCAAGTTCGCCGGGGATAACCACGGTCATCTTGCCGCCCTTGCCAAGCATTGTCAGGGCTTCGTTGAAGCCGGGGATGAAGGCGGAAGCGCTTGAGCTGTAGGGATTATCCTTGGTTTCGTCGAAGATAGTGCCGTCGGTCTTTTTGCCGTGGTAGAAGATTTTTACGCGATCGGCAGCTTTTACCTTGTCACCTGTACCGGCGTTCTCGATCTTGTATACGATGCCCGAAGGAGCCTTTGTATAGCCTTCCTTCACCATCTTGGCTACATAAGCCTTACCCTTGGCGATATTCTCTTTGTTCTCCTTAGATTCGGCGATGCGCTTCTCTTCACGGGCGTTGATACGCTCCTGGAGCTGCTGCGAGATGTTCTGGTAAGCGGTGTAGAACTCCTCGGGGTTGGCGATGGAATCCTGCATATACACCTTCTTGAATGCCTCGTAAACTACGTCGGCGTCAATCGGGTAGCCATACTGCTGATTCAGCGACATAATGGGCTGGATGAGTTGCATACCGGTAGACAGACCCATAAAATAGCTGGTCTTGGTGGTATCGGCGGTGAGCACATCCTTCAGACCCTTCAGGAAAGCCTCCTTGTCGAATTTGGCAAGTTCCTCGGGAGTGAGCTGAGCCTTCATGCGGGTGAAGTTGGTCTGCTGCTGCACGGCAGCGAACTGGCCGAAAGCGGTGGCCACGGAGTCGGCGAAGGCTTTGTCCTCGGCCGAAGCTGTCTCGTTCTTGCTACCGCAGGAGCTGAGGGCGCCTGCTGCAAGCGATGCTACAGCGAGAGAAAGAATGATTTTTCTCATTGTTGTTAAGTTGTTTATTAGTTATATTGGTTATTATCAATGTGTTGTACGTTGCATAAAGGCAAAAGGAGTTATTTCTTTACCACATCCACCAGAGTGACGGTGAAGTCCAGGGCAGACCCCGGGGGGATCACTCCGCCTCCGGCACCGCGGTCGCCGTAGCCCAGCTCCGCAGGGATGAACAAGCGGTATTTGCCGCCCGGCTTCATCATCTGCAACCCTTCGGAAAAGCCCTTCACCACTCCGTTGACGGGGAGGTCGATCGGCTTCTCGGTGGTATCGAAAATGGTGCCGTCGCTCAGTGCGCCGGTGTATATCACACGGGCCACATCCTCCGGGCCGGGAGCTGCGCCCTCACCCTCGGTGATAACCTCGAAGAGCAATCCCGAAGGGAGCTTGCGCACCCCCTCGCGGGCGGCCTGCGCATCCAGGAAAGCCTGCTGCGACTCGGCCGACGGAGCCTTGGGCGCGGGATACATCCGCTCCATTATGTGGTGCAGATAGGCATCGGCGCTCTTGGCGTCCATCCCCATCGTGTCGCCCGCCAGGGCGGCCTCCAGGGCGTAGAGATACCCCTGCGGTGTGAACGGGAAACCCATTCCCACCATCGCGTCGAAGCGGTCGAAGTTGGCCATCGCGTGGCGCACCCCTGCAAAATAGGGACTGTCCTCGTGACGGATGTCAAAGGCATGGCGCATACCCATCACAAACTCCTTGGCGGCGTCGGGATTGTCTTGGTAATCCTTTGCGAGCTGCGGAGCCAGATAGGAAGCCATCACCGTGGCGTAAGCCCGGGCGATGCTGTCGGTTTCGGCCTGCGTGAATTTTACCGCCGGCTGCGGCGCCTCTTTTGCGGCAGCTTCGGCTGTACCGCCTGGGGCTGCCGCCTCGTCGGCAGATACGCCAAAGGCCGCGGCTGAGACAGCCACGACCGTAGCGAGAATATTTCTGAGGAATTGCATCAGCGCGTCAGGAAATTATTCCTTAGGATAAACCTTAAGCAGCTCCACGTCGAAGAGCAGAGTCTCGTTGGGGCCGATCGGTCCGCCGGGAGTGCCGTTGGGGCCGTATGCAAGGTTGGAGGGGATGAACAGACGCCATTTGTCGCCTTCCTTCATCAGCTGCAGAGCCTCAACCCATCCGGGAATCACCTGTGTGACGCCGAATGTGGCGGGAACGCCGCGGTCGACTGATGAATCAAACTTTGTGCCGTTGAGCAGTGTGCCTGTATAGTGAACTTCCACCTGGTCGGCAGCCTTGGGCGAACGGCCGGTGCCCTCTTTCAGTACCTCATACTGCAGACCTGAGGGGGTGGTCTTCACCTCTACGCGCTTGCCGTTTTCTTCCAGGAAAGCTTTGCCGGCGGCAGCGTTAGCCTCGCCAACCTTGGCGGCCTCGGCGCGCTGGCGCTCCTCCATTGCGGTGAAAAATTTATTAATCTCAGCCTTGGCCTCGTCGTAGGTCATTTTGGGGGCTACACCGTCGAACACGGCTGCCACGCCATCGGCGAAATCATTTACATTGAGCTGCTGGATGCCGGAAGCACGGAAATTATTGCCCATACTCAGGCCCAGCGCGTAGCTGATGCGGTCTAATTCTTTATTGTCCATTGTTTAAAAAAGCTGCGCGGAAATAGTTGAAAGTGATGCGGTCACCCTCTGCCTCCGGAGACAGGAGCCGAGGATTCACCGTGCAAAGTTACACCAATTTCCGCAACAAAATTAATTAATTTATTGAAAAATGCTTAAAATCATATATCATCTCCAAAATTATAACGCCCCGCGCGCCGCAAATGTTCCCGGCCTCCCCCGCTAGCAGCTCTGCAGAGGGGCAGGCTTCCCCCGCCAGCCTCCCCCGGGTATTGGGCTAATTGGTCTAATTAGTCTCATTGGTCTAATTAGTCTCATTGGTCTAATTGGGCCAATTGGGCGGGGAGGGCGGAAAAGCGGCCGGCGATGCGCCTCCGGGCTTGGTAGCCTGGCAGCACATCGCCGGCAATATTTTTCCAAAAGAGGATGCTTCCCGGCAAGAAAACTACCCCTGAAAGAGGCGCTCTCCTTGGGTGGGATGCTTCCCAGGGGGTGGGATTATTCGTTGATGGTCATCACGGCCACACGGTTCCAGTCGTTGGTGTCGAAGAGCGAGCCTACGCCCTGACCCTCTGCGCTGACACGGTCGGATGCAATACCATATTTATTAACAAGCGCTTTCTTCACGGCTTCGGCACGGCGCTGAGCCAGCTTCTTGTTGAATGCGAGCGAGCCATCCTTCGAGGCGTAGCCCTTGACGTCGCAGGTGGCCTTCTCGTTGTTCTTGAGAGCGTTGGCGGTCATAGCGATGTTGGGTTGCTGGTTGGCCTGGATGTAGGAGGAACCGCAGTTGAAGAACACATAGCGGATGTTGTCGAGGTCCTTCACCACCTTCTCCACTACGGGAGCCTGACGGCGGCAGGCATCGAGCTGAGCCTGGAGGTCGGCCAACTGAGCCAGCAGAGCGGCATTGTTTACGCCGCAAGCCTCAAGGTCGGCGCGCAGAGCGTTGATCTGAGCATTCAGATCGTCGATCTGGGCCTGGTCGTAGGGCTGAACGAGGGCGAAGTGGTGGGTGCCGTTGTCGTTCTTGAAGTGATATGTAATACCGGCCTGGAGCTGGAAATACATATTGTTCACATTGTAGTGCGAATCATATCCCAGGTTGGAGAACATATCCTCTGAGAGGTCGCCGTTCATATTCCAGAGCAGAGCGGGGCGGATGGAGAAGGTCCACGCCTTCTCTTCACCGAGGTTGAAATTGAAATTCAGACCCACCTTGGTGCCGAAGCTGTTGCCGTCGTTGATTCCGCTGGTGTGGGGATAATAGCTGTGCAGCCATCCGCAACCGGCCACTGCTTCGATTTCAAACACGCGGGGAGCACCGGTATAGCGGGCGAAGAGATTCATCAGGTTGATAGCGCCAAATGCGCCCACATACTGATGGTCGAAAGCGTTGTCCGACTGCACACCGGTCCACGCGGAGGTATTTACGGTCCATTCACCCTCGGCACCGAGGCCGAATACCGGAGTAATCTGCTTACGGATTTCTGCGCCTACGATACCGCGACCTGTCTTCAGGAAGCTCTCACCGGCAGCAGTTTTGTTTGCGAACACACCGCCACCCTTGATGGTGAGCGACCAGTTGTCGGCAAGGTTGGCGCCTGCATCTGTCACCTGGGCATCTGCGGCGAATACGCCTGCAGCCAGAGCGACTAAAAGAATTGCCTTTTTCATAATAATATTATGTAGTTGTTTCGATTATAGCGCATACGCTGCTAATATCCGGCAAAATTAATATTTTTTTAACAAAACTCAAAATTTTGCATAAAAATCTCACAAATTTACCGCTCTGAAAATAATTGAATATTTTTTGCTTAAAAAGTGAGTGTGTTTTCGCCGTTGAAATACTCTAAATATGAATAGCGCGCACGCGCTATAGTGCATAACCAATTATTGTTTAACCTTAAATAGTTATTTGTGAAAAAATTACGCCTTTTGTTGAGCGCAGCCGTCACTGCCTGCGCTTGAGGATTCTGGGCAGCACCAGCAGCTCACGCCGAAGCTGATCCTAATTTCTACATCTATCTATGTGTAGGCCAGTCGAATATGGAGGGTGCATCCGCGCCTGAAGCTATGGACCGCGTCGACATTAATCCCCAAAGCTGCGCTTCGTAGATGCGTCAACAATTCTGACGCGCATCTACGAAGCGCAATTGTTTTCTCCCATCCACATACCAGAGCTTTGCAGCGCTACGCGCAGCCGAGCGTCAGGAAGATTGCCCTGTAGCACAGCTACGCCGTGCTTAACTATTAAATCCAACCTAAATACCAGGGGTTTGCAGCGCTACGCGCAGCCGCACCCCTGGCTACACTGCCAGCTGGCTACGCCAGCCCCCCCCAATACGCCAATCTTTCCGCACATCGCACCCCTGGCGACACTGCCAGCTGGCTACGCCAGCCCCCACAATATGCCAATGTTACCGCAATTCGCAAGAGGGCCATCCGGGCGCGGCCGCGATATATCGAGCCCCTACGGTTCTACGGGTGGGACGGGGGCGGGTTATTTTTCGCGCATGAAGATGGCGATGGGTGTGCCGTGGAAATCCCAGTTGTCGCGGATCTGGTTCTCCAGGAAGCGGCGGTAGGGGTCTTTTACCCACTGGGGCAGGTTGCAGAAGAAGATAAAGGTGGGTATCTGTGCGCCTTTCAGTTGGGTTACGTACTTGATTTTGATGTATTTGCCTTTGTTGGCGGGTGGCGGTGTCTGCGCAACTACTTCGAGCATTACCTTGTTGAGCTGCGACGTGGGCACTTCGCGGCGGCGGTTCTTGTATACGTCGACGGCGGTCTCCACCACTTTGAAGATGCGCTGCTTGGTGAGTGCCGAGCAGAAAATCACGGGGAAGTCGGTGAACGGGGCAAACTTGGCGTGGATGGCTTGCTCAAACACTTTCTGAGCCTTTTCAGAGCGGTCCTCGGCGATGTCCCACTTGTTGACGCACACTACCAGGCCCTTCTTGTTGCGCTGGATGAGTGAGAAGATGTTGGCGTCCTGGGCCTCGATGCCGCGGGTGGCGTCGATCATCAGGATGCAGACGTCGGAGGCTTCGATAGCGCGGATTGAGCGGATTACCGAGTAGTATTCGATGTCTTCGTTGACTTTCTGCTTTTTGCGGATGCCGGCTGTGTCGACCAGGTAAAAGTCGAAGCCGAATTTATTGTAGCGGGTGTAGATGCTGTCGCGGGTGGTGCCGGCGATGTCGGTGACGATGTGGCGGTCTTCGCCGATGAAGGCGTTGATGAGCGAGGATTTGCCGGCGTTGGGGCGTCCGACGATGGCGAATTTGGGGATTTCCTCCAGTGCTTCGTCCTGATTGTCGGGTACTGGGAGCTTCTTGACGATTTCGTCGAGAAGGTCGCCGGTGCCGTAGCCCGAAACGGCCGACACGGGATAGGGGTCGCCCAGACCGAGCGAGTAGAACTCCGGCACATTGTACATCCACTCGTTGGAGTCGACTTTATTGGCCACGAGGATAACCGGTTTCTTCGACTTGCGGAGAATTTCAGCTACGTGGTCGTCGAGATCGGTGACGCCGTTCATAGCGTCGACCACGAAGAGCACTTCGTCGGCCTGTTCGATGGCCACGGCCACCTGCTTGTTGATTTCCTCCTCGAAAATGTCCTCGGAGTTAACCACCCAACCGCCTGTGTCGACGATTGAAAATTCGCGGCCGCACCAGTCAACCTTGCCATACTGGCGGTCGCGGGTTGTGCCGGCGGTTTCGTCGACAATTGCTTGCCGCGATTCGGTGAGGCGGTTGAAGAGTGTGGATTTGCCCACGTTGGGGCGTCCGACGATAGCTACAAGCTGACTCATAGTGTGATAGTTGAAATTTGATGCAAAGTTAACTTAATTTTTTTACACCCGCAATAGATGGCAGCTCACGGCCCGGTGTAGTGACGCACCTGTGGAGCGGATTACTCGATGTAGCCGAAGGCGCGGAGCTTGTTTTCGCGGTTGCGCCAGTTGGGTTCTACTTTTACGAACAGCTCCAGGTAGACGCGCTTGTTGAAGAATGCTTCGATGTCTTTGCGGGCCTCTGTGCCGACGCGTTTGAGCTTCGAACCGGCTTTACCGATGATGATGCCTTTCTGCGAGTCGCGTTCCACAAAGATTGTGGCCATAATGTGGATGGAGGAATCTTTTTCTTCAAATTTCTCCACGATAACCTCTACGGCATAGGGGATTTCCTTGTCGTAGTCGAGCAGAATCTTCTCGCGGATGATTTCGGTGACGAAGAAGCGGGCTGGCTTGTCGGTGAGGGCGTCTTTGCCGAAATATGGGGGCGACGGGGGGAGCAGCTCCACGATGCGCTTCATCAGGTTGGCGGTGTTGAAGTTCTCTTTGGCCGATACGGGGAAGATTTCGGCGTTGGGGAGCGTCTCCTTCCAGCGGGCCACAATAGCATCCAGCTCGCCGTTGCCTTTCAGAAGGTCTATTTTGTTGATTACCAGCAGCACCGGCATCTTCTGTTTGGCCACCTTCTCGAGGTAATCGGAGTTTTTGTCGGGCGTCTCCACCACGTCGGTGACGTAGATGAGCACGTCGGCGTCGGTCAGTGCGCCTTCCGAGAAGCTGAGCATACTTTCCTGCAGCTTGTAGTTGGGTTTGAGCACACCGGGAGTGTCGGAGAAAACTATCTGGTATTCAGGGGCATTGACTATGCCCATAATGCGGTGGCGGGTGGTCTGTGCCTTGGATGTGATTATGCTCACGCGCTCACCCACGAGGTCGTTCATCAGGGTGGATTTGCCCACGTTGGGGTTGCCTACGATATTTACGAACCCTGCGCGATGACCGGGACGCACCTCGGCGTCGGCAGCAGGAGTGGTATTGAGCGGTGTTGCGGATTTCAGTTCAGCATCAGGACTTACGATGCTGTGAGGATTGTTGGAGATTATCTCTGCCATGGGTAAAATAAATTAGGTGTTCCAAATTTAAACAAAAATAGCACCTTAAAAGATGCTATTTTTGAAAAATTTTTCTGATAAAGGTGCCTCGCGAGGCTCAGATGCCCCAGATGAGGTACATTGCGCCCCAGGTGAAGCCGGCGCCGAAGGCGGTGAGTACCACTTTGTCGCCCTTCTTGAGCTGTCCTTTGAATTCGTCGAGGCAGATAGGAATTGAGGCGGCGGAGGTGTTGCCGTATTTCTGGATGTTTACGAGCACCTTCTCGGGAGCGATGCCGATGCGCGAACCTACGGCTTCGATGATGCGGAGGTTGGCCTGGTGAGGCACGAGGTAGTCGACATCTTCGTGGGTGAGGTTGTTGCGATTCATCACATCCACGGTGGAGGTGTACATGTCGGTTACGGCGTTCTTGTAGACGTTGCGGCCCTCCTGATAGAGGAAGTGGTGGCCGGCGTCGACCGTTTCGTGGGTTGCAGGCTCAGCAGAACCGCCGCCCCACATCACGAGGTGCTCGAGGCCGTTGCCGTCGACGTGGAACACGGCGTCCATCACGCCAACGTTTTCATCTGTGGGCTCTACGAGCACGCAACCGGCGCCGTCGCCGAAGAGGGGGCAAGTGGCGCGGTCCTGATAGTTGACCATCGACGACATTTTCTCGGCGGCCACTACTACAACTTTCTTGCGGAGACCGCTCTTTACGTATGCGGCGGCGTCTTCAAGTGCTACGATGAAGCCGGCGCAAGCAGCCTGGATGTCGTAGGCGTAGGCGTTTTTCAGGCCTGTGCCTTTGCAGATGATGGAGGCTGTGGAGGGGAAACGGTAGTCGGGGTTGGAGGTGGCGCAGATGAGCAGCTCCACATCTTCGGGGTTGGTGTTTGTTTCGGCCAGCAGCTTTTCTACGGCCTTGATGCCGAGGAATGAGGAGCCTTTAGGCTCTTTGAGGATACGGCGTTGCTTGATGCCAACTCGGGTTGTGATCCATTCGTCGTTGGTGTCGACCATTTTCGACAGCATATCGTTGTCGAGGATGTCGTCGGGAACGTATGAGGCGATGCCAGAGATTTTAGCGTTGGGCATAGCTGGGATTTTGATGTCGGGGGAAAATAACGGGGTAAGTATAAAATTATTGAAAGGCTGCCTTTTTGAGCAAAGGCAGCCCTTTCAAAAGCGCCGCGTATAACTCGTGGCTCCCGAAAAACGGGGAGAATTGAGAATTAGACTACAGCGTCTTTTTCGATAGCGATTTTGCCGCGGTAGAAACCACATTCGGGGCAAACGCAGTGGTAAACGTGCCATGCGCCGCAGTTGGGGCAGATGGCCAGTGTGGGCATAGCAGCCTTGTCGTGAGTACGGCGCTTTGCGGTGCGTGTCTTTGACTGACGTCGTTTAGGATGTGCCATTTTTTCTTATGTTTGTTTTGTTTCTTTTAATAATATGTGTGGAGGATAGCCCTGAGCCGGGGAAGTGAGGGATGCGAATGGCCTTATTCGTCGTCCTTCAGACTCTTGAGGGCATCCCACCTTGGGTCGGATGTCTGTTGCTCGGGCTGCGAGCCGGCATCGTCGGGCATAGAGTCGATTTCGTCGATGAGCGAGTCTTCCAGCTCGGCATCTGGGTCGTCGGCAGCATGCGTGCGGTGCTTTTTGAGCAGGGAGCTCATAGCCCGGTTGCATTTTCCCAGCGGGTGAACGTGCTTGATTGGGATAGCCAGCGATACGGTGTCGTAGATCATATAGGCTACGTTGAGATAATTGTCGCTTTCGGGGATTTCAATGAATTCATCGGAATCGTCGCGGAAGGCGTCGCCATATTTCACCGTCACGTGGTAGGAGGTGTCGATCGGCAGCTCGAGGTCGTCGAGGCATCGGTCGCAGGCCACTATCACGGTTCCTTCAAACTTGAAGGAGAGGTCGTAAACCCCGTTGCGGTGCACTACCTGAAGGTCGACAGCGACAGCCGCGTCGCGGATGTCGGTGCTTTCCATATTGGCGAAGAAATGCTTGTCGAGGTCGTAGTGGAAGGTGTGCGTACCTTCGGCAAGGCTCTTCAACGGGAGCTTGAATTCAGAGAATTTTCCCACTGGTAATGTTGCTAAGCGATTATCTATCAAGCGTTTCACCTGCGTCATTAACTCTGCTCACGGCCATCGGTGCGGCGCTTACGGCCGTGTCGAGAGCCTTGCGCAGAGGCAAGGACGTGGAAAAACTTTGCAAAGGTAGCAATTTCCTACTGTTTTGCCAAGTTTTACGGTGAAAAATATTTCCGCAGGTGGCCCGAATGTCTATAAAACGGGCTGCACCTGCGGAGATTTTCGGATTAGTTTGTGAGCTTTGAGTCGATGAGCTTGATTTTTTCCTCGATTGAGGCCAGATCATCTTTGATACGCTGGATGCGGCGCTCCATCTCGCGCACCATCGAGTCGCCCGACTTGCTCTTGGAGGAGAGGAAACCGAGGTTGTTCTCGTAGGTTTTCAGCTCGTTGCGCTTGATTTCGTAGGAGCGGAGGATGCGCTCGCGTTCGCGATAGAGTTTCTGCTGGTCGGAGCCCATTTCCTTAATCACATCCTCGAAGCGCGAACGGTCGTTGCGGCCACCGCCGAGGTTGTTGTAGAGGGCGTCGCATGCAGCGCGATACTCGTCGTAAATCTTGTTTTTCTCACGCATGGGCACATGGCCGATCGACTGCCATTTGGCCTGCAGCTCCTTGACTTTGGGGAGTGTCTCGGCGCGGTTGGAGTCGAGGGGAATCTCCTTGAGGGCGGCGATGATGTCGCGTTTTTCCTTGAGATTGGCCACTTCCGAGGCGCGTGTCTCATTGAGGTTGGCCTTGCGGCGTTCAAAGAAAGCATCGCAGGCAGCCTGGAAACGGTGCCAGACGTTGTCGGAGTGCTTTTTGGGCACGGTGCCGATGGTCTTCCATTTCTTCTGAAGCTCTACGAGTTCTTCGGCTGTCTTCTTCCAGTCGGTCGACTCGCGCAGCGCTTCGGCTTTTTCGCAAAGTTCGATTTTCTTGGCGAGGTTAGCGGCCAGTTCGTCTTTCATCTCGCGGTAGTGGTCGGCCTTGAGGGTGAAGAACTTATCGCATACCGAACGGAAACGGGCAAACAGCGTGTTGTTGGCTTTTCTTGAGGCGAAACCGAGCTTCTTCCATTCCTCCTGGGCGGCGAGGATGGTCTTGGTCATCTCATCCCAGGCGGCGTAGGTCTTCAGAGCGGAGAAGTCGAGAGCCTCCACGCGTTCGCAGATTTCGGTCTTGGCTTTTTCGTTTTCGGCCTCGCGGGCTTTGCGCTCCTCGAAGAAGGCCTGATATTTTTTGTTGACGAGAGTGGACGCATCCTTGAAGCGGGCCCAGATTTCCTCGCGCACGGCTTTTGCTACGGGACCTGTCTGGCGCCATTCGTCGTGGAGGTTCTGCAGGCGCTTGAATGCCAGCACAATATCTTCTTCGTCGTTGAGCTTTTCAGCTTCCTCGCAGAGGAGAGTCTTGAGCTCGAGATTCTTGCGGAAATCGTAGTCACGCAGTTCCTGATTTACCTTCAGCTGATCGTAGAACTGCTCCACGGCATCCTGGTATGACTGCCAGAGCGTGGTAGCGTCGGTGGGAGGCACCTCGCCGATGGTCTTGAATTCGGCCTGGATTTCCTTCACGCGGGGAAATGCGCGATTCACATTGTCGGTATCCTCCGAAATTTTACGCAGTTCATCGATAAGAGCCTGCTTGCGCGCGAGATTGGCCTTGCGCTCCTCCTCTTCGGCGGCAGCGATGGCGGCTTTGCGCTCGCGCACGGTGTTCATCAGGTTTTTGAATTCCTCCTCGGTGGGGTCGAGGGCCGGAATGAAAGTGGATGGGTCGTTGCCCTCGGCGATATGGGCGGCCATTTCGGCCTCCTGTTCGAGTTTACGGATAGCGTAGAAGCGCTGCTTGAGGTGAGCGATTTCGTCGCGGGAAATCTCGATGGCTTCATCGGTGGCCAGACGGGTGAGGCGTGCCATCACGTCGTCCTTGGTGCTGAGATTGGCGGCGGGTGCGGACTCGGCGGCTTTTTCATCGGCAGCGGCCACCTTGGATTCGTCCAGCGGGGCGGCGTTGGTGTCGGCACTTACAGGCTGCGGTTCATCTTCCACAGCTTCGACAGCCTTTTCGGCTTCGAGATTTTTTTCATCAAGCTGAGTTTCGACGGCTTCGAGATTCATCTCGGCACGGTCTTCGGCAGTAGCCTGGGCGAGTGTTTCGTCGGTGGCAGCTTCAGCTGCGACGGACTGAGATTCAAGAGCTTCCGCAGGAGTTGCGGGGGTTGCGGCAACCTCGGGCTTTTCGGCTTCGGGGTTAAGATCACGCGTTTCCATAAACAGAGTATAGGTTAGAAATGAGGAGCACGGGGATACCGGAAAACATAGGGGCATCCCTTAAAACTTTAGATGACGAAACCGATTTTAGATGACTAAAGCGGCGATGCGGGGCATCGCTGTCGATTTCGCCCCCAAATATAATAACAATTTTTTAGATATCAAGACTTTTCGTGGAATTTTTAGACAAAGGGTGCATAACCTTCGACCTTTGGGCGGTAGATTAGGGTGCGGGCAAGCTCGGGGCGCAACAGGCGCGAGGCCACATCGCGAAGCATCGGGGCGCTGACGGCGCGGTATCGGGCGGTGATGTCGGCCTGAGTTTCCCCTTTCAGTTCGCACTTGGCCAGGGACTGCGCTTTTTCCAGCGGGCTGAGCATAGCGAAAAAGCGATTGCTCTCCACGCGGTTGAGCGTGCGGGTGAGTTCGGCTTCGCCAACTTCGATGGTGGTAAGTTGCTGAAGCTCAGAAGAGATGGCCGAAAACGCTTCGGCTTCGGCCTGAGCACCGTTGCGGAGAAGGGTGGCCGTGATCATTATTATACCCGGATAGTCGGTGCCGGTGATTGAGGCGTCGACGCTGGCGAACATATCGCTGCCGGTGAGCAGGCGCCGGTAGAAACGCGACGATTTGCCGTTGGCGAGGATGTCGGTAATAAGGTCGGCGGCTTCATATCCGGGCTGGCCGTAGCCCGGCATCGGGTATGCTATGGTAATCAGTGTGTTCGGCACGTTGCCGCTCACAATGGCTGTGGCAGCGCCTGTGCTTGTGGCTGTGGCAGCGCCGGCGTTTGTAACAGTATCGGCGGGAGCGGGGGAGAGCCAGTCGTCGGCAAAGCGGATGTCGGCACGCCGTGGAATCTGACGAGAGGGGATGTCGGCATACCATTTCTCCACGAGTTGCTGAAGGCGGTCGGGGGTGATGTTGCCCACGACCGACAGGATGGCGTTGTTGGGTGCGTAATGCGAGTGAAACCAGTGCTTTACATCCTCGTTGGTGGTGCGCTCAATGCTTTCAAATGTGTCGCCGATGACCGGTGTGGCATAAGGTGTGCCGCTGAAACAGAGCCGGTGGAGGTGATGGCTGAGGTCGCCGTAGGGGCGGTTGAGGCACATCTGCTTGAATTCCTCCACCACAACCGAGCGCTGCACTTCAAGGGCTTTCTCGGAGAAAGAGAGCGAGAGCATACGGTCGCTTTCGAGCCAGAGGGCTGTCTCGATGTTGTGGACGGGGATAATGTCGTAGAAGTTGGTGTAATCGTCGGAGGTCCAGGCATTCGACATACCTCCGGCACTTTGCAGCGGTGCGTCGAAGTCGGGGATATTGACCGAGCCGCCGAACATCAGGTGCTCGAACAGGTGCGCCATTCCGCGATGTCCGGGGTGCTCGTCACGGGCGCCGACATCGTAGAGCGTATTTACCACTGCCATCGATGCGGTGGGGTGGTAATCTAACACTACGCGCAGTCCGTTGGGCAGCGCGAAACGGAATGTTTCTGCCATCTCCTGAAAATTGGGATAGTACGGGATAGAGGGTGTCGACGCCTGAGAATGGGGAAATAACCGATAAGGGGAGCGGCGCCGATTATTTCTTGACTACTTTGGCCGAGATGATGCGGATATCGTCGAGCGGACGGTCGGAGGCGTCGGTCTGTGCTTTTTCGATTTTCTCCACCACATCCATACCGCTGACCACTTCGCCGAAAACGGTGTACTGGTTGTCGAGATGCGGAGTGCCGCCGACGGTGGTGTAGGCCTGTGTCTGCTCGGGCGTGAACTTAGGCGGATTGGCCTTTACCTGAGCTTCGGTGAGGGCTATGAGTGAATCCTGCAGTTCCTGCAGACCGGCCTGGTTGCGGTTGCGGCGCAGGTCGATGATCTTCTCGCGGTTCTCGGAGGCAAGTTTGTTGAAAATCTCCTGCTTGCGCATCATCGAGAGCTGCTGCTCCATCTGGCTGAGCGATTCGGGGGTGTAAGGCTTTCCGGTGACGATGTAGAACTGCGAGCCGGACGAACGGCGTTCGGGGTTTACCTGGTCGGCCTGACGTGCGGCGGCCAGCGCTCCGCGATAGTGGAAGTGCTTGGGGTAGACCACTTCAGCGGGGAGTGTATAGTCGGGACCTCCGGCGCCGAGCCGTTTGCCGGCGGGAGCGTTTTTCGAGTCGGGATCGCCGGTCTGAATCATAAACTGGTCGATGACCCGATGGAAGAGCACGCCGTCGTAGTAGCCATCCTTGACGAGCTTGAGGAAGTTGTCGCGGTGCTGGGGAGTGTCGCCGAAGAGGCGCACGCGGATATCGCCGAGCGAGGTTTTGAGGTCGACAAGGGCGTCGCCTTTCTCGATTACGGCAGTCTGGGCAGTGATGGGGGAGGTCATATTTACTTTTTTATTACGGCAATATGCCCATACGCCGCATCCTACGGCGAAAGTCAGGGCGAGAATTACGGGGAGAAACTGTTTGCGTGTCATAAAGATAATACGCCGCTGGGGCATCGATTGTTCAGATGGCCGAAGTGGGGTAGAGGCGCTTGTAGATGCGGCGGAAGTTGTCGTCGGCAGCCGAAAGTTCTGCGGCGCGGTCGGCGTAGTCGGGACCGAACATCTGCTGTAGCATATCGCCCAGGTAGCGGTGCTCGCGGTCTTTTTCGATGCCTGCTTTTATGAGGCGGTCGATGTTCGGGGCAAACCCCACGGGGTCGATGGCGAAAAGATAGCGGGCGGCGGAGATTACAAACTGGCCGGTGAGGTCCACTTTCTCCATATTGCCGACGAGCCAGTCGAGGTCGGGCTTCACGGCGTCGATATGATTGGCAATGTATTCATAGGTGAGCAGACCATCGGGGTCGGTGGAGAGCTTTTTCTTTACATCTTCTTCCATAGCGGTAGGATTGTTGAATGTGGCTACAAAGATAGCGATTATTTATTATTAACAAGCGCGTCGGGCGAGGAAATCGTAGGAGAAAAGATGGAGAAATTGTGGAGAATGCGCTTTTTATCGGCAGGATTGCGGCCTAAAAGCACACGGCGGAGGATTTCTGAGGGGGAGAGAGTGGATTCGTCGGTTTCGATGAGGATGCGCTCGACAGGAATCATGGCAGCGGATTCGGGGTTGAATTTTTCGCCGAAAGAGAAATAGATGGGACCTGGGGAGGTGGGCGCTTTTGCTGCTTGGCTCTGGGAGCTTTGCGATGGGAGGGCTTTTGCACTTCGGGCAGAGCCCTCAGCACAGTGTTGATGGGAATTTGCCTCTGCGGAGGCTTGAGCGATGGCGGGAGCAGAGGAAGAGGGGGAGAGAGCGGAGGAAGAGGGGGAGAGAGGGGCGGGAGGAGCGGAAGAGGCGGTGGAAGCGGTGGGCGCGGAGGGAGCGGGCGCGGCGGCGAGGAGCTGGCGGGTGAGGGCGGGGGCGCCGCGGTAGCCGTGGAGAATCCAGGGCTGGGTGGGGCGCATCTGCTTTCTGATGGCCAGGAGGCGGTCGAAGGCTTTTACGCAGTGGATTATCAGCGGCTTGTGCAGGTGCTCGCTTAGCTCGATGTGCTTTCTGAAGATGGCTTCCTGCTGTGGGAGCGGCGCGCCTTTCAGGCGGTCGAGGCCGCACTCGCCGAGGGCTACTACATTTGGCGCGGCGGCAACTGCGGTAAGCAGCGCCTCCTCCGCAGCGAGGGTGGAAGTGGCTTCTTCGGGGGGTATAGCCGTGGAAGCTCCTTCAGCGGCAGTGGGGGCTTCTGCGGGGGCGGCGGACCAGGGGTGGATGCCGACGGAGAAGAGGGCGGCGGAGGCTATGGAGGGGTTTTCATCGCTGCGCTGTGCGTATTCCGAGGGACTTACGGAGCAGATGGCGCCGGGGGCTGGGTAGTGGTGGGTGTGGGCGTCGGAAAGAGGTCGGGGCACCGGGTCGTAGCCGCTGCCGCCCCAGGGATTGCAGCGGGCGATGCGTTTAAGGGCGAGCCATAGCCCGCGCAGCGGACCGTGGATGCGGAGCGCTTCGATGGCGTATTGCGAGCAGGTGGGGGTGTAGCGGCAGGAGTTGGGAAGCAGCGGGGAAATGCAGAACTGATAGAACCGCACCGGCAGAATCAGCAGTGCGGCCGTGCCTTTGGAAATGCCTGAGGCAAGGATGGATATACCGGAGCCGATTCCGGAAACACCTTTGGAAATGTCGGAAGCGATGTTGTGGAGGATGTGGCGGGGGGTGCCCATAGCGAGAGGGGTGCGCCGACGGGCGGTCAGGGACGGGTGGAAAAGATGCGCTGGAGCAGACGCTTCATAGCGCGCTCCACGCGGTGATATGGCTCAGGCTTGTTGCCGACGTAGATGAAAAGGATGTCGAGGGGCGCGGAAAGCGTCTCGGGGAAGAAAGCCGAGCGGTTTAGTCGGTAAGCTTCGCGGATGCGGCGGCGCATAGTCACGCGGTCAACGGCGTGGCGCAGGCGTTTTTTTGGCACGGAGGGGAGAAACTGCACGGCGTCGCCGCTTTGGCGCTGGTCGTTGCTTCGCCAAACAGCCCGCAGCGGGTAAGCCAAAGCGGCGGAGGTGCCGTTCTGGCCGAAAAGTCGCTCGATGGCGTACTTTGAAGTGATGCGGGTGGATTTGGGAAGTCGGAAGTCGTCCACGGTCGGTAGAAATTAACTGTTCGATCCGTAATCCCGGCGGATTCGGGGAGTGCCCGGCGGATTTGGGGGTGGGAGGCGATTCGGGGGGAGAATCAGCCCTTTACGGTGGCGGGCTGGTTCTCGCGGAGGAATGCGTCGAGCGCGGCTGTAATCGAGGGGTGCTCAGGAGTGGGGGCGTGGAAATCCAGGCGCAGACCGGCGGCGCTCACAGCCTTGGCTGTCTGTTCGCCGAAGGTGCCGATGCGGATGTCGCCCTGCACGAAGTCGGGGAAATTCTTCTTCAGCGAGTCGATTCCGGAGGGGGAGAAGAAGATGAGCATATCGTAGTCGAACGGCTCTCCGGGCTTGAAGTCGTTGCTGACCGTGCGATACATCACGGCCTTTGTGTAGTCGATTTTGTTGGCGGCCAGCAGCTCTTCGCCGCGCGAGTTCACGTCGGAGATGGCGAAGAGATATTTGTCCTTGTTGTGCTTGGTGAGCGCGGGAATCAGGTCGTCGAGTTTGCCGGTGGTGCCGTGGAAAATCTTGCGCTTGCGGTAAACGATGTATTTCTGCAGATATACGGCGATAGCCTCTGTGGTGCAGAAATATTTCATAGTGTCGGGGATGTTGATTCGCATCTCCTCGCAGAGGCGGAAGAAGTGATCAATAGCTGTGCGTGCGGTGAAAATTACAGCTGTAAAGTCGGCAATATTGATTTTCTGCTGACGGAATTCGCGAGCTGAAAGGCCTTCAACTTTTATGAAAGGGCGAAATTCCAGATCAACATCGTAGCGGTGGACAATATCGTAGTAGGGCGATTTGTCAGACGAGGGCTTGGGCTGCGAGACTAAAATTTTGTTTACTTTCACTTTGCTTGAGATAGGGGTGTAATTCAGACCGTGTGAATGAATATGCTGGTAATACAATGAAAAACTGCTTCGATTTTGTCAGAATCGGCGGCATATTTCCATCGCAATGGAGTATGCTGCTACGAGCGGCACAATTTCCACGCTGCAAAGGTACAAAATAAAGTAAAGCAAAGAGGGGAAATTAATGTAAAAAATTCTAAAACCCTTGATAATGTAGATAATTCGCGAGATAATGTAGAGCACTGCAGCCAATATCAGCATCGCTGCGGTGACCGACGGATAGAACAGTGCGGCCAGCGTGGGGAGCAGCAGAGCCATCCCCAGAAGTACCGAAACGGCGTTCTGACCGCGGCGCCACTGCACGGCTTCGGCTTTGTCGGTAAACACATAGCCGATGAGCATACACATAAGCAGCTGGAAGAGGTAAAGCCCCATCATTACCGCTCCTAACAGTGCCACGGGGAGCATAATCTCCTGCTGAGGTTCGGCGCCGCGCCGGGA
The DNA here is from genome assembly GCA_004557825.1 of Bacteroidales bacterium. GTDB lineage: Bacteria > Bacteroidota > Bacteroidia > Bacteroidales > Muribaculaceae > UBA7173. Next base: position 185,851 of record SFFL01000001.1, on the reverse strand, counting down.
GAAATTGAGATAGAGCAGAATCCCCTCGAAGAGAAACAGCTGCAGCAGCAGGATGAGGATGGTGCGGGTCTCCTTGGAGGTGTGGTTGTCGAAGAGGTTGGAGCGGCGGCGCACAGACCACAAATCGGCCGAAATGGTGCTGAACAGGCGCTTCACGTGCTTCATATTCAGCCCCACGAGCACCAGCAGCAGAGTTATGGCGGCCAGCACACCGGAGTCGGAGCCCGGGTCGACCGGGCGTACTTCACCTCGAATGCCCTGCATCCACCCGGGTTCGCGGGTGGTGTAGAGAATCTGGTCGGTGGCGGAGGTAGGTGCCTGTGGTTCGGTGCAGTGGTTCAGGGGCATGATGCGAGATCATTCAGACCACCTGCTTAGAGCGGAATTCATCTTTCACGATGTCGACGACATTGATGATGTAGTCGCCCATCTTTTCGAGTGTGGAGATGATGTCCATATAGTAGATACCGCTCTGGTATTCGTAGTGGTGCTGGTTAATGTTGGAGATGTTGTTGGTGCGCAGCTGGTTGCGCAGGTTGTTGATTTCGCGCTCGCAGTTGTAGGAAACGATGATGGCCGACTCCTGGTTGTGCTCCAGATTCTTCAGCAGGAGAATCATATTGGTGATAGCCTTGTCGACGTACTGGAACATCGTTTCGATATTGGCGTGGATTTCGTCGTTGAACTGCACGCCGGCCTGCTGCTTGCGCAGGAGAATCTTACCCACGCCGAGGGCGCAGTCGGCGATGCTTTCAATCTCGGAATCAATCGAGAGCATAGCTGCGATGGTGCGCTTCGACTCGTTGGAGAGGCGGCCTTCGGCACATCGGTTGAGGTAGTTGGCAATCTCTATCTCCATACGGTCGGAGATTTCCTCATATTTCTCCAGGCGCGAATATATGCGGTTGAATTCGTCGGAGCCTTCTTTGGTGTTGATCAGCTCCTTGGCCATCGGCAGCATACGGGCCACACGTTCGGCGAACACGTGGATTTCCTTTTCTGCCTGTGAGATGTTAAGCTCGGATGCCGAGAGCAGACCGCCGGTGATGAACTTGAGCTGGAACTCGTCGTCGCCCTGGTGCTTGGCCGGAACAAGGATTTCCACAATCTTCACATAAAGTTTGGTGAACCAAATCATTATGGAGAGGTTGATGAGGTTGAAAACCGTGTGGAATATCGAGAGGCCGAACGATACACTCACCTGCAGCTGGGTAATCATTGTGCGGGTGGAGAGCACATCGCCGTCGGCGGTCGGGAGCGAGGAGGCGAAGACGCTGTTGTAGAGGTCGGGGTGCGACACCTTCAGGTCGGTGACGTAGCGGTAGAGGGCGTTGGGGTCGCCCTGGCCGATTTCTTCTGTAATCCAGGAGTTGAGGTCGACGAAGGGGTAGAATATCGCGAGCACCCAGATAGTGCCAAGGAGGTTGAAGAGCAGGTGCCCCATAGCGGTGCGTTTGGCGGCCACATTACCGCTCATCGATGCCAGCAGCGGGGTGATGGTAGTACCGATATTGGAGCCGAGCACCAGCGCGCAGGCCAGGGGGAAGTCGATCCACCCTTTCGAACACATAATCAGGGTGATGGCGAAGGTGGCGGCGGAGCTTTGGATCACCATAGTCACCAGCAGGCCTACCGCGCAGAAAATCAGCACTGAGCCGAAGCCCATCGAGGCGTAGCGCTGCAGGAAGGCGAACATTTCGGGGTTGGTCTGGAGGTCGGGCACATACTTGCTGATCATATCCAGGCCCATAAAGAGGAATGCGAAGCCGATTGTGAATTCGCCTATCGACTTTGTGCGGCTCTTGCTGGAGAATAGCAGCGGCACTGCCAGGCCAATCAGCGGGAGGGCAAAGGCCGATATGTCGACTTTGAAGCCGAACAGGGCAATAACCCATGCTGTAAAGGTGGTGCCGACATTAGCGCCCATAATCACGGCCATCGACTGTGCGAGGGTCATAAGCCCGGCATTTACGAAGCTTACCACCATCACGGTGGATGCCGAGGAGCTTTGGATTAAGGCTGTGATAAAGAAACCCGTAATAGTGCCGGTGAACCGGTTGCGGGTCATAGCCGAGAGGATGTTGCGAAGGCGGTCGCCGGCAGCTTTCTGCAGGCCTTCGCTCATAACCTTCATACCATAGAGGAAGAGGCCGACGGCTCCGAGGAGCCCTAAGAATTGCAGTATCGAATAGTTCATCGGTTGGGAACAGGGCAGGGGTGTGAGCGGCAGGCCTGTTCCGAGCGCAAAGTTAATAAAAAGTTAATGAATTGCTAAAATCTTTTTAAGAAAATCGGGAGGGATGTGGTATAATTCGGTACGGAGTTTGTGCGGGATAAGCGCTAATCGCTGAAAAATCAGGACGTGGCGGAAATTTAGTAGAGGAGGAAGCCGCGGCGACAAAAAAAGCCGCCTCCGGCTCTCGCGAGCGGGCAGGCGGCAATACAATCAATTAAAGTGTATAATAGAACGGTTTTGGAATATTATCAAATATAGCCGGGGGCTGTAAACAGGAACCCCGGACAGGGCTTTGTAGCTCGATATCCGGGGTGCCATACGGTCTATTATACAAATTATTACATTCTTCAGGCTGAAAAGCGGCCTTGAAAGGGTGGACGCTTGTCATCGCTTGAGGTCTCGGGCGAGGGCGCTGAAGGCTCGGTGCCCGGCGATGTGAATGCAACTTAATCTGTTCCGCGAGATATCGGTGTGCAAGGATATGTAGGCAGGCTCATTCAGGTACTCTGACTTGCCGGGAAACGCTTCGCTCAGTGGCGGAGCAGCCGGTTTACAGTAGCGGGCCTGTGCAGGTTTTACACCTGCTTCCCCTGAAATGAGTCTGCGACAAAGGTAAGACGATTTTCTGTAACTGCCAAATATTTCGGCAGAAAAATGGTGCGGGAAAATCGATACGTTGCCGATGTGTTGTCGATACGTTGCCGGCGGTTTTAACACAGCCGTTTATCCGTTGGCGGGGGCTTATTCCGCATCTGAGTCGCAGGAATTTTCTTTGCTTCTTTCGGGCACGTCGTTGTCGTTGCGGATAACTTCGATTTCGCTACGGGTGACTTCGCGGCGACCTGCCACAGCGTTAAGCAGCACATTGAACGCGCTGAGCACGAGCAGAATGCCGGTGATGAGCACAATCGCGCTGAAGGTGACGCGCGCGCCGGTGAAGAAGATGGCCAGACCGCCCACAATCAGCAGCGCCGGGATAATCCATACGCAGTAGGGTGCTTCCATCACTTTCCCGCACAGTTTGATGGTGATTATGTGCCATACGCCCATCAGGATAAGCATTGTGGCAAGCACGTAAATCACAAAACTGATAAAGAAGCTTGAATCAAATATCAGCCAAAGGCCCAGAAGCAGGAGTACGATGCCGGATGCTATGTAGGCAGTGACGCGCTGGTAAGGCTTCAGCATCAGTTGGTAGACCGTCATAGTGAGGCCGACAAGCCCTACGAGAATACCTATAAGTTGAACGATGCGGTTGAGAATCTGGTCGTTGCCGTGAAAAGCGATGAGAATGATACCGACTGCAAGCGACAGCAGGCTTACGAACCACGCACCCGAGGTGCGGCTGGTGCTCTCTTTAATTGTTACACTCATAATAAACAGGATTTTAAAGAGGAACAATAAAAGGGCGCCGATGGTTCAGTCTTTTGGCCGGGGGATGAGCCGTCTTCCGGGGATGAGGATGCTCCAATCAGAAATGAGGGGTGGAGCGGAGGGGATGCCAGGCGGTAAAGCAGGTTGGCTCAGCCGAGGATGAGGGCGCGGAGCTGCTCGGTGTTGTGGGCGATGTGGTCGGCGTGAGCGTCGACAAGTTCCTGCTCCGGACGGAAGCCCCAGGTGACGCCGCACGATTCCACGCAGGCGCGGCGGGCAGTCTCCATATCCACATTTGAGTCGCCCACATAAAGCACGTCGGCCTTCGGTGTGGGTGCCGCAGAGAGGATGCTGAACACAATCGAGGGGTCGGGTTTCACCGGGATTCCCTCTTTCTGCCCTTCCACGGCTGCCCAGAGAATATTGGGGAAGAAGTGGCGGATGAGCACGTCGACGGCGCGCTGATATTTGTTGGAGGCCACGGCCACTTTCACACCGGCAGCGGTGATTTCTTCGAGCAGTGTGCTGATTCCCTCATAGGGCTGGGTGAGGTCGTGGAGGTGTGTGCCGTAGTAATCTTTGAAATATTTCAGAAGCTCGTCGACTTTCTCGGGCGAAGCTGTGCCGCCGGGAAGCACGCGCTCAATGAGTTTGCGCACACCGTTGCCTACGAAATAGGGGTATTCGGCGAGGGGGTGAGTGGCGTATCCGGCAGTGGTGAGAGCGTAGTTTGCGGCATTGCCCAGGTCGGCGATGGTGTTGAGCAGAGTGCCGTCGAGATCGAAAATTACGAGCTTTTTCATAATCGGAGATATTTCAATGCGGAATGCAAAATGCGAAATGCGGAATTATTTTTAATGCGGTATGGGGGATTAGAAGGGGTACCCGACGGAGAAGTGGAAGGTGGCGTCGCGGCTCCAGTTGGGGTGCGCGATTGGCCAGCGCTCCTGCCCGCGGGCGGGATTGTGAGCCTTGAAACCGAGGTCGAAACGGAGCAGGAAGTATGTGAAGTCCATACGCAGGCCCAGTCCGTAGGCCAGTGCTATCTGTTTGTAGAAATCCTTGAAGCGGAAGAGGCCACCCGGTTGGTTGGGGTAATCCTTGATGGTCCAGATATTTCCGGCGTCGATGAAGAGGGCGCCTTCGAATACCCAGAAAAGTTTGTTGCGGTATTCCAGGGAGAGAAGCATCGACACGTCACCGCACTGATTGATGAAGTCGGTGACGGAGTTGCGCGAATCGTAGCTGCCTGGGCCGAGGGTGCGCACGCTCCAGCCTCTGACTGAGTTGGCGCCACCGGCGTAGAAACGTTTCTCAAACGGAATCATCGTGGCGTTGCCGTAGGGGTAACCGATGCCCAGACCGGCGTGGAAGGAGATGGAGTTGCGGTCGGAGAAGGCGTGGTTGATGGTGTAGTCGGCTTCACCCTTGATATACTGTGCGTAGGGGATGGAGAACACCTTGTAAGCGCCGTCGCTCTTTTTCTGGCGCACCATATTTGAAATGGCGTAGAGCAGGTTGCCGGCAGTCTCGATGGATGCTCGCCAGGTGTAGGTGTTGACCTGACGGGGGAGTCTGAACAGCCCGGTGGAGGAGGATGCCGGACGGCGGTTGGTGTGATACCAGGTGTAGCCCGTGCGCATAATGAAGTGGTCTTCATAGCTGTAGCGCAGCAGCGGGTTGTCGGGCGCTATGTTGTCGATGAAATTGACCGACGACCTGGGAAGCGACACGATGTTCAGGTCGATGAGGTCGAAAGTACGGCGGGTGAGGTTGTTGCGTTCCTGCCATTTGAAGCGCCACGATGCACCGGCGATGACGCGGGTGTATTCCGGGCGTTCCTGCCACATAAATGTCAGGGCAAACTCGGTGGAGGCGCGGTTGCGGCGCTTGAAGCGGCTTGTGAGGAATGGCGCCTGCATCTTCGGGAAGGTGATGCCCACCTCGGCTGCCAACTCCGTGTAGCGGTCGTTGATCAGTCCTTCAAGATTGCCCGACAGACTTTCGTAGGCGCCTCGGATTTTTGCCGTGAGCATTTCTCCGCCGTGGAAAATATTGCGGTTGGTCCAGGTGATGCCACCGCCCACGCCGAGGTCGCCTTCCGAGTTGGTGCCTTCCAGTTCGAGGGTGATACCCTGCTTTTTGGTGCGCGAGAGGAGTACGAATGCATCCAGCTCCTCGTCGGCGGTGCTGTCGGGCTGTTCTTTGTTGTCGGTGGCAACGGGCGATGTGACGATATTTACGTAGCGGAGGATTTCCAGGCGGTTGAAATTCTCATAGGTGCGGTCGACGGCCGAGGTGGAGTAGAGTTGCCCCGGACGGATATAGCACTGCTCGGCTATGACTTTCGGGCGCAGGAAGTGGTCGGGACCGTAGAGAATGCGGATGCTGTCGCAGGTGACGGTGTCGTTGGCGGCAAAGTGCATATGGGTGGCATCGTCGCCGGGGGAGAAGTCGGTCACCACGTACACATTGCGGAAGCGGTAGCGCTTCCCGGGGTGACGGATATTCATCGTCAGGGCCACATCCTTTGAGCCGGCGGCGGTGTCGGCCGTGAAGCTTACATATTCTTTGGTGAAGGCCAGGTAGCCGCGTTCGCGCATCTCTTCGGTGATGACGGCGCGGATGTTGTCGAGATTGTCGCGGTTGAGATTGTCGCCAGGCTGTAGGGGGAAGCGGGCAGAGTCAGTCGCAACGATTTCTTTTTCCGTGGGATGCTCTGCTACGGTGCTGAACGACACCACTTTGTGCGCCTCGCCTGGGGTGAGCCGGTAGTTTACACTCATTTTCCGGTCGCCTGTGATAATGGTGTCGGCTTCAACGATAGCGTCGTTGTATCCGCGGTTCACCAACGCCATACGCAGCTGACGAATGCCTTGCTCGGTGAGTTCGCGGTCGAAAATCACCGGCTCCTGGCCGATTTTGCGCAGCCAGCGGTTGAACCGGCCGTCCGATTTCCCGGAAAGGTTGTATATGCCGAGCTGCAGCTTCCAGAATCCCAGGACCTTGTGGTTGGGAGTCTGGCGCAGATAGTTGGCCATCCCCTTTGTGGATACGCCTGAGGTGTCGACCACTTCGATGTTGACTTTGTCGAGCAGATAGCTTCCCTGGGGCACGTGCCGGGTGGAGCTACACCCGCTGAGCAGGGCGCAGAGCATGGCCGCTATCAGTAGCGCGGCTTTGAATCGACACGAGTGAAGTATTGACATAGGGGGTGAAGTTGATGCCGGCGCGGAGCCGGCCGGTCGCTATCGTCGGGGAGAAATGGTCGCTGTCTTTGGAAGAAATTCCGCTATCGTCGGGAGAAGAAATCCTCGTGGATGAATCGCGCCACCGAGTCGGCGGTGTTTGGCCCGATGACTTTGTGTGCCTCGGCCTTTGTTTGCGGAAGGGCATTCTCTACAGCCACAGCCAGGTCGGCCACACGCATCATGGGCAGGTCGTTGAGGTTGTCGCCGAACACCACTATGCGGTTGGCGCGCAGCGTTGTAGCGATGTCGCGGATGGCTACGGCTTTCGAGCAGGAGGGGCCGTAGATATCGATCATAGCCACATCGCTGTTGAAGATGTCGAGATACCAGGCAGCCGAGCAATTTGTGGCAGCGTTAATCTTATCGCAAATCTCCTGCGCTTTATCCGGGGTGGATATGGCGAAGAATAGTACAGCGTTGGGGTGTGGAGGTGTTTTGCCTAAGTGAAAGCGCTTGAGTTTGAGGTGACGGCGCTCCTGGTAGAAAGCATCTTCGCGCGGGTTGAGCGAGGTAGAGTGATACACTTCGAGTATCTCGTTGTCGCCCAGGCTGTAAAGAAATGGGTTTACACCGTAGTGGTCGAATATTCTTACGATGGTGTCGCTGTCTTTTGCCGACATCATTTTTATATAGTCGTAGCGGTGTAGCAGGCGGTTCCAGTAAGCGGAGCCGGTCATCACTACATCGGGCACGTTTCGGCCTTCGGGGGTGCGTGATGGACGGATACCTTCGAGCAGCGGGTCCACGGTGGCCGGGGTACGCGCTGTGGCTGCGGCAAACATAGCTCCGGCTTCCACGGCCTCGTTGATAAGGCGCACGCTCTCCTCCGAGACTTTACTGTCGGCATTGAGCAGGGTGCCGTCGAGGTCGGTGATATATAATGTGCGGTCGGCAGACTGGCTCATCAGATACCGGTATAAGTTGAGGGGGAAAGACGGTGAAGCTCCTCGCGCACTTCGGGCGTAACGTCGAGTGTGTCGATGAATGCGGAAATAGATTCAGCGGTGACGGCGGTGTTCACGCGGGTGAGCTGCTTGAGGGTTTCGTAGGGATGGGGATAACCTTCGCGGCGGAGGATGGTCTGGATCCCTTCGGCCACTACAGCCCACGCTTTCTCAAGGTCGCGGTCGATGGCAGCGCGGTTGAGCAGCAGTTTGCCAAGCCCCTTGAGGGTGGAGTGGATGGCGATGACGCTGTGAGCCATAGGCACGCCGATGTTGCGCAGCACGGTGGAGTCGGTGAGGTCGCGCTGCAGACGCGATACGGGCAGCTTCTGCGCCAGGTGGGCGTAGATGGCGTTGGCGATGCCGAGGTTGCCCTCCGAGTTCTCGAAGTCGATGGGGTTTACTTTGTGGGGCATAGCCGACGAGCCAACTTCTCCTGCCTTGATTTTCTGCTTGAAATATTCGGCGGAAACATACATCCATACATCGCGGTCGAGGTCGAGGATGATGGTGTTGATGCGGCGGAGGGCATCGAAGAGCGCTGCCAGGTTGTCGTAGTTGGAAATCTGGGTGGTGAACACCTCGCGGCCGATGCCGAGGTTGTTTTCCAGGAATTCATTGCCGAACTTGCGCCAGTCGAATGTGGGGAAGGCGGCGTTGTGGGCATTGAAATTGCCGGTGGCACCGCCGAATTTGCCGGTGACAGGAGTGTCGAGCAGGAGCTGACGCTGGTTGCGCAGACGGTAAACAAATACTTCCAGCTCTTTGCCCAGGCGTGTGGGGGAAGCGGGCTGTCCGTGGGTCTTGGCCAGCATAGCCACATCGGCCCACTCCTCGGCGCGAGCCTGCAGGGCGTCGATAAGCTCGTCGAGAAGAGGGAGGAATACCTCGTGGATGGCATCTTTCACCGACATAGGCACGGAGGTGTTGTTGATGTCCTGCGAGGTGAGGCCGAAGTGGATAAACTCTTTCCATTTCGAGAGACCCAGAGCGTCGAAACGTTCCTTCAGGAAGTACTCCACGGCTTTCACGTCGTGGTTGGTCACTGATTCGTGCTGCTTGATGCGGAGCGCATCAGCTTCGGTGAAATTATTGTAAATTTCGGGCAGTGAGGCAATTGCGGTGGCCGGAACATCGGCAAGCTGCGGCAGGGGGAGGCGGCATAGCGCGATGAAATATTCTACTTCCACTTTCACGCGATAGCGGATGAGAGCGAATTCCGAAAAATACATATCAAGCCCCGATGTTTTCGAGCGGTAACGGCCGTCGACGGGGGAAATGGCTGTAAGGGTTGAAAGTTCCACGACGAGGAAGAATTATGTTGAAGTTAGAAAGTGCAAAGTTACGAATTTTTGACGGAATTTCTTGTGTGAAAAATGCGATACGGGTAAAATGCTGAATTTTAATGTGATAGCGAAGAAGGGTGCAAAATTTCTGAAAATAATCGCGGAAAAATTTGGTGGGTAACAAAAAAGTGCATACCTTTGCAACGCTTTTGGAAGCGAGAGGGCGCTTAGCTCAGCTGGTTCAGAGCGTCTGCCTTACAAGCAGAGGGTCGGGGGTTCGAATCCCTCAGCGCCCACCACCAAATCTCGCTGCGAATTGCACCACCGCGTTTCGGCCCTGGAGAGGGCAGCAATACTGCAAGCGCTTGCGTTTGCGCCTCTTGCGAGGGACACCGCCAAATATAATGATGCACCTTGGTGCTGAAATAGATGATGAAGCACAGCAGTGCTGAGCAATCATCGGCGGAAATTGAGAAACCGGGCAATGCGGCACTCACTTCCAACAAGCTTAATAATCGGGCGCTTAGCTCAGCTGGTTCAGAGCGTCTGCCTTACAAGCAGAGGGTCGGGGGTTCGAATCCCTCAGCGCCCACCAAGGCCGCAGGAATTTTTCCCGCGGCTTTTTTTGTGCGCAAAAGCCGCGGATTTTTAGCTAACTTAGCTGAGGTAGCTGGGGTAGCTGAAGTAGCTGGGGTAGCTAAGATAGCTAAGGTAGCTAAGGTAGCTGAGATAGCTGGGGTAGCTGAGTTAGCTAAGATAGCTGAGGTAGCTGAGTCAGCTAATTTAGGCGGGGGTTATTGCTGACGGTGCTCGAAGCGGAGGAGGGAGGTGCGCCAGTCGTCGGGGATGGGGGCGCCGGTGGCGGTGGAGGGGTCGAAGCCGGCCATCACGGTTTGAGCCACACATTTCACATCGCCGGTCTGTGTGTTGTAGATGCGTTGCTCCAGGATGAAACTGTGCTGCGAGATGTGCCCCACGGCAGTGGCCACGGCGAGCGGTTCGTCGAAGTAGCCGGGTGAGTAAAAGGATGCGTTGATGTTGACAACCACCACGGTGGTCTTGTGCCATTCCACCGGGCCGCCGAGTACGGCTTCAAAGTATCTTACCTTTGCCAGGTCGAGCAACTGTAGATATACGGAATTGTTGATGTGGCCGAAAATGTCCACATCGTTGAAGCGGAGCTGTGCCTGAAGCGTGCAGCGGAAGGGTACCGGCGATTCCGGTACTTTGGGGTTGGGGCAAGCGGGGATATTTATGATTTCGGCCATAAAAATTTTGCGATTATTATTGCGTTGATACAACTGTATCAAAACTTAAAATAACGTATCAATGTGTAGGGACGCACCCCAGGTGCGTCCGATTAAATAATTGTTCAGGAAAAGCGGATTTCGCGTAGAACTTCCTTCCCGAGAATCCGGTTGATGGCGTTGATGATTTCCTGGCGCTGAAACGATAGTTCCTGCTTGAGTGCGCCCGAGGAGAGGCGGACGTACATCACCCCGTTCTTCACGTAGCGCCGCAGGGTGTAGCGGTTCACGCCCGGGCCTACGATGTCGGGCCATAGGGCGGAGGCGCGCATCTCGAGTATGTCGGATTTTCGCGCGGATTTATCCATTATCTGGTCGATAATCTGGCGTACGGATTTGGGGTCGGTTTTCTGCATGGGAAGGAAGATATTTTCAGCCTACACCGAGAAGCGGGAGGATGCGGTGAAGCGCCGCCAGGAAGGCGTTGACTTCGGCGCGGGTGTTGTAGAGCGCGAAGGATGCGCGCACTGTGCCCTCGATGCCGAGCGATTCCATCAGCGGCTGTGCGCAGTGGTGCCCCGTGCGGACAGCTACGCCGAGTTTGTCGAGGAGCATACCGGTGTCGTAGTGGTGAGCGTCGCCAACGAGGAATGATATTACCGGCGCTTTGCCCGGCGCGGTGCCGAAGATGCGCATCCCCGGAATCTTCATCATTTCGGCGGTGGCGTATTGCATCAGTTCGTTTTCGTGAGCCTCGATATGCTCAATGCCGATGGAATCGATGTAGTCGAGAGCCGAAGTGAGTGCGGCGATGTCGACGAAGTCGGGTGTGCCCGCCTCAAATTTCAGAGGCGGTTCCTCGAATGTGGTGCCGCTGAAAGAGACATGCTTGATCATCTCGCCGCCGCCCTGATAGGGAGGAATCCGGTCGAGCCATTCGCGGCGTCCCCAGAGAATGCCGATGCCTTGCGGACCATACATCTTGTGCGCCGAGAAGGCGTAGAAATCGGCTCCGAGCTCCTGCACGTCGATCTTGAAGTGGGGTACAGCCTGAGCGCCGTCGACAACCACGCAAGCCCCTTTTTCGTGGGCGTATGCGGCCATTTCCTTCACCGGGTTTACGGTGCCGAGCACATTGGAAACGTGGCAGAACGATACCACGCGTGTGCGCTGGGTGAACAGTGAGCGGAAAGCGTCGAGGTCGAGTGAACCGTCGGGGAGAATCGGCACTACCTTTATCACGATTCCTTTGCGGGCCTGCAGCAATTGCCAGGGCACAATGTTGGCGTGGTGCTCCATCACCGTGAGAATCACCTCATCGCCGGGGGTAAGCAGCTGGCCAAGGGATGAAGCCACCAGGTTGATGCCCTCGGTGGTGCCACGGGTGAAAATCACCTCCTCGCGCGAGGGGGCGTTGATGTAACGCTGCACTCGGGTGCGGGCGCTCTCGAGCAGTTCGGTGGCCTCCTGCGCCAGAAGAAAGACGCCCCGGTGCACATTGGCTTTGTGACTGAGGTACATATCGCGGATGGCGTCGACCACCTGCAGCGGCGTCTGTGTGGTGGCGCTGTTGTCGAGATATATCATCGGTTTGCCGTAAACCTTCCTTTCGAGGATGGGATACTGGCGGCGGAGAGCTTTAATATCGAGCATAGGTCAATCTTTCTTTTTGCAGGAAGAACAGGTGGAGTCGGCGCAGTCGCCAGAGAAGCGCATCTCCAGCATGTGGCGCAGCCGGTCGCGCAGCACGGTAAGTCGCACATTATCCACCACTTCCACCATAAATGCCTGCATCAGCATCTTGCGTGCTTCCTCGCGGGGGATACCTCGGGTCTGCATATAGAAGAGAGCATCCTCGTCGAGTTGACCGGTGGATGCGCCGTGCGAGCATTTTACATCGTCGTTGTAAATCAGCAGCTGCGGCTTGGTGTGCATCCGCGCCCCTTTCGAGGCAAGGATGTTGCGGTTGCTCTGATAAGCCTCATTGAAGCGTGCGTTGTGGGCCACTTCGATGCACCCTTCAAAGGCGCCGGAGGCGTTGTCGTCGAGCACATATTTAAACAGCTGGTTGCTGTGGCCGCGGTCGCCGGTGTGGGTGAGATAGGAACTGTTGTCGATATGCTGAGTGTTGCTTCCTACAGCCATACCGCTGAGACGTGTCTGGCAACGGTCGCCCTCCACGGCTATGTTGTATTCATTGCGGGTGGAGCCGTTTGTGAGGGTGGCCACGCAGATATTGAGCTGCGATTCCTCCTCCTGGCGGCAATTCCAGCGGCACCAGCGACTGGTCTGCGGGGTGCTCTCCTCGATGTCGTACCAGTCAACGCGGGCGCTTTTCCCTACGCGGATTTCGATTACTTCGGAGGAAGCGAAAGCCACCGAGGACGTCTGGGTGTGGTCGCATTTGAGGATGCTTACCTCCGCGCCATTCTCGGCCTCCACCACCACGCGGCGGGCGGCCAGCATAGGCGCCTGGCAGGAGAATATGTCGACCAACTGGATGGGGCGGTCAACCTTCACACCCTTGGCGATATGGATGTAAACGCCATCCTGGAGCAGCAGGTCGTTGAACAGAGTGGCTGTGTCGGTGGTGGAGCTGTCGAGCACGTGAGCGGGCGCTTCGCGCAGGGAGCAAACGGTGACCCCCTCCGGCAGATTTTTCAGCAGCGTGCTGGTGGGTACGAAACGGTCGTTGACCACCACGGCCAACAGTGTGCTGATGTTGGGCACATCGCAGCGGAAAGATTTGGCTACATCGACGGTGATGTTCATACGGTTGACGTTGACGGCGAAGTCGGGCGCGAACATCTCTTCGATGGATGTTTTCTCGTAGCCTTCGTCGGAGCGCACCGGCAACCTTCCGGCCAGCTCGAGAGCCTCGGCGGCGCGGTTGCGGCGGGCGTTGACGGCGGGAAATGCGTTGGCGTCGAGCGCCTGGCGATTCTCCCGCATCAGCCTGATATATTGATCGAGCGCGGTCATAGTCAAGATTCCTGATTAAGTTTGGCGTCCTCCTCTTCCTTAATCCAGTCGTAGCCCCGTTCCTCCAGCTCCAGCGCCAGCTCCGGACCGCCGGTGCGCACGATGCGCCCCTTGTAGAGCACGTGCACGAAGTCGGGCTTGATATAGTCGAGCAGACGCTGATAGTGGGTGATTACGATTGTGGCGTTGCGGTCGGTCTTGAGCTTGTTGACGCCACCGGCCACAATGCGCAGGGCGTCGATGTCGAGGCCCGAGTCGGTCTCGTCGAGGATGGCCAGCCGCGGTTCGAGCACCGCCATCTGGAAAATTTCGTTGCGCTTCTTTTCGCCGCCGGAGAAACCCTCGTTGACCGAACGTGAGGCGAGCTTGTTGTCAAGCTCCACCACGGCGCGTTTCTGTCGCATAAGCTTCAGAAAATCGGATGCCGACATAGGCGGCTCATGGAAATACTGCCGCTTGGCGTTGACGGCGGCGCGCATAAAGTTGACCATCGATACCCCGGGAATCTCCACGGGATACTGGAAGGAGAGGAAAAGTCCTTCGTGGCTGCGATCCTCGGGCGACAGGCTCAGCAGGTCCACGCCGTGGAGGGTGGCCGAGCCGTCGGTAACGGTGAATGCGGGATTGCCGGCCAGCACACTGGAGAAAGTGGATTTTCCCGACCCGTTGGGACCCATAATGGCGTGCACCTCGCCGGGACGGATGGTGAGGTTGATGCCTTTCAGAATTTCTTTATCTTCGACTTTGGCTCTGAGGTTTTTTACCTCAAGCAGGATTTCATCGCTCATATATGGTGTTTGGAAGATTGCGGATTAGAAAATAGGGTGGAGATCAGCCGACCGACCCTTCAAGGGTGATCTGCAGCAGGCGCTGGGCCTCGACGGCAAATTCCATCGGGAGTTTGTTCATCACCTCCTTGGCGTAGCCGTTGACAATCAGGCCAACGGCCTCCTCGGTGGGGATGCCGCGCTGGTTGCAGTAGAACAGCTGGGCTTCGGAGATTTTCGAGGTAGTGGCTTCATGCTCCACCACGGCTGTCGGGTTCATAACGTCCACGTAGGGGAAGGTGTGCGCGCCGCACTCGCTTCCCAGCAGCAGGGAGTCGCACTGGGTGTGATTGCGGGCGTTTTCGGCGGCGGGAGTCACCTTCACCAGGCCGCGATAGGAGTTTTCGCTGTGCCCGGCGGAGATGCCCTTCGATACGATGGTGGAACGGGTATCGGGGGCGAGGTGAATCATCTTTGTGCCGGTGTCGGCCTGCTGATAGTTGCGGGTAACGGCCACGGAGTAGAATTCGCCTGTGGAGCCGCGCCCGGCCAGCACGCAGGAGGGGTATTTCCAGGTGATTGCGGAGCCGGTCTCCACCTGCGTCCACGACAGTTTGGAGTAGTCGCCTCGGCAAAGACCGCGCTTGGTGACGAGGTTGTAGATGCCGCCGCGCCCCTGAGCATCGCCGGCATACCAGTTCTGCACGGTGGAGTATTTCACTTCGGCGCGCTCCTCCACGATGATTTCCACGATAGCGGCGTGAAGCTGGTTTTCATCACGCATCGGGGCGGTGCAACCTTCGAGATAGCTCACGTAGGAGTCGTCGTCGGCCACGATGAGCGTGCGCTCAAACTGGCCGGTGCCGGCAGCGTTGATGCGGAAGTAGGTCGACAGTTCCATAGGGCAGCGCACTCCCTTGGGTATGTATACGAATGAGCCGTCGGAGAATACGGCTGAATTCAGGGCGGCGTAGAAATTGTCTTTGTAGGATACCACCGAACCGAGATATTTCTTCACCAGGTC
This sequence comes from Bacteroidales bacterium, assembly GCA_004557825.1. Taxonomy (GTDB): domain Bacteria; phylum Bacteroidota; class Bacteroidia; order Bacteroidales; family Muribaculaceae; genus UBA7173. The sequence goes on along the minus strand of SFFL01000001.1, from coordinate 170,740 downwards.
GGGGTAATCGCGCACGGCTTCGGAGATTGAGCAGAAGATTATACCTTTTTCGGCAAGCGCTTCCTTGTGGGTGGTTTTCACCGACACGGAGTCCATAACGGCGTCGACGGCCATTCCGGTGAGCGCCTTTTGTTCCTGCAGAGGTATGCCGAGCTTGTCGAAAGTCTTGATAAGTTCGGGATCAACCTCGTCGAGACTCTTGGGACCTTCCTTCTTAACCGGTGCGGCATAATAGCTTATCGCCTGGAAATCAATGTCGGGCATCTTCAGGTGCCCCCATTTCGGCGGGGTGAGCGTGAGCCAGTGGCGATAAGCTTTGAGGCGGAATTCCAGGAGCCATTCAGGCTCGTGCTTCTTCCGCGAAATGAGTCGCACCACCTCTTCCGACAGTCCTACGGGAATCACATCCGTGTCGATGTCGGTGACGAAACCATATTTGTAGTCGCCTGACGTGACATCGCGGATGATGTCGTCGTGGCTTTCAGCGGGCTTCTGAGTGATACGTTTATCGTTGTCCATATTTATGTAATATGTGTTGGGTCTTTTTTACAGATGAGGGTGGCAATCAGTTGAGCGCCCATCCGAGCAGCGCCGGGGCCAGCTCGATGATAGCTTTTGCCGCGTGGCCGTTGCCTAATGTTGACAGCTCTTCCACCGGCGGCTCCGGACGGATGGCAAACCAGAGGTTGAGCAGCAGACTGAGGATGAGCATCCACTCGAATGCGCAGAACAGCGCACCGCCGAAGCGATCGAGGAAGCCCAGCGATAGGGCGTGGGTGGCCTTGCGGAAGAGATGCACTATTATGCGCACGCTTATGTAGCCGATGACAAAGAGGGCGAATTTGGCCACAACCATATCGAATGTGCCCACTTCGTCGCTCCCGGCAATCCAGCCGGCCATTTCCGCGCCGCCGATGCGGGCCAGCAGTATGCCGACAACCACAGCGCCGACCGAACCAACCTGCACGATGATACCTCTGTAGGCTCCTAACACCAGTGCGGCAAGTAACACTATAATTATAAAAGTATCGAGGGCGGTCATAAGTTCAGTGTATGCGGGTTAAATACAGTGCAAAATTACAAAAAAATCTTTTTCGCAGGTAATCGGCCTTTATTTGGCGGATGCGCCGTCAGCCGGGGCGGAGGAATGTGCCGTCAATTTGCGGAAGTAGCGGATGCGCCGTCAGCCGGGGTGGGCTCCTCCTTGGGCGGCGCGAGTTTGGCGGCGATGGCGGCATACTTTTCAGCATCGGCGGTGGCGCCGACCTGGGAGCAGGCGTCGGATAGCAGCTCGAAGGAGCGGTAGAAGGCCTTGTCCTTGGTGTGCTTTTTCAGTTTCGGCGCGAGGTAGTCGACGGCGAGCTGGGGATGATTCTGGATGTAGATAAGATACATCGGCACCTTCAGATAGATGAAGTTGCTGGCATCATCGTCGTTGTCGTTGATGTGGGGGAGTACCTTGTCGACCTGTTCAAAGCATTTTTTGAGGCTTTCTTCATCAGCTATGCCGAGGTAAACCGATGCGAGGGCGATCTGGGGCGAGTAATTCTTGGCGTTGACTTTCTGCATGCGGTTGATGATTTCCTCGTATACGGGTATTACGCCGAGATGGGGACCATTGGCAGAAGTGATGCGCTGGAGCTGCTTGATGGCGTATTCGAGAACCTGTTCATCCTCGCCTTTGACCGATTCCTGCTTGTTGAGGGTGAGGATGCGGTCGATTGGGAGGAAATCGTAGGGGTTGATGTAGAATGCTTCGCGCAGATAAGATTTGGCGTAAGGGTAGTTGCGTTCGGCCTGTTCCTTGGTGGCCAGGTCGAGCATCTGCTGCCAGGCTACGGAGTCGACGTGAGCATAGACAATGGGCTCGGGCGGTGCGGCCTGCAGGCGGAAATTCACGGGTAGGGCGAAATAGGTTGTAATGGGGTGCCCGTCGGCATCTGTGCCCGGAATCCAGTCGGTGAGCAGCGAGGCAGCGCGCTTTGCCTCGGCATCGAGAGCCGGATGAACCGAGCGGAGCACGGTGATGTCTGCCGACTTGCCGTTTTCGTCAACGCCAATCCGGAGCACCACTTTCCCCTGAATGTTGGCTTCGGCACATTCGGCGGGATATTGTATGTTTTTGGCAAGAGCAGTGAGAAGTGCGTTATAGCCTCCCTTGTAAGTGGCCACGCTGTTTGTTGATGCCGAGTCGGCATTGATGGTGATTTCTTCTGTGACCACCTCCGATGGAGAGGGTTGCTGAGCCATCGAACTCCAAGGGTTGAGCATTGTCATTGCTGCAGTGGCGATGGATAGAAGTATGGTTTTATTCATAGCTGGATGTTATTTGCAGATGGAAAAATTGTTGTCGAGCCGGCGCTAAAGCAGGAGCGAGGCATCGCCATAAGAGAGGAAGCGGAAATCGCGGGCGAGTGCGAAATCATACATTGCGCGCCAGTCGCCTCCGGTGAAGGCCGACACGAGCAGGAGCAGCGTGGATTTGGGCTGGTGGAAGTTGGTGACCATACCTTTGACAATGCGGAAAGTGTAGCCGGGGGCGATAATGATGCGGGTGGAGGCGATGAAGGTGCTGAGATTGTGCGCTTTGAGGTAATCTGCGATGGCGCCGATGGCCTCGGCGGCTGAGGGGGTGGAGGCACTTTCATCGTATGGCGCCCACTGCGGCACGAAGCCTTCCCAGCGGTTTTCGAGCATAAGGCGCCCGGCGTGGTAGAGCGATTCGAGGGTGCGCACCGAGGTGGTGCCCACGGCTATTACGCGGCGCGGAGTGTCGCGCAATTCTTCGAGCAGCGAGAGGGGCACGGCGATAAATTCGGAGTGCATATCGTGCTCGCCGATGGTGTCGGATTTTACCGGCTGGAAGGTGCCGGCGCCCACGTGGAGGGTAAGTTCGCGGCGGGGAATGTTGCGGGCGGAGATGTCGCCGAGCACACGGTCGGTGAAGTGCAGTCCGGCTGTCGGGGCGGCCACAGAGCCTTCTATGCGCGAGTACACTGTCTGGTAATCGGTGCTGTCGGAGGCTTCGGTTGAGCGGTTGAGGTATGGGGGAATGGGGATTTCACCCACAGCGGAGATTATCTGCGAGAATGTCACCGAGGGATTGTTCCAGGAAAATTCCACTACTGAGGCATTTCCCTGGCGCGACTGACGCAGGGCGCTGAGTGTCAGTGGTTTTTCTGTGCCGGGAATGGTTACTTCCATTGTCAGCGCGCCCTCTTTCCAGCGCTTGGAGTTGCCCACGAAGCAGGTCCAGGAGCAGCGGCCGGTCGATGCGAAGTTCTGCGCGTAGTCGGCCGGTTCTACCGGCTCAAGGCAGAATATCTCAATCAGGGCACCTGGGAGCGTGGAGCCTTGCGGAGCGTTTTTGCGGAAACGCAGACGCGCGTTGATTACGCGGGTGTTGTTGTATATCAGCATCGAGTCGGCCGGAAGCAGGGCGGGAAGCTCGCGGAAAGTGTGCTCCGAGATTTCGCCATCGTGGTTGCGCACCAGCAGTTTACAGGCGTCGCGCACCTCCAGGGGGTGTTTGGCTATGCGCTCGTCGGGCAGAGGATAGTCGAATTGGTCGATTCGTATGTCGGTTGTATCAGTGTGATTCATTTGTGAATATCGTTTCGGAGTACAAATTTACTCATAATTACGCTGATATTGAAAATTTTTACTATATTTGTGATTCTAATTGGAACCGTACCGTGATTAACGTTGGAATAATAGGCGGCGAAACAGAGACCGCCGGCGAACTAATACGAATACTTATCAATCACCCCGATGTGGTGCTCCGCTCGGTGTGCTCCCCGGCGTATGCCGGAATACGCGTAGATAATTATCACCGCGGACTGGTGGGCGACACGGATCTCTGCTTTGCCCCGGCGCTCGATGCTTCAAAGCTCAATTGCGTTTTTCTGACGGGTGAACCGTGGCAGGCCCGCGAATTTATGCAGCAGGCAGACAGCGTGAGCCATCTTGCTCAGGCTGAGGAGGATGCCGAACCGGAAGATTTACTGCACATAATCGACCTTACCGGCTGCTATCGCGATGGCAGCGAGAATATGGTGTACGGGTTCCCGGAATATCGCCGGAAAGCGTTGGTGCGAGGAGCGTTGCGCACATCGGTGCCATCGCCGGTAGCGCTTGCGCTGGAGTTGGCGCTGTTCCCGTTGGCCAAGAATCATTTGCTTCATGGGTCAGTAACGGCGGCTGTGTCGCTTCCCACACTGCCCGACCGCGACGAGAAGGCCGCGGCTCCCGGCGGGAATGCCGGGCATTATGCCGACGACGAGGCGCAGTCGGAGCTTTCCACGCGCCGCGACCCGATAGCGCCCAGTGAGCATCGCCCCGATGCGGAAATAGTTTCTGCGGAGGCATTTACGGAGCTGCGGAGCGTTGACCCGGGTATCTCAGGCGCACTGAAGGTGATGCTATCGCGCAATCCGGCGATGTCGCGCGGACTGGTAGTTGTGGCAAAAGTGCCCACAACGGTGTGCGCCGAAGAGGTGCGCCGGCTCTATGAGGAAGCATATTCCGACCATTCATTCACATTCCCGGTGGATGAAGAGGGGTCGGTATCCGATATCCTTAATACCAATAAATGTCTGATTAATGTAGCGCGGCTCGACGATGGCAGCGACCTTGCGCTTGCCTATCCTGGCATAAAGATTACCGCCGTGCTCGATAATTTCGTGAAAGGCTCGGCCGGCAATGCCGTGCACTGTATGAACCTGCTCTTCGGCCTCTCTGAGCGCACCGGCCTCGCCCTGAAAGCCTGCACCCTGTAGCCTAATCCCTCCCATCTGAGTGCGAGCTCAGGCTATACCGATATCTATTTGTGAGCCAACCCCATCTCGCCATCATAAGTGTGCATTTTGGCATCCATTCGTGCGCAGGCGCAAGTTTTTTGCTGATGACGCATCAGACAGTTATCTTTTGCTGATGACGCATCAGGCAGTAGTCTTTTGCTGATGACTCATCAGACAGTAGGGCCGCGATATATCGCGGCCGCGCCCGGATGGTCATTTAGTAGCTACGCAATGCGGCCGCGATATATCGCGCCCCTACAACCTGCTAACCGTGCCTGGCGTAGCCAGGCGCGGGCGTGATGCTTGGAGGGTGGATGGAATTTTAAACAGATGAGGTTGTGTCAATTCTTAAATTAAACGTATTAACTTGTATGGACGCACCCCAGGTTCGTCCGCTTCATACGCTGAATATCAGCCTTTTAAGCGGACGCACCTGGGGTGCGTCCCTACATATTGATACGTCGATGGCTATTTTAATCAGGCTATTAAATTTGGCTATTTCTTTTTGTCTTTGTAGCCGTAGCCGTAACCGTAGCCATAGCCGTAGCGACTGCTCAGAGGACCCATGTGGTTCTGATCGGTGCCGTTGAGGATGATGGCAATGTTGTGGTAGCGCTGGTTGTCGTAGATTTCCTGGATGCGAGGGAGCATCTCGCGTTCAAGCAGACCGGCACGGATTACGAAGACGGTCATATCGCTGTAGCGGTTGATAATCTTGGCGTCGGCCACCAGTTCGATGGGCGGACAGTCGAGCAGCACGTAGTCGTATTCTTCGCGGAGCTTGTCGATGAGTGCTTTCAGGCGGGGTGAGTAGAGCAGCTCGGCGGGGTTGGGCGGGATGGCGCCAACGGGAATCACGTCTACGAAGTGGTCCTTCGGTTCCTGGTCGCGATTGATGCGCTTCGGCGGTTCTACGGGGCGGTGCACCAGAATCTGGTCGATGGTGGTATGGCCCGAGAGGTATGACGAGATGCCCACTGCCGGACTGTTGACGAAGGAGGAGCAGGAAGCCTTGCGGAGGTCGAGGTCGACCACGCAGACCTTCTTGTCCTTGATAGCCAGCACAGTAGCGAGGTTCATAGTGATGAAGGTCTTACCGGAACCGGGGTTGGCGGATGTGATCATCAGCACGTGAGCGCCGGAGGTGTCGGCATCGTTCATCAGTTCGAGGTTGGTGCGGATTACTCGGAAAGCCTCGTTGATAGTGTTGCCCGAGCCTTTGCGCACCATAATCATGCGGCGGTCTTTTTCATCCTCGCGGGCACGGCGCAGCAGCTGCAGACCGTGGCGGCGCTTGTAGCCCAGAGGAATCTCGCCGATGAAAGGCACGGAAAGCTTCTCGATGTCGCGGCGGCCGCGCACCTTCGAGTTCATCATCTCCATCAGATAGATAATGCCGGTTGGAATGATAAGTCCGAGCATAAACGCCATCATCATAATCATATGAGTATTGGGCGATACGGGGGATTTTGTGCCCGTGGGGGGCACAATCACGCGGGTGTTGTAGGAGGTGAAGGCCTGCGACAGTTCGTTCTCCTCACGCTTCTGGAGCAGATAGAGATAAAGGCTTTCCTTTACTTTCTGCTGGCGCTCTACGCTCAGGAGGTAGCGTGCCTGCGAGGGGTTGGCCTGCAGACGCGACGATGCCATAGCCTGATTTGACTGCTCGGCGCGGATAGTGGCGTTGAGGGTGACGATGTAGTTGTCGATTGACTGGAGGATAGACTGACGGAGACCGTCGAGGTGGTTGTCGAGGTTCACTACCAAAGGGTTAGAAGTGGAGGAGTTGTCGACGAGGTTGTTGCGCTCCAGCAGTTTCTTGTTGTATTCGGCAATCTGCTGCTCAATATTGAGGTTCTCGATGCCGGAGTTGGCCGGGAGCACGTTGAAAGAGTTGGCCGTATTGCCCAGATAGCTGCGTATGTAGCGGGCCATGCCGAGGCGGTTGTTGAGCTGGAGCACCTTGTCGTTGGCTTCAGAAGCGCGAGTGAAGTACTCCTGTGCTGCCGACTGCACGTCGGGCACGAGGTGTGCGGCCTTGTAGGATGAAATCTCGGAGTCGACGCCGCCAAGTTCCTGCTCGATTACGGCGAGACGCTCCTTGATAAAGTCGGATGTGGAGATAGCGATGCGGTTCTTGTCCTTCACCCAGTTTTCATTGTAAACCTCGATGAGGGTGGAGAGAACATCGGCGGCACGCTCGTATGATACATCCTTGTAGGTCATATTGATCACCGACGACCATTCTTCGGGAAGCTCGGCATTGAGGGAGCCGATGCATCCGAGCGCTGTGGATGTTATCGGTGAGAGGCTTACGTTTATGGCAATCGGCTCGGTGATTTTACCCTTGAAGGTGGGGTTGGGTGCATACACGATTTTGCCCATCGGGGTGGCCACGGTGTCGATGCGGTTGTAGCTCTTTACCACCACCGGCGGATATTCTTTTTCTTCGTCGCCGGGCTGCATATCGTCGGTGACGAAATTGAAATCGTTCAGGGTGAGCTTGCCGTCGGGTGCGACGGTAGCTACGAGCGACCCGCTCTGCTCATCGTCCATATCGACGAACTGGAGGGTGATGGGGAGGTTGGTGCCGTAGAGTGTCTTGGGGTAGAACATCCCGGGCACGGAGTAGGATACGTTGAGACCCAGGCGCTTCACTACCTCATAGAATGTGGTGGGCGAGGTGATGGAAATCAACTCGTTGTGCACATTGGTGTTGGCCTGCAGGAATCCCATTCCGGAGATTGAGGCACCCACATCACCGCCGTGAGAGCCGCCCAGGCGGTCATCCTTAATCAGCAGCGAGGCGTTGCGCTGGTATACCTTGGGTGTTTTCAGGATTACATAGAAGCCCAGGGAGCAGCAGATGAAGATGGCGATGATGTACCAGTACCAGCGGGAAAGGCACATCCAGAGAAGATCCTTGGGGGTTATGCCCTGTTCGAGTTCAGGGTTGTTGTTATCGTTTTCTTGCACGACAGTAAGAGTATTTGTTACCAGTTCTTAATAAGGAGCACCACTGTGGTGGCGAAAGATGCGGCGGAAATCCAGAACGAGGGGGTGAAGACGGTGCTACCCGAGGATGTGGTCTGGCGCTTGCGCACATTGTTGGGCTCTACATATATGACATCGTTCTGCTGGAGATAGTAGGCGGGGGAGGTCAGAGCCGACTTGGCGTCGGTGAGGTTGATTACGTATGCCACCTGCTTGTCGCCCTGATTGCGGAGCACAATCACATTCTCGCGCTTGCCCATAATGGTGAGGTCGCCGGCCGAAGCCAGGGCGTCGAGCACGGTGAAGCGGTCGTGGTCCATCCGGATGCGGCCGGGGCTGTTCACTTCGCCCATTACGTTGACCATGCGGTTGTAGAAGTCAACGATAATTGTGGGATCTTTGATGAGGTTGCGCGATACCAGTTCGTTCTTGATGTAGTCGGCCACTTCGGTTCGGGTCATACCGGCTATATGCAGTGTGCCCAGGATGGGGAAGTCGATGTCCCCGAATGAGTTTACGGTGTAGGTAGGAATCTGTGTGGTGCTACCGAAGTTGAGGTCGCCCACGGCACGCTGATAGTTGTAGCTCAGATTGAAGAGGCTTGCCAGCTGCGGGTCTTTTGAATGAACGAGAATCGACACACGGTCGTCAGGCTCAATTGTAAGTTCTTTTACGGGAGATACAGCGGTATACATACCGCCGTTGATATCCTGGAAGTAGGTGAGGTCTTTAGGTGTGCGGCAAGAGCTGAGAGCGAGCAGAGCTACAGCAGCACATATTTTCAGCATCAGTTTGGGCGTAAGCATATTTAGAATTGCGCAAGTGAAGAATTATGAGGTCAGAAGTCAGAGTGACGGGTGAAGAATGAAGAGTGGGGTTAGTCGTAGTCGTTGGGAATGGCACCGGAGTGCTGCAGGGTGCGAATCCTGTGGGTGAGCAGCAGGTTCAGGGCTATCCAGAGGGAGATGTCGATGGCGATAATGGCCGGAATTGAGATTGTGGTTGAGAGCAGAATGTTGGCCGCGGCTACGGCAACAGACATACATAGCAGGAGCACCATAGTGGCTTTCGATGAAAGTCCGATAAGCATAAGCTTGTGGTGGATGTGTATGCGGTCGGGCAGGAAAGGGCTGCGTCCGCGGGTGATGCGGTGGAAGAATACGCGCACCACATCGAGGCAGGGGATGGCCAGCGGGGAGAATGCGGCCACGATAATATCGGCTGATGAGCTGAACTGCCCTTCATAGCCGCAAAGGCGTATGGCCAGGAAGCTCAGAAGCAGGCCTGTGGTGAGCGAACCTGTGTCGCCCATAAATATTTTGCGGTGACTGGCGATGCTGCCGAAGGAGTTGTAGCAGAAGAATGGGATGAGTGTGCCCAGAGCAGCGGTGGCTAAAATGGCGCCTGTGAGGTCGCCGCAGCTTATGAAGATGATTGCGTAGAGAGCCATTGCTATTGCGCTCAGCCCGGAGGCCAGACCGTCGATACCGTCGATGAGGTTGATGGCGTTTGTGACGAATACTACTATAAATATTGTGAGCGCGTAGGATGCAAGCGGGGAGAGGGTGTATACATTGAACACGCCGCTGAGTGTTTCGATACGGAAACCTCCGGCGGCGATAAGAATGCCCGCGGCAAGTTGTGCCATAAATTTGGTCTGGTAGCGCAGACCCGAGAGGTCATCGGCCATACCGGTGAGGTAAAGCAGGCCCATAGCGCAGATGGTGACGCTCAGCGGCAGCAGGCTGGCGCCGGGAATGTGCGATTCAAAGAAAACCCTGGCAGTGGAGAGCGCCGGAAATATATTGCCGAGGATGCCGGTGAGTGCGTAGACGAAGCTGATGGCTATGACGATGGCCGGCACAAAGGATAGGCCGCCAAGGCGGGGTACATCGCCGCGGTGCAGCTTGCGGTCGTCGTGTGTGTCGAAGATGCGGTTGCGGAAGGAAAAACGCAGGATTCCGGATATAAAAAGCCCGGTCAGTAGGAAACTGACTGTAAATACTGCGGTTATGATAAAAATATCACTCATCTTCTGTCTGTGCACATTCTTGCTGCGGCGCAAATTTACAAAATTCCTGAGGAATAACCAAAAGAAGTGGTTTAAATCGGCCTGCGATGCCAAAAATTTATTAACTTTGCACTGCAAAACTGCAAATTTCGTCTTGAAATCTAATCGTAAAACTGCATATTCACTCTTTATTATATTTTATCAGTAATGAGAAAATGGCGTGTTGAAGACAGCGCGGAGCTGTACAACATCGGCGGCTGGGGCCGTCAGTATTTTTCGGTCAACGAAAAAGGAAATATGACCGTCACTCCCAAGCCGGGAGTAGCTCCGGTAGACCTCCGCGATGTACTCGATGAGCTGCAGCTCAAGGATATAACCGCTCCGGTGCTTCTGCGCTTCCCCGATATTCTCGACAACCGCGTGGAGAAAATTTCCAACTGCTTCAAGAAGGCGGCCGAGGAGTATGACTACCAGGGCAAGAATTTCGTGATTTACCCGATCAAGGTGAACCAGATGCGCCCTGTGGTGGAGGAGATTGTGAGCCACGGCAAGAAATTCAATATCGGTCTGGAGGCAGGTTCCAAGCCTGAGCTGCATGCCGTGCTCGCTACCAATATCGACGAAAATGCCCTGATCATCTGCAACGGCTACAAGGATGAGGATTACATCGAGCTGGCTCTGCTTGCACACAAGATGGGCCGCCGCATTATTATAGTTGTGGAGAAGCTAAATGAGCTTCAGCAGATTCTCGACATTTCGCGCCGACTGAAAATCGTGCCCAGTGTAGGCATCCGCATCAAGCTGGCCAACAGTGGCGCAGGCAAGTGGGAAGAATCGGGCGGCGACCAGTCGAAATTCGGTCTGGACTCGTCGGAACTGCTTCAGGCGGTCGACTTCCTGCAAAAGCATGGCGTGACCGACTGGCTCAAACTGATTCACTTCCATATCGGCAGCCAGATTACCAAAATCCGCCGTATCAAAAACGCGCTTCGCGAAGCGATGCAGTTCTATGTGCAGCTGTCGAAACTCGGCTTCGACATCCATTTCGTCGACATTGGCGGCGGTCTGGGCGTCGACTACGACGGAAGCCGTTCCTCCGCGTCGGAAAGCTCGATGAACTATTCCATCCAGGAGTATGCCAACGATGCCATCTACTCCATAGTCGACGCCTGCGAGAAGAACAATCTGCCGCAGCCCAACATCGTCACCGAGAGCGGCCGGTCGCTGGCCGCGCACCATTCGGTGCTGATTATCGAGGCGCTGGAGGCTACCTCGCTTCCCCGCTGGTCGGACAATGAGGAGCTTCGCGGCGATGAACATGAACTTGTAAAGGAGCTGTACGAAATCTGGGACAATATCAATCAGCAGAACCTGTTTGAATCGTGGCACGATGCCATTCAGTGCCGCGAAGAGACACTGGAACTGTTCTCGATGGGACTGCTCGACCTGCGCAACCGCGCTATTGCCGAAAAGCTGTTCTGGCAGATTGCCCGTGAGGTGGCTGAAATGACCCGCTCGATGAAGCATCCGCCCGAGGAATTGCGCAAGGTGCAGCGTATGCTTCCTGATAAATATTATTGCAATTTCTCTCTGTTCCAATCGCTTACCGACTCGTGGGCGGTGGACCAGATTTTCCCGATTGTGCCCATTTCGCGCCTCGATGAGAAGCCTACCCGTATGGCCACCCTGCAGGATATGACCTGCGACTCCGACGGTAAAATCGCACACTTCATTTCGCCGCAGGGTATAACCAACGCCCTGCCTGTGCATCCTATCAAGCCGGGCGAGCCTTATTATTTAGGTGTGTTCCTCGTCGGCGCTTACCAGGAAATTCTCGGCGATATGCACAATCTCTTCGGCGACACAAATGCCGTGCATGTGGTTTGTTACAAGGACCATTACGAAATCGAAAAGGTAATCGACGGCGAGACCGTGGCCGAGGTGCTCGACTATGTGCAGTACGACCCCAAGCGCCTGGTGCGCAATGTGGAAACCTGGGTGACAAAGGCTATGAAAGCCGGCAAGATCACCCCCGAGGAGGGTCGCGAATTCCTGTCGAATTACCGGTCGGGTCTGTATGGCTACACCTATCTCGAAAAAGACTGATATGCACGCAGATACCGGCAAAATGAAGGATGATATAATAATCGATAATCCCCCCGTACAGGAGCCTGCGACCTCGCAGCGTGGTTGTGCTCCGGGGTATCACCGCTACTTTATGCGGTTGGCCTACAACGGGTTGCCTTATCACGGCTGGCAGCGTCAGCCGGGTGCAGTAACCGTGCAGCAATGCATCGAGGAGGCGTTGGCCACGGTGATGCGGCAGCCTTCGGTGGCTGTTACCGGCGCCGGACGTACCGATGCCGGAGTGAGCGCTGCCCGGATGGTGGCTCATTTCGATCTGCCTGAAAATGCGGTGATTAATGCCGGGAATGAGGCGCAGATACTTCGCGCACTCAATTCGTTGCTGGCACCCAATATTGTCATCTACCGCATCAGGCGTATGCCCGACGATGTCCACGCGCGATTCGATGCCGTGAGCCGGAGCTACCGTTATTTCGTCCATACGGTGAGAAGCCCTTTCACCGGCGGAATGTCGTGGCTCGCACCGGCCACACTCGATTTCGATGCTATGAATCGTGCCGCCGCCTTGCTGCTTGAAACTGAGGATTTTACATCCTTCTCCAAACTGCATACCGACACAAAGACAAATATTTGCCACGTGACCCACGCCGCCTGGCGCGCCCAGGGGGGCGGAGGTGGTAAAAAATCCGACTGCGAGTGCGAAGCTGCTGATTGCGAGTGCGAGGCTGCCGACTGCGAGTGCGAGGCTGCCGACTGCGAGTGCGAGGTGGCTGCCGGCAAAACCAAGCCTACGCTTTGGGTGTTTGAAATTACAGCCGACCGCTTTCTGCGCAATATGGTGCGAGCCATAGTGGGAACGCTGGTGGAGGTGGGCCGCGGAAAAATGACAGTCGACGATTTCCGCCGCGTAATTGATCAGCGCGACCGCTGCGCCGCCGGGACGTCGATGCCTGCCGGTCCGCTTTTCCTTCACGAGGTGAAATATCCTTATCCTGTTTAATACTGATTCCGAATATGCAACGTGACCCTATAACAAACTGCCCCGACGACTTGAGTGTGATGCCGAAGCTTTTCGTCTCCGACTATTTTCTCACGCCGGGCGAGTGCAATCCGGAGCAACGGATGCCGCTGACTTTGCTGATTAACCGACTTATTGAGGTGGCGACTCTGCACGCCAATGAGTTGGGCATTGGTTATGCCTATCTCCAGCGTGAGCATCAGACCTGGGTGCTTTCGCGTGTGGCAGTGGAGATGAAGCGCTATCCCGGTGTGAATGAGAACTATAGAATCACTACGTGGGTGTCGTCGGTATCGCGCCTGTTCTCGGAACGCGATTTTGAAATCACTGTCGGTGACGAAGTTGTAGGGTATGCCCGCACCGTCTGGGCGGTTATCGACACACGCACACGCACGGTGGGCGATATCTCCCGCCTAAGCTGGATTTCGGGAGTTGTTCCGCAGAAGGAGTGCCCTGTGCCTAAGCCGGCACGTCTGCGTCCGATTGCCGCTCCGCAGCCGGGCGAGGAGGTTCCGCAGGGGTATCATCAGACCGCATACCGCTTCCAGTACACCGACATCGACTTCAACCGCCATGTGAATTCCTCGCGATATATCGACTTGCTGCTGAACCAGTGGAGCCTTGAATTTCACGACGCCAACCGCTTGAACCGCTTTGAGATAGCCTACAGCCACGAGGCTCGCTTCGGGCTGGAGGCTACATTGCGTATGCTCGACTTTGAGGAGAACGGTGCGCCCTCTACAAGTGCCGAACTTGTCGACAGCGAAGGGCATCCGCTTCTGCGGGCTTTGCTGCGGTTTACCCCGCGATAACGGTGGCCTGTGAGATAGGAAAAGATGGCCGGGTCAAATTCTAAATAACGTATCAAATGGTAGGGACGCACCCCGGGTGCGTCCGGTAGAACTGATATCAGAATGTTCCTATGACCAAACATAATGCTAAACCGGAGGGCGGAAGGCTTGCCGCCGAGCCGCATCCGGGAAAATTGCGCGCCTGGATAGAGGCAATGCGCTTGCGCACGCTGCCGGTGTCGGTAGCCGGTGTGCTTATGGGCGTGGGGCTGGCTATGCACCGCGGCCATTTCGACTGGCTTCCGGCGGTGCTCTGTCTGCTTTTTGCCGTGGTGGCGCAAATCGGCTGCAATTTTGCCAATGAATATTACGATTTTGTGGGCGGCCTCGACCGCCCCGGCCGCGAAGGTCCGCGCCGCGGCGTCACGGAGGGAGATATTACTCCGGCGGCGATGCAGCGCGCTATGTCGCTGACCTTTATCCTCGCTGCCATCATCGGATGCTCGCTGGTGGTATGGGGCGGATGGTGGCTCATCCTTGTGGGAATATTCATCTTTGTGGGTGCGCTGAGTTATTCGGCCGGGCCATTCCCGCTGAGCCGCAACGCTATGGGCGAAATTGCCGTGGTAGTATTCTTCGGCCTGATTCCGGTGGGTTTTACCTTCTATCTGCAGGCCGGATATTTCTCCTATCTCGACTTCTTCGCCGGCCTGGCTATCGGTCTGATGGGCAGCAATATCCTCATTGTCAATAATTACCGCGACCGCGACGACGATGCTGCTGTGGGCAAACTCACCACCGCCGTAGTGTTCGGCCGTAAGGCTGTGGCCTGGGCGTATCTCATAAATGGCTATCTTGCTGTGGCGCTGACGTTTGACGTATGGCGCGAGGCCGGCTGGTGGACATTCATCTTCCCGGCTCTTTATCTGGTAGGGCACACCTGCCTGTGGCTGACGATGCGCCGCCGCGAAGGGCACCGGCTCAACCCGCTTCTCGGAATGACGGCGATGCTGATGCTGCTGTTTGCCCTGGCATTCCTTTGTGTAAACATTAAATACGTGTGCTGCAGTGCTTCTTAACAGTCTGGCCATAACGAATTTCAAGAACATCGCCGAAGCCCGGCTGGAGTTCTCTCCCAAACTGAATTGTTTTTTGGGCGACAACGGTATGGGCAAGAGCAATCTGCTCGATGCGGTGTACTATCTCAGTTTCTGCAAGAGTTTTACCGGACTGACCGACTTGCAGCTGGTGCGCCGTGGAGAGCCGCTGATGACTCTCCGCGCCGAATATCTGCGCCGCGGCATCAATGAGGAGCTGACCGTGGGGGTGCAGCCGGGAAAACGGAAGACTTTCAAGCGCGGCGGCAAGGAATATGACCGTCTGAGTACCCATATCGGCGCTTTCCCGCTGGTGATGGCATCGCCGGCCGACAGCGAGCTGATCAACGGCACCGGTGAGGAGCGCCGCCGCTTCGCCGACCTTGTGATATCGCAGGCCGACCCCGTATATCTCGACCATTTAATAAGGTACGCGCGCGCGTTGCAGCAACGCAACAAACTTCTGCGCGACCACATTGTGGATCCGTCGCTATATTTGTCGGTGGAATTGTCTATGGAGCGGTCAGCGCTCTATATCACTGCTGCCCGAAGCAAATGGGTGGGGCAGTTGAATGAGATTCTCCTTCCGCGCTACAACGAGATTGCTTCCGACGGCGAAGTGCCCTCGATTACCTACCGGAGCCATCTGGCTGCAGAGGGCGATTTTACAAAGATGCTTGACTCGGCACGTCGCCACGACGAGTTTGTGGGGTATACCTCAGTAGGCCCGCATCGCGATGATATTGAACTGAATCTCAATGATATGCCGGCACGTCGTGTGGCCTCACAGGGGCAGTGCAAAACCTACACGCTGGCGTTGCGACTGGCACAGTACCGCTTCCTGGAGGAGGCGTCGGGGATGAAACCGTTGCTGCTGCTCGATGATGTGTTTGACCGCCTTGACGCTCGACGCGTGGAGCGGCTTGTGGAGGTTGTTTCCGGCAACGGATTCGGTCAGATATTCATCACCGACACCAACCGCGACCATCTCGACACCATCATAGCGAGGGTGGAAAGCGCAGCGCCCCGACTCGATATCGCAGCCACACCGGAGCACCGGTCGTGGCTGGTGGAGTCAGGACGCTTCACCCAGCGTTGAATATTAGCTATTTAATCGAGGCTGTATCAAAATTGCTCACGACGTATCATTGTGTAGGGACGCACCCAAGGTGCGTCCGCATAAACAATTGATAATCAATTAATATTTCGGACGCACCTTGGGTGCGTCCCTACACAATGATACGTTATTTTATATTTTGATACAGCCCGCTACAGGTTGATACGTCGGTGGCTATTTTAATTCATTTCTCTACAAGTTAGTGCCGTTTATGCAACTTTAACCAAAGCCTAATGCGTAAAACGGCGTTGAGGATTATTCCGGGTCGGTGTACCAGCGGGAGTAGAAAAGATAGTTGCGGGCGATTTTCTCGTTGAGTTCGCGCGATTTTTCCGGTTCCATCATTTTTACGAATTTGGCAGGAGCGCCGGCCCACATCTCGTGCGGGCCGATTTTTGTGCGCGAGAGCACTACCGATCCGGCAGCCACAAGAGCGCCTTCGCCCACTTCGGCATCGTCCATCACGATTGCACCCATACCTATGAGTGCGAGATCGTGGATTTTGCAGCCGTGGAGCGTAACGTTGTGACCCACCGATACATCGTTGCCGATTTCAATGGTGGATTTCTGATAGAGTGTGTGGAGCACCGAGCCGTCCTGGATGTTTACGCGGTCGCCGATGCGGATGGAGTTGACGTCGCCGCGGAGCACGGTGTTGAACCATACCGAACATTCGCGGCCGATTACTACATCGCCCACTACTGTGGCGTTTTCGGCCAGAAAGGTGCCTTCGCCGATTTCGGGGGTGAAGCCCCTCAGGGGTAATATGAGTGCCATTTGTTTACTTTTTCAGTAGTTTTAGTTTTTACGGCCAATTTGCCGTTTCAACGTGTGAACGGACGTTTCAGCGTGTGAGCGGACGGGTCTTTTCCTGAAGCCAGGCTTTCTGCTGATCGTTGAGGCGGGGCCACAGACGCTCTCTCACGGTCTGGTGGTAGCCGTTGACCCAGTTGATTTCCTCGTCGGTCATAATAGCAGTGTCGAACAGGCTCAGATCCCAGGGAAAGAGGGTCATAGGCTCGAAACGGTAGAAACGGCCGAATTCGGTGGTGAAGGCGTTGACGGTGAGCACCAGGTTCTCGCAGCGGATGCCGTGGATGCCGGCGCGGTAGAGACCCGGCTCGTCGGAGGTGAGCATACCGGGACGGAGGGTGGCGGGCATGTGGTTGAGGCGGATGCTCTGCGGGCCTTCGTGCACATTGAGGAAGTGCCCTACGCCGTGACCGGTGCCGTGGAGGTAGTTGGCTCCGTCGCGCCAGAGATACTGATGGGCGAGCACGTCGAGCTGGTCGCCGCGGGTGCCTTCGGGGTAGATGGCCGAAGCCAGGGCGATGTGTCCCTTCATTACCAGGGTGAAATCGTGGCGCTCCTGATTGGTAGGTGTGCCCATGGCGATGGTGCGGGTGATGTCGGTGGTGCCGTCGAGATATTGTGCTCCGGAGTCGATGAGCAGCAGCCCTTCGGGATGGATTTCCACGCTGCTTTCCTCGGTGGCGGAGTAGTGGACGATGGCGCCGTGGGGGCCGTATCCGGCAATTGTTTCAAACGATTCGTCGAAATAAAGTTCCTGCTGCGAGCGGTATTCGGTGAGGATGTCGGCCACGTCGAGTTCGGTGAGCTTAATGCCTTGACGCATACGGCGCTCTATCTCCATAAAGGCACCAACGAGAGCTGCGCCATCCTTCTCCATAGCGTTGCGGATTCCGGCAATCTGAGTGGAGTTTTTCACCGCTTTCATCATCGGCACGGGCGATGCACCGGCTACGCCGCGCAGACCGAGAGCATCGACAAGCCGGTCGGCTGTGCGGGGTGCTTCGTAGAGCACTGTGGCGTCGGCGGGAAGCGCTTTGAGAAAATCAAGAATGGCGGAGTAGGGTGCCACGGCTACGTTGGCCGATGCGAGGTAGGTGCGAGTAGCCTCGTCGACCTTCACTTCGTCGATAAAGAGTGTGCTGCCGATGGGTGCGAGGTAGAGGAAAGAGGTAGCTACGGGGTTGCAGTTGACGTCGCGCGAACGGATGTTGAGCGTCCAGGCCACTTCGGCCAGGTCGGAGATGAGCAGCGCGGTGGCGCCCTGCTCCTTCACTTCGCGGAGGATGTCGGCAATCTTGTCGGCGGCGGCGCGTCCGGCATATTTCTCATCGTGAACGAATACCGGCGCGTCGGGCAGTGCGGGGCGGTCTTTCCAGCAGGCGTCGATGGGGGAGAAGTGGGCGTTGAGCTTCAGACCGTGCTTTTCGAGCGAGCTGCGCAGCTGTGCCACAGCCGTAGAGGAGAAGAGCAGGCCGTCGATACCTACTGTTGCGCCTTTTACGAGATGCGAGATGAGATAGGGAGTAATGCCGGGTGTTTCGGGCAGACCCTCCTTCATCAGCGTTATGGTGGTGCCTTCAAGCTGCTGGGCGGCCTGGAGGAAATAGCGGGAGTCGGTCCAGAGGAATGCCTCGCGGTCGGTGATGACGAGGGTGCCGGCCGAACCGGTGAAGCCTGAGAGCCAGCGGCGTACCTGCCAGTGGTCAGCGATGTATTCGCCCAGATGGGGGTCGGTTTGCGGGATGATAGCGGCAGCCACACCTTCGCGCGTCATTTCGGCGCGGAAGGCTGCGAGCCGTGCAATTATTTCTTCTTTCATAGTCATAGTGTTTGAGGCCGGGTAGCGGCTGGTGGTTTAGGGGCCGTTTAGCGGCGTGTGGGTTTGTTGCCGGGGGTGTTTTTGCCCGCGACGATGCAAAATTACAAAAAAATATGAACGGCGCCACACCTTATTATATATTTCTTGCTGCCGGGAGATATTTTATAATAGGTATATCTCTTGCTTACGAGAGATGTTTTAGCCGGAAGGTTGTTTAAATTGGGTTGCAGAGTGGCGAATGGCTGTTTTTCGGGGAGATAAGTAGTCTCGGGGCGGCGGTGAATGAGCGTATTGAGGTTTTGAAAGAGAATTTTTTTGATTTTTTTCATTGAAAGATTTGGTCAATTCAAAAATCCTGCTTAACTTTGCACCGCAAATGAGACGGAACCCCCACGGCAAGCCGTCGAAATTAGTTCTTTGAAATGCCTCTTTAGCTCAGTTGGCCAGAGCACGTGATTTGTAATCTCGGGGTCGTTGGTTCGAATCCGACAAGAGGCTCAGTTGAAAATGCATTTGGAAAATGTAAATTCGCTATAGGGCGTGTTCCAGAGTGGCCAAATGGGGCAGACTGTAAATCTGCTGGCTTTGCCTTCGGTGGTTCGAATCCATCCGCGCCCACAAAATCTTCCGTTTCCGCCTGCCGGATACAGGAGAGTCCTGCGGAAGTAGCTCAGTTGATAGAGCATCAGCCTTCCAAGCTGAGGGTCGCGAGTTTGAGCCTCGTCTTCCGCTCTAATCAAGGCTGAGGCCTTAAGAGCCGCTCCGGCTCGGACACAAATTTTGCCAATGTAGCTCAGTGGTAGAGCACTTCCTTGGTAAGGAAGAGGTCACGGGTTCAAGTCCCGTCATCGGCTCAGAAGAAAGCGTGATAGCCCCGATAGTGCCAGTCATTGTCGTGGCAATTCCGCTGAAATCAACCCCGGCAGCCCCGCCGGTCGCGTTGGATTCCGAAAGGGTCTTGCGCTCCGCCAGAGGGCGATCGGATACAGATGCTGCCAATCGTTGTCAGTCGTTAACGGCCCCTGCGGCCTCGGAATCCTTCCCCTTGCGGGTGGGTGGAGCAACTAACTGACGGTTGGCTTTCTGCGCTAAACCGGCGCTCTCCGGGCTTCCAAACGATTCTAATCACCAAAAATAGATTTATAGCAAGTTATGGCTAAAGAGAAATTCGAAAGAACCAAACCGCATGTTAACATCGGTACCATCGGTCACGTTGACCACGGTAAAACCACTCTGACGGCTGCTATCACCACCGTCCTCGCTAAGAAAGGCCTCTCCGAGGTTAAGTCCTTCGACCAGATTGACAACGCTCCCGAGGAAAAGGAACGTGGTATCACCATCAACACCGCTCACGTAGAGTATGAGACAGCTAACCGCCACTACGCACACGTTGACTGCCCGGGACACGCCGACTATGTGAAGAACATGGTTACCGGTGCCGCTCAGATGGATGGCGCTATCATCGTAGTTGCTGCAACTGACGGTCCTATGCCCCAGACCCGCGAGCACATCCTTCTCGCCCGTCAGGTGAACGTACCCCGTCTGGTTGTCTTCCTGAACAAGTGCGATATGGTCGACGACGAAGAGATGCTCGAACTCGTTGAAATGGAAATGCGCGAACTTCTCGCAGCTTACGATTACGACGGCGACAACACTCCTATCATCCGCGGTTCCGCACTCGGCGCCCTCAATGGCGAACCCCAGTGGGAAGAGAAGGTTATGGAGCTTATGGATGCCGTTGATACATGGATTCCCCTGCCTCCCCGCGACATCGATAAACCCTTCCTGATGCCTGTTGAGGACGTCTTCTCGATCACAGGTCGTGGTACTGTTGCTACCGGCCGTATCGAAACCGGCGTTGTTAAGGTAGGCGACGAAGTACAGATCATGGGTCTTGGCGCCGACATGAAGTCGACCGTAACCGGTGTGGAAATGTTCCGCAAGCTCCTCGATCAGGGCGAAGCCGGTGATAACGTAGGTCTGCTTCTCCGCGGTATCGACAAGAAGGACATCCGTCGTGGTATGGTAATCTGCCACCCGGGTCTTGTTAAGCCCCACTCGAAGTTCAAAGCTTCCGTATATATCCTGAAGAAGGAAGAAGGTGGCCGTCACACTCCGTTCCACAACCACTATCGTCCTCAGTTCTACATCCGTACACTCGATGTAACCGGTGAGATCACTCTTCCCGAAGGTGTAGAAATGGTAATGCCCGGCGACCACGTTGAGATCATCGTCGACCTCATTACTCCGGTAGCCTGCGATCAGGGTCTTCGTTTCGCCATCCGTGAAGGCGGCCGCACCGTAGGTTCGGGCCAGATCACTGAGATCCTCGACTAATACTTGCCGCAGGCGGGCTCACAGTTGAGACGCCACCGACAAAATCGATACAAGGTGCCGGAAGGATTCCGGAAACGGAGGCTCCGGCACCTTATCTACGGGTTTAGCTCAGTTGGTAGAGCACTGGTCTCCAAAACCAGGTGTCGGGAGTTCGAGTCTCTCAACCCGTGCTAAAAAATTACAGATGAAAAAATTGAAATTACTTACGAGCATAGAGGAGTCTTACGACGAACTCAGTTACAAGACTTCCTGGCCTACAAAAACGCAGCTGATTAAGAGTGCCTGCATCGTGATGCTTGCTTCCGTGATAATCGCCTTGATTATCTTAGTCATGGATCAGGTGGTCGAAAATCTGATGCACTTTATCTACAGCCTCCATAAGTAATCACCTCCAAAGTGGTAATTGAAAATGTCTGAAAAGAATACCGAAAACACTCCGACCGTGAAGAAGCCCCTGCGGGCATGGTACGTGCTGCGTGCCATTTCCGGAAAGGAAGCAAAGGTAAAGGAACTCCTCGACGGTGCTATCAAAAACACCGACCTGGGCAACCACGTTTTTCAGGTGCTCATTCCCACCGAGAAGGTGCTCACGGTAAAGAACGGAAAAAAGGTAGTGAAAGAACGCAACCTTTATTCCGGCTACGTGTTTATCGAGGCGGAGCTTGTGGGCGAAGTGGTGCATGAGCTTACCAACACTACTAATGTGATTGACTTCCTCAAGGGCCGCGGCAAGGATGCAAAACCTGAACCGCTGCGCGAGAGCGAAGTTATGCGTATGCTTGGCACTGCCGATGAAATCAACGAGAATCTTGAAGAAGGAGTCAACGACTACATCGTAGGCGAGACCGTCAAGGTCAACTACGGTCCGTTCACCGGCTTCAACGGAAAGGTTACCGATGTTTTCCCCGACAAGAAGAAACTCAAGGTGAGTGTTCGCATCTTCGGACGCGAAACACCGCTTGAACTTGAGAACTCTCAGGTAGAGCGCGAATAAGACCGGTGGGTGAACACCGGCCTTTGCTTTGAAGGCCTTGCCCCTTTAGGCAAGTAAGTATCAGTGTCCTTGCCGGAGGACATCGGCAGCAGTTACGGGCTGCCAAGGGTGTCCGTTAACGGATAGGCGCATTTCGTTAAATATTAAAAGCTTTAATCACAATGGCAAAAGAAATTGCTGGACAGATCAAATTGCAGATTAAAGGTGGTGCTGCAAACCCCTCGCCCCCAGTAG
Organism: Bacteroidales bacterium; assembly: GCA_004557825.1. Taxonomy (GTDB): domain Bacteria; phylum Bacteroidota; class Bacteroidia; order Bacteroidales; family Muribaculaceae; genus UBA7173. Next base: position 148,631 of record SFFL01000001.1, on the reverse strand, counting down.
GTCCTGCCCTGGGTTCCAAGGGTATCAACATCATGGAATTTTGCAAGCAATTCAATGCCCGCACCCAGGATAAGGCCGGTAAGGTTCTTCCTGTTGTAATCACCTATTACACAGATAAGAGCTTCGACTTTATCGTAAAGACTCCTCCTGTAGCCGTGCAGCTTCTCGAAGCTACCAAGGTAAAGAAAGGCTCTTCGCAGCCCAACCGTACTAAGGTTGCAGAAGTCACTTGGGATCAGGTAAAGACAATTGCTGAAGACAAAATGCCGGATTTGAACTGTTTTACCGTAGAGTCAGCCATGAAGATGGTTGCCGGTACTGCCAGAAGCATGGGTATCACCGTAAAGGGTGCTTTCCCCGCAAACAACTAATAAACTTCAATTGAAATGGGAAAACTTACTAAGAATCAGAAGTTAGCTTTATCGAAGATTGAAGCCGGGAAAGCTTACTCGCTCGCAGAGGCTGCCGAAAAGGTAAAAGAAACAAATTACGCTAAGTTCGACGCATCTTTCGATATCGACGTTCGCCTGGGTGTTGACCCCCGCAAGGCCAACCAGATGGTACGTGGCGTGGTAACCCTGCCCCACGGAACCGGTAAGCAGGTGCGCGTGCTTGTACTTTGCACCCCCGATCAGGAGACCGCAGCCAAGGCTGCCGGCGCCGACTATGTCGGCCTTGACGAGTACATCGACAAAATCAAGGGTGGCTGGACCGATGTTGACGTCATCATCACTCAGCCCGCCATCATGGGTAAAATCGGTGCTCTCGGCCGTGTTCTCGGTCCGCGTGGCCTGATGCCTAACCCCAAGAGCGGTACCGTCACACAGGACGTTGCCAAGGCTGTTGAGGAGGTTAAGAAGGGTAAGATCGACTTCAAGGTAGATAAGAACGGTATCGTTCACACATCCATCGGCAAGGTGTCGTTCACACCGAAGCAAATGGCCGAGAACGCCCGCGAATTTATCAACACCCTGATCAAACTCAAACCCGCTACTGCAAAGGGTACCTATATCAAGAGCATCTACGTTTCGAGCACAATGGGCCCCGGCATCAAAGTCGATTCTAAATCCATTGAGGACTAATCTCAAAACCGACTACGACAATGAAAAAAGAAGAGAAAGGACTCATCATATCGAAAATCGCTGACACCATCAAAGAGTATGGTTGCTTCTACGTGGTAGAGACTTCGGGTCTCGACGCTGAGAAGACCTCCGCTCTTCGCCGCGCCTGCTTCAAGGACGGCATCAAGCTGATGGTGGTTAAGAACACTCTCCTCAAGCACGCTCTCGAGACTCTCGATGGTAACTACGAGGAGCTGTTCCCCGCTCTCAAGGGCGCCAGCTCAATTATGTGCGCCAATACAGGCAATGCTCCGGCCAAGCTCATCAAAAACTTCAAGAAGAAAGATGATGTGCTGCCCCGCCTGAAGGCCGCTTATGTAGAAGAGACCGTTTACGTTGGTGAAGACCAGCTTGACACCCTTGCTTCGATCAAGAGCAAGAACGAGCTTATCGCCGATGTTGTGGCTCTGCTCCAGTCGCCTGCCAAGAATGTCGTTTCTGCCCTTCAGTCGGGTAGCAACAAGATTCACGGCATCCTCGAAACTCTCTCCAAGAAGGAGGCTTAATCACCTCGTTCAACCCACACAACATTCTCCAAATTATCTAACGCAAACAATCAAAAATCAATACTACAATGGCAGATATCAAAGCTCTTGCAGAAGAATTAGTTAACCTTACCGTAAAGGAAGTAAACGAACTCGCTACCGTCCTCAAAGAGGAACATGGCATCGAACCCGCCGCAGCTGCTGTAGCTGTCGCAGCCGGTTCCGCAGCCAGTGCTCCCGCTGCTGAGGAGAAGTCGAGCTTCGACGTAGTTCTCAAATCAGCCGGTGCCGCTAAGCTTCAGGTTGTAAAGGCCGTTAAGGAACTTGCCGGTCTTGGTCTGAAGGAAGCTAAGGAACTCGTTGACGGCGCACCCAGCGTTGTTAAGGAAGGCCTGAGCAAAGCCGATGCCGAGAACCTCAAGAAATCTCTCGAGGAAGCCGGTGCTGAAGTAGAGCTCAAATAATACAAGTCTGACGCTCTCAGACCGTAATGGTTAAGCTTCTGCTGCTAAAGCAGATGCTTAACCTTTTTGCGTAAAATATGGTGCTGGTTTAACCATATTTATCTTAACTTTGCTAAGTTTATGATTTTTTAAGATTATTTAGCTTAGTGCCCTCTCACCCTCATAGCCACAATCTCTCATCAGATAATTCACTATTATAGATGTCAACCACAGCTACCTCCGCAAAACCCCGTGTTAATTTTGCCTCGGTAAAGAATCCGCTTCCTTACCCCGACTTCCTCGAGGTGCAGCTCAAGTCGTTCCAGGATTTCCTGCAGCTTGACACACCCCCGGAAAAGCGCAATAACGAGGGACTTTACAAGGTGTTCTCCGAGAACTTCCCCATCGCCGACACCCGTAATAACTTTGTCCTGGAATTCCTCGACTATTATATCGATCCGCCCCGCTACTCCATCGAGGAGTGCCTGGAGCGCGGACTCACCTACAGTGTGCCTCTGAAGGCCAAGCTCAAGCTCTATTGCACCGACCCTGACCACGAGGACTTCGCCACTGTTATTCAGGACGTTTACCTGGGCCCCATCCCCTATATGACAGAGAAGGGCACATTCGTAATCAACGGAGCCGAGCGTGTGGTTGTATCGCAGCTGCACCGTTCGCCCGGTGTGTTCTTCGGTCAGAGTACCCACAGCAACGGCACAAAGTTGTATTCGGCCCGAATCATCCCCTTCCGCGGAAGCTGGATCGAGTTCGCCACCGACATCAACAATGTGATGTATGCCTACATCGACCGCAAAAAGAAACTTCCCGTCACCACTCTGCTCCGTGCCATCGGTCTGGAGACCGATAAGGACATCATCGACATCTTCGATCTTGCCGAGGAGGTGAAGGTAAACAAAACCAACCTCAAGAAGGCCATCGGCCGCACTCTTGCCGCACGTGTGCTCCGCTCCTGGGTGGAGGACTTCGTCGACGAGGATACCGGCGAAATGGTTTCCATCGAGCGCAATGAAGTGGTGATCGACCGCGAGACCGTGCTCGACGAGGAAGGCGTGGAGAAGATTCTGGAATCCGGTGTAGAAACCATCCTGCTCCACAAGGAGGATGTGAACTCGTCGGACTACGCTATCATCTTCAACACTCTCAAGAAAGATACCACCAACTCCGAAAAGGAGGCTATCCAATATATTTATCGCCAGCTGCGCAACGCCGAGCCGCCAGACGATGCCTCCGCCCGCGAGGTCATCACCAACCTTTTCTTCTCAGAGAAGCGTTACGACCTCGGCGAGGTAGGCCGCTACCGTATCAACAAAAAGCTGTCGCTCGACACTCCCATTGACGTGCGCGTGCTCACCAAGGAGGACATCATCGAGATCATCAAATATCTCATCGAGCTTATCAACTCCAAGACCGATGTGGATGATATCGACCACCTGAGCAACCGTCGTGTGCGCACAGTAGGCGAGCAGCTCTACAACCAGTTCGGCGTGGGCCTGGCCCGTATGTCGCGCACCATCCGCGAACGTATGAACGTGCGCGACAATGAGGTGTTCACCCCCATCGACCTGATCAATGCCAAGACAATCTCGTCGGTAATCAACACCTACTTCGGCACCAACGCCCTGTCGCAGTTTATGGACCAGACCAACCCTCTGGCCGAAATCACCCACAAACGCCGTCTGTCGGCCCTCGGCCCCGGCGGTCTGTCGCGTGAGCGTGCAGGCTTCGAGGTGCGCGACGTGCACTACACTCACTATGGCCGTCTCTGCCCGATCGAGACCCCTGAAGGCCCGAACATCGGTCTGATTTCGTCGCTCTGCGTGTATGCCAAGATCAACGACCTCGGTTTCATCGAGACTCCCTACCGCACCGTAAAGGATGGCGTAGTCGATCTGGACAACTCGCACGTGTCGTATCTCACCGCCGAAATGGAAGAGGGCAAGATGATTGCCCAGGGCAACGCGCCCGTTGACGAAAACGGCAAGTTCATCAATCCCAAGGTGAAAGCCCGTCAGGACGCCGACTTCCCTATCGTTCCCGGCAGCGAAATCCAGCTTATGGATGTGTCGCCCCAGCAGATTGCATCAATCGCCGCATCGCTCATTCCATTCCTGGAGCACGACGATGCCAACCGTGCGCTGATGGGATCGAATATGATGCGCCAGGCCGTGCCTCTGATGCGCAGCGAGGCTCCTATCGTGGGCACCGGCATAGAGGGTCAGCTCGTGCGCGATTCCCGCACACAGATTATGGCCGAAGGCGAAGGCACAATCGAATTTGTCGACGCCACCACCATCCGCATCCGCTATGACCGCAACGAGGAGCAGGAATTTGTATCCTTCGAAGATGCAGTAAAGGAATACCATATTCCGAAGTGGCGCAAGACCAACCAGTCGACCACCATCGACCTGCGCCCCATCTGCTCTCGCGGCCAGCGCGTGAAAAAGGGCGACATCCTCACCGAGGGTTACGCCACCGAGAATGGCGAACTCGCCCTGGGTCGCAACCTGAAAGTGGCCTTCATGCCTTGGAAGGGTTACAACTATGAGGACGCCATCGTGCTCAACGAGCGTATGGTCAAGGAAGATATCCTTACCTCGGTTCACGTAGATGAGTATTCTCTGGAAGTGCGCGAGACTAAGCGCGGTATGGAGGAACTCACCAGCGATATCCCCAACGTGTCGGAGGACGCAACCAAGGACCTCGACGAGCGCGGCATCATCCGCATCGGCGCCCACGTTGTCCCCGGCGACATTATGATCGGTAAGATTACTCCTAAGGGCGAAAGCGATCCTACTCCTGAGGAAAAACTTCTCCGTGCCATCTTCGGCGACAAGGCCGGCGATGTGAAGGACGCATCCCTCAAGGCATCTCCCTCGCTCAAGGGTGTGGTAATCGGAACCAATCTCTTCTCCCGCGCCACCAAGACCGGCCGCCGCAACAAAGCCACACAGGCTCTGCTGCCCAAGCTCGACGAGGAATACGAGGAGAAGCTTACTTCGCTCAAGAAGCTGCTTGTCGACAAGCTGATGGTGCTCACCGACGGCAAGACCTCGGCCGGAGTCCAGGACTTCCTCGGCACCGACCTCATTGCCAAGGGCGCCAAGTTCGTTCCCTCCGTGCTGATGGATATCGACTACGACACCATCAACCTCTCGAAGTGGACCGACGACGCTCATAAGAACGACCTGATCCGTCAGACCATCGTGAACTATCTGCGCAAGTCGAAGGAAATCGACGCCGAGCTGCGCCGCAAGAAATTCGACATCTCCATAGGCGACGAGCTTCCCTCGGGCATTCTCCAGATTGCCAAGGTCTACATCGCCAAGAAGCGTAAGATTGGCGTCGGCGATAAGATGGCCGGCCGTCACGGTAACAAAGGTATCGTTTCCCGCGTGGTACGTCAGGAGGATATGCCCTTCCTGGCCGACGGTACTCCGGTCGACATCTGTCTGAACCCTCTGGGTGTGCCTTCGCGTATGAACCTGGGTCAGATTTTCGAGACCGTTCTCGGTTGGGCAGGCCGCGAGCTTGGCGAGAAGTTCGCCACACCTATCTTCGACGGTGCATCGCTCGACGACCTCAACGCCTGGACCGACAAGGCAGGCCTTCCCCGCTACGGCAAGACATACCTCTACGACGGCGGCACCGGCGAGCGCTTCGACCAGCCCGCTACCGTGGGTGTGATTTACATGCTGAAACTCGGCCACATGGTTGAAGACAAGATGCACGCACGCTCCATCGGCCCGTACTCGCTCATCACCCAGCAGCCTCTGGGCGGTAAAGCACAGTTCGGTGGCCAGCGCTTTGGTGAGATGGAGGTCTGGGCGCTTGAGGCATTCGGCGCATCGCACGTGCTGCAGGAAATCCTCACCATCAAGTCGGACGACGTGACCGGCCGCTCCAAGGCTTACGAGGCTATTGTCAAGGGCGAGCCTATGCCCACCCCCGGCATCCCCGAGTCGCTTAACGTGCTCCTCCATGAGCTTCAGGGCCTTGGCCTCAGCATCAATCTCGAGCAATAATTCAATTACAGCAAAAACTCCACATAATATATGGCTTTCAGAAAAGAAACAAAAGCTAAAAACGGCTTCTCGAAGATTTCCATCGGCCTTGCTTCGCCCGAGGAAATCCTGGAGAAATCGTCGGGAGAGGTGCTCAAACCCGAGACCATCAACTACCGCACCTACAAGCCCGAACGCGACGGCCTCTTCTGCGAACGCATCTTCGGCCCGGTGAAGGACTATGAGTGCCACTGCGGCAAATACAAGCGTATCCGCTACAAGGGCATCGTCTGCGACCGCTGCGGTGTGGAAGTCACCGAAAAGAAAGTGCGCCGCGAGCGTATGGGCCACATCAAACTTGTGGTCCCCGTAGCACATATCTGGTACTTCCGTTCTCTCCCCAACAAGATAGGCTATCTGCTCGGTCTTCCCTCGAAGAAGCTCGACGCAGTGATTTACTACGAACGCTACATCGTGATCAACCCCGGCGCTGCCGCCGAGCTTGACCCCGACCGCCCGTTGGCCAAATATGACCTCCTCACCGAGGAAGAATACTTCGACATCATCGACAAGCTCCCCGCCGAGAACCGCTCGCTGCCCGACGACGACTCCGATAAATTCGTGGCCAAGATGGGCGCAGGCGCCATCTACGACCTGCTGTCGACCCTCGACCTCGACTCGCTGAGCTATGCTCTGCGCGATCAGGCCAACACCGACGGCTCGCAGCAGCGCAAGACCGAGGCTCTGAAGCGCCTCCAGGTTGTGGAATCGTTCCGCGCATCGGCCGGCCGCAACAAGCCCGAGTGGATGATTCTGCAGGCTGTGCCTGTGATTCCCCCCGAGCTGCGCCCACTGGTGCCCCTCGACGGCGGCCGCTTCGCCACCTCCGACCTCAACGACCTCTATCGTCGTGTGATCATCCGCAACAACCGTCTGAAACGACTCATTGAAATCAAGGCTCCTGAAGTGATTCTCCGCAATGAGAAGCGTATGCTCCAGGAAGCTGTCGACTCGCTGCTCGACAACTCGCGCAAGTCGTCGGCCGTCAAGACCGATGCCAACCGTCCGCTGAAGTCGCTCTCCGACTCGCTCAAGGGTAAGCAGGGCCGCTTCCGTCAGAACCTTCTGGGTAAACGTGTCGACTACTCCGCCCGTTCGGTTATCGTCGTAGGCCCCGAGCTGAAGATGCACGAATGCGGTCTTCCCAAATATATGGCTGCAGAGCTTTACAAGCCCTTCGTAATCCGCAAACTCATCGAGCGCGGCATTGTGAAGACCGTGAAGTCGGCCAAGAAGATTGTCGACCGCCGCGAACCGGTGGTATGGGATATCCTCGAAAATGTGATGAAGGGCCATCCCGTTCTGCTCAACCGCGCCCCGACACTGCACCGCCTCGGCATTCAGGCATTCCAGCCCAAGATGATCGAAGGCAAGGCCATTCAGCTCCACCCGCTGGCATGTACGGCATTCAATGCCGACTTCGACGGCGACCAGATGGCCGTGCACCTTCCCCTGGGCAACGAAGCCGTGCTTGAGGCTCAGATTCTGATGCTCGGCTCGCACAACATCCTCAACCCCGCCAACGGCGCTCCTATCACCGTGCCTTCACAGGATATGGTGCTTGGTCTGTACTACATCACCAAGCTCCGCAAGGGCACAAAGGGCGAGGGCCTGAAATTCTACGGTCCTGAGGAAGCTCAGATCGCCTACAACGAAGGGCGCCTCGACCTCCACGCTCCCGTAAGCGTAATGGTCGACGACATCGACGAGGAGGGCAACCCCATCCGCCATCTGGTGGAGAACACCTCCGTAGGCCGTGTGCTCTTCAATGAGTTCGTGCCCAAGGAAATCGGCTACGTCAACGAGCTTATCTCCAAGAAGTCGCTCCGCACTATCATCGGCAAGGTTATCAAGAAATGCGGTATCCCCCGCTCGGCTCAGTTCCTCGACGATATCAAGAACATGGGCTACTATATGGCCTTCAAGGGTGGTCTGTCGTTCAACCTCGGCGACGTTATCATCCCGCCTGAAAAGCAGGACATCGTCAACGAAGGCTACGCACAGGTTGAGGAAGTGCTCAACAACTATGCGATGGGCTTCATCACCAACAACGAACGCTACAACCAGATTATCGATATCTGGACACACGTCAATTCGCAGCTCACCTCGGTGCTGATGAAGCAGATGACCGAAGCCGACCAGGGCTTCAACTCAGTCTTCATGATGCTTGACTCCGGCGCCCGTGGTTCTAAAGACCAGATTCGTCAGCTGGCCGGTATGCGTGGCCTTATGGCCAAGCCTCAGAAAGCCGGTGCCGAAGGCGGTCAGATCATCGAGAACCCTATTCTTGCCAACTTCAAGGAGGGTCTGAGCGTGCTGGAATACTTCATTTCCACCCACGGTGCCCGCAAGGGTCTGGCCGATACCGCGCTGAAGACCGCCGACGCCGGTTATCTTACCCGTCGTCTGGTGGATGTGGCTCACGACGTGATTATTCGCGAAGAGGACTGCGGCACACTCCGTGGTCTTGTCTGCCGCGAAATCAAGAACAACGACGAGGTTGTGGCTTCGCTGGCCGAACGTATCCTCGGCCGTGTGTCGGTTCACGACATCGTGGATCCCACCACAGGCGAAATCATCGTTGCCGCCGGTGAGGAAATCAACGACGCTGCTGCCGACCGCATCGCCGCATCGCCCATCGAATCGGTGGAAATCCGCTCGGTACTCACCTGCGAATCCAAGCACGGCGTCTGCGCCAAGTGCTACGGCCGCAACCTGGCTACCAACCGCCCCGTGCAGATCGGCGAGGCTGTCGGCGTAATCGCCGCCCAGTCGATCGGCGAGCCCGGTACTCAGCTTACTCTTCGTACATTCCACGTAGGTGGTGTGGCATCGAACATCGCTGCCGTCTCCACCCATACCTCGCGCTACGACGGTATCCTTGAAATCGAGGAGCTCCGCACCGTCACCACCGACGAGGTGGATATGAACGGTCGCAAGGTAGAGGTTGTGATCGGCCGACTCGCCGAAATGCGCATCCTCGACCCCAAGACCCATATGATGCTCACCTCCGCTCAGATTCCCTACGGTTCGAAGCTCTATTTCAGCGACGGCGACAAGGTGAAGAAGGGCGACGTGATCTGCGAATGGGACCCCTTCAACGCCGTTATCGTTTCGGAAGTCGGCGGCAAGATCCACTACGAGAACCTGGTGGAAAATGTCACCTACCGCATCGAAGCCGACGAGCAGTCGAACATCCGCGAGAAGATTATTATCGAATCGAAGGATCGTACCCGCGTGCCCGAAGCACAGATCGTCGACGCCGACGGCAATGTCCTCAAGACATACGCACTCCCCGTCAACGCTCACCTGATGCTCGAGGAAGGCGCCGAAATCAAGCCCGGCGAAGTATTCGTCAAGATTACCCGCTCCACATCGGGCGCCGGCGATATCACCGGTGGTCTGCCCCGTGTCACCGAGCTGTTCGAGGCCCGCAACCCGTCGAACCCCGCTATCGTCAGCGAAATCGACGGCGAAGTTACCTTCGGCCGCATCAAGCGCGGTAACCGTGAAATCACCATCACCTCCAAGCTTGGCGAGGAGAAGAAATATCTCGTGCCTCTGTCGAAGCAGGTGCTCGTGCAGGAAAACGACTACGTGCGTGCCGGCACTCCGCTCTCCGACGGTGCCATCACTCCCACCGACATCCTTAACATTATGGGCCCGACGGCTGTACAGGAGTACATCGTCAACGAGGTGCAGGATGTTTACCGTATGCAGGGCGTGAAGATCAACGACAAGCACTTCGAGGTAATCGTGCGCCAGATGATGCGCAAAGTCAACATCATCGATCCGGGCGACACTTGCTTCCTGGAGCAGCAGGTTGTGGACAAGCGCGACTTTATGGACGAGAACGACCGCATCTGGGGCAAGAAGGTTGTCGTCGACGCCGGCGACTCCGAGAACCTCAAGGCCGGTCAGATTATCACCGCCCGCCGTCTGCGCGACGAGAACTCCGCTCTGAAGCGCCGCGACCTGAAGACTGTGGTAGTACGCGACGCCGTGCCCGCCACCTCCGAGCAGATTCTCCAGGGTATCACCCGTGCCGCCCTGCAGACCTCCTCGTTCATGTCGGCTGCCTCCTTCCAGGAGACCACCAAGGTGCTCAACGAGGCCGCTATCAACGGCAAGACCGATAACCTCGAGGGTATGAAGGAGAACGTAATCTGCGGTCACCTGATTCCCGCCGGTACCGGCCTGCGCCAGTACGAACGCCTTGTCGTAGGCTCGAAAGACGACATCGACGATGTAGTTGTTTCGGAAGAACAGCTCACCCAGATGCCCGCTCCCGAGAACATCGAATAATACCCACACGGATGTCAGCCCCCTAAGTTCGCGAAATCCGCTAAGTCAGCTAAGTTTGCGACATCTGCTTGACGGACCGACATAATCCACCCCAATAATGCGCCGCCACACTCCGCAATCCGGAATGTGGCGGCGCCGTTTTTGTTCCTCAATTTTGCCAGTCAATCAGTAACTTTATAATTTTTTATTATTGCTGTCCTCAATTTTTATCGGACAGCAATAATTCTTAGTCAGATAAACTATGCAAAATCAAGATTGTGATATTCACACGCCGGAAGCACCGGATTCAAGAAAACAGAATGCTAAAATACGGAAAGTGCTCTGCGTAGTAGCAGCTGTGGTGGTGTCTCTTGTTATGCCATGTTTTATACAAAGCCCACTGAATGTGCTTTTCAGAGACTTATTCAATCCCGAAGGATGGATAGTGCTTGTGCCGCATCTTAGGGTAATCAGCACTATCGTATGCTTTCTTATGACTTACTCAATCGGCCTGGTTTTATTATATAATGCGAAATCAAAGTGGTGGCTGTATATATTACACATTGTATGCACGTTCAGCTGGTGCGTTTTTGTAGCAGAAATTGTTTATATGGTGGCTGTAGATTGATGTAGGGTAGGAGATAGAAAAGGAGCTGTGCCGGGGATGGCACAGCTCCTTTTTGATGGGGGAGGGGATTAGAGGCGGACTTTGGAGGCGCGGTTGTTGGTAACGCGGATGTATGTGCCGTGCGAGGGGTTGTTGATGCGGATGCCCTGCAGGTTGTAGTAAACTGCCTCGGCTGCGTCGTCGGCTTCGATGTCGGCGATGCCGGATGACTTGCCATTCTTAACTTTGAGTTTCGGTGTGCCTTCTTCCACTTTGAGGGTGAAGGTGGGGTCCTCCAGACCGGTAGCCGGAACTATCATATCGGCAATATCTTTATCGGGACCGTCAAGAGCGAAGAAGTTGTCAAGTGTAATTTCAGCAGCGGAGGAATAAGTGTTGCTCCAGAGTGAGTTTTTGATAACTTTTACTTTGCCTCCGGCGGCAAACTTGCCTTTTACCGTAAGAGCATATTCGCCGTTCTCAGCCGGTGTCATAAAATTGGTCCCAAATTTCCAGGAGAGGGGTTCGTCGCCTATAAGCTGCCATGTATCGGGGCTTGATTCAACTTTCAACTGCACATTATCGCCGTCAACTTTAAGAGTGAATGTGGCATCTACGAGGTCACCTGCGGGTAATTTCATATCTTTGAGGTCGGCGGGGCCGTCAAGAGCGAAGAAATCGCCGTAAGTAATCTCTTTTCCGGTAGAGAAGGTCTGATTCCAGTCGGCATTTCTTACAATCTTGAAGCTAAAGCCACCCCAAAGTGTGACATCAAGTTTAAGCACGTAGTCGCCGTTTTCCTGGCGCTCAAATATTCTGCCGTTGCTGAATTCCCATTTTATAGGATCGTCGCCAAGTAATTGGAAGCGATCTTCCGGAATAGCTTCAGCTTCTATTTTTAATGATACTTTGTCGCCATCGACTTTGATGAAGAAGGTGGGATTGAGCAGACCATCTTCAGGGGCTTTGCAGTTGTATTTCAGGTCGCCGGGACCATCAAGTTCAACGTAGTCGGTGTTGCGTTCGAGTGTGTTTTTGGTTGCGTATGTATTCTGCCACGAACCGTTTTTACCGATTTTGAACTCTGTTCCGGCAAGAATTTTGCCTTCGTAGCTATACTTGAATACGTTGTCTGTCTCTGTGGCTTCGAATTCGGGAGCGCCGTTAAAATCCCATGCGAACGGTGTGTCTCCACCGATAATCTGCCACTTGTCGGCCGGTTTTTCTACTCGCTCGGCTTTCACCAGGATGGTTGCATTTTGGAGGTCGTCGCTCAGAGTGACTGTCACCTTGGCGTTGTAGTAATGCAAATTGTCAGCAGAGCCATCGAGAAAAATATTGCCCTTATTTTGCAGTGAGGCCTCGTAAGCAACACCGTTTTTAACAGTCGTGCCGTTGCTGCGGTATTCGTATTGCCAGGACGGGGATTCTCCGTCGTAGCCGACAACCTTGAAGTCGCCGTATAGGTCGGGTATTGTCTGTTGATACTTACCGTCGACTAATTCAAACTGGTTTTGTTCGAGTTTCCAGCTATTATACGTGCCGGGCATTACCAGGGTAAATGCCTGTGCGGTGGAGAACACACCAGCAATGGCTGCGGCTGATAATAAAGATAGAAATTTTTTCATGATTACCTTGTTTAAGGGTTAGAAAATTATAGTATTGGTTAATTTTGAATAGGTTGAGGTATATGGTTAATTTTAGTGGATTATAATTTTTCGATTGAAATGACACCTGCCGATACACCTGCCGAGAGGTCGATGGTGATGCGGTAGGTAGCGCCTTCGGTGAGCTGGGCGCCACTGGCAAGGTTCACATCGCCGGTGTTAATCACATTTAACAGCGACTTTGAGCCGGAAGCCACGGTGAGTTGGTTGGTGCCGCTGAATTCGCCGCCCCATCCTATCTGGAAGAAGAATTTGATACCGAGATAGTCGGTGCGCAGACGCTGACCGGTGACAGAGCCTTTTTCAGGACCGGCAACGCCGGTGAAGGTGTAGACGCAGGGCGAGATTTCGGCCATAGCATAAGCATTGTTAGGCTCCCAGCCAAACTGGTAGTCGAGGTTCGGTGTGCCGGCACCCCAGCCGAGTATATATATTGCGCCGTGGCCGTTGGTGCCGAGTGTGGCGGGAGAATCGCCGTCGAAGCGCTGAGCCGAGAGTGTGGCATTAAGCTTGTCGAGCACCACGCGGTAGTGTCCGTCGACCGGACGGAATGTCACGACATCGTTGTCGGCGTTATAGCTGAAGTAGTCGGGGTCGAGATAGTAGCTGTCCAGATCGCTCAGCGAACTGAATTCAAGGCTTGCACCCTGCTTTAGGTCGGTGGTGAGGGAATAAAGCGCATTGTCGGAAGTGTTCATCTTCACGCCGTTGAGCATAATGGGCTTCTCCTCGAATTCCTGCTCGCCGGCCTCCTTGACGGAGAGGACAGCTTTACCCTTGCCGGCTGTGCAGTCGACGGTGAATTCGTAGATGACATTCTCTTTCAGCTTGACACCATCGGCCAGATAGAGGTTGCCGTCATCATGGGTCTTGCCATCGCCAATCAGTATATCGGAGGATGTGGAGGTGATGCGGTCGTGCAGGAACTCGTAGTTCCAACCCATATTGCCGTAGAATTTGAAGTTGATCGAGCCGGTGGCGATAGTCTTGCCGCCGACAAGGGTCATACGGTAAACCTTGTCGGAAACCGGAGCCATACAGAGTGCTTTTTCAGTGGTCCATCCTACTTGGTTGACGCTGATCGAGGGTTTGCCTACGCCCTCGCCGATAACCCACACGGCGCCGGAGCCATCGTCCTGCAATTCTGCGGGAGCACCGTTGAGCAGAGTCTCTACGCGGAAATACTGCAGCTTCTGGTCGGCGATGATGCGGTAGTTGCCTGGCATAGCCTGGAAGGTGAGCGAGCCGTCGTCGTTGCGTGTGAACCAGTCGGGATCAATCCACCATTCACCGAAGTTGGAGAAGCCTTCGGGCACGATGAGCGAGCCTTTGTCGAGAGTAAGGTCTACGCTGGAGGTAGTTTCGGTAATAGCTACAAGCTCCTTGCCGTTGAGCTTCAGGGTAGAGAAGGGTGAAGCCTCAAAGGTGCGCGTGTTGAGCGAAATGGTAAACTGCCCGCCTCGGGCGCTCGAGAAGGGGATAGGATTCTCAGCGTTGACGGTCACCTCGGAGTTTTCATATCCGAAGATGATATCATTGCCGAATTCACCTACTTTCGGGCCGATGATGTAGGCCTTGAGCTGCTGGTCGAATTTGCGGGTTACACCATAGGTTTCGGTGTCGATTTTATCCATCCGGTATTCCTCGCCATCTTCGGTGCGGAGGGTGAGGTAGGGGAAATCGGGATGGGTGATTTTTACGGGGTATTCTTGTACGGTGGTGGTGAAATTGACATTCTGAAGCACCATACGCAGTGTGGCTGTGCCGTCGGGAACGTTGGCAAAATAGGGGAGGTAGATTTTGCCGGTGTACTCCTGACCGCTTATTTTGGTGCGGATTACGGTTTCTTCTACCATATCATCGCCGTAGAAAAGCTGAGCCTTGAGCGTGGAAAGGGCCACTTCGGGGTCTTCCGCTTTTACGGTAAATGCCAGGGAATCGCCGAAGTGTGCTGTCTCGGCAGCATCAGGATAGCTTATTACCGGCGCGCCGAGCGGCATATCATCATCGTTGCACGACCACAGCAGTGCAAGCATCAGAGAAAATGGAATAATATGCTGGAGTTTCATAATTTAGTCTTTATAACGGGGTGATATTACCAGATAAAAGAAGCGATGCCGTTGGCGGGCACAACACATGAGAAATGGTGAGTGCGGTCGTCGAGAGTAATCTTCTGCTCCTCCGTCGAGCTGTTCGACGCTACGAAGGCGTGTGTGCCGTCGGGGTTGACAAAAGCGGCATAATTGAGTCCGGCAGCGGTGTAGCCCGAGGTGCCGATGCGTTTTGCTCCCGGCTTCACGACACCAGCCATGTGTGCGATGATGTAATAATATGAGTTGCGGGTGATATTCTTGTAGGTAGCGTCGATATCGACAGTGCCGAAGCCATTGGTGCAGCCCTTCGGACGATTGGGACCACGGTTGGCGTCGAGCATCAGATTCCACACGATGGCGCCGCGCGCCCAGTTGTTGACAGTGCCGAGGCAGATTTCCTCCATATCAGGCACAAGGCGCAGCGAGAGGTTGGAGCCGTCGTTCCAGTCGCCGGCGGTAGTCTCTGTGAAGAGGAGCTCCTTCTGGGGATAAGCATCGTGAACGCCCGACATTACCGTGGGGCGGCCTCCGTAGTTGTGATATGCGGCACCGGCCACATAGCGGGCAGCATCGGCATCTTCATAGATGTGCAGCGGATAGTCCTTCTGGTCTTCGATGTTGTCGTAATTATAGTTGTGGTCGAAGCAGTAGATCTTGGCATTGATGCCGGCGGCGGCAAACTTTGGTCCGACGGCTGTCTTTACAAACTCGCGCTGCTCATCCCAGTTCATAACCATCGACGCGGAGTTGCCGGGGCTTAACGGCTCGTTCTGCAGGGTCACGGCGTGGATATGGATGCCGTTCTGCTCCAT
Source organism: Bacteroidales bacterium (assembly GCA_004557825.1). Taxonomy (GTDB): domain Bacteria; phylum Bacteroidota; class Bacteroidia; order Bacteroidales; family Muribaculaceae; genus UBA7173. The sequence continues at coordinate 133,037 of SFFL01000001.1, read as the reverse complement.
AGCCTGAATCCATTTCACGAAATAAGTGGCATAGTCCTGATAGTAAGCGGGATTGAGATGGCCGCCGGTCCAGGAATTGTGAGGCTTACGATCGGTAAGATTATCGACTTTCATCCACTGCGGAGCTGTCCAGGGCGAACCGATAACCTTTATCGAGGGATTGATGGCGAGGATTTCCTTCATCACCGGAATCACGTAGTTGTTTTCCTCGCTGGTGAGGGCGAAATTCTCAATGCCTTTGGTGTCGCAGCAGGTGTAATCGCTGAGCGAGAAGTCGCTGCAGCCTATGCAGATGCGCACATAGCTGAATCCATAGCCTTCGGTAGGCGAGAAGGTTTCTTTAAGAAATTCGGCTCGGTCGGCCGGGTTCATCTTCAGCAGGTTCACGGCAGTGGCGCCGGTGATGGCAGCCCCGAAACCGTCGATTTCCTGGTAGGTCTTGTCGGATTCAAGGTAAATCGAACGGGGCGACATATTATCGCGCTTGGAGAATGCTATGCTCGAGGGGGTCAGGTCCTGGCTGCGGGTGGAGGTGGTGGTGAGCACGCGCACATCTCCGTCGATCCAAACGGGCAGCTCGGGATCCGGCTCGTCGGAGATTTCAATGTTGCTGCCGTTGTCGCAGGCCGCGTTGACCAGCACCATGCTGCAGAGCAGGGTGCCTATAAGCTTTTTATTGATAATATTGAATGTATACATAATTATATCGGTGTGCTAAAGATGATTAATAACCGGGGTTCTGCTGCAGATTAGAGTTCTGGTCGATGGCTCCCTGCGGGATAGGCAGCAGGTAGGAATACTGATTAAACGGAGAGCGCTGTGCATGGCGTCCGGAATCCTTGGCATATACGGCGTTCATCACTTCCTCCACTTTGTCGAGGCGGCAGAGGTCGAACCAGCGCTGTCCCTCCATAGCAAGCTCCATGCGGCGCTCGTCGAGGTAAGCTTTGAGCAGAGAGTCATAGCTCGAGCGGGTAGTGGTATCGAGCTTGCGCAGGCCTGAACGCTGGCGGATGCGGTCGATGATGTCGGCGGCTCCGGAGAGGTCGCCCTTCTGGAGGAGGGCCTCGGCCTTAAGCAGCAGGATGTCGGCATAGCGGCATTTGATAATGCTGCTGTATGACGAGCGGCACTTATACATAAAGGCGTAATTGCTCATCGGATAGTAGTTGCTCCATGTACATTCGCTCCAGGTCACTGTCTGGGTATAGCGCTTGGTGTCGCCGTTGCGGTTGTAGAGCGATACCAGGTCGCGTGAGGGGGTCACCCATTTAGCCCAGGTGAATGCGTAGGAGGGATTGTCGACGGGAGCACCGAACATCCAGGTGCACCAGTTGCCGGCGCCCGTAAACCAGTGCCCTTCGAGAATCGACTCACGGGTATCGCGCTTAGGCTCGAAGGAGCCGGGATCTACGCCGAAAATCTCGCTGATGTCGTCGACAAGGTCATAGCCGTCGGCCTGGCAGGCGTTGGCATATTCAATCACTTTGTCGTAGTTGCGAAGGGGTTTTTCAGCATATAATTTGCAGAGATATGCGTGGGCCACACCTTTCGAGAAGATTGTCTTGTCGCTGCTTACGGCAGGAGCGTTGTCTTTGCCGAAGAGCAGGTCGCTCTCGATAGCGGCGTAGGCTTCTTCGATAGTGCTCTGCTTCGGGAAATATGCTTCATACATTTCCTCGACATTTTCGGCGGTGATATTGCCGGCAGTGGTCTTGATGATGGGAATTGCGCCCCAGAGGCGCACCATATCAAACCAGACGATGGCGCGGAAAATACGGGCCTGAGCTTCGTAGGTCTTTTGCTCGTTGGCTGAAAGGGAGCCGTCGGCTACTTTGTCGAGGTTCTCAATCATCTTGGTAGCCACGGCGGCGTCTTCAAGAAAGCGGTCCCAGTCGCGCTTGATTACGGTATTGGAGCCTTCGATGGAGTTGTCCTCAAAAGGAACGACCTCGGCGCCTGTAGTACCGGCATAGGCATTGTCGGAATGACATTCGGCAATCAGCAGCTGGTCTACGTACCAGTGTTCCTGCCGGTCGGTGATGAGCTTATACATTTTCGTCATATAGCTCTCGACAGCAGCATGGTCTTTGAATACTACTTCTTCCTGTTCCTCGGTTACACCTTCGGTGACATCGGAATATGTGCCCTCAGGATCATATTGCATGGAGCAGGCGGCCGCAACAAGGGCAAATATGCCGGTAGCCGCTGTTATGCTGATATATTTTCTGATTTTCATTGTCTTAGATGAATAGGTTATAATACGATATTGACTCCGAATGTGAAGCTGCGGGTCTGAGGATATGTACCCCAGTCAATACCCTGCACGGCTCCACTGTTGCCCCACTGGTTTACTTCCGGGTCCATGCCGGAGTAAGAGGTCCAGGTAAGAAGGTTGGTGGCGGTGAAATAGGGCTGCAATTTGGAGATATGCACCTTGCGCATCCAGTCGCCCGAGAAGCTGTAGCTGAGGGTGATGTCTTTCACGCGCAGATAGGAGCCATCCTCCACGAAGTAGGTGGAGTTCTTGAGGTCGAATCCGGCACGCGGCACATCGGTGATCTGTCCGGGAATTCTCCAGCGGCGAAGCACGTCGGTAATCTGGTTTTTGCCGTCGTACATACCCATCATCTCGGTGCGCGAGGCATTGAAGATGTCGTTGCCGTACGAGCCCTGGATGAAGATGCTGAGGTTGAATCCCTTGTAGGAGAAGGTGTTGGTCATACCGTAGGTGAAATCGGGATTGGGGTCGCCGATATATGTTCGGTCGCTTGAGGAAATCTTTCCGTCGCCGTTGAGGTCGCGGTAAATCATATCGCCGGTTTCGGGGTCGACACCGTCGGAGATATATCCGTAGAATCCGCCGAGGGCACGGCCCGGTTCGTTGCGGACAACGGTTTCGTTGATGTAGTCGGATGTGCGGCCGTCGGAATAAATCTTCTGCAGCGCGAGCTTGCTGAGTTTATTGCGGTTGAACGACATATTCAGGCTGGTGTCCCAGGAGAACTCGCCGGTGAGGTTGTGGCTGTTGATGGTGAATTCAAAGCCGCGGTTGGTCATCTCACCTTCGTTGCGCGTGATGGAGTTGGATGCAGCTGCGCCGGTGGGCAGAGTTACATACATGAGCATATCGGTGGTTTTCTTCCAATAGAAGTCGGCGCTCAGGCTCAGTCGGTTGTGCAGCACGGCGAGGTCGAAGCCGATATCGGTCTGTGTGGTGGTTTCCCACTTGAGGTCGGTGGTGCGGAGGTTTTCCTGTGAGAGAGTGGGCATTGCATGCTCCTTGCCTTCGACAAACCATTCTACGCGATTGCTGTAGTAGCGCTGCAGATATGCGTAGTCGCCGATGCCGGTCTGGTTACCGGTTTTGCCCCAGCCGCCACGGATTTTGAGATCATTAATCCACCAGATGTCGCGCATAAACTTTTCCTGCGACAGGCGCCATGCTGCCGAGAACGACGGGAACACGCCCCAGCGGTAGTCGGGGTGCAGCTTCGACGAACCGTCGGCGCGGATGTTGGCCGTAAGCAGATAGCGGTCGTCGAAGTTGTAGGCTACACGGCCGAAGTATGAAAGAAGTGCCCACGAAGAGGCATTCGTTCCGGTGTAGTTCCAGTCAACCTTGTTGGCGACATTGAGGGTCTGGATTGTGCCGTTGCGATAGTGAGTGGCTCGCTGCTGAGCCTCTGTCCAGTGCGATTTTGTCCAGGATACACCGGCCATGATATCGAAGCGGTTCTTGCCTACTTTCAGTATGTAATTGGCCACATTGTCCCAGATGAGAAGCTGGTTGGTAGAGCGGGTATCGGTGCCGATACCGTAGTTCTCACGGCCGTAGCTTGTCTTGTCGGGATCGATAAAATCGGTGCTGTGGCCGTTGCGGCGGTCAAGGGTGAATTTGGTATTGAAGGTAAGACCGGGATAAAGATTGAAAAGCAGATTGCCCGATGCAATCAGTCGGTTCTCTTTGCTGCGGGCATTCTCGCCACGGCCTACGTTCTCGGCCGGAGAGGTGATGTTGAGGCCATAGAAGTTGTTATAGTAGCGGCCGGGATTATTGGGGTCGTAGACCGGTGCGTAGGTGGGCGTGTTGATTACGGCCAGGATTACACCGCCGCGACCTGCGCCGTTGCCGGTGTTGATGCCGTTGGAACTGTAGTCGGAATACATTACGTTGGCAGTGGCTGTGACTACGTTGAAGAGCTTGGTCTCCAGGTTCATACGGAAGTTGTAGCGGTTGTAGAACGATGGCTTGATTACACCATCTTCACGCAGGTAGCCGAGGTTGACCAGATATTTGGTATTGCCGAGTACCTGCGAAATCGACAGCTGATAGTTCTGATTTGAGCCATTGCTGTAGATTTCATCGAACCAGTCGGTGCGGTCGCGAAGCTTGTCGGGGAGCGACACCAGGCCGATTTCGTCCTGCAGCTCTTTATACTGTGCGGCGTTGAGCACGTCCATTGTCTTGCGCACCTGTGTGATTGCGTATTGGGCATTGAACGATATCTGCGGACGTTCGGTAGTTCCCGACTTGGTGGTGATCAGGATTACACCGTTGGCGGCTTGCGAACCATAGATGGCTGCGGAGGAGGCATCCTTTAGAATCTGGATGTTGTCGATATCGCTGGGCGACAGGAAGTTGATGTTGTCAACAGAAACGCCGTCGACCACATACAAAGGGTCGTTGGAGCCATTGAAGGAGGTGGTGCCACGTACCCTGATGGACATTTCTCCGCCGGGAGCACCATTAGGCGATACTACCTGTACACCGGCAGCTTTACCCTGAATGGCCTGCGCGGCAGAAACGATCGGACGGTTCTCGAGTTCTTTTGACGAAACGGTAGATATAGCCGTTGTCACATCCTTGCGCTTCACCGAGCCGTAACCGATGACTACGACCTCGCTGAGGTTGCTGATATCCTCTTTGAGAGTGATATCCATAGAGGGCTTGGCCGGCATCTCCGCCGGTTTATAACCGATATAAGTCACCTGAATGGTGGAGCCGTTGGAAGCGGCGATAGCAAATTTACCGTCAACATCGGTTGTAACGGCCTTCTGTGTCCCTTTGACTCGGACAGTAGCTCCGATAAGCGGCTCGCCGGAGACATCTTTCACGATACCGTTGACAATCGATTGTGCAGTTGCAGTAATCGACCCGGCAAACATCGCACCTACCAATAGAATGCGACATGCCATTTTGGCAATGGTTTTTAACATAGTAAAATATTTAAAGTTATGTTATATACTATAAGGTATAGTAAATATTTATGGTAAAGTGTTATATTTAAGGTAAAGTGTATATTACACAATAACAAGGATTTTCAGACACTCGATAAAGAGGCTTTCCAGACTCTTGGTTGCAAAGCTTCTCAGGCACTTGGTTTTAGGAAATTATGGACTGAGAAGGCCGCAATGATTGGTTTTTCTGTTTGCTCGCAAAGTTAATTGAAAATATATATGTATTAAAGCATTTGTTGCGATATTGTAACGTTTTTGTCAACAGAATGCCACATCCCGCCATATAATTCCATATTAATCCATATAAATACCACAGCATACCACTTCATTCAATGGTGTGCTGCGGTATAAGCTTTCTTAAAATCAGTTTAGCGGGTTGAGAAGAAATTGGCGAAGATGAATATGTTTGATCCCGGGGAATTTGGCAGGAGTACCGGGAAGTGGATCCATCGACACAACATATTTCGGATAGTAATCTCGGATGAGGGCAAGATTGCCGAACTCACGATCGACAGTTTCCTCGTTGTCAAGATGATAAGTCGCCTGAATATAGATTTTATCCTCACCCTTACCGGCTATGAAATCAATTTCTCCTTTTTGCAATACCCCGACCTTTACATCAAATCCTTGCTGCAGAAGGTGCAGATATATTACATTTTCAATGACCTGTTCAATATTCTTTCTAAGATTGAAGCCACATAGAAGGTTCCGGATACCATGATCCGAGAAATAGTATTTGAAATTCTGTTCAAATAGTTTCTTGCCATGAATATCGAATCGATATACCTCATTAATTAATAGGGCATTGACAAGATACATAGCATACGTTGAGGTGCTACCGGTGCTGATTTTTTCGCCGAACGAGGTCATCGTGTTGGCAATGTTTCTCACAGAAATCAATTTGCCGGTGTTATCAGCAATAAATTTCGCAAGGTTCTCAATGAAAGGCACGTTTCTCACTTTTTCCCGTGTGACAACATCCTTATACATAACGGTCGAATAAACGCCTTGCAAATAGTCGCGAACCTGGGCATCATCTTTAATATCAAATAACCGAAGGCCGGGTAATCCTCCGATGCTCAAAAATGAAATCAGACTTTCGTCAGAGTCAGCAAGGCCGTGAAACTCAAGGAATTCTTTGTAATTAAGATTATAGATAGGAATTTCGATATATCTGCCTGACAGGCGCGTGCCAAGTTCAGAGGAAAAAACATACGCATTGCTGCCGGTAGCAACTATCTGACATCGGTCTTCGGCATGAAGACTTCGCAGGGCATTTTCAAAATCCTTTATGTCCTGAACTTCATCGATAAGAAGATAATTTTCTTCACCCTTCGGCAGACGTGGTATTGCATAATCATACAGCTCCCTTGCTGTAGTAATATCTCCATAATCCAATAACTCCTTATTTATGTATACAAGATTGGAATTAGGTCGATTCTCCTGAAGCCAATTCTTAAGCTCACGAAGTACAAAACTTTTACCAACTCTACGCTGGCCAACGAGTATTAACATCATCCCTCGATTGAGTCGACTGATAATGTGATTTAAGTAGAGCGGGCGGGAGATTATTTCCATATCTTTGAATTTTTTTGCAAATATATGGATTTATAATGGACAAATCAAGCATATTTAGCATATTTGTCCAACGTAATGGACAAAATCATACAAATTTGACAATTTGTCCAATATAATGAACGCTTTTCCTCGCTAATAAAGGCGCCCCTAGATTCGTAACAGTCTCGGGACGATAACCGTCAACCAATCGATAAACCCAATTTTGCGGAATTGATTCCTCAAAAATGGTAAAATTTGCGGAATTGATTCCTCAAAAATCGATTTTCGGTCTGATGGGGGCGGGGAAAAAGAGAAGTGCGGACCCGAGGCGGATTCGCACTTTGTGGTTGAGGTGGGGGAGGGGCTGGTCAGGCAACGGTCCACTTGCAGCGGACCGGGGAGACGATGGCGCCTCCTTTCTTGAGGTCGGCCATAACCTTGTCTACCACCTTGCGGTCAAGCCCTGTCAGCTCGGCAATCTTGCCGGCATTGAGCGGTTCGCCCGCCTTGCGCATTGCGTCTAATACTTGATTTTTCTCGTCCATAATTCTGATATTAAATAAGTGTCATAAATTGTAGTCAGCCGACCGCCTCCGAGCGCCCGACTGCCATATAAACAATTTCAACATTTATTGAGTTCTCTATCCCACCCCAATTTATCGCTAGACATAAATGCCGATGAGAATGCGTTATAGCAGCGGCTCCTAAATATTAGGATAATATGTCGTAAAAAATACCAGTCTGAATCTCCCTTAATATCCGGTAAATCTACATTTGAAATTTATGTGACTTTACCGGTTTCGATTTCGGATTTAAGAAACTGAAAGATATAGACGGCGCCCTGATAGTAGAGGCCACATTCGGGATCATTAAGTTTGGCGAAGGTCGTTGACGAATATAATTCGTCAAGGGCGCGGTGTATATCCCAGCCATATTCCGCGATGAGCATTTCGGTAAGTTCAGCCGCAAGGCATTCTATCTGAAACTGTATGTCTTGTGTCATAATTCGATGTGTTTTAAGAATTCTAATGCTTTTGGTGTCCCAAAGAAGTATTGAACTGCATGGTCGCCTCGAAATCTCAGCTCTTCAACCAACGCTTGAGCGGACAAATACCCCATTATGTAACGGCGTATTTGAACGCCAACAGTATCATCCGCTATAGGGCCAATTACAATATCATAGGGATGTGCCGGTGTATCGGAGTTATTCTTGCGGTTCATAACGATAAACTCTGCCCATTCTTCAGAGTAATCAGGAAAAAACTTTATGCTCAGGCCGTTTTTTGTAGCTTCGTCTTCATTAAACTCAAAGCAGGATAACGTTGGTTCTCCCTCATTGAGGAATCGCGTCGTTCGAGCTGCCATCTCCATAGCCTGATCGGGATTGGCGTTAAGATAAAATCCTTGTCCGAAATCCTTGCCACGCTTGCTGCGTGAGAGGTCTACTTGCACAATGGCCACGTTTGAACCGTGATAGAGCCGTCGAATCATATCTTACCTCCTTCCCGCTGGCAAATGACTTGAAGATCTGAGACGGCATCATCAATAGAGAGCGTGTGCTCGGCAGCATAGCAATCGAGAAGAAAACTTATGCCTGCATAACGGCGTAAATATGCGTATGCTTGCATATTGGAGAGATTAAACCGCTGCGCGAAAGCTCCGACACAAGTCACAACATATTCAATTCTATTAAATATTTCGTTCTTGTCCATAACTATGCTTTATAGCTGATGATAAATTTTTAATATCAATATCAAGTAATTCTGAAATCCTTACAAGCTTATCAAGCGAAGATTGCAATTTCCCCGGTTGAACTTGCGCGATGCCATTATTCACTTGCTAATTGCATATAATACTTTGATGTTTATCGCAAAGTTACGAAAAAATCTTATAGAAAAACCTTAATTGGAGTGTTTTGAAAGGAATTATGAGTTAGGCCTGCCAATTTTTTCATAACAAAAGCATGTGTTTCGAAGAATACTACACCTTGATACTAACTTTGTCGCAAAATCAATAATAATTATGGAAACAGAAAGAATCAAATCGCCTGAAGGTGTAAGAACGCTGATGGCAGAATTGTGGGCTAATCTTATAGCCGGCAAAAGGTCAAAATGTAGTAATGTGTATATGGTTGACCTCCCCGAACCTACCGAGGAAGAGAAGCGTGAAATGACTATCAACCGTGCCAACCGCAAGCCGGTTGTCATTGATGAAAAGGAATTAAAGGTGGCTATTGACAAAGCGGCTACCGAACTGGGAGGGTGGTGATATGAAACGACTGTTACATATATCAATCTGGCAAACGACGATACCAACTTGGATGCCCATAGCCTGAAATGGCTACAAGCTACGGTCAAACGCAATGGCGGACGGATACAAGATGAATGGCTTTCATCTGCCTTCCTCAGTTCCGGGTGTTTTGGAGAAGAATTATGCAACGTCAAATCGCTACACCCTTTAAATTTTGAATTATGAGTGATATCAAATCTAAAATACGGGAAATGTCGAATCTATACAAGGTGCTTTTTGAGTCGGGGGAAGATGTGATATCGGGGAAGCGGTTAATCGGTGTAGGCGGGGAGGGGATTGTGGATGCCGAGGATGGGGAGGAGAGTGGTGGCGTAGCGGCAGCCGAGGATGCGGTAGCTGCAGGTGGTGAAATGAAGGCGGTCGCCTTTATGAGGAAGGTTGGCGGAGGATATTACGTGGGCGGTGGGAATCGTTTCAGGTAGGCGGTCAATGATGTTGTTCATACTGCCGCAGGCTCCGTCCTCTGCCGTTGAGACAACTTCTCCGGCAAGAAGGGGTACTTGGGCGGCGTCGAGTGAGAGGTCGTGCAGGAGGTCTTCATATAGTTTTTTCACCATTTCGGGCCAGTGCGGATCTCCGTCGTTGGATTCTCCCTGATGGAAGATGATACCTTTTATTACGCCATATTGTTGTGCTTCGCGAGCGCACTCTACAAGCCGTTTGTAGGGGGTGTTATCGTAGCGTGCCATAAGATTTTTATACCAATCGGGGTAATCCGCGATTGATGTGGGGTCGAAATCTTTGTCGAGGTGCAGTATATTAGCGCCTCCCACGGCTACCGGCACAACTCCAATGCGTACGTTCTCCGGAAGATTTGCCACCATCGTTCGTCCGAAATAATCTATCGGGGATAATCCGGCCGCTTCGTGTACAAGTGGGGGCACGGCTTTGCACCATTGTCCTTTTGTGCGTGACAGACTCGGGAAATCCACTGCCGGCATTAGCTGGAATCTATTGGAAACATTTTCGCGGTCAATCGGTTCGATGGGAGCATTTCCTTCCATATTCGATTGCCCGAGGCAAAGGTAGATGTAGAAATCGGGGTCGCGTACGGGCTTGATTACTCCATCGAAATGAAGCTTATACGGGGTGCGCAGGTTGGAGTACAGCGTGGTTATCTGCGGCTCATTGGCTTTGATATTCAGAGTGTCACCATCTTTTTGGAGGGTGCAGTTATATGTGGCGATGGAGCCGTCGACGCGCTCTACGATAAAAGCATTGCACAGCACAGCTTCGGCTATGAATTTGAAGCACTCGTGCACATCGTTGTCGCTCGACACTATCGTCTGCCAGTCGGCAATCATCGGCACATATTGCTCGCCGACAACAAACTTCCGGTTAGGATATAGCTCGGGGTGCGGATTCCCGTATGTGGCATCGTCGGGGGTGTGGTTTGAGTCGGGCTCGCACACCTGTGTAGCCCTCACATAGGGGTCGACAACATAGGCCCAGTTGAGGTTGCCGGTCTGGTGGTCGATAAGAGCGGCGAAAGCCGATGCGGCGTCGAAAGTCTCGCGCAGCCACCGCTCATCGCCAGTCAGAAGATAAGCGTAGTAAGTGGCATAAGCCCTCCATGCGCTCCAGCCGTGAGGCGATGAAATTATATTGGGCAACATAAACACATCGTATTGCGACTCCCAGAAGCGGAGAGTGCCTCCGCGTCGGCGCCCGTCAGGCACCCGCAATTGGGTAAGACTGTCGTGACCGTCAAGTAGTTTGAGCATTGCTTCGGTATATCGGCGGCGGTCGGCGTCGTTTTTGCAGTGCAAAGCATACGCTCCGATTTGCAGTGCCGAGCAGCTTACCATACCATCTTCATAGGTTATCTGCCCTTCGGTCTGTAAATCGCCGTTGGCATTCACCAGATGCTCGATGGCTCGCTTTACGGATTGTTCCAGGCTATCTGCCTGCTCGTTACGGTCGGCGATGCGCTCGGCATCGGCAAATTCAAGCAAACTTTTAGCGGGATAGATTACTGAGGTATAGTCGGTTTTGCCGGTAAGATATGCGCCGTCGGGCTTCTGAAAACTCATAAAGCAGCGGGCCATTCGCTCTCCCAGATCAAGGTCGGCAGAATCACCAAAGGCAAGGTAGCGGTCGGCCAGCATTCCTATTGTCGACGATACATTCTGTATGCGCCATTGCCATTGATAGGGTTGACCGGTCTGCCTGTCGAAAACTTTGTCAAGTATTAAATTAAAGCGGCGGTTGAGCAGACTGTCCTGCGCCGGATCCGGAAGGATGCGGGCAGCATCGAAGGCAGTATGAAATCCATACCAGCTTTCCACATGCGATGTGGGCTTCTGCTTATAGCGGCTCACAGCATCGCGGGCCAGCTGCATAGTCTGCCGCCAGGGATGCCGCACGGCCACTGTGCCGTGAGCCTGCCGGGCGCCGTCGGTCACTACAATGTTTTTGATACCCGGCTCTGCAGCGCGGAAAGTTCCGCGCCACAGAGAGGTATCTGCTTTTTTCAAACCTAACTTTTTACCGTTTATTGTCATTACGGGGGCTGAGCCCCACACCATTATGTCAAGAGAGTCGCCTGGATTGCAGGAAGTTGCAGGCATCGAGATTGCCGGTGCACCGGTATGGCGGTAAACCGTCGGCTCAAAGGCGTCTAAATTGTCAATATCAATGATTTTCACCTTCCATTCTCGCTCTTCACCGGGTGCCAGCTGCCACAGATGGGGATGGTGCTCGGGAAGCGGGCCTTGGCACAGCATATCGAGGTTCAGGCACTCTATGCGGTGGCCGTAGAACCAGCGGTTATCCTGATCTTTGTCCTGATACCCCATATTGTAGTCGAGGCTCCACGAGGCTATAGGGTCAGCCGAAACAACGGCCTTGATTTTCCCTCCGGGCGACTGCATATAGCCATAAAAATGGTCAGACTCGCAGACTGCGAGGGTTGGAAAATACTTGCCATACCACTCGGGATATGTGTCCATATAAGTGTCTATGCCCAGTTTCAGCCCGGCCTTGATGGGCTGGAAAGGAGTATGGCGATTGTTGCGCAGACGCAGAGTTACAGTCTCAACATTGTCGGCTATTTCGCTCCGGATGGAGGCTTCAATATCTTCGGCAATGGTATCGCCCTCTGCCTCGACGGCGTAGAATCGGTGCCCGGCGGCAGAAGCCGTCAGTGCGGCACTCCACATCAGCAGGAGTGCGAGAGAATGGTGAAGCTGACGTATCATTCGGGTTATTTGCTATGATTGGCAATTACGCGGCGATTGGCCTCTCTGACACAATCCTTATCAATTTTCACCACCTTACGGTCGTATGTCATAAGGCCATTTATTTCGCTCTCCACATCGGTAGTCTGAGTATATACCGCTCCTACAATCCAATAATCGGCAAGCCGGTTGATTTTGTCGGCATATTCCTCATACGTCTTGGTCACTTCATCGGCAGATTTGTTCTGAACGTATCCCCAATTGCGGTCGGCCGCCCAGAGGTGGCCTTCGGTGGCCATACCTATGCCGCCATATTCCCCTATAACGTTTGCCCTTGAGCCGTCGTAGACGCAAATCTGCGGAGGGGATGGATAGGTGTGCATATCAATGATGTCGCCGCAAGGATAGAAGTTTCCGCCGCTGGCGGGATTTACCAGACGCGAAGGATCATACGTCTTTATCCACTCTACAATTTCTGGTGTTTTAAACTGGCCGAAACCTTCGTTGAAGGGTGTCCAAACTACTATACAGGGGTAGTTTCGGAGGGCATCGATGACCTCTTTGAGTTCTTTGCGATAATTAGCCTCACTTTCAGGCGACCGCTGCAATTCTTCGCCGTGGAAATAATTGCGGGGTTGCCATGTGGGGTTGCTGCCACTGCTGGGCATATCCTGCCACACGATAATGCCATTGCGGTCGCAATAGGTATACCAAAGCGCAGGCTCAATTTTCACATGCTTGCGAATCATATTGAAGCCCCACTCTTTAGTTTTGTCAACGTCGTATACCATAGCTTCGTATGATGGGGCTGTATAAAGTCCGTCGGGCCACCAGCCCTGATCAAGAGGACCATACTGGAATAAATCTTTGTTGTTAAGCTGCAGACGCACCACACCGTTGCCATCTTTCTTTGTGGAAATCTTCCGCATAGCGGCATAGCTTTTTACCTTATCGACAGTTTTGCCGCCGGAACTGATGCTTACTTCAAGGTCATAGAGATAGGGGCTGTCGGGCGACCACAGTTTCACATCGGCGGGCATATTGATTGTTATTGTTTCCCCGGCGAGCGCTCGGCCGCGCCACGATTTCGGCACCGTGAACATACGTTTATACCATATGACCTTTTTTTCGCCTACTTCTTTTCCGACACCCGATAGGGCGGATTCGGCGCAGAAGGGCACGAGAATATCACCCTGGTATTCTGCCGGAGAAGGTACATCTTTTTCTAAAATGGCATATTGCCACAGACCGTTGAGGTTCTCCCAGTCGGGGCGCTCCATAATGGGACGGGGATATTCCTGCCAAACTTTTGACGGGTCGATGTTCTCGCCCCACGTTGTCATAATTCGGTTGCCTGCAGGCTTATATGCTTTTGCCTCGAATCCTGCCAGTGAAAGCAGGGCAAGTAGTATTGTGACTGTTGTTCGGGACATTATATTTGGTTGAAAGTAAGAATGGGATTGTATGCAAGAATTTAGAAAGTGAGAGTGTGGCGGCCGGCGGTAAATGTCTGGGGCTTGGCGCCGCTGACAGGGAGAGTGACGGTGGCGGTAGAGCCTTCGGGAATTGTGAAATTCCAGATGCAGCGGTCGCCATCATATTTCCACTCGCTCTTTATCAGGCCTGCGGCCGAGGCATAGCTGGCTTTCAGCGAGCCGATGCGCTTGTCGGGCACCGGGTTCATAATGATGTGGCGGAAGCCGGGGTCGGCGGGGTCGGCCTTGATTCCGGCCATAGTGTTCCACATCCACTGGCACACACATCCGTAGGCATAGTGGTTGAAGCTGTTCATATCTGCCTCACCCATACCTTTCTCCCGGGTATAGCTGTCCCAGCGCTCCCAGATGGTGGTGGCACCGTTGTCGACTGAATAAAGCCAGCTGGGATTCTTGTGCTGCAGCAAAAGCTCGTAGGCAATGTCGGTCATACCGTTGTCGGTGAGTGTCGACATCAGGATGGAAGTGCCGAGGAATCCGGTCTGGAGGCAGTTGCCGTGCTCCTTGAAGTTCTGACGCAGACGCTCTTTCAGGTTCTCCTTAGCCTGGCCGTCGAGCAGACGGCTGTGCAGGGCGAATAGCGCCGGAGTCTGCATAGTGTTGAGAATTTCGTTGCGGAAAGTGCCGTCGGGATTGAGATGACGGCCGCGCACATAGTCGCGTGCCCGCTGAGCCATCGCGGTGAATTTAGAATCGTCGCGGCCTGTGGCACGGGCCATTGCGGCCATCATATCGGCATTGGTAATCCAGTAGCAACCCTGGAGATACGACCAGTATTCGCGTGCTTCGGGGCGCTGCACCTTTTTCCCGTCGACGATTTTGTCGAGGCGTCCGCTTTTCGATTCGAGCGGCTCGTAGCTTAGCCAGTCGGCAAACTGGCAGCCGTTGTTGTAAACAGTGAGGGCATTATGCTCGGCGTTATAACTGTCAATCAGGTCGATGTATTTCTCCATTGCCTGCCAGTTCTCATTGATGATGGCTGTGTCGGCAAATTGCTTCCATACAATGTAAGGCACTATTATTCCGGCATCGGCCCAGCCCAGACGGGTAGTTTCGATGGGAGTGAAAGCATACATAGAGCCGGGAGCTACGGGCGGGAAACCACCGTCGGGGTGCTGAGAGTCGCGTAGATCGCGAGTCCATTTGTGGAAAAACTTGTCGGTGTCGGCGAAGAAAGAGCCGGTCTCGGCAAACACCTGTGTGTCGGCAGTCCAGCCCAGACGTTCATTGCGCTGCGGGCAGTCTGTGGGCACGGAAAGGTAGTTGGAGCGCTGCCCCCAGATGGTGTTGGAAATGAGTTGATTTATATCATCGTTGCCGGTTACAAGAGTACCGGTCTCCATATTGTCGTTGATGGATGTAATGGGGAGCGACTTCACCGATTTGATATTTACGGGGCCATCTGCGGTAAGTGTCAGGTAGCGGTAGCCGTAGAAGGTGCAATCAGGCTTGTAGCTTACGCTGCGGCCTCCGTGGCCGAAAGTGTAGTCGAGACGCAGGAAATCAGGGCCGAGGCGTAAATTGCGCAGATGGGCCGACCCTTCCGGACCGTCCATACCGCGGCTGTGGGCGCCGTTTCCGTCGTTGAGCAACTCGGCGAAATGACATTCAAGATGGGTGCCTTCGGGTGCGCTGAATTCAAACACCGGCACTGCAGCTGCGTTCTGGCCGAAATCCACCACGAGTGTTTCACCCGGATTAACCTTTATGTTTTTACCCGACGGATAATCGCGCAGGATATTGACTTTGCCATAATGCTTATCGTCGGCACCGGTTACACCCTTCCAGGTATATGCCATCACGGGGGAAAGCATCAAGTCGCGGCGGGCATATACTTCCGCACCATCGGAGGGGAGGATATCGCCGTCGAAGCGTGTATATTTTTCTGCATTGCCGAAGGTAGATGCCGAGTCATAGCCCATAGGTATGCGGGCATCGTAAGCCTCGCCATCATAGATTCCGGCGTGGGTCACGGGGCCGGCCACGCCGGCCTTCCAGGATGTGTCGGTGCCCAGCCGCTCCGTGGTGCCGTCGTCGTAGGTGATTTCCACAACCGAGCGGAATGCAGGTTTGCCGCCGGTCATACCGATTGTGCCGGCGGGGGTGGCAATGCGGTCGGCCCACCATCCCGGAGTAGACTGTACAGCCAGGCGGTTGACAGCTCCCGGTTTACAGTTGATGGCGTCGGTGATATCGTAGGTGAAAGAGCGGCGGGTTTTTACGAGGTGGGTATACCCCGGCCGGAGCACTTCATCGCCCACAGGCTTGCTGTTGACATAAAGCTGATATACGCCAAGGCCTGCGGTCATCCACACAGCTTTCTTAACTTTTTTCTCGTTGGAAATGTCGATGCAGAACCAGCTTGCGCCATCAGCGGCACGCTGACTGTTGTCATCGGTCATTGTAGTTTTTTCCGGTGCACCGGGCACGGCTATCCATTCCGAGCATGCCCAGGCATCATCGGGAAGAGCTTCGGTGCGGTGCCCCACAGTGGCAGGTAGAGCGGGTACAGCGGCATTAACGGCATTTAAGCCTAACAGAAACGCAACGGTAGCGATAGCAATTGGTCTATACATATCAAAAGAATTATTTATCATCAGGAATGGGTGCGCCGGGCGCTTCCATCATTTGTGTGTCAAGGCGGTCAATTATCCGATGACTACCTTCTCCACCTTGTCACCGCGCACGCGGATGTATATGCCCTTTTGAGGGTTCTCTACTTTACGGCCCATAAGATTATAGTAAGAAGCCGGGGCCGGGATGTTGTCGGCCTCGATCCCATTCAGTATGGTGGCTTGGCCGTTTTTCGATATATTTATTGTCATTGCGGCAGGATGTACCACAACGGTGTATTCACCGGCTTCACCGGGTGTCCATGTGTCGGTGATATTATTTGCGGCGGAGGTATTGAAAGCCATTTCCCCTTTTTTCAGTGCATCGGCGGAAAGTGTCACGGCTCCCTGTGCAGGAATATAACAGGGGTACTCCTCCTTGCCGGGTGTGATGGTGAAGCTGTCACGGAGAGTGCCGGTCCAGGAAAAGGTGCCGTCTTGCTCGACAGCCATTTCAGAGTATGCACCTTTGCTTGCCACATAGAGTTTTTCTATCGGGTCGGGATTATAGGTGCGGGTGGAAAGAGTCTTTTCGGCAAGATTTGCAGAAACGATATAGTTGCCTTCACAGTTGCTTCTCACGGCACACTGGCTGCCGAAGAGCAGAGTGTTGTCGGTGAACGGGGCGAGGCCGAAGCCGGCATCATTCGAGGTGGCAATCTTTGTGCTCCACCCCTTATCTCCATCATAAGCGGTGAAGCAAAAAGCATTGTTTTTATTAAAATGCCCCTTATAAGTGAACACACTTTCGCCCTCCTTATCCATTTGATTGAATTTCCAGCCGGTAGGGTCGCCTACGAAGTAGAGGTTGTCAATGATGCAGCTGATGGTGCTTTCCACAACATTGACCGAGAGATTATAATAGTTGGTCTGGCCATCTTCGACCTGATAAAAACAATCGCCGGGACGGTCGGTAGGGTAGTAGTTCAGATTTGTGGCTGAAACGCCTTTCCAGTTTATAGTCTGCTTTTCGGTCAGGCCGAAAGCTTTTGCATTGACGCCGCAGACGCTTGGCTTATCGGCATAAATCTGTAAAGCGCCCGGGCTGCCTGCATTCAGCACGCCTATATATCGGTAAACTCCATTGCCAAGATTCTCCATAGGTGTGGCTGCCGAATTATCCCATCCGCCGGGGGTGGCATCGCCAAGGAGATATAGATTTTCGGGATAGGTAATCGACTCTATTGTCATAGTGCTCAGGTCGGCCGGCATCACGATGTTGTATATGAGCGGCCGGTCATTGCCGGCAACCTGAAAGCCCTGACCTTTAGCGACGGTCACAGGCACAGTTTTGCCGACAGCCTGAGCCAGATATTTGCTGTTGAACGCATTGCCGATTTTAAGATCCTCGGGGAGGGGAGCGGAGAAGGCTGCGGTGAAGTCGGGCAGCAGCGACGAAGCATTACATGCTGCTTCGTCGCCGCTGAGGATACCGTCGGTGTACATCTGCCAGGTCTGTGTGCCGTTGCCGAAATTCACCGAGAAGTGGAATTTGCCGTCAT
Source organism: Bacteroidales bacterium (assembly GCA_004557825.1). GTDB lineage: Bacteria > Bacteroidota > Bacteroidia > Bacteroidales > Muribaculaceae > UBA7173. Next base: position 115,140 of record SFFL01000001.1, on the reverse strand, counting down.
CGCTGCGGTCTACGATGTATGGCTTGGAGGGGTTCCAGCCGGGCTTCGTTCCGTTAATCTCAATTTTGTCGGAGCATAGGAGCGCGAGCTGACGGTGGATTTTCTTATCGTTCTGAGCGGTGATTTTGATGTCGTCGAGATATATGGTTTTGCCTGAGGCGGAACTGTCGCCGGCGGGGGTAATCATAAGCCAGTTGATGCGGCTCCAGTCGAAGCCCTTCTCTGAAGCATCGGGCTGCTCTTTCCATTGACCGTCGCAGCCGTGATATTGCAATTCGCTCAGGGGAATGGATATTTTGTGCCACTGGCCGTCGGGGGTAAGCTGCCGGGTGGCGTTGCTGTTTCCGTTCGACGACAACGTGGCCGACATACGCCACTGGCGTGGCTCGCCGTCGATATAGTGCTGAAAATAGAATTCCAGCGAATTAATCTTGTCGGTGGTGCGGGCCATGAATTCAAGGCTGCCGCCCGCCGCCTGCAGGCGGCTTGCATTGGCCGGGAGCCAGATTTCAAACCATACTCCGCCGGTAGTGTTGGCCACATTATAGCGGATGCAGTTGGCACCCTCGGCGGGGTTGTCCTTGCAGTAATAGTCGAGATATTTCTCGCTTACGTTCTTCGATGTTCTGTATTGGCACCAGGGGTCGGTGCTGTCGCTGTAGAAAAGGAGCGGCCTGGGTGCGCCGGCGAACTTCTCCGGGAGAGGCAGCCCCAGCGCCTCCATCAGTTCTGTGTCGAGCTGGTCGTAAATCTGCGAGCCGTCGAAAATGCTGAAGTTGACGAGCAGCTGGTCGTTGTATTGCCAGAGAGTCCAGGGTATATTATCCTCGGCAAGAGCATCGGCCACGGCTTTGAGCCAGCGGTAGCGGTCGGCCGATGCGCAAGTGTTGAGCGCACCGAATTCGCCGCAGAACACCAGCTTGCCATGCTGCTTAGCCCAGTCGGCAGCCACTTTGATTTCCTCCTTGATCTTCTCTACGGTGCCATATTCGGGATAAGTGTTATAGTAAGTCACACGGTCGGCCAGCGGAGCCCATTCTGCCGGGATTTCGGGCATACGTGAGGCATCGTGAGGAAAGGGAATGTCAGCCAGATATTGTTCATATTCGCACCAATATGCACCCTGATGTGAGAACATCATCGGGCGATAATAGTGGAAGGTGTAGACTACTCTCGGGTCGTTGTATTCAGGCAGCTCTTTCAGCCTGTCGTACTCGCAGCCCCAGGGAGTGGCGATGATTATGAGGTCGGGGTCGCAGGCACGCACTTCCTTGATGATGCGGCCCTGCATAGTGCCCCAGGTTTGCTTCATATCGGGGAAGAAAGGCTCGTTGCACAGCTCAAGTGCCACCTTGTCGTGACCCTTGTAGCGGAGGGCAAGCTGTTTGCACCCTTCTCTGATAATATCCTCGCCATCGCTCGGGAATTCCTCAACCGAGAGGCTATGATGGTCGAGAATCACCCACAGACCGCGGCTTGTGATAAGTTCTACTGCCTTGTCGAGATTCTGCAGGTATACCTCGTTGAGGGTATAGGTGGGCGCCGCGCCCATATTCAAGTGGAAGTTGACGGGCAGTCGCACCACATCCATTCCGAGGCTCTTGATAAAATCGAAATCTTCTCCGGTGATTTTATGCATATCCACCTGCGAGGCCCTGCGGTCGAACCAGGCATTGACATTCACGCCTTTGTGAAAAGGCACTTCCTTCAGAGCCTCGCCAACTGCCGGTTGTGATGAAGAAGCCGTCGCAGCGGCCTTTGCCCGGAAAAATTCCGGGCAAATGGCTGCTGAGAGGGCAAGTAAAGAAATAAAGATACTTTGAATATTTCTCATCGAGAATAAAATAGGATTATGGGGGAGGTTACGTCGAAATCATTGTTGAAAAAGAATTAGTGGAGAACTACTTTCTGAGCCTGTTCGTCCTGCACGCGGATGTAGATACCGCAGCCGGGGTTCTCTACCTTACGGCCGGTGAGGTCGAAATAGGTGGCGGGAGCGTTGACATTGTCAAGGCTTACATTGCTGATGCCGGTGGTGCTGCCATTATCCACACCCAGAGTCATAGCCGAAGGATTAAATCGCACGGTATATATGCCTGAGCTGGGGATGTTCCACTTGTTGTTGACATTGTTGTCGGCGGTGGTGTTGAAAACAGTTTCATCGTTGGCAAGTCCGTCGCCGGGCACTTCTACGGTTTCAATCGTGGGCATATAGCAGGGATATGCGGCAGAGTTAGTGGTGGTTACGGTGAAATCGCCGCTCAGAGTGCCGGAATAGCAATAAGTGTCAGTTGTTCCGGGTTCGATCACCATCTCATGGTAGGTGCCGTTGTTCAGCACATACAGCTTGTTGATTGGGTCAGGGTTGTAGGTGCGGGTGGAGACAGTTTTGCGCGGCAGGTCAACTTTAACGATATAGTATCCGTCGCAGGTGTTGTGCATCGAGCAAGGACTTTGATGTTTTAACGTGTTATCACTGAATGGTGTCAAACCAAATGAAGCATCGCCGTAGGCAGGCGCAATTGTATTATTGTTCCAGGCGTTGGTAGATGAGAAAGTGAAGGTTCCTGCATTACCATCCGGTTTATCAAAATGTCCTTTATAAGAGAAAACACCGTTACCTTCATTCTCCATCTCGACAAATGTCCAATCATTACCGACACGTGTGGGCGTGCCTACGATATACAGTTTGTCGAAATCCAGTTCATCGATGTAGGCATTGATAGTGCTGGTGACAAGATTTAAGGTCAGCACATATTTTTTAGTTTCTGTGACCTTGTAGTAGCAATCGCTATGACGGGTGACATAATAATTAAAGGTAGGATTGGCAACACCAGAACTGCTTATTTCGACCGGTGAATTGGGGCCGAGCGCTTGTGCATTGACGCCGCAGACGCTTGGCTTATCGGCATAAATCTGGAGAGCGCCAGGGGAGCCGGCTTTCAGCTCACCTACATAACGATAAATACCATTGCCGAGATTCTGCATAGCGGTAGCTTGAGCTGCATCCCATCCACCCGGAGTGGCATCGCCGTAGAGATAGAGAGCTTCGGGATAATCGATTGATTCGATTGTCATTGTGCTAAGGTCGGCCGGTATCACAAAGTGGTATGTCATAGGCTGACCATGGCACTCCAATACTTTAAAGCCCTGACCTTTAGCGACCGACATAGGCACAGCTTTGCCTACAACTTCTGCAAGATATTTAATATGGAAGATGTTGCCACTCTCCATTTCGGTGGGAGGTGTATCGAAAGCTGCTCGGAAGTCAGGGATGATAGCAGAGGCGCCTTGTGCAGATCCGTCGGCAGGCTCTATGCCGTTGGTAAACATCATCCAGGTCTGGTCGCCTATGCCGTAACGCACAGTGAATCTGAATTTACCATCGTCGGAGCGATTTATTACATAAGGTGCACTCGAATTCCAACCCGGGTTTGTGCCATTTATCGTGATGCCAGGCGAGCATACCAAGCCGATTTTTTCATAGTCTTCGGCATAGGCCTGAGAGGAGCCTGCTGCCAGGATGAGGCCGAAAGATAGGAGTTTGTAAATATTTGTCATCGTTAGTATATCTGAATAATGTGTTTATGGAAGCCGACCTCAGCGGCGACTGCCCCGGCAGTGCGTCGGGGCAGTGCCCGCTGAGAGGCTATATCAGTTTATCGGAGAACAACTTTCTGAGCGTTTGCACCCTGAACGCGGATGTAGATACCATTGGAAGGATTCTCAATCTTGCGTCCGGTGAGATCGAAGAAGACAGCCTGCTGAGCTTCACCATCAGCTATGATGGCAGCCACACCGGAGGTATCGCCCTTCTCAACGCTGATTGTCTGAGATTCGGGGTTAACCTTGATGGTGTATTCTCCGGCATTGGCGTTCGACCACTTGTTGTTGACATTGTTGTCGGCGGTAGTATTGAAAACCATTTCGCCGTTGGCAAGCCCTTCTTCAGGAACAGCTACAGCTTCCTCAGCCGGCATATAGCAGGGATATGCAGCCTGACCGGGAGTGATGGTGAAATCGCCGCTGATGGCTCCTACCCAATAGTAGATGCCGTCGGAGCGCTTGGTCATCTCAGTAAACTTGCCGCCATTTGCCACATAGAGTTTCTCGATGGGGTCGGGGTTGTAAGTGCGGGTTGAGAGAATGCCATTGGCAAGGTCGGCCGAAACGATGTAGTAGCCGATGTAGACATTCTTCATAGCAGCCTGGCTGCCGAAGAACAGGGTATTGTTGGTGAATGCGCCAAGGCCGAATTCTGCATCGGCGTCGGGAGCGACTTTAATATCCCAGCCTTCTGTAGCGGTGAAGCAGAATGCTTCGCCGGGAGCTTTAAAGTAGCCTTTATAAGTGAATACGCGATTGCCTTCATTCTGCATCTGCACGAAATTCCAGTCGGAGGGTACACCGGTGAAATAAAGGTTGTTGACTACAACATTAATGGTGAGGTTGACCACGTCGACTGTCACTACATATTCATTGGTCTGACCTTCGGCCACGGTATAATAGCTGGTGGTGGGGCGGCCGGTCTCATAATATTTCAACGAGGTGTCAGATACGCCCAGCGATGTAATCACCTGAGGCTCTGCCGGGCCATAGGCCTTCGAGTCCATACCGCATACAAGGGGATCGTCGCCGTAAATCTGGAGAGCGCCCGGAGAGCCGGCTTTCAGCTCGCCCACATACTGGTAGATGCCGTCGCCAAGATTTTTCATAACGGTGGCCTTGTCCCAGCCGCCGGGGGTGGCATCGCCTATGATGTAAAGGTTTTCAGGATATTCAACCTTTACTTCCAGCTTTTCAACCGATACGATTTTCATTTCGCTGAGGTCGGCGTTGATTTCCATTTTATAGACCTGCTCTTTGGTGGCTTCAGAACCGCCGCCTACCCAGAATCCGCCGTCGGGATCGAGGTATACAGGCACACTCTTACCTACAGCATCAGGCAGATACTTCAGATTGAAGCGCTCGGCTGCACCGGCGGTGATTACGATATCGTCGGGTTCAGGATCCATATCGGCGAAAGCCACATAGATGTTGGGAGAGTAGATCGAAGCTTTGAGAGCGCCCCAGTCATTTTCTCCGATGGCATCGGTATACATCTGCCAAAGGCCGTTTTCGCGAGTAAAACGCACGGTGAATTCAAACTTACCGGTAGCAGGGTTGATTTCCACTACCTCGGGAGCAGCGGCATTCCAGCCGATGGCATGGCCGTTAATCTCGATATTCTCGCCCATAAAAGCGATTTTATCGAAAGTTCCCTCTGCATAGGCTGCCGAACAGCCGGCTGCCAATGCAAGACAACTTGCAAGAAGTTTGGAGAATTTTTTCATGATAAAAATATTTAAAAAGTTATAGATGATGGGATTTTTTAACTGTGGCTAAATTCTCATTTAGTGATGCGGATATCATCAAAGTAGATAGTTTTGCCCGACGACATACGGTCGCCGTTGGGCGTAATCATCAGCCAGTTGACGGAGCTCCAGTCAAATCCATCTTCGCCGGCATCAGGACGCTCTTTCCCGTCGCCTGAGCAGCCGTGATATTTCATTTCGCTCAGGGGAATCGAGATTGTGTGCCACTGGCCGTCGGCCTCAAGCTGGCGATTGGCGGCGGAGTTGCCGTTCGACGATATTGTGGCAGCCATACGCCACTGGCGGGGAGCACCTTCTTTATACTGCTGGAAATAAAATTCGAGCAATTTGAACTTGGAAGTGGTGCGTGCTTTGAACTCGAGCTTGGCTCCGGCATCATAGAGCTTGCTTATATCGGCGGGGAGCCAGATCTCAAACCACACACCTCCGGTGGGGTTCATCACGTTGTAGCGGATGCAGTCGGTGCCTTCGGCAGGATTGTCTTTGCAATAGTAATCGAGGTATCTTTCGCCGCCGTTCTTGTCGGTGCGCATATTGCACCAGGGCTCGGTTGTGTCGCTATACAGTGTAAGCGGAAGCGGACCGGATGCAAATTCGGCCGGGATTGTTATGCCGAGAGCTTTCATCATATCAAGGTCAAGCTGCTCGTAAATCTGGGCGCCCTTGAAGATGCTAAAGTTAATCAGCTGTTGGTCGTTGTACTGCCAGATTGTCCAGGGGATATTTTTCTCGTTCATAATATCGCCTACAGCCTTGTACCAACTGTAGCGGTCGGCCGGCTCGGAGGTGTTGAGCGCGCCGAATTCACCGCAGAAAACCAGCTTGCCGTGCTGAGCGGCCCAGTTGGCCACTTCGGTAATTTCTTCGCGAATCCTGCTTACCGTAGCTGCTTCCTTATAACTGTTGTAAAGGAATGTAAGATATGATTCCTTCTGCCATTGGTCGGTGATAGCAGGTATGCGGGAGGCATCATACGGGAATGGATAGCCCGAAAGTTGCACGAAGTTTTCATCCCAGTAGGCACTCTGGTGAGTGAATAACGTAGGATTGTAATAATGGAAGGTATAAATTACTCTCGGGTCGTTGTATTCAGGCAGGTCCTGAAGTTCTTTCGGCCCGGAGCCATAGCCTGTTGCGACAATGATGAGATTAGGATCGCAAGCACGCACCGCCTTGATGATGCGTCCCTGCATCGCAGGCCAGTGGAGCGACAGATATCGGCCGAAAGGCTCGTTGAAAAGCTCGAGAGCCACTTTGTCGCGGCCCTTGTAGCGGAGTGCGAGTTGCTTGCAGCATGCTGTGATGAGCGCTTCGCCGTCGCTGGGGAATGTCTCTACCGAGAGGCTGTGGTGGTCGAGAATCACCCAAAGACCACGGCTGGTGATGCTGTTGACAGCAGCGTCGAGATTGGCCAGGTAGCCCTCATCGAGTTTGTAATCGGGAGCATCACCAACATTGGAGTGGAAGTTGATAGGCAGACGTACTACGTCCATACCGAGTTTTACCAGATTGTCGAAATCGCAACCCTTGATTTTGTTGGGATCAACCTGCGATGCAGCGCGGTCGAACCAGGCATTGATATTCACACCTTTGTGAAACGGAATCTCGGTAAGCGGCTCGCCTACAGCGGGATCGGGCAGCTCGGCGGGCTGGGCAGCCTTTGCCTGCTCAAGGGGCTCGTCGCGCCACTCATCGGTGCATGATGCGGCCATTGTGAGCGCCGCAAGGCAAATGATATATTTAAGAGATTTCATATTAATCCTTCAGTTTAAGTGTTGTGTAGTGATTTAATATCCGGGGTTATTGAGCACCTGTCCACGGCTTTCGTCGATCACATACTGCGGCAGCGGGAACAGTACCATATAATCCTGAGCCGAAGATGATGCGCGATATTTGCGCGCATAATCGATATAAAGGCCGTAGCGGATGAGGTCGGAACGGCGGCATCCGCCTTCAAACCACAGCTCGTGGCCGCGCTCGGTGAGGTTGGCTTGGAGGAAATCGTAGAGAGAGGAGAATCCGGTATATGCTTTCAGCCCGGCACGTGTGTGCACGCGGTTGAGAAGCTCCAGAGCCTCGGGAGTAACAGAATTGGCTTCGCGTGCAAGCGCTTCCGACATCATCGTAAGCACATCGGCATATCGGAGCAGAATAAGGTCGATTGCGCTGCTCACGCCCGTGTCATTGGGGTCTTCACCATATTTGATAGGCAGAGGACCATCTTCCAGACCTACGCCGGGGTTGGCTTTATTGTAGCGCACACCGTCGTTGCTCACATAGTCGCCTACAAGCACTTTCAGACGCTCGTCGGTGGGCTCGAAGGTCTCGTAAAACGACCACAGTACGTGCCAGCCGTTCCATTTCTGGATGTTTGTATTCTTTGTAGGATAATCTGAGGGGAGCACATGCGCATACCAGATCTGGCCATTGTTTTCATTGGTGCAGCATCCGGCATAAATGGTCTCGTCGTTGCCTTCGTTATCGAGTGTGAATATGTCGGCGTAATGAGGCACGAGGTCATAGCCATATTCGGCTTTCATGAGTTCACGGCCACATTCCACGGCTTTCGCCCAGTTTTTCTCGTGCATATAAAGCTTCATCAGAATGGTATATGCTACGCCGCGGCTGAAACGTCCATAGTTTTCGGAACCATATCTGTATCGGGCAGGCAGAAGCTTAATAGCCTCCAGAAGGTTGCTTTCGATGAAGTTGACCGATTCTTCATACGATAGACGCGGGAGAGGAATCACGTCGTAGGGGTGATCGAGATGCTCCTGGTCGGCCACCTGGAAGGGACCGAAAAGATCAAGCAGCATATATCCCATCCATCCCATAGCGCAGTGGAGTTCACCGTTAAGCTTGTCAAGAGTTGCTTGCTCAATAGGTATATCCTTAATGGTGTTCTGTGTATTCAGACAAGTTGAAATGCTCTTTACCAGATTTATGTAGGTGTTGATTACGCCGGTATTTGTTGAGAAATTTACCTGCATAAGGTCATTCGTAGCGCCATTTTTCCACGCCGAGTTGCCGATGTCGGTTGTAAGCTCTGTAAAGACGGCGATATTATCGATATTGCTGCTGGCTATTGTGCCGTAGGTATTAACCTGAAACTGCGAATAGCAAGCCTGCACTACCAGCGCTTCGGCATCTTCCTCGGTCTCGGGAAAAATACCCGAATTGACGGTGTCGTAATACTCTTCGGTGAGATCCGTGCACGACGATGCTCCCAAGAGCGAAGCCGAAGTCACGGCCGCTATTATAGCTTTATAAAGATATGTTGTCATAGTATTTTAGAGTGAAAATTCAAGACCGAAACTGAAGCTGCGCACATTGGGATAAGAATTGGTGTCGCCGGTCTCCAGGTCAAGACCTTTGTAATTGGTGATTTTAAACGGATTGTTGACATCGAAGTAAACTCTCAGCTTCGAGATGCCTTTGATTTTCGGCAGCGTGTAGCCTAAGGTGATGTTGCGGCAGCGAATCATATAGAATCGTTTTGCGAAGAAGTCGCCGTTGCCGTATCCGCTGTAAATCTGGTTGAAGCCGGGGTTCTTGCCGTCGGGGTTTGAGGCCGACCATGCATCGCGCCAGGCAGTGGTGATGTTCTGGTAGTTGTCGATATTATTGAAATAGTCGGTCTGGTCGAGATAACTGCCATTCTTGAACACCTGGAACATTCCGTAGAAATAGATATTGAAGTCGAAGTTCTTGTAGCGGAGCGTGTTGCCGAAGCCGGCGAGATAACCGGGGTCGGTGGTGCTGTAGATCACTTTGTCAGCGTCGTCGAGTTTTCCGTCGGGCTTGCCCGTCTTCACCGGTATGCCATATTTGTCGACCATAATGGTGCCGTCGGCATTGTAAGAGTATCCGTCGATATCAAGAAGCTTGATCTGTCCGGGATAGTTGCCTACCATATAAGGCACTTCGTCGTCGGGCATAATCAGACCGTCGGATACATAGCCGGCAACATAGCGGAGCGGTCCGTCGTATTTCTCGTATGCCGAGGGTACCCATGAATCGGCGCGTTCTTTCCAGCGGTCGCGGTAGAAGGAGAACGTGACGTCGGTAGTCCAGGTGAAGTCGCGGGTGTTGAAGTTTACGGTATTGAGTGTGAGTTCCACACCCTGGCTCTGGGTTTTGCCGATATTGTCGGAAATCGCAGCTACCGGATTGAATGACATCAGCGTGCGTGAAGAGAGCAGGTCGGAAATCACACGGTGATAATATTCGGCGGTAAGATTGATGCGGTTGTTGAAGAATCCAAGGTCAAGACCTACGTTCCATTCGGTGGTTGTCTCCCATTTCAGATTGTTGTTGCCGAGTTGCGACAGGGCATAGCCGGTGTGGAGTGCGTTGCCGAAATTGTATTTGATGGCGGGGCTGTACTCCGAAGCAGTGCGGTTGCCGATGCTGGAGTTACCGGTCTGGCCCCAGCTCAGACGCAGCTTACCGTTGGAGAGCCATTCAGATGTCGACGACATAAATTCCTCACTGGAGAAGCGCCATCCGGCAGATACCGAGGGGAAGTAGCCCCAGCGGTTGTTCTTAGAGAAATTTGAAGCGCCGTCGGCACGTAATGTTGCGGTAAGGAGATAGCGGTCGCCGAAGGTGTAGTTGACACGACCGAAGAACGAGGCCAGTTCGCTGCTGGAGCGGCCGGATGCCACGCCCGGTTTGCTGAAGTTGCCGGCGCCAAGGTTATTATACCCGAAGCTTTCGATAGTAAAGTCCTGATTTTCGGCATTTACAAACTCTGCGGTGAATCTCTGGTATGAGTAGCCAACCATAGCAGTGAGGCTATGCTCGCCGAATCGTTTGTTGAATGTGGCAGTAAGGTCGAGCAGATAGTCGGTCTTGTCGAATTCGTTGATATTGGCCTGTCCTCCTACTTTTGCACCATAGAGTGTGGATTTCGGCATATATACGCGGCGCTTCATATTGGTGCGGTCAAGGCCGAGATTGGCGCGGAAGGTCAGGAAGTCCCACGGTTTGATTTCGATAAAGCCGTTGGTCATAAGGCGCTCGCGCGAGTATTTGTTCTGAATGTCGAGCATCGACACCGGGTTGGGGGTGTATGCCGCTTTGGGGTTCATTGTGTAATCGCCATTCTCGTCACGCACGGGCAGAAGAGGGTTCATTTTCAGTGCTACGGTGATGACGGGGTCGTATTCGGGACCGTCGTGGCCGCTGAGAGGAATGTCGTGTGTGGTGCTGGAAGAATAGAACATATTCAGACCTACATTCACCATCCGACCGATTTTCTGCTCGAGGTTGCTGCGGAGAGTGTAGCGGGTGAGGTCGTTGTTCTTTATTACACCATCCTGCTTGAAGAAATTGCCCGAAATCAGATATTTGGTCATCTGAGTGCCGCCCGAAACGGAGATATTGTGCTGTGTCTGGAAACCTGTGCGGCTGATTTCATCGAACCAGTCGGTGTCGTGTGCCGCACTGGCTATCTGCTCGGCAGAATATGTGGGAACAAATGCAGGGAGATCCTGGCGGCTGTGACCGTAAGGATAATACATACAGTCGCGCATGTGGCGATCGTATGCCACAGCATTTGCTGCTTCCATCCAGCCTGCGGCATTCTCCATTTTGTATTTGTCGGCAATGGTCTGCACACTCACTGTGCCGGAATACTGCACCTTGGCTGCGCCCTGGCTGCCCGATTTGGTGGTGATGATAATCACACCATTGGCGGCACGAGAACCGTAGATAGCTGTCGACGAGGCATCTTTCAGCACGTCGATGCTCTCGATATCGTTGGGGTTGAGCTGGCCCAGAATGTTGTCGTTGGCGCCATATTGGTAATAACCGCCGCCGGTATCGCTGGTGGAATTTACAGGGAACCCGTCGATAATAAACAGCGGCGAGTTGCTGGCATTGACCGAAGCGGCACCGCGGATAAGGAAGTTGGTGGCACCGCCCGGCTGTGCGCTCGGGGTAGTCACCTGCAGACCGGCAGCCTTACCGGCGAGCATACGGCTCACCGACGATGTGGTGCCTACGGGAGTGTCGGAAAGTTTCACCGTAGAAACCGCACCGGTGAGGTCGCGCTTTTTCATCGTGCCATATCCCACAACTACTACCTCATCGAGGATTTTGTTGTCGGGCTGAAGAACCACCTCTTTTAATTTGGCGGTATCCGATGCCTTAATGTTGCGTGGAGTGAAGCCGATATAAGAGAATGTGAGCACTGAGCCCGCAGGTACTTTAGAGATTGTAAAGTTGCCGTCGGCATCAGTATTTGCACCTATGCTTGTGCCTTTTACCAGGACTGTGGCGCCGATGAGCGGTTCTCCTTCCTGGTCGAGTACTTTGCCGGAGATGGTAGTCTCTTTACCTCCTTTGGCGCCGCCGGCCTTTGCCAAAGATGCATCCCGGATAATGGTGATTGTGCGATTGTTCAGAGAGTAGGTAAGCCCCATCGGAGAAAGTATCTCAGTGAGCACTTCGGAAAGCGGACGGTTCTGAGCCTTTACCTTTATGGTGGCATTGGGCTGAATTTCGTCGCGGTAGACGAAGGTGTAATTGGTCTGTTTCTCTATTTCCTTGAAAACCTGTGTGAGATTTTCTCCGGCCACAGTGACGCGCTCTGACTGTGCGCTGGCATCTTGCGGGACAGCAAGCGCGCCGAAGAGCAGCAAAGCAGCGACAAACCTGACGAGCCAGGATTTACGGCTGCCGGAGGCGGGGTGCTTTCCCCATTGTCTTGTGATTGAGTTCATGGTTTATTAATAAATTGTTATATGGTTTTTCTTGATTGTATATTTGAATTTGTACATATTGCTGAGTGACGACAGCACGTCGGTGATGTCTTCGTTGCCGAATTTGCCGGTAAGGGTGTCATCGGAAAGCGAGTCGCACTGCATCTCGATTTCTACGCCGTAGCGCCGTTCTACCATTGCAATTACTTCTGAGAGCTTTTTGTGCTTGAATACCAGATTGCCGCGGGTCCAGCCGGTCTCCACGTTCATTTCGGCTCTTGATATGGAGAATGAGCGGTCTTCATTGTTATACACAGCTTTTTCGCCTGGCTGCATAATATAGGCGTTGCCTCGGAGACCGCTGCCGCAGAGGCTTACTTTGCCGTTGACGAGTGCCACGGATATGTTCTTGTTATCGTAGGCGTTGACGTTAAACGATGTGCCGTGCACTTCAATCTCCACATCCGATACAATTACGCGGAATGCGTGGTCGGGGTCTTTTGCCACATCAAAAAATGCTTCGCCACAGAGGTGTGCCACACGCTCACCTTTGGTGTCCCAGCCGAATGTCAGTTCAGATGCAGCATTGAGTTGCACCCGCGTGCCGTCGGGGAGCGTGAGATTGGTGCGGCTTCCCGCCGGGATGGATGCTGTGAATTCCTGCATCGAAGAGGTGGCGTGCGGCGCGTTTATGCCGAGAATTACGGCCGACGTTATAAATATCAGAGCGATCACTGCCGCTGCATAGCGGGCATAAGATTTTATACGCTGGCTAATGACGGAGCGCCGCAGATTGCGCTTCACCTCATTTTTCATTTCCTGCGGCATAGGTGTGACAGGCGCATCGTCGGCGCTTTCCAGCATTGCAGTCCACAGATTATCATCGGATACAGATTCCAGGGAGCAATGCATCTCTTTAAATTCCTCAGGCCGGATATTACCGCCGGTGTATTTCTTGTAAAGCTGTTTGAAACGTGACAACATAAATATTAGTGATTGGTTTCTATCCGCTATATTGCGGATAGGAAGGCTACGAAATGTAGCCGCGTCGGTTTTGTCCGTTTCCTGTATATCCGAGAGAAATCCGGTTTGGTACTATATAAATTTATATGTTTAATAACATATTTTTACAAAAAAAGCGGGTGCGCCAAAATCTGAGATCTTGACACACCCGTAGAATGAGGTGGTAATAATAACGCTCGCTACATCAGAGCCAGAAAATAAATATCAGAGGTGACCCTTTAATGGCATTACGTAATATACGCAGCGCCGATGTAATATGGTTTTTAACAGTTTGCTCCGAAATCCCCAGCTCTCCGGCAATCTGCGAAACAGTCAGCTGTGAATCGCGGCTCATTTCATAAATCTGACGCTCACGGGGAGTGAGCCTCTCTTTTGCCTCCGTCAATAAAGAGAGAAATTCATCATACATTATAATATCCTCGGGGGTGACTTCGGTAGGCGCCTCTGCGCAATGCTCGATGTATTCTTCAAATTTGGGTTCGTGCATCTGCTGGCGCAAAGTATCGATAATACGATAACGCGCAATAGAGAGGATGAAACCTTTCAGATTCCCTGTACAATTTATAATGCGACGGTTGATCCACAGCTTCATGAATGTATCCTGCACAACGTCGCGGGCCGCGTCGCGGTTGCGAAGCTGCAGAAGCGCGAAACTGAAAACGCTGTCGGCATATTCATCATAGATTTTCGTGAACGCCTTGTAGCTGCCTCGCTTAAGATTGTTGATACATTCAAATTCGTCGAACATGGATTGTATATTAGATTTAACGATTTCAAACGCCAAAGGTAGATACAAATATTGAGCGCACAAAATATTAAATGAAATTTTTTGCTCCCTCCAATTCCAAATTCCCGGCAAATATAGCGTAAATATGGCTGGAATAAATCAATCTCTGGTCTATTTCGGCGCCAAATGCAGAGTTCAAGGAATCAGCGGAAAATCATAAAAAGAAAATGGAGCGTAACCTGCAGGGCTACACTCCATTTATATTGATTTGGATGTACCAGTATTCGAGGATTACTTCACTTCCTCGAAGTCGACGTCGGTGACGCCGTCGTCGTGGGGGGTGGAGGGGCCTGCACCGGGGTTGGATCCGGGCTGGGCGCCGGGGTTGGCGTTGGCCTGGGTCTGTGCCTGGGCGTTGAGGATGTCTTGCTGGGCTGCACCAAAGGTGGTTTCGATTTCTTTGATGGCTGCTTCGCAGGTAGCAACGTCTTGTGCTTTGTGGGCGTCTTTGAGTTTGTTGAGGGCGGCTTCGATGGCAGCTTTCTTGTCGGCAGGGAGTTTGTCGCCGAATTCGGCTATCTGTTTCTCTGTCTGGAAGATGATGGCGTCGGCTTTGTTGAGGGTGTCGATGCGTTCTTTCTCTTTGGCGTCGGCGGCAGCGTTGGCGGCAGCTTCATCTTTCATGCGCTGGATTTCGGCGTCGCTCAGGCCCGACGATGCTTCGATGCGGATGCTCTGTTCTTTGCCGGTGGCTTTGTCTTTTGCGGAGACGTTGAGGATGCCGTTGGCGTCGATTTCAAATGTTACCTCGATCTGGGGGATGCCACGGGGAGCGGGTGCGATGCCGTCGAGGTGGAATTTGCCGAGGGTTTTGTCATCTTTTGCCATGGGGCGTTCGCCTTGGAGAACGTGGATTTCCACAGAGGGCTGGTTGTCGGCTGCAGTGGAGAATGTTTCGCTCTTGCGGGTAGGAATGGTGGTGTTGGCTTCGATGAGCTTTGTCATAACGCCGCCGAGAGTCTCGATGCCGACCGACAGGGGCACTACGTCGAGCAGAAGCACGTCCTTAACGTCGCCGGAGAGTACGCCGCCCTGGATGGCTGCGCCTACGGCTACCACTTCGTCGGGGTTAACGCCTTTCGAGGGGGCTTTGCTGAAGAATTTCTCCACGATCTGCTGTACGGCGGGTATACGTGTGGAACCGCCTACGAGGATCACTTCGTCGATGTCCTTAGCCTGGAGGCCTGCGTCGTTGAGGGCCTGCTGGCAGGGAGGAATGGTGGCCTGGATGAGTTTGTCGGCGAGCTGCTCGAATTTAGCACGTGTAAGGGTCTTTACAAGGTGCTTTGGAATGCCGTTGACGGGCATGATGTAGGGCAGGTTGATTTCGGTGGAAGTTGTGGAAGAAAGCTCGATTTTAGCTTTCTCGGCAGCTTCTTTGAGGCGCTGGAGTGCCATCGGGTCCTGACGGAGGTCTACGCCTTCGTCTTTGAGGAATTCGTCGGCAAGCCAGTCGATGATTACGTGGTCGAAGTCGTCGCCGCCCAGATGGGTGTCGCCGTTGGTTGATTTTACTTCAAACACGCCGTCGCCAAGTTCGAGGATGGAGATATCGAATGTACCGCCACCGAGGTCGAATACAGCGATTTTCTGATCTTTGTCGCTCTTGTCGAGGCCGTAGGCGAGTGCGGCAGCGGTGGGTTCGTTGACGATACGTTTTACGGTAAGGCCTGCGATTTCACCGGCTTCCTTAGTGGCCTGGCGCTGCGAGTCGTTGAAGTAAGCCGGCACGGTGATGACAGCTTCGGTGACGGGCTGGCCGAGGTAATCTTCGGCAGTTTTCTTCATCTTCTGAAGAATCATAGCGGAGATTTCCTGGGGTGTATATCCGCGACCTTCGATGTCGACGCGCGGAGTGTTGTTGGCGGAGCGTACTACCTTGTAAGGCACGCGTTCGATTTCCTTCTGCACTTTGTCGAAGGTTTCACCCATAAAGCGCTTGATGGAGTAGATAGTGCGGCCGGGGTTTGTGATGGCCTGACGTTTGGCGGGGTCGCCTACTTTGCGTTCGCCGCCATCGACGAATGCCACTACCGAAGGAGTGGTGTTGCGGCCTTCAGAGTTAGGAATTACGACGGGGTCTTTGCCCTCGAGGACAGCCACGCAGGAGTTGGTGGTGCCTAAGTCGATACCTATGATTTTTCCCATAGTTGTAGAGTTTTTATTTATTTGTTTTTTTGATTTCGATAGTATGTGTTGCGGGGGCACCGGGGTGCCTTTCCGTTTTCATCCTACATATCAAACAAACATTGTGCCAAAAATGTTGGACGCCCCGGCTGATTCCTTTCGTTGTCAGTCGGGGCGTGTATTTTGTCAGTTGTTGTCAGTCGGCTTTTTCAGCCGGAGCGGCGTCAGGATGGCATCTTTCGGCCGGGGTATGCTTCGAGGGCTTTGCGGAGCACCTGCATGGCTTTGCGAAGCTTCTCTTTTTCAAGGATGTAGGCGATGCGCACTTCGTCGTGGCCCATCCCTTCGGAGGTGTAGAAGCCCGATGCGGGAGCCATAAATATTGTCTGGCCTTCGTATGAAAATTCGTCGAGACACCAGCTGCAGAATTTGTCAGCGTCGTCGACCGGCAGGCGTGCCACGGTGTAGAATGCTCCCATCGGGATGGGGGAATATACGCCCGGAATCTTGTTGAGCTCGTCGATGAGGAATTTGCGGCGGTCTACATATTCGTTGTAGGTCTGGAGCATGTATTCGGGCGTGGTGTCAATCGATGCTTCTGCCACAATCTGACCCAGCAGCGGGGGGCTAAGGCGTGCCTGGCAGAATTTCATCACGCTGTTCTTCAGCTCTTTGTGCTTGGTGATGAGTGCGCCGATGCGTATGCCGCACTCGTTGTAGCGCTTCGACACCGAGTCGATGAGCACCACCTGTTCCTCGATGTCGGGCAGATGGAAGGCGGAGATATAGGGGGCGCCGGTGTAGCAGAATTCGCGGTAAACCTCGTCGGAGAAAAGGAAGAGATTGTGCTTCTTCACGATGTCGCGAATCTGAAGCATCTCCTTCATCGAGTAGAGGTAGCCGGTGGGATTGTTGGGGTTGCAGATCAGGATGCCCTTGGTGCGGGGAGTGATAAGCTGCTCGAATTTTTCCATCGGGGGCATAGCGAAGCCTTCGTCGATGGATGAGGGAATGGTGACGATATTCGCGCCGGCCGAGATAGCGAATGCCATATAGTTGGCATAGGCGGGTTCGGGCACGATAATCTCGTCGCCCGGGTCAAGGCAGGCCATAAAGGCGAAGAGCACGGCTTCCGAGCCACCGGCGGTGATGATGATGTCGTCGACATCCACGTCGATGTTGTAGCGGTGGTAATATTCGCGAAGCTTCTCGCGCAGCGAGCGCAAGCCGTCGGAGGGGCTGTATTCCAGCACCTTGCGGTCGATGTGCTTGAGGGCGTCAAGACCTTCTTTGGGAGTGGGGATATCGGGCTGTCCGATGTTGAGGCGGTAAACTTTCACGCCGCGTTCGGCAGCCTTGTTGGCCAGCGGCACCAGCCGCCTGATAGGGGAAGCGGGCATAATAATACCGCGCTGCGATACTTCGGGCATAGACAATTGTGCTATAAATGTGATCCGGAGGGGATTCGAACCCCTGACCGACTGCTTAGAAGGCAGTTGCTCTATCCAGCTGAGCTACCGGACCTACCTTTCGTATCGCCACATTCCGCGCCGGGCAAATGCATAGCCGCGTGGAGAAAGGGCGATCCGTGGTGCAAAGTTACGTATTATTTTCGAGTTGCAAAGCCTTTGGCGCCGGATTTTTGCAACCCTATATATATTTGGTGTTGATTTTGGATGGAAAAACTCCCGGCCGATGCCCGGCAATATCCGCTGGTGGTAGGCGGCCAGATAGTTGAAAACAAGCCTAAAGGCACCTCCAAGCGCAAAGCCCTGGCTACTCTCAACGGCAAGACCGTAGTGGTGATGAGCACAGACAAACTTAGCTTCCACGACTTTTCGCAAGCGCTCGTCGATCTGGGCGTATCTAACGCTATCTACCTTATCGGCTCTTCCTCCTACGGTTTCGGCAGGACAGCTAACGGAGACAGATTCATCTTCGGCAAGCCGGTAGAAAATGTTCCGGAAAACTTCAGCTTTATCGTTTGGCGATAAGTATTACCTCGTTCGGTACTAAAATTGATTTTGTACACTGCCGGCTGCATTTCATACACCGCACATAAAATTAATTTGTCAACAGAGTTTTTTGAGGTTACTTTGCATCGTGGTTCAAATCCCATAACGGGGGCGCTAATATTGATTATTTCAGGGCTGGTCTAAACTTTTGCCTGACGATTTTGTCTAAAATATAAAGAAGGACAGCTTGCGCTCACCCGGACTGTGGGAAAATTTGCGCCCTTCGGAATGTATGATAATTCAATTTTAAATAATAATATGGATAAGAACAACAGCGGCGCTTATCGCCTGATTGGTATGGGGCTGGTGGCCCTGGCCATCTTCTTCCTGGGTCTGTTTATAAAGAGCGGCATCGACAATGTGGCTTATCGCGACCGCACCGTCACAGTGCGCGGCCTGTCGGAGCGCTCCGTTGCTGCCGACTATGTCACCTGGCCTATGACCTATAATGTGGCCGGCGACGACCTCCTCTCGCTTTACGACCAGATTACCGGCTACAACAACACCATTGTGCGTTTCCTTACATCGAATGGCATCAGTAAGGATGAGATTTCGGTGAACCCGCCCGACACGTATAATGCCACCGCCAACCAGTACAGTTCAGGTACATTCCATTACAAATACTCGCTGAGCTGCACGGTGACTGTATCCACCTCGAAAGTGAGCAAGGTGCGCGAGCTTCTTGCCCGTCAGACCGACCTGCTGAAGGAGGGCGTGCCTTACTCCAACGGGTATATTGACTATGAATTCCGTGCGCTCAACGCCATCAAGCCTGAAATGATAGCCGACGCCACCAAAAATGCCCGTGAGGCCGCTGTGAAGTTTGCCACCGACAGCGATTCGAAGGTGGGCAAAATCAAGACCGCTTCGCAAGGGCAGTTCTCGATTGAGGATTCCAGCTCGTCGACACCATTCACCAAGAATGTAAGAGTGGTTTCCACCATCACCTATTATCTCGACTGATAACAGTTATATACGCTAAAATACGCAGCGCCAAAATCCAAGCGGATTTTGGCGCTGCGCCTTATTAGGAAAATGTCTTTGCGGTGTTGTATGCGGGGGAATGTATGCTTTACAGTGATGTAGGAGCCTTATGGGTTTACTGCGCGGAGGTTTCTTCGGCGGCAAGCGGATTCCAGCCCTGGGCGCGGAGCTGCAGCTCGGCACCGTCGCGGGTGACGAGGTAGGTGCCTAACTCGGGCTTCGTGCAATGGCCGATAACCTTCACACCGGGAATCTTCTTGATAGCTTCGTGGCAGTGCAACGGCACAGTGAAGAGCAGTTCGTAATCTTCGCCGCCGTTCATTGCAGCCGTCACGAGATTCATATTCAGTTCTTCGGCCATAACGGCTGTCTGATAGTCGATGGGTATGCGGTCTTCGTAGACCCGGCACCCTACTTCGGAATCCTTGCAGATATGCATAAGTTCCGATGAAAGGCCGTCGCTGATGTCCATCATCGACGTGGGCACGATGCCCTCTTTCTCGAGATTCTCTATGATGTCGCGGCGAGCTTCCGGCTTAAGCTGACGCTCGATGAGGTATTCTTTTCCGGCAAACTGCGGCTGGAAGTCCTTCTGTCCGGCGGATGCGATGCGCTCGCGTTCAAGCAGCTGCAAACCCATATATGCCGCTCCCAGGTCGCCCGACACACAAATCAGGTCGGTGTCTTTGGCGCCTGTGCGATACACCACGCGGTCTTTCGGCGCATCGCCGATGGCGGTGATGGAAATCACCAGCCCGGAGCGCGATGTAGTGGTATCGCCGCCCACAAGATCCACACCGTAGATCTCGCATGCAAGGCGGATGCCGCTGTAAAGCTCCTCGATATGCTCCACGGTGAATCGGCGCGAGATAGCCAGCGACACGGTGATCTGCCGTGGATGGCCGTTCATAGCGTAGATATCGGAGAAATTCACCACGGCGGCTTTGTAGCCCAGGTGCTTCAGCGGCACGTATGTGAGGTCGAAATGAATTCCCTCCACAAGCAGATCGGTGGAGACGAGCACCTCAGTGTCGGGGTAACTCATCACGGCGCAGTCGTCGCCCACGCCGCGTAGGGTGGATTTGTTTACTATAGGTAAATCCTTGGTGAGCCGGTCGATAAGGCCGAACTCACCAAGGGTAGATATTTCAGTGGATTTCTGTTCCATTTTCAGGAGTTGAATGAAACCGGTGTCTTAAAGACGTGCCACTAACTCGTGAACGAGCATCTTAGTGATAGGTTCTGCAGTGACGGCAGCCTGCTGCACCTCTTCGTGGGTGGGTACCTGGGTGATGTCCTTTCCGCCGAGGTCGGTGATAACCGACAGGCCGAACACCTCCATACCTCCGTGGTTGGCCACGATTACTTCAGGCACGGTAGACATACCCACGGCGTCGCCGCCGATGATGCGGAAATATTCATATTCGGCAGGAGTCTCGAAGGTGGGGCCGGGTGTGCCTACATATACGCCGTGCATCAGGCGGATGTTCTTATCCTGGGCAATCTTGTCGGCAATGGCTACGAGGCGCTTCGAGTAAGCCTCGGTCATAGCGGGGAAACGAACACCGAGTTCGTTGTAGTTCTTGCCGCGGAGCGGGTTTTCGGGGAAGAGGTTGATGTGGTCGGTGATAATCATCACATCACCTACCAGGAATTCCTTGTTCATACCTCCGGCAGCATTCGACACGATAAGCGTCTCCACGCCAAGAGCGCGCATCACGCGAACGGGGAAGGTGACGGTCTTCATATCGTAGCCCTCATAGTAGTGGAAACGGCCCTGCATAGCCATTACGCGCTTGCCGGACAGGGTGCCGAAGATGAAGTTGCCGCTATGACCTTCTACGGTCGACACGGGGAAGTTGGGTATTTCAGAATAGGGGATAACCGTTTTGTCTTCAATCATATCGGCGAGCGGGCCGAGTCCGGTGCCGAGGATGATGGCGATTTTGGGCATATCGCTCACTTTTGAATTGAGATAACGGGCGGTCTGGTTGATTTTTTCTAACATAGGTGTGTTGGTTTTAGATTAACCGGGAATGTGCACATTGCACTTATAGTTGAAACGCGAAGCTCGCGCGGTTTGTTCAGCATCCCGAGCTACAATCATTTAGCAAGATGCATTCTGCAATTCCGTATTATGCATTCCTACTTGATGGATTTGAGAAGAAACTTCTGCAGCTCATTGTCGAAAGTGTCGATATTGTGCGGATCGAAGCGCACGCTCACCGGCACATAATAGGCACATTCTTTCAGTTCCTGGGGAAAGTATGGATTATTGATGAGTCTTACAGCATCTTTTTCGGTGGTAATCAGAAGCTTGCGCTCGCCGGGGAGATCGTTGAACCGGCGCAGCAGTGCGTCGAGGTCGCGGCGGGTGAAGTTATAGTGGTCGGGGAATGTCTTTATAGCGATATGAGCGTAGAAACTCTTGAGATAGCGTAGGAAGGGCTTTGGATTGGCAATGCCCGAGACAGCCAGGATGGTGTCCTCCTTTGTGAGCCAGCTCAGATACGGGGCATCGATGGCTTCGTCGGGGAAGAGCGGCTTGAGTGGCGCGTATTCGATTGACGAGAAGAACAGCCCCTGGTAGGGGAACAGTTTCAGCCCGTTTTTGAGTATGCGGTATTCTATTCCCTTAAGCCGCTCAGGGCACTTGGTAACCACCACCATATCGGCGCGGTAGATAGCGTTGAGCGGTTCGCGCAGACGTCCGTAGGGAAGTAGCTTGTCCTCAAATACCGGGCGGTTGAAGTCGGTGAGCACAATCGATACGGTCGGTTTCACGTAGCGGTGCTGGAAGCCGTCGTCGAGCACTATCAGATTGATTTTCGGGTCGATGCGGAGCAACTCCTCGATACCGGCCACTCGGTCTTCACATACGGCTACAGAGATGTCGCGCTGGAATTTCTGGTATATCTGGTATGGTTCGTCGCCGATGTCGGCCGGGGTTGAGCGGCGGGTGGCCAGCACAAACCCTTTTGTGGCGCGCTTGTAGCCGCGCGAAATCATACCGATGTGGTATTTGTATTTGAGCAGGTCGATGATATATTCCACGTGCGGGGTCTTGCCGGTACCGCCTACAGAGAGGTTGCCGACAACGATTATCGGCACACCGAATGTGCGTTCTTTCAGTATTCCCCACTTGAACATAGCATTGCGAATCCACACCCCTATGCCGTAGAGTTTCGACATAGGTAGCAGAATAGCGTTGGATATGAACTTATTGCGTGGCAACGGAGTGAGAAATCTGCGGGGTTATCGTTATAGAAGTCAGTGTACTGTCATCGGGAGCATACGTGCCTGAATCGGCTCAAGGTTCTCGAAGCGTTTCAGTTCCATATAGATCGGGTAATATGCGCCGAGTTCCTCCTTCAGCGCCGATGCTTTGGCTTGAACTGACAGGGTGGCAAGCATATCCCAGAAATTGGCTTTATGCTCGGGGTAGGTGATTACCTGATAATCTTTGTATCCCATTTTCTTGGCCAGCGAAGCTACGGCATCGTCGAGGCTGCCCAGCTGGTCGACAAGCCCGATTCGTTTGGCGGTGACGCCGTCCCAAACGCGACCCTCGCCGATGGCCTTGATGGAGTCCTGCGGCATATTGCGGCCGGTAGCGCAGCGCGAGGTGAACAGCTCGTAACCGCGGTTGATGGCGCCCTGCATAGCGCGAGACTCAGCAGGCGTGGCTGGCTGGATAATATTGGGGAATGCGCCTCCGGCATTCGTGGTGACAACACCGAAGTTTACTCCGAGTTTGTCGTTGAATAGCTCCTTGGCGCAGGGAATCATACCGAAGATGCCGATTGAGCCGGTGAGTGTGGTTGGCTCGGCAAAGATGCGCTCGGCGCCGCAGGAGATGTAGTAGCCACCCGATGCGGCATAGTCGCCCATCGATACGTAGAGGGTTTTCCCTTTCGACTTGAACACCTCTAATGCGTGCCAGATCTGCTCGGAAGCAAAGGCCGAGCCGCCGCCCGAATTTACGCGGAGCACCATAGCCTTGATGTCGTCGTCCTCGGCAAGGTCGAGAATCTCGGGCACCATCTTTTCGGCAGTGATACCGGTGACGCCGGCGTCGGTGATGTCGCCTACGGCGTAGAATACGGCTATCTTGTTGTCGTTGCTTTGCGAGTGAGGGATAGTGGCGTCGACCAGATATGAATCATAGTCGATGATTTTCAGGTCGTCGTCCTTCTTGGTGTTGGTGAGTTTTTTAAGTTCCTCCTCAACCTGGTCGACATATTTCAGCCCGTCGGCGAGTTTGAGTTTTACAAACTGCTCCGGGGCGTCGAATGGCACGAGCGAATCGGCCAGCATATTTACTTTGTCTAACGTCAACTTACGGTTCTTGGCGATAGTGCCACCCATTTCCTTCCACAGACTGTTGAGGAAATACTGCGACATCTCGCGGTTGGCGTCGCTCATATTATCGAGGATGAATGGCTCGACGGCGCTTTTGTATGTGCCGACTTTATACACCTGCATAGTCACACCCACCTTGTCGAGCAGCCCCTTGAAGAAGGGGATGGAGGTGGCCAGACCGCGCAGATCGATGCTGCCGCTGGGGTTGAGGTAGAGGTGGTCGGCGCAGGAAGCTACGTAGTAGTCGCCCTGATTGTAATTGTCGCCGTAGGCCAGAATCCATTTCTTTGAAGTCTTGAAGTCGGTAAGCGCATTTGCCAGTGTCTGACGTGTGGCTAAACCGGCCGAAGCACCGTTGCAATTCAGAAAGATGCCCACGATGCGGTCATCCTCTTTTGCCGCTTTGATTGCGTAGATTAGATTTTCGAGAGTCTGCGGCTCCGGTTCCTCGTTGATGAAAGCCTGGATATCGCGTGGGGAGTGGCGTTCCTCAATCTGCGTGTCGAGCGAAATACGCAGAATTGAACCTTTTTCTACTTTCATATCCTGCTCTGAAGAGTTCAGCACCATCGAAGCCACCGATCCGGCAATGGCCATAACCATCACGAGAAAAAGCAGCATCAGCGAAATCCAGAATCCGGCAATGGCGCCGAGCATCGATATGAAAAAATTTTTCAACATAATCTTACAGATAGGTAAGGAATTGTCAGTATAGAGGTTAATGCACTGAATTAGAGAGAATTGCGCCCTTATAGGACACAAATCTCCCGGCTAATTACGGCCTTAGGCACTAATTCAGCTACAAAAATAACGTAAAACAATCGGATTCACAAACATAATGCGAAAATTTATTAATTTTTTTCGCTGAAATCCGTTTGAGTTGTATCTCTCGAAATCTCCGCCTCGCCGGAAGGCCTCCCTCAAAAGTCTCCGCCTCCGGTGTGTATTTTCGATGCCCACAAAAAACAGCAGCATCCCGAGACCCAGTGGGCTGCGGGATGCCGGTAGAGTATAGAGTGGCTGCCGGGCGCCACGGGGGCGCGGGCAGGAATCTGTAATCTGAAAATTATTTGAGAGTGCTCTGCACCTGGTCGTTGGGGACCATCTGCTCCTGGAAAGTGTAAGCGCCGGTTTTGGGCGATTTCACCATCTTGATAACCTTGGAGTAGGTGCGGCCTTCGCCTTTCTGCAGCGAAGCGACGGTTTTCTTTGCCATATCTTGGTGTGATTAAGGAGTTGTGATTATTTGATTTCCTTGTGAACGGTTACACGCTTGAGGATGGGGTTGTATTTCTTCAGCTCAAGACGCTCGGTGGTGTTCTTGCGGTTCTTTGTGGTGATGTAGCGGGATGTACCGGGCATACCGCTGGCTTTATGTTCGGTGCATTCAAGGATTACCTGCACGCGATTGCCCTTAGCTTTCTTTGCCATATTCGTTTAGAAGTCTAATGTTTTGATTTCAGTGATATAACCCTTTTCGTTGGCCTGCTTGAGAGCGGCATCGAGGCCCATTTTGTTGATGGTGCGGAGGCCTGCGGCCGATACGGTCAGGAGCACCCAGGTGCCCTGTTCTACCCAATAGAACTTGCGGTTGAAGAGGTTCACATTGAAGCGGCGCTTTGTATGGCGCTTCGAGTGCGATACGTTATTACCTGTAATCGCTTTTTTGCCTGTAATCTGACAAATCTTTGACATGGCTGTTATGAGATATTCTATTATTAAAATACGTAGATTGCCGTGGCCGCCATCTCAGTTCTCATATCGCCCGCAGGGTGCATCTTTCCCGGGGCTTTCAAGGATGAGCCACAAAACAGAGTGCAAAGTAAGCAATTTTTTCTGACCTGGGCAAATTTTCTGTGAAATTTTTTCATTTTCACCATTTTGTGCGCCTTTTGTGCGCCTGTGCCTGCCAAGCCTAACGAAGAGGGCGGGGGGATCGCCCGTGCACGGGCGATAACTGGACAAGGCCTGCGCCCCACACCAGGCTGGCATAGGGCGCGTTTAGCTTTGGGCGCTGAGGGCTGCTGTAGCATAGAACCGAGGCGCTGAGGGCCGAGGGGCATTTAGCTTTGGGCACTGAGGGCCGGGGGGAAATTTAGCTTTGGGTGCTGAGGGCCGAGGGGCTGGGGTGGGTTATTTGTAGCGGGCCCAGCGGATGAGATCTTTGATGGTGGGCTTTTTGCCGTACATAAAGATGCCGATGCGGTAGATTTTCGCGGCAACCCACACCATGGCGATGAAGGAGAGGTAAAGCAGCCCTATTGAGAGCCATACCTGCCAGGAGGGGATATCGAAGGGCACACGCATAAGCATTACCATCGGTGAGGTGAAGGGGATGATGGAGCTCCAGAAGGCCAGGGTGGAATTGGGGTCGGTGCCGACGGTCATACCGATGACCAGGCCGATAATAATAGGTATTACGGCAAAGGAAGTGAGCTGCGAGGCGTCCTGCACATTGTCGACGGCCGAACCGATGGCGGCGAAAATCGAGGCGTAGAACAGGAAGCCGCCGATGAGGAAGATCAGCATATAGCCGAATATCTTGGCGATAAAGCTCCAGGAGGTGACCAGTCCGATGGCGTTGAGCATCTCCGGATCGATGCTGTCGGCCGATGCCTGAAGGGTGCCGGCCTGACTCATTGCGGCCTGGGTCATAACGTCGGCCGGAATCAGTGCGGGCAGCAGGAATGCCGATACGAGGCAAAGCAGCACGCCCCAGATAATAATCTGTACCACAGCCACAAGGCCTACGCCGATAATCTTGCCGAGCATCAGGTAAACGGGCTTTACGGAGGATACAACCAGTTCGAGCACGCGGTTGGTTTTCTCCTCAATGATTGAAGTCATAACCATCTGGCCATACATCAGCAGGAACATATAGAGCACGAAGGCCATAAACATTCCTATGCCGAATGAGATGCCCGACGAGGTGGCGCTTTCAGCTCCGCTTTCATCGATGCGGAGCGTCTGCAGTTGCACTTCCACGTTTGTTTCGTCGATAATCTCCTGTAGGTTCTCAATGTTGTAGGCGCGCATACGCGAATCGCGCACGGCGTCGGCAATCAGGCCGGAAATCATAGCCTCGGTTTCGATTGAACCTCCCTCGTGGAGGAAGAGGGTGGCTGAATTGGGGTTGCTCACGATGTCGCGCGGGATGGAGAGCACGGCGTAATAATCTTCGTCCTGAATGGCTGAATCGGCCGTCTGCTCCACGGGCACAAAGGTGATGTGCTCGGTGTCGGCTTTCTGAAGCACCGGAAGCACGATTTTGCTCTCGTCGACCACGGCAATCACTTTGTTGGAGGGGGTGGAGAAAAGCATAATCAGCGCCGGCGCTACCATCAGAAGCGCCATAAACAGCGGCATTAGCAGAGTGGTGATGATGAAGCTTTTCTTGGCAACGCGTTCGGTAAATTCGCGCTGTATGATAATGCTGAGATTGTGCATTTATTTCGGATTAATGATTGATATTCAGTGAACTGTGATTCGGTCAAGCCATCGTGTTGAGGGCTGCTGCCTCGGCGGCGCCGGGGTTGTTGGCGCTTACGGTTTCGATGAAAATATCGTTCATCGAGGGGAGTGCGCGGTCGAAAGCCACCAGATCTACGGCGTCGTTGGCCAGGGAGATGATTTCGCGACGAGATACATCGGGGTCGAGTTTCAGTCGAGCCGACACTACCGGCGAATTCTCCTGCCGGGTGAACGTGTGCTCTAATACACGCGAGCCGAGCGCTTCAAGCAGTTTTTCCGGCTCACCCTCGAAGGAGAGGGTGTAGCGGCCGCGGCCCATAGAGTTGCGAATCTCGTTGACGTTGCCGGTGAGAATGTTGTGCGACCGGTTGATGAGGGTGATGTCGTCGCAAAGCGCCTCCACGCTCTCCATATTGTGCGTGGAGAAAATCACGGTAGCGCCCTGGTCGCGCAGATGCAAAATCTCATTTTTCAGCAGTTGTGCGTTGATGGGATCGAAGCCCGAAAACGGCTCGTCGAAGATAAGCAGTTTGGGGTTGTGGAGCACAGTGACGATGAACTGCACCTTCTGTGCCATACCTTTCGACAGCTCCTCCACCTTGCGGTTCCACCAGTCGGAAATGCCGAATTTTTCAAACCACATTTTCAGCTGCATCTGGGCGTCGCGCGGCGACAGTCCTTTCAGACGGGCGAAAAACATTGCCTGGTCGCCCACTTTCATCTTTTTGTAAAGACCGCGTTCTTCAGGTAGATAGCCTATGTAGCGCACATCTTCGGCCACGAGCGGGTGCCCCATAAATTCCACCGAGCCGCTGTCGGGCGCTGTGATGTGGTTGATGATACGGATAAGGGTGGTTTTGCCGGCGCCGTTAGGCCCGAGCAGGCCGTATACCGACCCTTCGGGGATGCTGAGCGACACATTGTCGAGCGCCGTATGGTTGGTAAAATGTTTGCTGACGTTATTTACTTTCAGTATGTCCATTCTGTGAAGTGATGAATGTTTTTTGATTATTTGACGCAAAGTTAGCAAAAAAAGTTGCAAACGGGCGGAAAATGTATGCAGTAATGTTTGCAGTACGGAGGAAATGTGGTAAATTTGTGGGTGAAAGCACAGTGACGTGCCCGTAATTATGCCTTATATCTTCCACACCTTTTCATTCCGAGCCGGGCGGCTTCTTCTGCCGCTGATGGCCATCCTGCTCCTGGCGGGGTGTAAGTCATCGCGCAAAATAGTGAAAGGGAGCGAAGGCACGGCTGTGACCCCTGCGGTTTCGGTAAGCGAATATATCAGACGCGCCGACGACCCGATGGCCCGTGCGCTCATAGCCGAGGCGCAGACCTGGCTGGGCACGCGCTATGTCTATGGCGGAGAGTCGAAGGATGGCACCGACTGCTCCGGTCTGGTGATGACTATATATAAGGATGTGTGCGGCATAAAACTGCCACGCACCACCCGCGACCAGGTGCGCTACTGCACGAAAGTGGCGCGCAACCGCCTACAGCCAGGCGACCTGGTGTTTTTCGGCGCCGACGACAGCAGCGTGTCGCACGTGGGGCTTTTCATCGGCGACGGACGTATGATTCACGCCTCGTCAAGCCGCGGGGTGATGGTAAGCGGTTTTGACTCCGGTTACTGGGGTGCCCGCTATTTCACCGGAGCGCGTGTCGACAGCGCCTCCGATGCTTACGCTCACCGCTCCGGCTCGCGGAAAGCCACCGCCTCCCCGGTCTATCCCGCTGTGCCTGCCGGCGCACCCTCAATCTCGCTGGCGGCTTTCACTGCTTCCGGGCGCTCTGTTCCGGCCGAGGAAGCACCCTCCTCAGAACCCCCGACTTCCTCCTCAACAGAGGTGCCGGCTGCCCCCTCTGATGTCCCTGTAGACTCCTCCGCACCCGCTTCCGCCGGCGCCATCGACCTGCTCGACCAGATAATCAACCAGACAGTGGATTCGATATTTACCAGTCAGTTTTCCGACTGACCGCCCCGCCGCAAAGCGGGAATATACCCTCTGCGGCAGATGCCGCAGTAAATTCCGCCACAAATTTTTGGGCGCGGGCTTGGTAAATCGACGCGGAATGTCTACCTTTGCCTCTGATATAAACCGACCTCTCCCCATAATTAACATAAAACTATAAGCAAGATGAAGAAGCACAACTTCTATGCGGGTCCCTCCATTATGAGCCCCTACACTATCAAAAACACTGCCGATGCAGTGATTGATTTTGCCAACACAGGTCTGAGTATCCTTGAGGTGTCGCACCGTTCAAAGGAATTTCAGGCAGTTATGGATGAGGCACAGGCTCTGGTAAAGGAGCTGCTGGAAGTACCTGCCGGCTACAGCGTGCTTTTCCTCGGCGGCGGCGCATCGCTCCAGTTCGCTATGGTGCCCTACAACCTGCTCAAAACTAAGGCTGCTTACCTCGACACCGGCGTTTGGGCACACAAGGCCATAAAGGAGGCCAAACTCTTTGGCGACGTGGATGTGGTGGCTTCCTCCGAGGACCGCAACTATACATATATCCCCCGCGACTACACCGTGCCGGCCGATGCCGACTATTTCCACTATACCACCAACAATACCATCTACGGCACCGAAATCCGCAAGGATCCCGATGTGAAGGTTCGCCTGGTGGCCGATATGTCGTCGGATATTTTCTCGCGCCCCATTGACGTGGCCAAGTATGACCTCATCTACGCCGGCGCTCAGAAGAATCTCGCCCCCGCCGGTGCCACTCTCGTGATTGTCCGCGACGACGCCGTGCAGAATCCTTCGCGCCCGATCCCCACGATGCTTAACTATAAGACCCACATCGACAAGGGTTCGATGTTCAACACTCCTCCCGTGCTCCCGATTTTCTCGGCACTCCAGACCCTGCGCTACTACAAGCAGCTCGGCGGCATCAAGGTGCTTGAGCAGAAAGACCTCGAAAAGGCAGCCCTGCTTTACGAGACTATCGACGCATCGAAGATTTTCCAGGCTACCGTGCCCGACCACGCCGACCGCTCCATTATGAATGTTTGCTTCGTGCTCAAACCTGAATACGCCGAGCTGGAGAAGCCGTTTATGGAGTTCGCCACCTCCAAGGGCATTGTCGGCATCAAGGGTCACCGTTCGGTTGGCGGTTTCCGCGCTTCGCTCTACAATGCGCTCCCCATCGAATCAGTGAAGGTGCTCACCGAAGCTATGAAGGAATTCCAGAATAAACTCTAACTCTCCCACAGGAATATGAAAGTACTTGTTGCTACAGAAAAGCCCTTTGCCCCGGTGGCAGTGGAGGGTATAAAGAAAGTCCTCGACGAAGCCGGTTACGAGCTGGCTCTTCTGGAAAAATATACATCTAAGGATCAGCTGCTCAAGGTTGTCGCCGACTGCGACGCGCTGATTATCCGCTCCGACAAGGTGGATGAGGAGGTGCTTGCAGCCGCTCCCCGTCTGAAAATCGTGGTGCGCGCCGGTGCCGGTTACGACAACGTGGACCTCGCCGCCGCCACAGCTCACAACGTGTGCGTGGAGAATACCCCCGGCCAGAACTCCAACGCTGTGGCCGAACTGGTGTTCGGTATGGCTGTTATGGCCGTGCGCAATATGTATAACGGCACCTCCGGCACCGAGCTGAAGGGCAAGCGCCTTGGCATCCACGCCTTCGGGCAGGTCGGCCGCAATGTGGCCCGCATCGCCAAAGGCTTCGGTATGGAGGTCAGCGCCCTCGATCCCTACTGCCCCGTGGAGGTTATTGAGGCCGCCGGTGTGAAACCTGTCACCGATCTGAAGAAGCTCTATGCCGAGAACGACATCGTGTCGCTTCACATTCCCGCTACAGCCGAGACCCGTGGCTCTGTCAACTGCGAGCTGATTACGCAGCTCCCCAAGAATGGCGTGCTTATCAACACCGCCCGCAAGGAGGTGATGGATGAGGCCGGATTGAAGGAAGCCCTCGCAAAGCGCCCCGATTTGAAATACGTAGCCGATGTGAAGCCCGACAATGCTCCCGAACTGGAGGAGGCTTTTGCAGGCCGCGTCTTCTTTACACCCAAGAAGATGGGTGCCCAGACAGCCGAGGCCAACATCAACGCCGGCATCGCTGCCGCACGTCAGATTGTCGACTACCTCCGCGACGGCAAGGCTCCCTTCCGCGTGAATAAGTAATTAGATAACGCATACAAGAGGTTGTGTCGAATCTCTAATTGTCGTATCAACTTGTAGGGACGCACCCAAGGTGCGTCCGCTTAAAAGATTGATACTCAGTGCATACAACGGACGCACCTGGGGTGCGTCCCTACAAGTTGATACGTCGATGGCTATTTTGACACAGCCTCTACAAGTTGATGCGTTGTTGGCTATTTTGACACCGCCCCGTTTTTAATCTCTGAACCGATCGGTTGAAATGTCTGAAGCACCACTGCCGCAAAACAGTCCCCGATACATTAATTTGCCTCGGTTTGCCGACGAACGCGGCAATCTGAGCTTTATACAGTATCCGGGTGATTCCCCCTTCGATATTAAGCGGGTGTTCTATCTTTATGGAATGCCCGAGGGAAGCACACGCGGTGCTCACGCCCATAAGACGCTTGAGGAGGTGATTGTGGTGCTCCACGGCAGTTGCATTGTGAAAACGTATGATGGCCACCAATGGCAGTCATTCTCCCTCGACCGACCCGACCGAGGGCTATACATCCCGCCGCTCTACTGGGGCGAACTCACCGAGTTTGCCCCCGACACGGTGGTGATGGTTCTCTGCTCCGACCTTTTCATCGCCGAAGACTACCTCTCGCCCCTGCAGGAATACCTCGACTATATGGCCACCCTGCAGCCCGGCAAAAGCAAATAGCGCCAGTTTGCGGCAAAGCCTAAGTCGGCAAAGCCTTGACTCTCCGTTACTCCCAACTGTCCGGGAAAGTCCGGCTAAAACCTGCCGCAGAGATTTTTTTGCTTCTCAGTCAAAAAATCATTACCTTTGCACTCGCAACAGCGAAATTCCGTTAATGCGAATTTCCTGTGCACGCAAAAGTCAGCGCACTCTAAATTCAGCACACGCAAAAATTTGCGAACGCTAAATCCAGCACACGCAAAAATTTGCGAACGATAAATTCAGATTTGTTCCCGTAGTTCAATGGATAGAATATTGGATTCCGGTTCCAACGATTAGGGTTCGACTCCCTACGGGAATACAACGATGCCTTCGGATACTAAAAAAGCCGCAAAATTTGCGGCTTTTTTATTTACTTTTTATTGAATTCGGGAAATGATTATTGACCAAGATAGGTCTTGAGCAGACGTGATTTCTGCCCTTTGAGCCGGCGGATAGCCTTCTCCTTAATCTGACGTACACGTTCGCGGGTGAGGTCGAATTTGGCGCCGATTTCCTCAAGAGTCATCTCCTGACATCCGATACCAAAGAACATTTTCAGAATCTCGCGTTCACGCTCGTGAAGCTGACGCAGAGCGCGGTCAACCTCCTTTGAGAGCGATTCCTGATTGAGAGTGGCATCGGCCATAGGGGAGTCGTCGTTGGTGAGCACATCGAGCAGCGAATTGTCCTCGCCCTCTACAAAAGGTGCATCAACCGAGATATGACGGCCCGACACCTTCAGCGTATCGGCCACCTTGTCGACAGGCACATCGAGAGTCTCGGCTAATTCCTCGGGCGACGGACGGCGCTCGTGCTCCTGCTCGAACTTCGACAGAGCCTTCGAGATTTTGTTCAACGAACCTACCTGATTAAGCGGCAGACGCACAATACGGCTCTGCTCGGCCAATGCCTGCAGAATCGATTGACGAATCCACCATACGGCGTAGGATATAAACTTGAATCCGCGTGTTTCATCAAACTTCTGGGCGGCCTTAATCAGGCCGAGATTACCCTCGTTGATAAGGTCTGGGAGACTGAGTCCCTGATTCTGATACTGTTTGGCTACGGAAACGACAAAACGGAGGTTGGCGCGTGTAAGCTTCTCAAGAGCCCGCTCATCTCCTTCACGGATGCGCTGTGCAAGCTCTACCTCCTGCTCAACCGTGATAAGCTCCTCTCGGCCAATCTCCTGAAGATACTTGTCGAGCGACGCGCTTTCGCGGTTGGTGATTGATTTGGATATTTTAAGTTGTCTCATGCTCTGATATATATACACGAAAAATCTCCCCTTGTCGGCCTTGATTTAGAGCTTTCGGCCGGGGGGTATTGGTCTCAATCTGCAATTACAACGATTATATTGTCGATTTTATTACTAATGTATAGTTAAAATGTGTTAACATTTCCCGTCTATTAAATTTCGCTTCATAGAATTCTATCAGACAGCCTCAATTTCAGCAAACCTATTCACTATATTGTGCCTATATGATATCACTCAGACGGAGCAAACGATATCACTCAGACGGAGCAAAAGATATCACTCAGAAAGAGCAAAATATATCACTCAGAAAGAACAAAAACGTATCAACACAAGGCGCTAATACGTACACTGAGGAGCTTTCATCGCTCCTGCGATTAGGAGTTTTGCACCACTCCTTCCATTCTTTTGTGTGCAGGGAAATTATTGGAGCCGCGAGTGGGACTCGAACCCACGACCTTTTCGTTACGAATGAAATGCTCTACCGACTGAGCTATTGCGGCTTGTTTGCTCCGTGGCTCTGACTGTTTTCCTTTGGTCGCTTCTAACTTGTATCTCCTACGGAGGAGGTGGGTCTGTGGCTCCGGGGAAATTCCGTGAACCGGGGATGGGGCGCCTAAGGGAAGTGAGGGCGGAGTGGGTTAGGGATGCCCGAATGGCGGGGTGGCCTTATCCGTCTGCAAAGTTAAGGCTTTTTTATGAGTTTTGCAAGGGAAGGGAGAAAGAAATGCCCGGCTCGGGGGAGTCGGGCATTTCGATGGGGTTATTTTTCTCTTTGTAGTGTGCTGCAAGGCGGGTGGCCTGGAGCGACTTGCAAAGGGGGTATTGCGGGATTATTTGCAACGGAATCGGTCGATGGCAAAGGTGTGCATTATGGTGGGCTTGATGGTGCGGCTGAGGCGTGCGCTGCGTGTGCCGTCGATGTACTTGCCATTGTTCTTGGCTGCCTTGGTAGCGTAGGAGGTCTTGCGTGTTTCTTCGGTAGGCATTACCAGCTTGACGTAGGCGTCTTTGATGGTGAACATTGCCTCCTTGACATTCTGAGATTCATCGGCCGGGAGGTAGTAAATCGGGTGCTTGATGTCGATGACTCCGTCTTTGTAGAGGTCGTTGACGCCTTGTTTTACTACTTCATCATCGGTGAGCGGGTCTTCGCCTTTGTCGGCATAGAGGGTGAGGTATGCACCCTGGTTGATGATGTAGGTAGGACGGTCGTGATTCTTATAGTAGGAGGTGTATCCGGTCTCCTGGAGGTCAAGTTTAACAACGTCGGGGTTGGTGAGGTCGATGGCAATGTTGTAGTCGCCTTCCTGAGTGTTCTCCCAGATAGGATCTTCGATGTAGGGGTTGACCATACGGATAACGTTGGCATCTTTGAGCGACTGCTCGACGGTGACGCCGATGGTAATCGGGTTGTCAAGGAGGTCTTTGTTGAGCAGAGAGATGAAGTTATCGGTATATGTACCTTCGCCGAGTTCTTCCCATTCAGCGGGGAGCTTGCCGTCGGGCAGGAGGATGCGCAGCTGGTTGTGCTGGTCAGTGCCGGAGAGAACGACGGGTTGACCTTTTTCTAAGCCGAAGTAGCAGAAGAAGTGACCCTCGGGGAAGAGGATATAGTTGTTCTCCTCATCGAATGTGCCATTGTATTTGGATTCGCCTTCCGAGTTGCGGTACTTCTTGCCACCGTATTCAAATACTTCATCTTTCAGATAGCCGGAAACACGGTCCCAGTAGCTTACGTTGCCATATTCTTCCGACATAGTGTAGTAGGTGTCGTAGTTAGGCGAGGGCTTGCCGGTTTTGTCGCAAAGGTAAACGTTGGCGGGATCCTTGGCGTTGATGTACATAATGTTGACTTTGTCGCCGCCGGTGTAGATACCCTGGCCTTCACCGCCGATGTGGGGGCAGCTTGCGTAGGGGGTGAGCACGCGGTACATACCTTTCATCGAGGCTACGCCTTCAACCCACTGTACTTCCACGGGGTAATCAATGGGGGTGTCAACGCCCCAGCCGGCCCAGAAGTATTCGTCGACGAAGTATGACTGTGTGCCGCCTTCGGGACCAACAACGTTGGTCCAGGGAACGTAGGTGACTACGTAGTCGCAGTCGACGTCGAAGTAGGGGGAGGATTCTCCAGCGAGGGCGAAGCTGAATTCAAAGGGAACACCGCCCTGAGTTTTCATCCAGTCCCAGTCGTATTTGATTACGATGTCGGCTTCTCCTTCGCCTGCAGGGAAGGTCACCGATTCGGGGATGGTGAAGTGGCCGTTGGCGTTGTCGGAGATAGTGCACTTTAATGCAACTGTGGCTTCGCCTTCAGTAGTGGCGCGGTATACCGGTATTGTGAACTCGTTCTGCTCTTCTTCGAGGACGATTTCGTCGTCGCGGTCGATAGCAAAATATGCCGGGGGTGTGGCAACGCCGGGAGCGGCGGTGTAGTCCTGCTTTTCTGCTTTGTCGCAGGAAGTGGACATCAGGCCCAGCACACCCAAACCTATGATCAATTTGTTGAATTTCATATCTTGTTGGATTCTAAAAGATATTTCTTAATAAATTTGATTATCAAATGTCGGGCACTGCGGTGGGCACAACTGCGCCGTTGGAAACATTGCCGACGAGGGGGTTGTTCTGAGCCTCGCTCTGGACGATTTCAAAAATCATAGCGGGATCGCCGGGAGCTACGTTGAATACCACAGCCTTGTCGAAGCCGCCGCCGCGACGGTCGCAGGGTTTCTGCAGACGCATCATATCGTGGTAGCTGAAGCCTTCGCCCCAAAGCTCGATACGGCGCTGAAACCAGATGGCGTCGCGCAGTTCTTCAGAGTTGGTAGCTTTGCAGGTGTATTTTGGCTGACGAGTGCGAACGAATGTTTCAAGAGTAGTTTTGCCGGTGCCGAAATCCTTCATGCCCTGAGCTTCAGCGAGGATGAGGTACATTTCCTCAACACGCATATAGGGGGTGTCTTCCGACATGGTGGAGGTACCGGGGGTGTTCTCGTAAGCGCCGAATTTGATCTGAGTGTAGGCGGGGTGAGGCTGCATACCTTTTGATACTGCACCGGAGATCCATTCGCGATACTGCGAGGGGAGTGTGCGGGGAGGAGTAGCCTTGCCGTCGAGCCACCAGCCCTTGCGGACGTCATCGGAGGGAATGGATTCGTAGAGAGCTTTGTTGATCAGACGGTAAACACCGGCCGAGGGGTAGTTGTCGTAGAAGGAGCCGAACTGACCGCCACGGCCTACGATGCCGACGAGGTTGGACTGCGGGTCGCAGTAGAAGCCCCAGATCCAGTTCTTTTCGTTGATGTCGTAGAAAGAAGGAACGGAAATGTCTTCCGATTTGGCAATGTCAAGACCCTCTTTTTTAGCGAGGTCGATACAGGTCTGTGCATCGCTTGCGGCAGCATCCCAGTCGTTGGTGAGGAGGTTGGCACGAGCACGCAGACCGTAAGCCACTGTGGAGTTGATGAAGGTCTTGGTGTAGTTGGCGGCGGGAGCCTCAGTTGCGCGGGTTACACCCTGCTCGGCAGCTTTGTCGAGAAGAGCGATGGCCTCGGTGAGGTCGGCTTTGATCTGAGCGTAGATTTCAACGCCGGTGGCGCGAGCCAGACCTTCGGCAGCAGCCTGGTCCATGTTCTTTTCAGTTAACACGGGCACTGTGGGAGCCTGAGGGTTGGCGGCGTAGGTGAACTGGTACATTTGAGCCAGGTTAAGATAGGCCCATGCACGCATACCGAGTGCCTGACCGCGGTAGTACTGGAGCTTACCTGTGGTGGCAGCGGGATCTACCATAGCGGCTACGGAGTTGCTGGTCTTGATCAGGTTGTAGAGCGTGCGCCAGTAGATAAGGTTATCGTAGTAGAGGCCGCCGAAGTCGCTCCATTCAAGAGCGGCGGTGTACCAGTTGTAACCGATCAGCGCGGAGGGCATATCCATACCGCGAGAGTCGGTGACGATCATAATCGAGGGCCAGCCGAAGTCGGTGTGAAGGTTGGCGTAGCCCAGCGACATATATGAAGATGTGAGCTGGGGGAGGGTGTTCACGGTGGCCGATGCCATTTCGGGGTCATTCTCCACGATGTCTGCTTTCTGATCGGCCGTAAGAACGTTTCCGTAAGGAAGCTGATCGAGGTCGTTGCAGCCAGCGAGAGCAATAGCAGCTACCGGGATTGCGAAAAGCAATTTATATTTTTTCATTTTGATAGTCGGATTAAATTAAATGCTTAGAAAACGACCTTGATACCGCCGGAGATTGTGCGGATAGCGGAGTAGCCGGGAGCAGCTTCCGATAAGCCGAAGCCCTGACGGGGGTCAAGACCTTTGCGCTTTGCAAAGAGAGCTACGTTGTCGGCCGAGCCGTAAACTCTAACCGATTCGATGCCGAGCTTCGAAGTCCACTTGCCGGGGAGAGTGTAACCAACGGTGATGTTGTTGATGGCAAGATAGTTGGAGCTGATCAGGTTGAAGGTAGTGGTCTGAGTGCCGAGATCGTAGGCAGCCTGGGCGTCCATCTTCGGGATGTTGGTGAAGCGGTTTTCGGGGGTCCATGCTTTGAGTAGGTCGGTGTGGAAGCCGCCGCCGAGGCTTGCGGTCTTACCGGCTACGATGTATGAGCCGTAACCGTCGTCGAAGATGCGGCCGCCGAGCTGGTAGCTGAACTGGATACCGAAGTCGAAGCCGTAGACTTTGAGGTTGGTGCCGAAGCCGCCGTAAACCTTGGGAAGGAGGTTGCCGGTAGCCTTGCGGTTGTTGGCGTAAGCCTCATCGTAGTTGGTGGTGAGGTATTCTTCGCCGTAAACCTGTTTGCCTTTGGCGTCTCGCATAGCAGTGCCGTCGTTGTTGTAGAGAGGATCGTGAGTCCAGTAGAGTGCTTCACCGGTTTCGGGATCTACGCCGGCGTAGTCAACGAGGTTGTAGTTGTACATCGACTCACCCTCTTTCCAGATGGTCATACCGCGGAGGATTTCGCCGCCTGCTTCGGGGTTGAGCTTGATGATCTTGTTCTTGATGTAAGTGAGGTTGGCGTTGATATCCCAAACGATGTGACGGCTGTTGATGGGGCGATAGTTCACCTCGATTTCAAGACCGTTGTTGCGCATGGAGCCAACGTTCATGGGGAATGTCTGGTAGCCCAGCGAAGGAGCCACGGGACGGAGGTAGAGCATATCGGATGTCTGACGCTGGAAATACTCGATTGTACCGGCTACTTTGCCCTGGAGGAAACTGAAGTCAACGCCGACGTTGAGGGCGTTGGAGGTTTCCCAAGTCAGGTCGGGGTTACCTTTTGCGTAAAGCTCGCCGTCCTGCCAGGAGTCGATACCTTCCACAATGTAAGTGTCCTGATAACCGTAGAGGTATTTGCCGCCGAGGTTATCATTACCCTGCTGACCGAAAGATGCTTTCACCTTCAAGAGGTCGAGCCATTCGGCGGTGCTTTCCATAAATTTCTCTTTTACCATATCCCAGGCGAGCGACAGGGAGAAGAAGTTACCCCAGCGTTTGTCGGGAGCGAAGCGAGAAGAACCGTCGCGACGGTAGGATACCGAACCGAAGTATTTCGAATCGTAGTCGTAGTTGATACGGCCGAAAATACCGCGTGTGGTGTAGTTGGTGGTGTTGCCACCTGATGAGCTACGTTCTGCGTTGTCGAGAGTGTTGTTTACTGTCCAGCCGGTGGGATCGTAGATGTGAGTACCGGAAGCGGAGAGTGTCTCGTAGTTGCGGTCGAGAGATTCGTAACCGAGGAGGAAGTCGGCGTGGTGTACATCGGCGAAAGTGCGGC
Source organism: Bacteroidales bacterium (assembly GCA_004557825.1). Taxonomy (GTDB): domain Bacteria; phylum Bacteroidota; class Bacteroidia; order Bacteroidales; family Muribaculaceae; genus UBA7173. The sequence continues at coordinate 76,401 of SFFL01000001.1, read as the reverse complement.
GGTAAGTGGCGAGGGCCTGAAGGTTGAGGTCGCGTTCGCGCGCTACCGACTGGCCTGCGATACCTTCAACACGCGAAGAGTTACCGAAGTACTTCGAGGAGTTGACATGGTTGCGGGTGGTGTCGAGGTAGTAGCCGACAGTACCGGTGATGTCGAGGTTGGTGATAGGAGTGACTGTGGCGGCCCACTTGCCCTGGAATACATCCATCAGGAGGTCGTCGGTGTTGTACATAAGGTCGGAAGCGGGGTTGGCGCCCGAGAGATATGAACGAGCCACACCGGAGGTGTATTTACCGTCGCCGTAGTCGTAGATGGTCTTGCCTGTGCGGGCGTCCATCATCAGGGAGCCGTCGGCGTTGCGCACATACATCGGGTAAATGGGGGCGATGGTGTAAGCCACACCGAAAGCGGAGCGTGAGCTAACCGAAGCAGCTGCTTCCTGGCCGGAGGGATAACCGGAGTTGACGCTGTTGTATGACATAGTGGTCATAAACTTGAGCCAGCTCTTGGCCTGGTAGTCGGCGCTGACGCGAGCAGAGAGACGCTTGTAGGAGGAGGATTCGATGATACCCTCATCGGAGAGGTAGCCGAAGCTGCCGTAGAAGTTGAAGCGGTCGCTACCACCGGAAACGCTTACGTTGTATTCCTGGCGGAGACCGTCGCGGAAAGTGCCGTCAACCCAGTCATCGGGGGTGATGAAGTTGTTGCCAACTACAGTACCGAGTGTGGCAGCGGGGTTGAGCTTGCCGTTTGTGCCGATGAGGAGCTGACCTGCGGGCACGTTCCATATATTGAAGTTAGGGCCGAATACGCAGTCCTTGCCGCCGGAGAGGGCGTTGTTGGCAAGAGTGTGAGCTTCAGCTGCGGAAGCACCCTGGTGGTACATATAGCCATTGCGCAGAGCGTTGTACGACATTTCGTAGTACATACGGGGGTCTTTGATTACGTCGTAGTTGTGGAGCTGACGTGAGTTGGAACCCCATTTGGCGTCGACGGTAATTACAGCGTCGCCGGTTTTACCTTTCTTAGTGGTGATGATGATGACACCGTTGGCACCGCGTGCACCATAAAGGGCGGCAGCGGCGGCATCTTTCAGCACGGTCATCGATTCCACATCGGCGGTGTTGAGCGAAGCGATATCGCCGTTGGGCATAGGCACGCCGTCGACTACGTAGAGAGGCTGAGCGGAGGTAGAAAGCGAACCGACGCCTCGGATATATACGGTAGGAGCACTACCGGGCTGGCCGCTGGTGTTGAGCACCTGAGCACCGGCAACAGTACCGGCGAGTGCGTTTACGGCATTGGTGACCTGGCGCTGCTCGATTTGCTCTGCTTTCACAACAGAGGCCGAACCGGTGTAAGCGCTCTTTTTGGCGGTACCGTAAGCCACGACCATGACTTCATCGAGATTGTTCTCGGAGTTGTCGAGTTTGATTGTGAGATTCTGACCGGCATCTACGGTCTGTTCAATCATACCTACATAGGAAATTTTAAGCTTGGTAACTTTGGCGGGAACGGTAAGAGTGAACTTGCCATCCAGGTCAGTAGATGTGCCCTGGCCGCCGCCAACCGGGAGAACCGTAGCCCCGGGGAGGGGTTCGTCGTCGCCGGCGTAAACGACCGTACCTGACACGACCTTAGTCTGCGCCACAGCGCAAACGGCCATCAGAAGCACCGTCGTCATTAATAGAAACAGCTTTTTCATACACTAAAGATTATTAAACATAAATTCTGATATATTTTCAAAGAGAATGCAGGCGGTTAAAGTATGATTCTTAACCTCCTTTCAGCAGGTAGCTTAAAATGTTATTGATTGTAACGCATTTAAATCACAAAACTTAATGTTTTTACCTCAAAATTGTAGCCATTTTTTAATCTGCTTCCGGCAAAGTTACGACAAAAATTTACGAAAACCAACATTTTTGCAGCAAAATTTGCGCTAAATGTCAAAAAATAAGTGCACAATGAATGGTGTGCGGGGCGGAAAAGAAGGGCGGCCGGATGCATAGCTGACTGATATTTAATGATATAACACCGGAAATGGGGGATAGGTTTTTATGTTTTTAAACATTGCTTTTCGGAAATAAATTTTTGTAACAGCAATGTGCTATCCTGCCATAGCGCAATCGGTGGAGCAAGACATTTTGTCAGCTAAAATGATAAATAATGTTATTTCAGGAAATTTAGAGCGGCGAAACTGTTGTTTTTTGAAATGAAATGCGTAACTTTGCCCACCATAGTTTCCGCCCGGAGGCTATGCGCAATTAAGGATGCTTCTTGTGATTCAGAACATAATATGCGAAAGCAGTAGTGCAGTGCAATAGTATTTCCTAATTCAGATCACAATCCTTGTATATTTATGTACGGGTACATTATTTAATCTGCTTAATAGAAAATAACAACATATCAGGATGAAGAAAATCTTACTCCTCGGAGTTTTGGCCGCAGGATGCAGCCTCTCCTCCGTTGCTCAAAGCAAAATCAACAATGTAGGTCGTGTGGAAATCGACCGCTTCGTTGAGCAGAAGGCACAGCTGGCCAAGCGCTCGCGCGCTGCCGCCGAGGCTTTCCAGCCTGCTGCAAACGTGTTTGTAACTCTCACCGACGGTTATGCTTACACCGATCTTGAGGCCGCCGGCTTCACGGTGCTTGACCATACAGGCGATATGGCAATCGTGAATGTGAAACTTGCCGACGTGGATTCCCTGGCAGCTCTCGAGGCTGTGAAGTCGGTAGATTTCCCCCACGACGCCGCTCCCCTGAACGATGAGGCCCGCCGCCTGTCGTTTGCCGACGCATGCCACCTTGGCAGCGAGGGCCTTGACCGCGCCTACAAAGGTAAAGGCGTGTATGTCGGTCTGTATGATATGGGCCTGGATCCCAATCATGTCAACTTTACCGACGGCAACGGCAAGACTCGTGTGAAAGCCATCTACAATGTGTCGAAAGGCACAGTTCACGCTTATGAGGATGCCGACGGTGTGGCTTCCTTCTCCACCGACAATACCGGCGAGACTCACGGCACACACGTGCTCGGCACTATCGCCGGCAGCGACAATATCACCGGCGAATACGCAATTCGTGAGGGTAGCACCACCAAGATATTGAAAGGTAAAATCCCTTATTACGGCGTTGCTCCCGAGGCCGACATTATCGTAGGCTGCGGCACATTCGACAATGCTTCGATTATGGCCGGTATGGGTAAAGTGATCGACCGCGCCAAGCAGGATGGCAAACCTATTGTGCTGAACCTGTCGCTGGGCCACAACCGCGGCAGCCACGACCCTCAGGAGCCGGTTAACCGCTATCTCGACAGCCGTGCACAGGATGCTATCGTAGTTGTGTCGGCCGGTAACGAAGGCGGCTCCAAGATGTCGATTGAAAAGACTGTACAAGGCTCCGGCTCGCGCGGCCTTCAAACCTTCATCGTGCCTTCAGAAAGTGCGATGGATCCGCTGCTTTACACTGCTGAGTTCTGGGCTGCTACCGGCACTCCCTTCGAGACCACACTTATTCTCTACAATACCGCTGATAAGCAGGTTGTATCGTCGTATAAGCTCACCGGTGAATCGGGCAGCTACAATATGAATACCTCCAACAACGATGTGTTTAAATCGGCCTTCGCCACCGGCTCATCGGTATCTGTAAGCTGGGGCGTGGATTCGTCGACAAAGCGCTTCAATGTGTATATGATCAACAGTATGGTATCCTCCGGTACCACACCTATCGTGTTCGGTGTTCAAATTGCAAAAGGCTCCAACGGTGTTAACCAGAAGGTATACGCATACTGCGACTCCTATACTGAAGAAGGCTCTTCCGAGGCTGTATTTTCCTCTCAGAGCGTCAGCGGCTATGTGAGCGGCTCTGATATAGGCTCAATCAACGGTATGGCCTGCGGTTATAACACCATCTCGGTAGGCGCTTGGGTATCACGTACTTACTGCCCCACACTCAACGGCTCTTCAGCCGGTGTGACCTACGGCGGCAAGCAGGACAACATCGCCGTGTTCTCCTCGTATGGCAAGTCGGGCGACGGCCGTCAGCTCCCTGTAGTCTGCGCCCCCGGTGCCCAGCTCATCTCCTCGGTAAGCAATTACAACAAGAATGACAAAAAGGAGAAAGAGGGTTACAACGCATACGTGCAGGGTAACGGTCGCAAGAATGGCTGGGACTATATGCAGGGCACATCTATGGCAGCACCCTTCGTGTCGGGCACAATCGCCCTCTGGCTTGAGGCCTGCCCCGGTATGCGTGGCCAGGAAGCTCTCGATATCATCAAGAAAACATCTACCCAGGATGCCTACACCGCCAAGGATAAGGAGAAATGGGGCGCCGGCAAAATCAATGTGCTGGCCGGTCTGAAAGAGGCCATCGTGCTGAATTCGGGCATCAACCCAGTGCTTATCAACAAGGCAGAGGATGTACTTTCCGTAATCTCGAAAGGCGCAAAGCAGTTTGAGGTATCCTGCCCCGGTGTAGAGGCACTCTCCTGCAAGCTCTTCAACGTGCAGGGCGCCGAAGTGGCAGCTGCATCTGCCGCAAGCGACAGCCTCGACCTCGACGGCTCGGCACTTCCCGAAGGCATCTATGTGCTCACAGTCAATGCCGGCGGCGAGAACATCTCGCGCAAGGTGGTTGTGAAATAATCTTAGAAAATAAGACAGCTTGCTGTCCGATAAGTCGAAATTTTTATTCCGCAGGCCGCCAACCATTACGGATTTACGCTTGAAATTCGTAACTTTGTGCCCGTGAAAAAAGTTACCGACGACATAAACTACAATAAGGGTCACCGGAAACCGTTCAGTCGGCTTCTGGTGGCTCTTCTGTTTATTGTGGCGTCGCTGGCCTCGTCGGTGGCCGGTGCGAAAGAGCCGTTCCTGAATCTCGACTCGATAGCGAAGTGGGGGAAATTCCCCGCCTTCTGCGTGCGAACCTACCGCTGGGGCGATAAATTTTTCAACGGCTACGATTCCATCTACGTGCAAGGCTCGGGCTACAGGATGAATGCCAAGGTGAAGGTCGACAGCTGGTCCGATATTTATGATTTCCGTTTCAGCGACCACTACCGGATGATGATCGACAACAGTCCCTCCACATCGGTGGGCCTGTGGCTGACCTATATGGCCGTGTCGGTGGGCTACGATATGAACGTGAGCAAATATTTCAGTGCCACCACCGGTGCCCGTAAGCGATGGGATTTCCAGTTCAACTGTATGCTCTTCGGCGCGGAATTCTATTCGGTGAACAACGATGTGGATATGACAATCTCGCGGCACGGTTATCCCGGAGCGATGCAGAATTCGAGTATCCCCTTCCACGGCTTCCATAGCGACAGCTGGGGGGTGAATCTCTACTATTTCTTCAACCACAAGCACTATTCGCAGGCAGCCGCATTCAACTATTCCAAGATACAGGTGCGCAGTTCCGGGTCGATGTATGCCGGATTGGCCTATTGGTCGCAGAACTACAGCCTTGACTTCTCGGAGGTTGCGCCGCAATTGGGGCAAGGATTGCCCGAGCCGTGGAAAAATCATTATCGTGTGGGCAACCGCAACTATGCCCTCAAACTGGGCTATGGCTACAACTGGGTATTTCACCGCGGATGGGTGCTCGGGGTGTCGTGCGCACCGATGCTTGGTGTGAGGGTGGGATATATCACCAACGAAGACAGCGAAAAGCCCTCCTTCGCTATGAGCAACCGACTGAAGTTTTCGACCATCTACAATAACCCGAGCCGGCGCTGGTTTTTCGGTCTCGTTGGCACCATCGACAGCGGCCTTATCTACGACAAGACCCATACATTTCTTACCAACAATATCTCGGTAGAGCTTTCCGCCGGATTCCGTTTCGACCTCTGGTAGGCACGGAGAATGCCAAAATGCCTCTGGCCGGGAATGCCGAAACTGATTGCCGGGAATGCCGAAAATTATGTAAAGAGACGATATGCAGAAAATGACACATAGCGAAATCCGGGGCACCCTGATGCTGCTGGGGCTTATGGCGCTGGTAGTGGTTTTCGCATATTTCACAAAAGGTGGTGGCCGTGGCGAAGCATCCGAGGGGGATGACCGTCGGGCAGTAGATTCTATCGAGATGGTCAGCGCCGCTACAGATGCCGCGAAGTCCGACAGTCTCAGGAATGCGCATCGCACGTCGGCTTGTGAGGAAGCATCGCGTGAAGGTGCATCACGTGAGGGAGCATCGCGTGCGGAAGCATCGCGCAAAAGTGGTAAAAAGGGGGCTACAAGGAGGCAACGTTCTTCCGGCAAGGGGTTTGCGCCGGGGAAAAGTCCGGTTGACCGTCCGGTGGAATGAGAGGGAAACGTTAAAAAATCATTATCCGGGGAAAGGCCGTGGCGGCTAAATTTGCTATTGTTGGCAAAGTTGACTAATTTTGCATTTGGTATGTTCAATTGCGAAACCAAAAAGCGAAATCTGCTCACTATATTGTCGGCGCACAGACCGCTGCGGATAGTTGTGGCACTGATGGCTATGCTGTTGCCGTTGCTGTCGCCGACGCTCTGCGCCCAGACGGCTGTGCCGCGACATCATGCCGGCCATACAGCCAATGCCGCCGCGCAGGCTGCCCTGCCTGATTCTATTCCGGTGGGAGCACCGGTGGGCGGGCGTACTGAAGTGGTGGAAGATGCCATCGACCTGGTCAACGACTCGCTGAGCATTGTACCTGTCGACACTCTCGGGGTGCTCACTGCCGGCGAGGCTTTGGAGGCCGACTCTATTGCGCGCGTAGAACGCAACGCAAAGATTATTAGCAAGTTGGGCAATATTCCGGAAGAGGAATGGGTGCCTACCGAGGTGGAATTCAACCCTGATCCCAACCGCGCCGTATGGCTCTCGGCTCTGTTCCCCGGTCTGGGGCAGATCTACAATCGCCGCTACTGGAAGCTGCCCATCATCGTGGGCGGGTATCTCGGTCTTGGCTATGCCACAAGCTGGAACAACCAGATGCTCCGCGACTATTCGCGCGCTTATGCCGACCTGCTCGACAACGACCCATCGTCGAAAAGCTATATGGACTTCTTCGCGCCAAATGTGGATGAGTCGAGCATCGACAAAAACTGGCTCACGAGCCTGATGCGCTCACGCAAAAACTTCTTCCGCCGCAACCGCGACCTCTGCATCATCTCGATGGTGGGCGTATATCTCCTTGCAATGGTCGACGCATACGTCGACGCCTCGCTGTCGCATTTCGACATTACCCCGAAACTCTCAATGGATGTCGTGCCGGCTCTGATGCAGGACGGCCGACAACGCTATCCCTCTCTTGGCCTGGCCTGGGCCTTGAATTTTTAAATTACCGCCATGACTATTCTATCCACCCGACTCCAATCGTTATTCATCACAGGCTTTTTCGCCGCCGCTGCCACAGTGGCTGCCGATGCTGCCCCCAATGTGCTATCCCTGTCAAGCTACGACCGCGACTCCACCGTGGTGCTCCCGGAAAGCTTCGAGACCGATGTGCAGAAGATGATGGAGAACTGGTATATAGTCAATTACACCGCTCTTGATGCCGATGTCGACCGCAAGCCCGACGCTGAGGTCACAGATCAGGAGATTATCAACCGTCTGGCGGCTATACCCACCACCATCGAACTGCCCTACAATTCGATAGTGCGCGGATATATCGACGCTTACACAAAGCGAAACCGGTCGTTGGTGGAGAATATGCTGGGAATGAGCCTCTATTATATGCCCATTTTCGAGCAGGCGCTTGAGCGCGAGAATCTCCCCCTCGAACTGAAATATCTCCCAATCATAGAGTCGGCGCTGAATCCCGACGCCGTGTCGCGGTCGGGCGCCACCGGCCTCTGGCAGCTGATGCTCCCAACGGCCCGCGGATTCGGTATGGAGGTGAATACCCTGGTGGATGAGCGCCGCGACCCGGTGGCTTCATCGGCTGTGGCTGCCAAACTGCTCCGTCAGCTCTACGATATTTATGGCGACTGGTCGCTCACCATCGCCGCCTACAATTGCGGTCCGGGCAACATTAACAAGGCTATCCGCCGTGCAGGTGGTACTGTCGGCGCTGCAAAGAACACTGCACAGGCTGCCGGAACCTCTGCTGCCGCCAAAAATGCAGCCGTAAAGGATTTCTGGGCCATTTATCCTTATCTGCCCAAGCAGACGCGCGGATATATGCCGGGGTTCATCGCCGCCACCTATGTAATGAACTATTACAAGCAGCACAACATATCGCCGGCGCTTGCCAAGAAGCCGATTCTCACCGATTCGGTGACTGTGAGCCGCCGCATCTATTTCCCGCAGATTGCCGAGGTGCTCGGAGTGCCTGTGGAGGAGTTGCGGATTCTGAATCCTCAGTATCGTCAGGATTGCATCCCCGGCGACATCCGGCCCTATTCGCTTGTGCTGCCGGCCAATCAGGTGTATTCCTACATTATGAGCGAGGAAGCCATCGCGGCCAACAATGCCGACCAGTATGCCCGCAGGCTCACCGTTGAGCCTTCGGAATTAGCGGCCGAGACCGCCGGAGCGGCTGCCACCACGGCTGCTGCTGATTCTGCTGCCGTGGATGCCGATGGATATGTCACCACCGAAAAGACGGTTTATCATAAGGTGCGCCGCGGCGAGACACTCTCGTCAATCGCACGTCATTACGGAGTGTCGGTATGGAGCCTGAAGCAGGCCAACGGCAACATCTCGAAAGCCCGTCGCGGCCGCACGCTCAAGGTTATCACCAAGGAGCGCACATATAAGGGCAAACCGGTGGCTACTCCTCCGGCCGAGGGCGACAATCTGCTTGTAAAACAGACCACTCCGGCCGACAGCGCTGCAACGCCCGCTGCTCAGGAGAGCGCGCAGGCTGCAGAAACCTCTACAGCGCATAATTCCGCGCAGGCTTCTCGTGCTTCCGAGGCGGCCGAGAGCGCTGCCGAATCTACCGAGAGCGCCGAGCCGATACAGCGTGAGGCTGCCCCTGCCAAGTCTACCGCTTCGGCCAAAAAGGACTCCGCCAAGAGCAACAAATCTTCCGCAAAGAATAAAAAGAACAAAAAGAAAACAGATAAAACACGCACGGTTACTGCCAAATCTGGCGATTCGCTCGACCGCATCGCCCGTAAGAACGGCACAACGGTTAAGGAGCTTAAGCGCCTCAACAATCTTTCGGGCAACAATCCTGTGATTCAGCCCGGGCAGAAAATCCGTGTGAAGTAAGTATTACAGGCAAATGAGCACCAATCACCACGATATAGAGCTGATTCTCATTAATATATCCGGGCAGGATAAACCCGGTGTGACGGCTGCGCTGACTTCGATTCTTGCGCACTATAATGCAATGATTCTCGATATCGGTCAGGCCGACATCCATCACACTCTTTCGCTGGGCATACTTTTCCGCACCACCCCCGATATGTCGGGCGAGATTATGAAGGACCTGCTTTTCAAAGCCTACGATATGGGTGTGAAAATCAGGTTCACACCTATCTCCATCGAGGAGTATGAGCAGTGGGTGAGCCGTCAGGGCAAGAACCGCTGGATTATCACCATTCTGGGGCGTCAGCTCACTGCGCGGCACATAGCTCTGGTTTCGGAAGTGATTGTAAAGCAAGGGCTTAACATTGATGCCATCCAGCGTCTTACGGGCCGTCAGCCTCTAAGCGAGGGGACACTCCCGGCGGCGAAAGCCTGCATCGAGTTTTCGGTGCGCGGCACTCCGGTCGACCGCGACGAAATGCAGCGCGGATTCGTGGAAATCTCCTCTCGTGAAGGCTTCGATATCTCCCTTCAGGAAGACACAATGTACCGCCGCTGCCGCCGCCTGATATGCTTCGATATGGATTCCACACTGATTCAGACCGAGTGCATCGACCAGTTGGCCGAACGCGCCGGTGTGGGCGATCAGGTGCGCAAAATCACCGAAGAAGCAATGCGCGGCGAAATCGACTTCCGCGAGAGTTTTACCCGTCGTGTGGGTCTGCTCAAAGGGCTCGATGCTTCGGTGATGGAGGATATCGCCGAGCATCTGCCTATCACTGAGGGCGTTGGACGTATGATGGAGGTGCTCAAGCGCGCCGGATTCAAGACGGCCATTCTCTCCGGCGGATTCACCTATTTCGGCGAATATCTGCGCCGGAAGTTTGGTTTCGACTATGTTTATGCCAACGAACTTGAGGTGGCCGACGGCAAACTCACCGGCCGCTATGTGGGCGATGTGGTAGACGGTCGTCGCAAGGCCGAACTCCTGCGGCTTATTGCGCAGGTAGAGAATGTGAACATAGCGCAGACTATCGCCGTGGGCGACGGTGCCAACGATCTGCCGATGCTCTCGGCCGCCGGTCTGGGTATCGCCTTCCACGCAAAACCGAAAGTGAAGGCCACTGCCGGCCAGTCGATTTCTACCATCGGCATCGACGGCGTGCTATATTTCCTGGGCTTCAAGGATTCCTTCATCACCGACGCCGGCAAATAATAATCTGTCGGCTTGATTGCCTTCCACGCATCTCCCATTCTCCTCTACAAGCATTTCCATTTCAGTATCAGCAATGCCCACAGCGCTTTACCATACTTTCGGCTGCAAACTCAACTTTGCCGAGACCTCCTCGGTGGCCCGGCGTATGGCTGATATGGGCATCCGTCGTGCTGAAAAAGGGGAGGTGCCCGACTTGATTTTCGTGAACACCTGCTCCGTGACCGAACTTGCCGACAAGAAATGCCGGCAGACCATCCGGAGCTACAACCGCCGGTACCCCGAGGCTTCCATCGTTGTCACCGGCTGCTATGCCCAGCTCAAAAGCGCGGAGGTGGCAGCTCTGCCCGGTGTGGCTTTGGTGATTGGCAACGACCGGAAAGGGGAGATCGACAGCTTTGTGGCGCGATTCCTCGATGACCGCCGCAAGGAGTGCAGCGTCATCCCGGCGCGCGATATTCGTTCATTTTCTCCATCTTGTTCGCGCGGCGACCGTACCCGCTATTTCCTTAAAGTTCAGGATGGTTGCGACTGCTGGTGCACCTATTGCACCATTCCGGCCGCCCGAGGCCGCAGCCGCTCGGGCACCGTGGCGCAGCTCGTGGAGCAAGTGCGCCGCGTGGCCGACGAAGGGGGTAGGGAAGTGGTGATTACCGGTGTGAATATCGGCGACTTCGGCCGCCGTCAGCCCGATGCGCCCGAAGGTGCTCCCCGCGAAACATTCCTCGACCTTATCCGTGCGCTCGACGCTGTGGAGGGAATCGACCGCTATCGCATCTCCTCCATCGAGCCTGACTTGCTCACTGATGAGTCGATAGAATTCTGCGCAAAATCGCGGGCGTTTATGCCCCATTTCCATATACCGCTGCAATGCGGCAGCGACGAAGTGCTCCGGCTTATGCGCCGCCGCTACGATACAGCGCTGTTCCGCAGGAAGATAGAGCGGATTGTGGAGCTTATGCCCGATGCCTTTATCGGCGTAGACCTGATAGTGGGCGCTCGCGGCGAAACCGATGAGCTTTTCGAGGAATCGGTGCGCTTCGTGCAGTCGCTCCCCATCACCCGTCTGCATATATTCCCGTACTCCGAACGGCCCGGCACCCGCGCGCTGGAGATTCCCTATGTGGTTGACCCGCAGGAAAAGCATCGCCGGATGGAGCGGATGACCCGCCTCTCCGATGAAAAATTTGAGACGTTTGCCCGCCGCTATCTTGGCACTGTGCGCCCGGTGTTGCTCGAACATTCGCGGCCGGGGCAACCTATGGCCGGGTTCACCGACAATTATCTGAGAGTGAAAGTGGCCGACGCACCTGCCAGCCTCGACAACTGTATAGCTAATGTGCGGCTCGACCGAATAGTCTCAACCGAGGCCAATGAAGTGGTGCTCGGCGGCACTCTGGTCAACAATGGATAAGCCGCAGAACGGCATAACAACCAACTGATTCCCGATAACGACAACCAACTGATAACCTGCACGAATTGAAAACGGAAACTAAATATCGTCCTCTCGGATGGGCTGTGAATGCCATAGCCCGTCTGCCTTTATGGGTGCTGTATGGCATTTCCGATGTGATGTATTTCATCCTCAACAATGTGAGCGGCTATCGCAGGAAAGTGATTGAGAAAAATCTCGCCGAATCATTTCCTGAAATGTCGGATAAAGAGCTGAAAATCATACGCAAACGGTTCTACCGAAATTTCTCCGATTCCATCGTGGAAACCATCAAACTGCTGCATATCTCCGATGCTCAGATGAAGCGCCGTATGACTTTCTCCGGCGTGGAAATTGTGGACGAGGCAATGGCCGCCGGACGTCCGGTCGTGTGCTATTTCGCACATCTTGGCAACTGGGAATGGGCGCCGTCGATTACGCTTTGGAGCCGCTTCACCCCTCACGAAGGGGTGGAGTTCTGCCAGATTTACCGTCCGCTGCGCAATGAATGGTTCGATGCGCTGATGCTGCGTATAAGGTCGCGTTTCGGAGCCGTTTCGCTCCCGAAGAAGCGCTCCTTCCTCGATTTGCTGCGCTATCAGAAGCGCGGCATCCCCACCGTCACCGGGTTTATGAGCGACCAGAAACCGAGCCACGGCGACCCTATCCACGTTGTGAAATTCCTGAACCATCCCACCGCAATGATAACGGGCACCGAGACCGTGTGCCGCCGTATGAACGCACTTCCGGTGTACTGGAAGATAACGAAGCCCTCGCGCGGGCATTATCATATCGAGGTGGTGCCAATGGAAATCCCGGCAGAAATCGGTGCAGCAAAAGCTGGAGCCTCGGACCCCGGAGCAGTAAAAAACGGTGCATCGGACTATCCGCTGACCGACTTGTATGCGTCGATGCTTGAGGAGAATATACTCCTCGACCCGGGGCTGTGGCTATGGACGCATAAGCGCTGGAAAATCCCGGTAAGTTATCCCGATGCCACGGCCGCCGGCGCTCAATAATTATAGAACCTGTCTTTCCCTGATTCACCTTCTATTTGCTCCATCTGCCAAATGAAACCGATAGCCGTAATTATTCTCAACTGGAACGGCGAGAAACTTCTTCGAGAATTTCTCCCCTCGGTAGTGGAAAACACGCCGGAGGATATCGCCGACGTGATTGTTGCCGACAACGGAAGTACCGATGGGTCGCTTTCGTTGCTCGAAACAGACTTCCCTACGGTGAAGGTGCTCCGGTTTGAGGAAAATCTGGGGTTTGCCGGGGGATATAACCGTGCACTGCGCGAGACCGGTTACACCTATACGCTGCTGCTCAATTCCGATGTGGCGGTCGAGGGTGGTTGGCTCCGGCCGCTTTATGACTTTATGGAGGCACACTCCGAGTGCGCAGCCTGTCAGCCTAAAATCCTGAGCTATCGCGATAAAGCGAAATTTGAATATGCCGGAGCCTCCGGCGGATTCATCGACCGCAATGGTTATCCCTATTGCCGCGGGCGACTGTTTGCCACGGTTGAAACCGACCTCGGCCAGTACGACGGACCGGTGGAGGTATTCTGGGCTACCGGCGCCGCGCTGATGGTGCGCACAGCACTCTACTTGGAGGCCGGTGGACTGGATGTGGACTTCTTCGCCCATATGGAGGAGATTGACCTTTGCTGGCGGTTGCAGCTGATGGGTTACAAACTATGGTGCGTACCGGCAAGCAAGGTGTATCATCTTGGCGGTGGCTCGCTGCCGGCTGAAAATCCGCGCAAAACTTATCTGAATTTCCGCAATAATCTGTTGCTTCTGCATAAGAATCTGCCTGCTTCAGACCTCCGCGGCGCTCTGATGCGTCGGCGGATGCTCGACACGCTCGCCTGGGCGAAGTTTGCAGCAACATTCGATTTCGCCAACGCCGGGGCTATTCTCCGGGCACATCGTGATTTCCGCAAGATGCGTCGCGCTTACACCAGCCATCCGCAGGTCAACCTGTTGCGACAACCTCGGCGCCCCAACATTCTGGTGGAATATTACCTCAAAGGAAAGCGTGCCTTCTCAGATATTAAATGAATCAAATCTTGAATAAGATTGCCATCGATTTACGAACCTGCTCTAAATAATAGCTGTTTAAGTTATATTCTCCTCCTCATCCCCTCACTGCTCATTACTCATTGCTAATTCTTTAGCTCCCCTATGCTTCTTCTGTCAGCCACACCGAATTTCGATAGCCTGATTACCGACCTGGCCTTCATTCTGCTTCTGGGCGCGGTGGTCACTCTCCTGTTTAAATGGATCAAGCAACCGGTGGTATTGGGTTATATCGTAGCCGGATTCCTGGCCAGCCCTAATTTCAAGCCGCTGCCATCTGTCACTACCGAAATGAATATCGAATTCTGGGCGCAGATAGGAATCATTGTGCTTCTGTTTTCGCTCGGATTGGAATTTTCCTTTAAAAAGCTGGTCAATACGGGCGGTTCGGCAGTGGTGACGGCGCTGATAATCGTGTGCGGGATGATGGGGCTGGGCTACCTTATAGGGCATCTGCTTGGCTTTACCAATATCAACAGCCTATTCCTGGGCGGTATGCTGTCGATGTCGTCGACCACAATCATCATCAAGGCGTTCACCGACCTGGGGTTGCGACAAAAGAAATTTGCCTCTCTCGTGCTGGCCGTGCTTATCGTGGAAGACCTCTTTGCGGTGGTTATGATGGTGGTGCTCAGTTCTATAGCCATCAACAATTCCGTGGAGGGCGGCGAAATGCTCCGCAGCATCAGCAAGCTGGTATTCTTCCTGATTATGTGGTTTCTGGTGGGAGTGTATGTGCTTCCGAGTTTCCTCAACAAGACGCGCCGCTTCCTCAATAACGAGACCCTGCTGGTGGTGTCGATGGGCCTCTGCCTCTCTATGGCGGTGTTCTCGGTGCTGTGCGGATTCTCGCTGGCGCTCGGTGCGTTTGTTATGGGATCGATACTTGCCGGTACGAGTTACGCCGAGCGTATAGAAGCGGTGACAACGCCGGTTAAAGACCTGTTTGGCGCCGTGTTCTTCATCTCCGTGGGTATGATGGTACAGCCTGATATTCTGGTGCAGTACTGGTGGCCCATCCTTCTGCTGTCGGTTACGGTAATAGTGGGAATGATAATCTTCGGCACCTTCGGTATGCTTGTGACCGGTCAGAGCCTCAGAGTGGCCATAGAATCGGGATTCTCACTGACGCAGATAGGTGAGTTCGCCTTCATCATCGCCACACTCGGTATGAGCCTTGGTGTGCTCAACGCTGAGATTTACCCCATTGTCGTGGCAGTGTCGGTAATCACTACATTCACCACACCATATTTTATCAGAATGTCGGACGGTGCATATCTCTGGGTAGAGAAGCGACTGCCAAAACGGCTTCATTTCCTTATCGACCGCTATTCCGACGAAACATCGCAGAGCGTGCGCACTGAGAGTCGTCGGGAATGGGCCGCTTTGCTGCGCCGTTATTTATGGCGCATCGCGCTATACTCTATCATCCTGATAGCGGTATTTATGGCCGGCAAGAGCTATCTGGCGCCGCTGCTTCAGGATCTTACACCGCGATTCTGGAAACTCCTCAGCTGCGTCATCACATTAGCTGTGATGGCTCCCTTCCTGCTGGCGCTGATGCTGCCGCCATCTATGCAGGCGAGCGATAAAGCCGGCAAATCCGCGGCGCTGCACATGAAAATGCCTAGGGTGGTGATGCTGGTGTTCCGCCTTGTACTGGCGCTCGGCTTTATCATCACCACCATTACATCCTACTACTCCCTCCGTTCGGGCGTGCTCATCGGCCTGGCAGTGTTGATTCTGCTTATGATGCTGATTTCACGTAAATTAAATGCGCATCTCCGTCATATCGAGAATACATTTATCTCTAATCTCAATGAACGTGATTTGCGCCGGTCGGGCAAGAACAATACACTGGTGAGCGACCTGCACCTGGCTTACATTACGGTGGGATATGGATGTCCCTTTGTGGGCGACCGGTTGAAAAACAGCGACTTGCGCCGCCGGTATGGAGTTGATGTGGCTTCGATTCAGCGTGGCCCGCAGATGATAACCATCCCCTCGGGCGATACGCGCATTTTCCCCGGCGACACTATCGGCATTATCGGTACCGACGATCAGATTTCGCACGTGCTTCCCATTATCGAGGCCGAGCCGACATCCGATGCCGAATCCTCACGTCAGCCCTCCGACATCCGCCTGACGGCCATCGAACTCACCGAAAAATCTCCGTTGATTGGTCAAACCCTTGCCAGCGCGGATGTGCGGCGCAATTATAATACCCACGTTGTGGCGATGCGTCGCGGCGATACCTTTATCGACCGCCCGGCCACGTTGCCGCTTTGCGTGGGCGACCGCCTCTGGATTGTGGCTCCCGATGCCCACACTGCCGCTACTCTCGAAGGCGCCGCCAAATAGCCGGCCTCGGCTGCCGCTATCTCAGCTGCTTTAGCTATTTTAGCTACCTTAGCTACCTGAGACTCTGCTTGCAAAACACAGCGAAGGCGCCTGCCCGGATGGGTAAGCGCCTTCGCTGTGTCGAATTCTGGAGGAATCCGATTATTTCTTTTTGCGGTCGCCGTAGCGAGACAGGAATTTGTCGACGCGGCCTGCGGTGTCTACGAGTTTCTGCTTGCCGGTGAAGAAGGGGTGCGAGGAAGAGGTGATTTCAAGCTTAACCAGGGGATAGGTCTCGCCGTCGATTTCGATAGTTTCCTTAGCAGCTACGGTCGAGCGGGTGATGAAAATCTCATCGTTCGACATATCTTTGAAGACAACTTTGCGATAGTTGGAAGGATGGATGTCTTTTTTCATTTTATCTTGATGTTATTATTGTCGATGATTCGCCGCTGGTAGGGCGGCTTTTAAGTAATGGCCTGCAAATTTAGGCATTTTTCTACTAATGGCCAAACCTTTGCAGAAAAATCTTTCCTTATTTTTTGCGGGAAGGGTCGCAGGTGAGGCCTACGCCGAGCTTTTTGAAGATTTTGCGGTCGACTTCGCCCAGCATTACGGTAGAGTGCATCTGACAGCCGCGCAGACGGGGAAGCATCTCCAGGGCGCGGCGGCAGCGCTCGTCGCGGTTGGAGAGCACCGACAGGGCCACCAGCACTTCATCGGTGTGGAGGCGCGGGTTGTGCCCTTCGAGGTAGACTGTTTTTGTGTGCTGAATCGGTTCGATCATCTCCTGCGGGATCAGTTTCAGGCTGTGGTCGATGCCGGCCAGATGCTTTATGGCGTTGAGAATCAAGGCGGCGCTCGGACCTAACAGGTCGCTGGTCTCGGCGGTGATGATGGTGCCGTCGGCCAACTCTATGGCGGAGCTGGGGCGTCCCGACTGCTCGGCGCGCTGGCGGGCGGCTGCAATCGACTTGCGGTATGAGGTGTCAATACCTGCCTGCTTGAACAGCAGCTCTATCTTCTTGACTTCGCTTTCCTCGCCATCGCCCTCCACTAATTTATTGAGAGACTGGAAGTAGCGCAGGATAATCTCATTCTTCGATGCGTCGCGGCAAACCTCGTCGTTGCTGATGCAGAAGCCCACCATATTCACGCCCATATCGGTGGGCGATTTGTAGGGACTTTCGCCGTAGATGCCTTCAAACAGCGAGTTGAGCACCGGGAAAATCTCGATGTCGCGGTTGTAGTTGATGGCGGTTTTGCCGTAAGCCTCCAGGTGGAACGGGTCGATCATATTCACATCGTTGAGGTCGGCGGTGGCGGCCTCGTAGGCGATGTTGACCGGGTGCTTCAGCGGAAGGCTCCATACGGGGAAGGTCTCAAACTTGGCATATCCGGCCTGCACGCCTCGCTTGTGCTCGTTGTAAAGCTGACTGAGGCATACGGCCATCTTGCCGCTGCCGGGGCCCGGAGCTGTGACAATCACCAGCGGGCGGGTAGTCTCCACGTAGTCGTTTTTGCCAAAACCCTCATCGGAGGCGATGAGGCAGACGTTGGTGGGGTAGCCGTCGATCATATAGTGGAAGTAGGTGCGCACACCCATCCGCTCCAGCTTGCGGCGGAAAGCATCGGCGCTGGCCTGACCGTTGTAGTGGGTGATAACCACCGAACTAACCAGGAACCCGCGCGATGAGAAGGCATCGCGCAGACGCAGCACATCCATATCGTAGGTGATGCCCAGGTCGCCGCGCACCTTGTTTTTTTCGATATCGGTGGCGCTGATTACAATCACTATTTCGGCGCGGTCTGCCAGCTGACTGAGCATTTTCAGCTTGCTGTCGGGCTGGAATCCGGGGAGCACGCGCGAGGCGTGATAGTCGTCGAAAAGCTTTCCACCAAGCTCCAGATAGAGCTTGTTGCCGAATTTTTCAATTCTCTCTCTGATATGCTCAGATTGAATTCTGAGATATTTGTCGTTGTCGAAACCGATTTTCATAATTAAGTGCAAAAGTAATGAAAAAAGGTTAATGCGCAATCTTCATTCCCGATTTTTTATCAACATCCCGCGAAATTTCGGCTCGGAATCTGCAAGGGTGACTTCTGAAATTTATTTGTGCATCTACCACATAATTCCTAATTTTGTAATCGCAAAATCACAATCGTTAAATCTACACATCTCTGTTAATTCAAACACCTATTCTGTAAGAATGACACATAAACCCATTACCGCATTTGCTGCCCTTGCAGCTATGGCGCTTTCCGCCGGTGCCTTCACTCAGACTCCGGCCTCGGCCGACAAGACCCCTGCCGCCGATAAAGCTGCTGCCGACACCGTTGCCGCCGACACCGTGCTCACACCCGATACCGGCTTCTGCTTCATCGACATCAAGGTGATTCCGCATACCTCCGTCAAAGACCAGAACAAGAGCGGCACATGCTGGTGCTTCTCCGGCACATCATTCTTTGAAGATGAAATCCTCCGCAAAGGGGGCGATTCGCTCGACCTGAGCGAGATGTTCACCGTGCGCCACTGCTACCTCGACAAAGCCGACCGCTACATCCGTATGTACGGCCAGACCCACTTCGCCGCCGGCGGTTCCGCCCTTGATGTGCCCTATGTCTGGAAAAAGTATGGCGTGGTGCCTGAAGAGGTTTACACCGGCCTGCAATATGGCGAGAACAAGCATGTGCACAACGAGCTGGACGCCATCCTCAAGGCTTACCTCGACGCTGTGGCCAAGAACCCCAACAAGAAAATCTCCACCGCCTGGCGCAAGGGCTATGAGGCCATCCTCGACGCCTACCTCGGCGCATATCCCTCCACATTCACCTACAAAGGGAAAACCTACACCCCCGAGAGCTACGCCAAGTCGCTCCCCATCGACATCGACGACTATGTGTCGGTGACCTCCTTCACCCATCATCCCTTCTACACCGAGTTTGCCGTGGAAGTGCCCGACAACTGGCTGTGGGAGAAGTCGGTGAACGTGCCGATGGAAGATATGAAGGCCATTGTTGACAACGCCATCGAAAATGGCTACCCCGTGGTTTGGGCTGCCGACGTGAGCGAGGGCGGCTTCAAGTGGAAAGAGGGCTTCGCCGTGATGCCTAAAGAGGTGAACGCCTCCGACCTGGAGGGCACCGAGCTTTCCCGCTGGGTGAAGCTCACCGACAAGGAGCGCAATGAAAAGCGCTTTGAAATCACCGGTCCAATCGACGAAATGGAAATCACCCAGGAGATTCGCCAGCAGATGTTCGACAACCAGGAAACAACCGACGACCACGGTATGGAGATCGTGGGCGTGGCCAAGGACCGCACCGGCAAGCGCTATTATAAGGTGAAGAATTCCTGGGATACCAACCAGGTTTACGACGGATATTTCTACGTATCGGAGCCGTATTTATACGCCAAGACCATCGACATCCTCGTCAACAAGGAAGCTGTGCCCAAGAGCATTGCCAAGAAATTCCCGAAGCATTAAGCCTCCCCTGGGCAACGGCCGCGGTATTCCGGGGCTAATGATGTAAAAACTGCACTTTAATTATAATGTCAGGTCATCCTCACCACATATCGAGCGGCGCAGGCCTCAAGGGGCTTGCCGCCGGTCTGCTGTTTGTGACGGCACGCTGCGGCTGTATAGCGGCACGCATCGGCTGCATAGCGGCGGTGTGCGTCGGCTCGCTGGCGGCGGTAACCCTCGCGGGATGTGCCGACAAAAGCGAGCGCACGGTTACACCTGTGGTGCATAACGATGCCTACGACATCTGGCCCGACAGTATCGACCTGCATGAAGGGATGATTCTCCGTGCCGTCAGCGACTCGGTGATGCAGATCCGGGTGGAAGGGAACACCATCGACTCGATTGCTGCTCCGGCGCCGTTGCCGGGCAGGATGACCTTCCGGTCGGACTATCCTATCCTCGATTTCTGCTACCGGCTTGAGGCCTCGATGCCTGCGAGTGGCCATTACACCGTGCAGACCCCCTACGAGATATTCCTCAACCCCCTGCAGGGCGACTCCGCCGTGAAGGTGCTCGAAGCAAGATTGCGCAACGGGGTGGTGCTCCCGGCCCAGACCTCCCGCGTAGAGTGGCCGGTGACCAATGCCAATGCCGAATGGCTCCTTGCAGCCTCGGAGACGGCTGTCGCCCTCGGTAAGCCTGCCTGGACGCGCACAGTGGTATCCGGCGCCCGCACCGCTCTCGACAACGACCTGCGTATGGCCTACAGCACATCGCGCGGTCTGTTCACCGGGTTGCCGGCATATATGGCGCTCGGTGTGGCCGTGTTGCCCGAGTGGATGAGTCCGGCAGATATGTCGGCGATTTCGGCCGCTGGAATCAACGTGGCCTACTGCGCCGCGCTCACCAATATCGAGGCGGCCGGCTCGGCACTGCAAGTGTCGGCCGATACGCTCCGCCGCGCTATCAAACGCGAACTGTGGCTTCCCGTCAGCGGCTGCATCAGCGCTATGCGCTACGGTGCCCCGGGAAGCACGATTGCCTTGCAGTCGGCCGACAATCTCGCCCAGGCCACCGGCATTATCGCGGGGGTGTTCCCTCCGGCTATGTCGTCGGCGATAATGACCAAAACGCCCGTCACCACTTCAGGGGTAGGGCTGTATCAGCCCGATCTGCCCGCATTGCGCGGCCATAGCGTTGCCTCCGTCGATCCGATGCTGCTGCAGACTGCGTGGACCATCGCTGCCGCCCGTTGCAGCAACGATGCCGCCTGCTCCTCGGCTCTCGGCGCGCTCTTTGCCCGCGAAGGGGTGCGCCTGCTGGGCGACCGCCATCAGTTGCCACCCTTCCGCTCCACCTTTACCGCGCTTATTCTCAGAGGTTTCCTCGGCATGCGGTTCACTCCTGCCGGTGTGACTTTTGCGCCCTTTGTGCCCGAATCGCTCCCCGGCGAAAAGCATATAGGCCGCCTGCGCTACCGCGACGCCACGCTCGACATCACCCTGATCGGCACCGGCAGCAGCATTGCCACCTTCACCATCGACGGCAAACCCTCCGACCCGTTTTTCCCCGAGTCGGTCAAGGGGCACCACAGTATCGCCATCACCCTGGCAGGCGCGTCGGCCGACCCCGGCCGCGTGAACCTGCAGGAAGAGCAGGCTGTGGCGCCGATTCCTCCAACTGTGCAGTGGAACGACAGCCGCAACGCTATGCTTAGCCATAGCGCGCCCCACACCCCCTCGGAGGCGGGCGCGGATGAGGCCGAGGAGGATGAGCTGGAGAGCAGCACCGCCTTCGGCGCGTATCTCAACGGCGTGTATTCCGAAGAGTTTTCGCGCGACGATTATCACCTGACCGACCACCACACCCCGGCTGCCGTGCAGTTTGTCAATATCACCGAGGAGGGGCTGTCGGGTTTCAGTTGCCGCCCCTACCTGTATGTGCCCAAGGGTGGCCGGATACTCATCTACGCCTCAGAAATCGCCAAAACCGGCACCAAGATACTCGAGGACAAGAAGCTGTCGATGAAGTTTGTGGAGTCGAACAAATATAAGAACCGCAACAGCACCATCGAGTGCGAAGTGACCCGCGCCGGCCGTTATCTGATGAGGGTACACTATGCCGCCGGTTTAGGCGTGGTGAATTCGCAGCGGCGAATCGCCCTGCGGCAGTTGCGAGCCAACGGCCTTGCTTGTGGCATCTTCTTCTTCCCGCAGCTCAACGGCGCCGATGTGCCGGCCGGCAGCGAACTTTCCTGGCAGGAGATGACGGCCTGGAGCAACACCCTCGTAGTGGAGCTGCAAAAGGGAGCCAACCGGCTGGAACTGCGCTATCTGCAGGTGTCGCCCGTGCTGGCCGACCCCACAGCCAACGATGTGCTTTACGACCTCGTGGAAATCGTTCCGGAGGGATAGCCGGATATGACTTTTCCCTCTTGAAATACGTTATATACCTGAAAGACTATTCTAAAAAGTGTGATTAATAATGCGACGACTTACATTTATTATGGTATCGATTCTTGCGGGAGCCGCTTCGCTATTCGGCGCGAAGAAAGCTCCGATGGTTACAAATATTGAACCTCCCTACTGGTGGGTGGGTATGGCAGACACTACTCTGCAGGTTATGGTAACAGGCCAGGGCATCGCCGCGGCCGATGTGACGGTCGACTCTCCCGGTGTGACTCTGCGCGAGGCCCTCTCGCTCGACAGCCCCAACTATAAATTTCTCTATCTCGACATTGCTCCCACGGCTCAGCCGGGCACGATGGAGCTGACCTTCCGGCTCAACGGCCGTAAGGCTAAGGTGCCCTACGAACTGAAAGCCCGCACCAAGAAAGGGGAGGAGTACAGCGGTTTCGACGCGTCGGATGTGCTCTATCTGCTTATGCCCGACCGTTTTGCCCACGGCGACTACGATGCCGCCAAGGCTTCGGAGGGGCTGAACTATCCCACCGCCGATGACCGCGAGGATCCCAACGGGCGCCACGGCGGCAATATCCGCGGCATTATCGACCGGCTCGACTACATCGACTCGCTGGGCGTGACAGCCGTATGGAGTTGCCCCGTGCTCGAAAACGATATGCCCGGCGGCAGTTATCACGGCTACGCCACCACCGACTATTACCGCATCGACCCGCGATTCGGTACCAACGCCGACTGGCAGGAGCTTGTGGCTGAGGCAAATAAGAAAGGCATTAAGGTGGTGATGGATATGATTTTCAATCACTCCGGCATCGGTCACCCCTGGATTAAGGATATGCCCTCGAAGGACTGGTTCAACCATCCCGAAGGCACCGAAACCACCAATTTCCGTCTGTCCACCCTCCACGACCCATACGTGTCGGATTACGACCTCGACCACACCGTCAACGGTTGGTTCGTGCAGGCTATGCCCGACCTCAACCAGCGCAATCCTCACCTTATGAAGTATCTGATTCAGAACTCGATATGGTGGATTGAGTCGTCGAAAATCAACGGCATCCGTATGGATACCTACCCCTACGCCGATATGGAGGCGATGAGCCGCTGGGCCGCTGCTGTGATGCGCGAATACCCCAATTTCAACATCGTGGGTGAGTGCTGGTATGGCAACGAGGCCGGCGGCGCTTTCTGGCAGAAGGGCAATCGCATCAATCCGCGCGAAACGAATCTCCCCACCGTGATGGATTTCAAACTCTCCATCGACGGCCATAAGTTTTTCGATGAGGAAACAGATCCTTGGAACGGTTTGAACCATCTATACGATCATCTCGCGCTCGATTTCCTCTACCCCGACCCGCAGAAGATTCTCACTTTCCTCGACAATCACGACACCGACCGTTTCCTGTTGGAGGAGCCCGACTCGCTGGGTAGCTGGAAGCAGGCGATAGCTTTCCTGCTGACCTCGCGCGGCATTCCGCAGCTTTATTACGGCACCGAGTTGCTGATGAACGGCACAAAAGAGGGATCCGACGGCTTTATTCGCCGCGACTTCCCCGGCGGTTTTCCGGGCGACACCATCAACGCCTTCACCGCCCAGGGGCGCACCGAAAAGCAAAATGAGGCGTGGAATTTCCTGTCGAAACTCCTGCACTGGCGCCGTGGTGAGGCCAACGAGGTGATTGCCCGAGGGTCGTTGAAGCATTTTATGCCGCAGAACGGGATGTATGTATATCAGCGCAAACTTGGCGACAAGGAGGTGACGGTGCTCCTCAACGGCACATCCAAACCGCTGACCGTGACGATGGAGCGCACTGTGGAGGTGCTTCCCTACGGCACCAAACTGCACGACATTGTCAGCGACCGCGATGTCACCATCGCCGAGGAGATGACCTTCGCCCCGAGGCAGGTGATGATTCTGCAAAACTTCTGAACCGCTTCAAAAACGCACCCACTTGTAGGGACGTACCCAAGGTGCGTCCGTGTAACCGGTTTATGCTCAGTGAGTATGGCGGACGCACCAGGGTGCGTCCCTACAAGTGGAAGCCGTTTACGTAAATTTGACACGCTCCCCTACAAGTTGATGCGATGTTGACTATTTTTGATATAGTTTTAATGAGTTATAAAATGATATAACTTTCTTAAGATGAAGCGTATAGGTATTCTTTCCGACACCCATTCCTGCTGGGATGCGCGGTTTGCCGAGCATTTCGCCGACTGCAACGAGATCTGGCACGCCGGCGACATCGGTTGTGTTGATGTAATCCGGCAGTTGGAGGGCGTTTGCCCGGTGGTGCGTGCCGTCCACGGCAATATCGACACCGGCGAATGCCGGCGCTATTTTCCGGAGATACAGCAGTTTAAGGTGGAGGATGTGCCGGTGTTTATGACTCACATCGGCGGATACCCCGGGCGCTATCAGCCCGGCATCACGCAGATGCTTTACGAGGCCGGAGCGCGTATCTTCGTGTGCGGCCACAGCCATATCCTCAAGGTGATTTACGACGACCGGCTCAACTGCCTGCACATCAATCCCGGCGCCGCCGGATACTCCGGCTGGCAGCAGCAGCGCACGCTGGTGAAAGTCGACATCGACGGCGCCACGCCGCGCAATCTTGAGGTAATCGAGCTTGGCGGCAGACGGAAGTTTTAGCTTCTGAATTTGTATCTTATTGAATAACTCGCTCTTAGATTATGAAAAAGTATATTAAATATCTTTTGCCGGTGGCGGTTATCGCACTGCTGTCGGCAACATCCTGCAAAACCACCGAGGCCAACTATCGCAAGGCTTACGAGGCAGCCGTGGAGAAGCAAAACGAGGGCTATACCTCCGGCGAAATCGCCGCTATGGCCCGCGAGGAGGCCATTCCGCGCACTGTCTACAAGGGTGACTCCATCCCGCTGAAAGGGGAGTATGTCAACACGGTAAAGAGCGACCCTCCCGTATCGGCCGCAAAGCGGTATAATGTGGTGGTGGCCACCTTCAAGCAGAAATTCAATGCGCAGTCGGTGGCCAAACGGCTCACCGAAGCCGGATACACCGATGTGCGGTTGCTCATCGACCGGCACCAGCAATATTATGTAAATGCCTTCTCCTCCGACTCCCTCGACGAGGCGGTGGCTTTCCTGCGCCGCATCACCGCCAACCCGCCGATGCCGCTGCGCTCCCCCTGCCCCTACATCCTGCGCAAGCCCTGATGCCCGCCGGGCGGAAACAATGCAGGCGGCTCCCCCACCGGGAAGCCGCCTGCAGCGTATTGAGTGATCGGAAGATTACTTGTCCTGAACCAGGGCGAAGAGAAGATCCTTCTCGTCGTCGGGATTGGTCTGGATATCTACCTTGCCTTCGCGGGCAAGCCAGCCGATGGCTGCAAATACTTCCTTGTCTTTGAGCTTTGTTTCTTTCTTAAGCTGTTTGAGACCTACTACTACGTCTTTTTCATTGAGGGCGTTCCATACGAGGCCGGCCCATGTGCCAATTACTTCTGTATTCATATTGCTTTAGAATTTATATGTGCCTGCAAAATTAGTCATTATTTGTGTAACAACCTAATATTACGGCATTTATTTTTATTTTTCTCTATTACAACAAATTGCAAGCGGCTAATGTTCAGTCGGTTATGAAAATTTCTAATTTTATTAAATTTTTGTAACTTTGCATCCGTTGACGTGTTATTTTTATATTATGGCCGGAAAATCGAAGAAAAACAAGGATGTGGCTGCCCCCGCGACCGGGGCAACACGTAGCGGTCTGGTAATCAAGAGCACCGGGTCGCGCTACGATGTGCTGCTCGATGCCGCCGGTGCCACACAGGATTCCGAAACCGTCGCATCCGCGCCCGGTGTGCCCGCCGGCGAGATTGTCGGCTGCAAGGTGAAGGGGCATTTCCGGCTGATGGGAATACGCACCACCAACCCCGTGGCCGTGGGCGACCGCGTGTCGGTGCTGGTCAACGCCGATGGCTCGGCCTACATCACCGCCATCGAACCGCGTCGCAACTATATCATCCGTCGGGCCAGCAACCTCTCCAAGGAGGCCAGCATTCTTGCCACTAACCTTGACGGCGCACTGCTTGTGGCCACGATGAAGCATCCGGTGACCGCCACCACCTTTATCGATCGTTTTCTGGCCACCGCGGAGGCTTACCGTGTGAAAGCAATCCTGGTGATCAATAAAAACGACCTGCTCACCGACGAGGAGGATCTCCAGCTGCTCGACGCGGTGAAATATCTCTACGAATCAATCGGTTACAGGGTCATCCCCGTGTCGGCCGTCACCGGTGAGGGTCTGGATGAGGTGCGCGACGTGCTGCGCAACCGCATCACCCTGGTGTCGGGCAACTCCGGCGTAGGGAAGTCGACCATCATCAACGCCCTCATCCCCGGACTCGACCTCCGCACCGCCAACCTCAGCGACTCGCACGACCAGGGTACCCACACCACCACCTTCTCCGAGATGTTTCCGCTCCCCTTCGGCGGCTGGATTATCGACACCCCGGGAGTGCGCGGGTTCGGTACCATCGAGATGGGCGCCGCAGAGGTCTCACACTATTTCCCCGAAATCTTCCGCATTTCGGCCGATTGCCGGTTTGGCAACTGCACTCACACCCACGAACCGGGTTGCGCCGTGCTCCGCGCCCTTGAGGAACAGCGCATCGCCCCCTCGCGCTACGAATCCTACATCTCCATCCTCAACGACGAAGAAGAGGGCAAGTACCGCCCACCGCAGTGAAAATTTAAAATTGAAAATTCCCGCCTGTCCTCCTGTTCTCCGGCCTTCCGAAGCGGAAGGCATCGCCGCGAAGCCCCTCCTGTTCTACTGTCTATTTGTCTATTTGTCTTTCTGTCTAAAATTTTCCTGTCTTTATGTCCTGCGGATCTGAAAATAAGCATTTGCCGCTGGTGAGCATTGTGATGCCCGCCTACAACGCTGCGGAATTTCTGGAGGAAACCGTGCGGTCAATTCAGGCACAGACATTTACCGACTGGGAACTGGTGATTGTCGACGACAACTCCACCGACGCCACCGCCTCTATCGCCAAGGCTCTTTCGGCTGCCGATTCTCGCATACGCACTCTTATATATAATAAGGATGCAACGCACCCCGACGGCAACTCCCGGCGCCTTCCGGGAACCGGCGCCTTCTGTCCGCGGATATTGGCAGCCGAGGCGGCGCGGGCAGCGGTGATTGCCCCCGTGGATGCCGACGACCCTATGCGCCCCGACTATCTGGAGCGGCTCTACGCCACCTACGTGCAGACCGGTACGCAGGCCGTTTTCCCCACGTTGGAACGCTACAATCGCAGTGGGGAGCAATTTGCGCAGACGCCCTCGGCAGAGTTTATGGCCGGGGAGGGAACGAAAGTGCACCGCGGCCGCGACCTGGTGCAATACACCCTGGCGGGATGGCGAATCAGTTGCGCGGCCGGCATTATCGACCGCCAACTATATCTGCAGGCGTGCCATAGGGTAGAGGGAGATTTGGAACGCGTAACCGCTTTCAGCGACGAATACCTTTCGCGCATACTGCTGACGATGACCGAACGGGTGACGTTCTCCGGTGCGGTGTACCGCTACCGCATCCACGACGCCTCTGTGACGCACCGCAACCCCCGCGTGCAACTCGACGCGATGCGCAGCACTGCCGCTTTGGTGCGCTTTATCAGTGAGGAGTATGGCGCTGACAGTCGGGAGTATGCCCTCGCGCAACGGCAGAATATGGAGAATATCTACGACGCGCTCCGGTTGCTCCACCTCGACCGCTCGTTGGCCGACGATGCCGAGGCGGAGACCATCCTCGCTGCGAACCTGCACCTATTACTATTGCTTGCGCACCTCGCGCCGCTGCGCCGTAGCGCTCCTGCGGCTTCGTCGCCTACTTCGTGGCAGATGAGGAAAATATTTAACAAAAATATATTCTTGAGTACAAGAAGGTTGACCACACACCGGCAGCCACAGCTCCTAAGCGCGCTAATGTTATTGATGATGCTGCTGAGTGGACTGAACTTGACAGCAATGAGGTAACGATTGAGAAAATTCTCGATGATAACAAAAATAAGCGTTTCCACTTCCGCGCAAAGCATGTCGCCAGCGGTGCTGTCAGCGATGAGAATGCTTTTGCTATCGAGGCCGACGGTACCACCACCGGTGTTGAGGTAGTTGAGGCTGTGGATGAGAATGCTCCTGTTGAGTACTTCAACCTGCAGGGCGTGCGCGTGCAGAATCCCGGTCAGGGTCTGTATATCCGCCGTCAGGGCAACAGCCTATTACTATTGCTTGCGCACCTCGCGCCGCTGCGCCGTAGCGCTCCTGCGGCTTCGTCGCCTACTTCGTGGCAGATGAGGAAAATATTTAACAAAAAAGTAACTGAAAATGAGCCGGAGCCGCATCGCATCGATGCAGCTCCGGCTTAATCATTAGGATACGTGGGTGGTAATTGGATGTGGGATGCGCCGGATTATTTCCGGATGGAGTCGCAGGCTACGCGGCAAGTGGCGTGGCGGCCGTGATGCCGGCTATGGTGACGCCCTTTCAACTGGTCAGCACAAGCCTTGCGGGCAGAATCGCAGCGGAATTTGCGGTCAGGGCATGCCTTGCAGGTGCTGTCACAGCGGATGCTGTCGCAGGGAGCGCAGCGATGTGCGTGACGGCCGCGACGGAAATCGCCCTTGCGGTGCTTGAGGTCGCCCTTGCGGCCTTTCAAATCGGCCTTGCGGGCCTTGAGGTCGGCTTTACGTTCCTTGAGGTCCTGCTTGCGGGCCTGGATGTCGGCGCGGCGGGCCTTGAGTTCCTCCTTCTTTGCGTCGGGGATATCATTTGTGCCGGCTTTAACCTCGGTGGTGGCGGTAGCGGCTGCGGTGGAGACATCCTGCGCGGCAGCAGAGAAAGCGGAGCCTGCGCAGAGCAGGGCTACTAAGGGAAGAATCAGAATTTTTTTCATATCTTTAAATGTATTAGTGTTTTCGGAAAAGAGTTTTGCGCTTTCGGCAATTTATAAATATGACAATTCCGGCTGGGGATGGTTTAGAACCGGCAGCCGGAATTGATATTTTTTAACCGCTTGATTAATAATAGCTAAATCGGCAGGCTGAACTACCTTAGCTATCTAAGCTAATTTAGCTAATTTAGCTAATTTAGCGGGCCGGGCGGTCAGCGTTTTTGCTTGCGGTATTGGGGGAGGAGGGGCACCGGGAATTTCGAGAAGAGCGTCTGGGCGGCCTCGGAGATGGATTTGAGGTTGCGGTACTGCCCCGAGCCGTCGAGAATGGTGGCCACAGAAGCCGAGTAGAGCGGCAGTTTCTCGTCGATGTTCACGAAGTCCATAGTGAGCACACCCTCGTCGTAGATGCCGGTAATCACCTGAGCATTGCTATAATATCCTGCCGGCCAGTAGGGACCATAGTTGTAGCGCGGCCACATATAATAGGGATAGTACGGACCGTTGTAGGGGAAATAGCCGGGGGGCAGGAGCGGTTCGGTCTGGATCTCGCGGTGGGTAGTCACGGCGATATTGATGAGCAGCGGCGAGGAGGGATCCTCGGTGAAACCGCGCATCACCATCTCCTGACGTATTGCTGCGGCAATGTTGTAGTAAGTCACCATCTGCATGCCGGGAGGTAGTTTGCCCATATCAGGAGTGACGATTCTGAACGTGTGGTATTGCGCAAGGTCGGCATTGTTGTAGACCTCGCTGTTGACAAGTTGAAACGGAGAGCAGGCGCCAAGCATAAACAGGAGCGCCAGCATACTGAATAGCTTCTTCATAATGAAATGATTTTACTACTAAAACACAATAAAGAGGGTATTTGTTTCGTAATTAAGTAAGAGATTATACCGCACTAATATCAAGATTATAACTCACTAATATCATCTGAAACTTTTCAATCCGATATGAATAGACTTATGCTTAACATCTGTGCCGGCACCTTTGCCGCCGGCGCCATCCTTACCCCTGCGTGGGCCGAGGCTGCGCAGACCGACCCTGTGGCCGTGGCTGCCGCCGGCCGTGCCGACGCCAAATACCTCGATTACCCCGTTTATCGCGGCGATGACCTGGGCCTGACGCTCCGCGACGGCCGTGCCGACTTCCGCTTGTGGGCGCCTTCGGCCAAGGCTGTGAAGCTCAACCTCTACGACCAGGGGCGCTATGGCGCTCCCTACCGCACGATAGAGATGACTCCCTCAGAAGCCGGTACCTGGACAGCCTCGGTGACCCCGGCGCCGATGGGCAAATTCTACACCTTTCAGGTGAATGTCGACGGCAAATGGCTGGCCGAGACCCCCGGCATCTACAACCGCGCTGCCGGTGTGAACGGTATGCGTGCCGCCGTGGTCGACCTCGCCGCCACAAATCCGCAGGGTTGGGCCGACGACCGCGGTCCCGCGCTGAAGAATATCAACGACGCGGTGCTCTACGAGATGCACCACCGCGACTTCTCGATTCACCCCTCCTCGGGCATCGCCAACAAAGGTAAATTCCTGGCGATGGTGGAGAACGGCACCGTAAATCCGGAGGGGGATGCCACCGGCATTGACCACCTCAAGGAGTTGGGCGTGACCCACGTGCATATCCTACCCTCCTACGACTATAACTCGGTGGATGAGGCCAACCTTCCCGCCAACCAGTACAACTGGGGTTACGACCCCTTCAACTACAATGTGCCGGAGGGCTCTTATTCCACCAATCCCTCCGACCCGCAGGCACGTATCCGCGAATTCAAGCAGATGGTGCAGGCGCTCCACAAGGCCGGCATCGGTGTGGTGATGGATGTGGTCTACAACCACACCGCCAACAACGATGACTCGAATTTCTCGCTCACCGTGCCGGGTTATTTCTACCGCCACAACGCCGACGGCAGTTACTCCGACGCCTCGGGTTGCGGCAACGAGACTGCCTCTGAGCGTCAGGCCGTGCGCGATTATATCGTCAACTCGGTGAAATACTGGGCTAAGGAATACCATATCGACGGATTCCGGTTCGACCTGATGGCTATCCACGACACCGAAACGATGAACGAGGTAGCCCGCGAGCTGAAGAAAATCAATCCTTCGATTTTCGTTTACGGCGAAGGCTGGACCGCCGGCGGTTCGCCGCTGCCCGAAGCCAACCGCGCCCTGAAGGTGAATGTGGCCAAGATGAACGACATAGCAGTGTTCTCCGACGACATCCGCGACGCGGTGAAGGGGCATTACTCCGCCGCCGAGCAGCCCGGTTTCGCCACCGGTGCCCCCGGCAATGAGGAAACGGTGAAAATCGGCATCGTGGCATCTACGGCGCATCCGCAGGTAGATTACTCGAAGGGCAACAATGCCAAAGCTCCTTACGCCACCTCTCCCAAGCAGATTATCAATTATGTGAGCTGCCACGACGACCTCTGCCTCACCGATAAACTCGCCCTGTCGATGCCGGGAAGCATCGAGGCCGACCGCCAGCGCGCCGCCAGGCTTGCACAGACCATCGTGTTCACCTCGCAGGGCACCCCATTTATGTTTGCCGGCGAGGAGGTGTTCCGCGGTAAGAAGCTGGTGCACAATACTTATAAGTCGCCCGACTCGGTCAACGCCATCGACTGGAATCTCAAGCATCTCAACCGCGAGCAGTTTGAGTTCTACAAGGAGCTGATAGCCCTGCGCAAGGCGCATCCGGCATTCCGTATGACCGATGCCGCCGACATCGCCAAGCATCTGCGTTTCGACAATGTGAAGACGTCCAACCTGATTTCATATTCGCTGCTCGACCACGCCAACGGCGACGAGTGGAAGGAAATCAAGCTGGTGTTCAACGGCGCCGACACTCCCGCCGAAGTAAAGTTGCCCAAAGGAAAATGGACAGTAGTGAGCCGCGACGGACGCCTCTGTCACACCGGTTTGACCGATGCCGAGGGGAATCTCCAGATCCTCCCCGGCGGCAAAACCACCGTGGAGCCTCGCTCCGCCCTCATCCTCTACCGTTAACCCCCCGCATCAACCGAATTTAATCACATAGACGTATTAGTCTAATAGGTCTAATGGATCTAATAGGTCTAATGGATCTAATAGGTCTAATTGGGCTTATAGGTCTAATTAGTCTAATTGGGGTGGGAGGGGGCGGTTAGGCGAGGCCGAAGCAGCGGAGGATGGCGGCGCGGATGCGGCGCGAGTGGGGTGTGTCGCGGCGGAGGATGGCGATGACTGCGCGCACGTAGGAGTCGCCTGCTGCCGAGAGTCCGCAGAGCGTGGCTACATTGGAGCCGGGTACCATCGACTTCTGATTGTAAACCTTGAGCACGGCGGCGTAGTCGTCGAGTTGCACCGCACGCGAAAATTCGCGGCAAAGATTCTCGTATATGCCGCGCGGATTAAGCTCGGCGGCCAATCCCTTCAGGTGCTCCTCAAAGGCGTTGATATTGTTGAATTTGCCGTCGACGCGGCGCTCCATAAGTCGCTTGATGCGGTGGCGGGTGTGGAGCATAGCCTGTGTGCGCAGGTCCTTCTGAAACATCCCCATAATCGATTTCTTGACCGACCGGAACACCTTGTCCTCGTCGCGGCCGTTGGCAGCGGCCACGGCGCGCACCACATCTTCAAGCATCAGTATGTTTTCAATTTCCGCTACATCAGGCACATAGATATTCTTGCCACGAAGGTAGCTCACCTCGCCGTCGTCGCGACGGTCGCGGTCGACGATGCCGCGGCTTTCGAGATGGTGGAGGGCGCGCTGGTCGTTGAAGGCGCGGGTGGATTCAATCACCTTGTCGCAACTGCCCAGCGATTTCACCGTGTAGTCGCGGAAAACGAGCGGATACAGTTTGGCGTCGATGGAGTGCGACGCATCCCCCTCGATGAAGAGCATCGGTTTTCGGGCGCCGATGATGGCCATATAAATTTCGTCGGAGATGCCCTCGCCACGGGGGAGGAGGGTGTAGTCCCACCCTTCGGCGGTGGCGTCGTAGCCGCGTACCCACAGCAGACCGTTGCCCTGCCGTGAGGCGGTGAACTCCAGGTCGTGGGTGATGTAGATAAACCGGCAGTCGGGGCGCAGAGCCTCCAGCGTGTCCCATAACCGCTGCTGCAGCGTGGGGTGGAGAAACATTTCCGGCGTATCGATAAGCACTACCGCGTTGTGCGGGGCATACTGGATGCCGCCGAGATAATAGAGCACGGCCTTCTCGCCGTCGCTCAGACGCATCTGTGAATAGGTGTCGGCCTGGCCGTGACGCGAGAAAAGCAACCGGCCACCCTCGCGGAGAATCTGATTGGAGGGGAAGAGCGCTTCCCAGTTGGCAATCACCTCGTCGAGCCTGGTGCGTGGTACGCGGGCGTGAGGTGCGCGGCCGGCTTCCTCCTCTATTCGGGCCATCTTGTACTGCACCAATGCGCCGATTTCATCATTGAGCAGCAACGCGAAGAGCCGTTCAAAGGGTGTGGCGCTATTGCTGGAGAGAAACGACGGCGACTTCGCGGCCGCGAGATAGAGCGCGTCGAGCGTGCCCGGTTCGTCCTGCGGTTGGGAAGCCCGGTAAATGGCTTGCAGCGCCGACAGGCGAAAAGCCTTTTCGCCCAGCCCGGCGGCAAGATATTTAGCGAACCGGGTCTTTCCGGCGCCGTTGGCACCGATGATGGTGAGGTTGCGGATGCCTTCGGGGAGCGGCCTGCGCTCGCCCAGGGGAGTGGGAGGAAGAAGAATTTTCATGGCCGGAAGAGATATGAGGGAAAGCCGGGTAGGGGTATAGTGCAGGGATGGTGTGGAGCCGACGATGCCGGGTCAGTCGAGATAGCGGCTGGCGAGAGGGGAGTAGAGATCGATGCGGCGGTCGCGTAGGAACGGCCACCAGCGGCGCACATTCTCGCACCGCTGCAGGTCGATGTCGACGATGCCGAGAGCCTCGCTGTCGGCCGGTGCGCGCCAGAGTAGTTCGCCCTGTGGCCCGGCGGCAAAACTGCTGCCCCAGAATGTGATGCCGGAGGTAGCGCCGGAGGGGTCATCCTCGTGGCCTACGCGGTTGGCGGCAATCACAGGGATGCCGTTGGCCACGGCGTGGCCGCGCTGCACGGTGGTCCAGGCTTCGAGCTGCCGCGCCTTTTCGTCGGCGGAGTCATTGTCCTGCCAGCCGATAGCGGTGGGGTAGATGAGCAGTTCGGCACCTTGCAGCGCCATCAGACGGGCGGCTTCGGGGTACCACTGATCCCAGCATACAAGCACGCCGAGGCGCCCTACGGAGGTGTCGATGGGGTGGATGCCGAGGTCGCCGGGGGTGAAGTAGAATTTCTCATAGAAACCGGGGTCGTCGGGGATGTGGGTCTTGCGGTAGCGACCCGCTTCCGAGCCGTCGGCGTCGTAGACTACGGCGGTATTGTGATACAGCCCGGCGGCGCGGCGCTCAAACATCGAGGTGACAATCACCACACCCAGCTCGCGGGCCAGAGCGGAGTATAGCTCGCCCGAAACTTTCAGGTCGGAAGCCAGGGCGAAGGTGTCGACATCTTCCGTCTGGCAGAAGTAGAGCGAATCGTGCAGTTCTTGATTGACGATGAGACGGGCGCCCTGCGCGGCGGCGCGGCGGATTTCTGCGACCAACCGGTTGCGGTTGGCCTCAATGTCGGCGGTTTTATATTGCTGAATAATAGCTACTTTCATACGGTGGCGGATAAGGTTGCGGGAGCACGCATCAGCAATGGCCGAAACGTCCCCAGCGGGATGGAAATTGCATAGTGGCGCAGTGGAGCGAGCCGTGCTGACGGATGAGTGCGCGGCAGTCCACGCCTATGATTTTGTGGTCGGGAAAAGCGATGGAGAGCATCTGCGAGGCCAGCTGGTCGTTGCGCGGCTGGCCATATTGCGGCATCAGCACCGCGCGGGGTGTGATGAGGAAGTTGGCATAGGTGGCTGGCATCGGGTCGCCCTCCTCGTCGTAGAGCGGGTCGGGCATAGGAAGCCCGATGAGATTGTAGGGCATCCCCTCGGCGGTGCGGAAAGCAGAGAGTTGCGCCTCCATCTTCGCCAGTTCGGGGGCAGCGGGGTTGGCCGTGTCGTAGCACTTGACGTAGAGGATGG
Source organism: Bacteroidales bacterium (assembly GCA_004557825.1). Classification (GTDB taxonomy): domain Bacteria; phylum Bacteroidota; class Bacteroidia; order Bacteroidales; family Muribaculaceae; genus UBA7173. Next base: position 41,181 of record SFFL01000001.1, on the reverse strand, counting down.
TATCGTGAGGAGCGAAACGGGCCAGAGTGTCGATATGGCTGTCGGTGTCGTCGCCGGGAATGGCGCCATAGTCGAGCCAGAGCACGCGCGAGGCGCCGAGCCCTTCAGCAAGTTCGCGCTCCACTCGCTGCTTGTCGGTCAGGCCGTTGCGGTTGACCGAGAGCATACATTTCGAGGTGGTGAGGATTGTGCCGCGACCATCGGATTCCACCGAACCGCCTTCGAGAATGTAATTCTTGCGCACGATGTTCTGAACGTCGAGGCCGGAGAGGTCGAGGCGGAGCGCCACGAGATTGTCCTTGTCGGCAGCGAATTTCAGTCCCCAGCCGTTGAATCCGTAGCTTACTGCGGCCAGTGAGCCGTCGGCACGCTGCACCGGAATCGGGGCGTAGTCGCGTGTCCAGGTGTCGTTGGTGGGGATTTTCAGCAGCATCACCTGTCCGCAGGCGGCGTCGGTGGTTTTGGCGTCGGCGCCAAGCGATGCGGATGCGCTGCATACTGCGGCATCGGTAGCCGCTACATTGATTTCGCTTAGCTGTGCTTTCACAGCCTCAGGCTCCGGAGTGATAATCGCTACCTGGCAGCCGGCCTGAAGCAGAGCCTGCACCAGGCGGCGGTAGCAGTCGCAGACCTCCGCGAGCGTGTCGGCCCAGTCGGTACCGGCGTGCGGCCATGCGAGGATCACGCCGTCGAATCGTTCGTCCCATTCGGGAGGCATAAGCAGCGCGTGAGCTGCGGAGGGGGTGGGTTTATTCTGGAGGTTCATTGATCGTAGTCGTTGTCGAGCGTGTCCCATACAGAGTCCTGGTCGGCGAGATATTCGTCGCAGAAATCGAGGAACCCGCGGCGCTCGGAGCTGCCCACTTCATCGCACCACTGGCGGTAAGTGGCCCTCAGATCGCTGTCTTCGCCAATCATCTTTTTGAACTCGGCTTCGGCGACATCGATGCTCCCTGCCTGGCGGATAACCTCGCGGAACAGCTGGGTTATATCCTGTTCATCCATGTAATATCAGATTATGAAAGGTAATATTCTGTTTTGGTTTGTGCACAAAGTTACGAAAAAATTGTGTAGCATTGCACAATATTATAACAAAAAATACACGAAAATACTGGGAGCATCGCGCCGAATTTCGTATTTTTGCAAAGTGAAATCGGAGCACGCGGCCGGGCACCCTTGTGCGGCTGCATCCGGCTCCCCAAGAAATTACCAACCTAACACAGAAAATATACAGAATGAGCCTATTTGCAAGACTGACGGCGCGCGCAAAAAACAATCCGCGCCGCATTGTGCTCCCCGAAGGCGACGAAGCACGTAATCTCACCGCTGCCGACCAGATTCTCCACGACGGTGTGGCCGAAATACTTCTCCTGGGCAATCCCGACGCTATCCACGCCAAAGCCAAGGAACTGAACCTCAAATGCATCGACAAGGCCACTATCGTTGACCCCGCCGACCCTGTCGTACTCGATAAATACGCCCCGCTGCTCTATGAGCTGCGCAAAAAGAAGGGTATGACTCCCGAGGAAGCCCGCGTGAAGGCTGCCGACATCCTCTATCTGGGTGCGCTGATGGTCAAGGCAGGCGATGCCGACGGTATGGTGTCGGGTGCCGTTCACTCCACCGGCGACGTGCTTCGCGCCGCATTCCAGGTAATCAAGACCGCCCCCGGCATCTCCACCGTGAGCGGCGCTTTCCTGATGCTTCTGCCCACCGATTCCCCCTACGGCGAGAACGGCCTGATGGTGTTCGCCGACTGCGCCGTGGTGCCAGACCCCGATGCCGAACAGCTGGCACAGATTGCAGTCTGCACAGCCGAGACCGCCCGCGTAGTGGCCGGAATCGAACCTCGTGTGGCCATCCTGAGCTTCTCCACCAAGGGTAGCGCCAAGCATGAGCGCGTAGACAAGGTGATTGAGGCCGCCCGCATCGCCCATGAAATGGCTCCCGACCTCAAGATCGACGGCGAGCTGCAGGCCGATGCCGCCATCGTGCCTACCGTGGCTGCGCTGAAGGCTCCCCAGAGCGAAATCGCCGGAAAAGCCGACGTGCTTGTGTTCCCCTCGCTGGAAGTGGGCAACATCGCCTACAAATTGGTGCAGCGTTTCGGCGGCGTGCAGGCCATCGGCCCGCTGCTGCAGGGCCTTGCCGCTCCTGTAAGCGATCTCTCGCGCGGCTGCTCCGCTTCTGATATCTACAACACTATCGTAATGACCGCCAATCAGGCCATAAAATAAATCCTACAACTGCCCGACCGGAGATGCTTTATCGCCGGCCGGGCGATTAATAACCTTAAAACACTTTTTGCAATGAAAATTCTGGTGCTCAACTGCGGCAGCAGTTCTGTGAAATACAAACTCATCGACACCGCCGACGACAATGTGCTCGCCGAGGGCGGCGTGGAGAAAATCGGTCTGCCCGACGGTTTTCTGAAATATAAACTCGACGACGGCTCGAAGGCTATCCGTGAGCTTGGTCTGGTTGATCACAAAGGTGCCGTAAAGGCTGTGCTCGACATCCTCACCGATCCCGAGCTGGGCTGCATCAAGAGCTACGATGAGATTCAGGCCGTGGGCCACCGCATCGTGCATGGTGCAGAGAAGTTCTCGAAGAGCGTGCTGCTCACCGACGAGGTGCTTCAGCAGGTGAAAGACTGCTACGACCTGGCTCCGCTGCACAATCCCGCCAACGTTGTAGGCGTGGAGGCTGTGGAGGAAATCCTCCCCGGCGTGCCGCAGGTGGGTGTGTTCGATACAGCATTCCATCAGACAATGCCGGCAAAATCATATATGTACGCCCTCCCCTATAAGTTCTATAAGGAAGATGGCGTGCGCCGCTACGGCTTCCATGGTACAAGCCACCGGTATGTATCGCAGCGCGTGTGCGAGATTCTCGGCGTCGACATCACAAAGCAGAAAATCATCACCTGCCACGTGGGCAACGGCGGTTCGATTACCGCAGTGCTCTACGGCAAGAGCGTAGACACTTCGATGGGTCTGACTCCTACCGAAGGTCTGGTGATGGGTACCCGCGTGGGCGACGTTGACCCGGGTGCGCTGGTGTATATTATGAAGAAGCACCACATCGATGCCGACCAGCTGCAGAAAATCATCAACAAAGAGAGCGGTGTGCTCGGTGTGACCGGCGTTTCATCGGATATGCGCGACCTGGAGAATGCCGTAAAGGCAGGCGACGAGCGCGCGAAACTCGCCCTGGAGATGTATGAGCAGCGCATCGTGAAATTCATCGGCGCTTATGCTGCAGAGATGGGCGGCGTCGACATCATCGTCTTCACCGGCGGTGTGGGCGAGAATCAGACCGGCCTGCGCGCCGATGTTTGCCGTCCGCTCGCATTTATGGGCGTGATGCTCGACGAGAATGTCAACGCAGTTACCCGCGGCACCGAAACCGAAATCTCCACCCCTGACTCGAAAGTGAAGGTTGTGGTAGTGCCCACCGACGAGGAGCTGATGATTGCCCGTGACACAGAACAGATTGTAAACCATGCTTGAATTTATAACCTGGAATGTAGATCCTGAACTTTTCAGCATCGGACCGTTCACCATACGGTGGTACGGTCTGATGTTCGTTATCGGGTTTACCCTTGGCTACAAGATAGTCGAAGCTATGTTCCGCCGTGAGGGCGTGCCTGAGAAGTGGCTCAGCATCCTGCTGATTTACTGCGTGGTAGGTACGCTTATCGGCGCCCGTCTTGGCCATGTTTTCTTCTATGCTTGGGACTATTATTCCCAGCATCCGATAGAGATTCTCTACACCTGGGAGGGAGGCCTGGCCAGCCACGGTGGCACCATAGCGCTGATGATTGCCGTGATTCTGTTCTCGATTTTCACCACCAAGCGCAATCCCTTCTGGACTTACGACCGGCTTGTGATAGCCATAGCTCTGGTGGGCGCGCTCATCCGCATCGGCAATCTTATGAACCACGAAATCTACGGTCACCCCACCGACCTTCCCTGGGGATTCCGCTTCATCACCAACATTGGCCCCTGGATGGCCGGTGTGCAGGAGCCGATTTATTCGCTTCCTTCGCATCCCACACAGATTTATGAAGCCCTGTGCTATCTCGGCCTGTTCGCGCTGTTGATGTGGATGTACTGGAAGAAGAATGCCGGCGAGCGCCCGGGTTTGATTTTCGGAGTGTTCTTTATCGTTCTTTTCGGCTCACGTTTCCTCATAGAGTTTATCAAGAATCCGCAGGAGGAATTCGAGGTGGGAATGACGCTGAATATGGGCCAGTGGCTCTCGGTGCCGTTCATACTGATGGGATGCGCGTTTGTGGTATACTCGATGCTCCACAAGCCTCTGAAAATCAGTTATCCCAATAAATTCCCCGACGAAAAGAAGTAACGCCTGCGCTACTGACGTATTTTATTACCGGTCGACAAACGTTGTGAAATTTTTTAACCTAATATTAAGTATAAACCCTTATCACCAAATCATGAAAAGATATTCGCTATTAGTCCTGGCAATGGCTGGAACTCTGTGCGCTGGCGCACAGACTTTCCATGAATGGCAGGACCAGAAAGTCAACGAAATCAACCGCCTGCCGATGCGCGCGTCGTTCACCCCTGTAGGTCAGGAGCGTGTCGACCTCAATGGTATGTGGAAATTCCAGTTTGTGCCCGATGCCGATAAGCGTCCGGTGGATTTCTACGCTCCCGACTTCAACGATGCTGCGTGGGCCGAGATTCCAGTGCCCGGCAACTGGGAGCTGAATGGCTACGGCGATCCCATATATGTGAATGTGCGGTATGCGTGGGACAACTTCTTTAAGGATAATCCTCCGTATGTGCCTGAAAATCAGAATCACGTGGGTACTTATCGCCGCAAAATCACAATTCCGGCCGACTGGAAGGGGTGCGATATCATCGCCCATCTCGGGTCGGTGACCAGCAATGTCTATCTCTGGGTCAACGGCAAATTCGTGGGCTACAGCGAGGATTCGAAGCTTGAACCTGAATTCGATATCACCAAATATGTGGTGCCCGGCAAGGAGAACACGATTGCTATGCAGGTGTTCCGCTGGTGCGACGGCACCTATCTCGAATGTCAGGATTTCTGGCGCCTGAGCGGCACAGCCCGCGACTTTTATCTCTTCCCGCGCGACCGCCGCGGCAGTCTGCAGGATATTCGTGTCACCCCCGACCTGGTCAACAATTACACCGACGGCACACTGGCTGTGGATGTGAAGGTTAAGGGTAATCCCGAGGTGAAACTCACCCTCACCGACCCGCAGGGCGCCGTCGTAGCTGAAAAGGAGCTGAAAGGCGGCAACGAGCGCAAGGCTATGTTTGAGGTTGCAAAACCGCAGCAGTGGAGCGCTGAAACCCCTTCGCTTTACACCCTTACCGCCACGCTCACAAAGGGTGGCGCCACACTGGAGACCGTGCCTGTAAAGGTGGGCTTCCGCAAGGTTGAGATCAAGAACCGCCAGCTTCTGGTCAATGGCAAGCCGATTATTATCCGCGGCGTCAACCGCCACGAAATGGACCCCGACAACGGCTATGTAGTCAGCCGCGAGCGTATGCTCCAGGACCTGAAGATAATGAAGGAGAACAATATCAATGCCATCCGCACCTGCCATTATCCCGACGACAGCTATCTGTATGAGCTGGCCGACTCGCTCGGTTTTTATATGGTGGCCGAGGCCAACCTCGAAAGCCACGGCCTGGGATTCGAGGAGAAGACCCTGGCAATCCGTCCGGAGTGGTATCAGGCACACTGGGAGCGCAATCAGCGCCATGTGGCCCGCAACTTCAACCATCCGGCTATCATCATCTGGTCGATGGGCAATGAGTCGGGCGACGGCGAGAACTTCAAGAATGTATTCGCTGCCATCAAGAAGATGGATCCCAGCAGAATCGTGCAGTATGAGGGCGCACGTCTGAATCCCTGGAATGAGATTCACTGCCCGATGTATGCCAATCCCGCTGCCGTGTCGGAATATGCCAAGAATCCCAAGAGCGACCGCCCCATTATCCAGTGCGAGTACAACCACGTGATGGGCAACTCCGGCGGCAACTTCAAGGAGTATATGGATCTTACCCGTGCCGATTCCATCAACCAGGGCGGTTTTATCTGGGACTTTGTGGACCAGAGCCTGCGTAGGGTGAAGGAGGATGGCACAATGATTTATGCCTACGGCGGCGATTACAATGCCTACGATGCCAGCGACAACAACTTCCTCGACAATGGTCTGATTTCTCCCGACCGTGTGCCCAATCCGCATATGACTGAGGTGAAGCATCAGTATCAGCCCATCTGGGCCACTCCGGTCGACCTGCAGAAGGGTGTGATTGAGGTGCGCAACGAAAACTTCTTCGTGTCCCTCGACAACTATATGATGCGCTGGACCGTGCTCAGCGATGGCGAGCCTGTGCAATCGGGTATTGTCACCGATCTGGATATCGCTCCCCGCGCTACTAAGCAGTTTACGCTGCCCTATGTAGTGCCCGAGGGTGATTCCGAGGTGCTGCTGAATGTAGAGTTTGTGACACTGAAGGAAAACCAGCAGGTGCCTGCAGGCTATACACAGGCCTCCAACCAGCTCACTATCCGTGACTATAAGTTTGGCGACGTGGCAGCCGCTCCCGCCGAGAACCTGAAGCCGGTTAAGGCCGACGACTCCAATAAGAATCGTATGGTGGTGACCGGTCAGGATTTCGATGTGGAATTCGACCGCGAAACAGGTTTTATCGTCAAATATGAGGTGAAAGGTACACAGATGCTCAAGGCCGATGGTGCCATCACTCCTAATTTCTGGCGCGCTCCCACAGATAATGATTATGGTGCAGATCTGGGCAAGAAATGGGCTGTATGGCGTCATCCTGAGATGAAACTGGAATCGCTTACCTGCCAGCAGAATGGTGCTTCCGTTGAGGTTAAGGCTTCCTACGCAATGCCGCAGGTAAAGAGCGCATACGCTATCAGCTACATCATTGCCCCCGACGGCAGCATCGAGATTGATGCCGCGCTTACTCCTGATAAGGATGCAAAGGATATGCCTGACCTCTTCCGTTTCGGCCTGCAGATTCAGATGCCCGAGTTGATGGATTACAGCACATTCTACGGCCGCGGTCCGGTGGAGAACTATCCCGACCGCAAAACCGGCACTTTCCTGGGCAAGTACACTATGAAGGCTGCCGACCAGGCTTATCCCTATATCCGTCCGCAGGAAACCGGCACAAAGTCGGATATGCGCTGCTGGCTGCAGGCCAACAAGGGTGGCCGCGGTCTGATGGTCACATCGTCGCAGCCCTTCTATGCCAGCGCCACCAATTACTCCATCGAGAGCCTCGACAATGGTGCTAAAAAGACCCAGCGCCACTTCCAGGAGGTTAAACCGGTGAATTATGTGAACCTGCTGATCGACTCCGCTCATATGGGCGTGGGTGGCGTGCTTTCGTGGGGCGCAATGCCGCTCGACGAGTATCTGCTCCCCTTCGGCAAGGAATATCGCCTGCACCTACTGCTGCAGCCCAATTTCTAAGTTGCTCTACAGCCGGCAACGGTTACACCCCTACTCATATGGGGGATGTGTCAAAGCTTATAACAACATATCAATTTATAGGGACGCACCCTCAGGTACGTCCCTTTAAATTGTTGAAAATCAGGGGGTGAGGCGGACGCACCTGGGGTGCGTCCCTACAAACGGATACGTTATAGGCCATTATAACATAGCTCTTTTTTGTGTGTAATGCCTGTTTTAAAGTTAAAATGTGTTAATATTAAGTACTAAATTAAGGTAAGGGCGCGGAATTCGGAAAATTTGTAGTAGTTTTGTAGGCTAATCGCGGAGGAAGAGAGCTTCCTCGCATCACACTCGAAACGGGGCTGACTGGTTTTGACAGCGTGTAGAAGTGGTGAGCAAGCATGCAGAGCGATGATGCCCACGCTCTTTAATCAGAGACATCAAAATTTTAAATGGCGAAAACAACTACGCTCTCGCTGCTTAATCGAAGTACAGTAAATTAAGCTTTATCCGCGCCAAAGTGGCGCAGACGAGACATCGCCCGATTGTCAATCTTCCTTGGACTAATCGATATGGCGGTGCAGCTAAACAAGGAATAGGGTGCCGACAGTTCCGGAAAGCATCCGAAAGTTTAGGAACTAAGCGCTGTGTTGGCAGTCTATAGCCTGCCCGGCGACGAAAACCAACAGTAGACTAAGCATGTAGAAACCTCATTAGTTCCGCGTTTGGACGAGGGTTCAACCCCCTCCAGCTCCACTTGACGGTTCGGACAGATTCCGGCCAACAAAAGTTCAAAGAAGACTAAACCGCAGAATTTCAATCAATTCTGCGGTTTTTTCGTGTCTAAAAACATCGACTCAGGACCGATGTCGGACAGAAAAAAGACCGTTACGGACGCTCATTCGCTACATACTCGTTACACGAAATCCCCATCCCCACTTCGGTGACCGCAATCGGCGAAAATGCTTTCTACGGCTGCAGCGGCCTGAGTTCGGTCACCATACCCGATGCGGTGGCCTCAATTGGCTATCGAACTTTCGCCGGCTGTAGTAACCTGGCCTCGATAGTCATCCCCAACACGGTTGATTCAATAGGCAAAGAAGCCTTCTCCTACTGTATGGGTTTGACATCGGTAACCCTTGGCAATTCGGTGACTTCAATCGGCCAGCAGGCTTTCGAAGGCTGCACCCGCCTGACCTCTATTGACATCCCCAACTCGGTGACTTCGATTGGACAGAAGGCTTTCGATAGCAACACCGGCCTTACCTCGGTGACTATTCCGAGTTCAGTAAACTCTATAGGCAATTTGGCCTTCGGCAACTGCTCCAACCTGACCCGGGTGACGTGCCTTGCCACGACACCTCCTATATGCAACGGCCATATTGTAACATATCCGGCAAATACGACTCTGCGGGTGCCTCCGGCTGCGTTGACGACTTATAAGAGCACCTCGCCCTGGAGCAGTTTCGGCACAATCATAGCGGCGGACAGGGATGCATGGTATGAGGGGTTATACTACAACCTCGACACCGTCAACGCAACCGCCCAGGTGACGTATGAGGTTTCTGAGTCACCCCGCTACACCAACCTCCCGGCCACTGTGACCATCCCCTCGTCGATTACCTACTCCGGGTCGACATATAATGTGACCTCAATCGGCGATAATGCTTTTAGCGGCTGCACCGGCCTGACTTCGGTAACCATCCCCACCTCGGTGTCTTCTATTGGAGAGCAGGCTTTCGACGGTTGCACCGGCCTGACCTCCGTAACCATCCCGAGTTTTGTGACCCAGATGGGCTCCTTGGTATTCGGCAGCAACAGTAATCTGACCCAGGTGACGTGTGAGGCCTCGACTACCCCCACTTGCGCCGGCGAGATTATGGCCAATCCCGGGAATGCGATTCTGCTTGTGCCTGTTACTGCATGGACAGCCTACAGAAATGCCGATTATTGGAAAAATTTCGGCAAAATATCACCCATATCTTGCGAAGCGCCGACTATAACCTACGAGGATGGAACCCTTAAAATAGAGACCACCACCGAGGGTGTCGACTGCTTCTACACCATTGTGGCCAAAGATGCGGCAACCGGCAAGGAGGTAGAGGACGGTACTGTCGAACTTACCGGCTGCTATGAGATTTCAGCCTGGGTGTCCATCGATGGCTACGTTCAGTCTGATGTGACGACCGCGACCATCTACTTCATTAAAAAATCCGAAGACGTCCCGACCGGTATAATCGACCTGGAAATGCGTGCCATAATCGTGACTTCGTACGCCGGTATGGTTACCGTCAAGGGCCTCAATGCGGCGGAGAAAATCAGTTGTTACGATCTCAAAGGCGTCAAACTCTGCGATGCGACTGCAAGCGATGAAGGAGTAGCGACCTTCAACGTAACGCCCGGAAGCGTCGTTATCGTACGCACGAGCAATTCAGCAATCAAGGTTTTGGTGAAATAACTGAAACTTCACGTCCCTAAAATGAAAATCAATAACGAACTTCGGCATTGTCTGATGACAGCGCCGGAGTTCGTTTATGCATTTTTAATAATTGTACTTTGATGGAAAAGAAAAAGATAAAATATGCAATTATCTTCCTGCTGCTGTGGCTGCTGCTGTGGGTAATTGGATGGGCACTAATTGGCTCTTGATAAAAACCCGCCGGCCTCAAACCATCCCGCCGGCCTCAAATTGCGTCCCTGCAGGTTGATGCGTAGATGGCGATTTGGGTAAATCGGCGAGTATGGGGAAGGGGGGATTAGAGGGCGGGGCCGGTGAAGGTCATTTTTACGGGGAGGATTTTGCCGTCGGTGTCGAAGCGGAGCTCGTCGATGCAGGTCACGCGGTTGTTGCCGTCGGTGGTGCCGAGCGGGTGGCGGTGGTAAATGATGTAATACTTGCCGGTCTTGGGTGACTGGATTACGGAGTGATGTCCTGCGCCGGTGGCAACTGCCGGGTCGGTCTGCAGGATGGTGCCGATGCGCTCGAAGGGGCCGAACGGAGAGTCGGCGATAGCGTAAGCCACGCGGTAATTATCCTTCGTCCATTCGCCTTCGCTCCACATAAAGTAGCATTTACCATCTTTCTGGAGCAGGAAGGGGCCTTCTACATAGTTCTCCGGTGTCACTTCTTTATACAGCGAGCCGTCGGGGAAGGGTACAATCGATTTGAAGTCGTCGGCGAGTTTTACCAGATTGCAGCGGCTCCAGCCGCCATAATACATATAGTAGCAGCCATCGGTATGACGGAATACAAACTGGTCGATGGGCTGCGCGCCGTTGACAATGTCATTGATCAGCGGATGCCCGAGCAAATCCTTGAACGGGCCTTCGGGTTTGTCGCTGACGGCTACGCCGATGCCGCCGACTTCTCCTTCGTGTACATTGTTCGCGCTGAAGAAGAGATAGTATTTGCCATCTTTTTTGATAATAGACGGTGCCCATAATGCGCCCCACGCCCATTTTACTTCGGTGGTGTCGATTATATTTTCATGTTTGGTCCATTTTTTGAGGTCGGTCGACGAGAAGCAGTCCATCGAGGTTTGCTCTTCAAACGGGAGACTGTTGGTAGGGTAGATGTACACGGTTTCGTCGAACACGATACCCTCGGGATCGGCGTACTGACCGGGAAAACAGGGGTTGCCGGGATAGGTAGGCTCAGAGCCGGAAGCGTTGTCTGCGGCAGATAATGCGGAGCCTGCCATAAGCAGACCGAGGGAGAAGATCAGATGTCTTTTCATTATGAGCAATTGCTAAGTGGTTACTTTGAGGGATTATTTCCTATGCAAAGGTAAAAATTATTGGGCCATTTTCCAAACGCGGTGCATACATTTCTGAAAAGTATAGGGGCGTCAATATACGACGCACCCCGGTGCGAGGGCATAAATAGTCGAAGTTCAACTGTTTACGCTTTGGCGCCGGGGTGCGTTCAATATAGTTAGGCTTGGGTTATTATAATTATATAGGTGTGGGGTAGAGGTCAGAGCTTCTGATATTGCGAGTTGAAGGCCTTTTTGAGGGCTTCGAAGAGGCCTTCTTTTTCGCACCACGAGGCCGGCGGGGTCCACAGCACATCGTTGCGCTTGGCTGCGGGCTTCATTTTTACGCCTCGGAATATGTCCACGGGCAGACTGTAGGTGGTTTTCGTCATCATAAATCCTTTTTCTTGCTTCTTAAAGGATTTGTCGCCACCTTTGAGCCATACACCTGCAATGGGCGAGAATACCTCCAGGTCGCCGAGGGTGATGGTGCCATCCTCACCACGGGAGGCTATTTCCAGGCGATAGAGATTGGGATCGAGCTGCGGGTGGTCAAAGCCGTTGATATTCATCAGCATAGTTACCCAAAGGTTCATAACCAAGTCGTTGTAGCCAACCTTCACATCGTTCAGCATCACCTGGCCACCGTTGAGCACAAGATATTCCTTGCCGTCGGCTTCCTTCTGGTAGCCGTTAATGCGCATCGGCAGGATCAGACCCTTTGCAGAAACGCCCTTGCCCTCAATCACCTTATCCGGGTCAATCATCGGCACGATGTAGCCGTAGGTGTTGTTGCCGTAGGGAGTGGAGATGTTGGGAGTGGTGCTGATTTCGGCATAATAGGTTACGTCGATCGGGAATTCCTGGTTCATTATCCAGAGCATCGAACCTTGCAGTGCGCCGTTATCAACCGGCTGATCGATTTTCGGTTCCTTGTAGAAATTGACGGTGATAGTCATATCGGCGGTTACTGCGAATCGTTCGCCCGGTTCAGGCGATATCGACATCCCGTCAACCTTGTAATCAATGCCGCTGATTCCCCAGTCCTTGTTGGGGGTGGCACTGTAGCTTACATAATCGCCGTAATTGAAAGGACCGGCAGCCGAGAGAGCTACCTTGCCCCCTTCAGCGGGAGAAGCCTTGACAGTGACAGTGTATTTCTGAGCGGTAACCTTTTTCGGGCCGATAGGCGGGTCATTGGGGTCGACAGGGGGCAGGTCGCCCGGAGGATCGTTAAAGCCAGCGGAATCAATCGGTTCAATCGGCGGCGGCAGGGGCCATCCGGAGAAACTGCCTGTGCCGTCGACGGTGAAGATCCAGTCGAGATGAGCGTCGGGACGCATAAAACCGGAATATTCTTTTTGGTCAATCAGGATTCTTTGAACGAAGGCGTAGCCATCTTCGTCGAACTGGCCGAAATTTTCGACGTATGTATTGGTCTTGACATCCATGAAAGTGGTTATCAATAAATCGCCGTCAGGACTGATTACATTGCTGAAACCCACAGTTGCCAGCCCGAATGGTTCGAAGGTGAAACCGGTAGCGATATCTGCACCGTTCACAACCTTGTCAGACATCTGCCTTACAATATTGAAATCGGTGTCGGCTACGTAAGCGTTGATGTTAAAACTTGAGTTGTCGCCCGGATTGACAAAGGTGTACCTGTCGTAGAAGTTTATGCCTGCGTCAAAGGATGCCAGCTGCTCCCCTTTGAGGTTGAAGTAGCTAACCATACGATTGAGAATCAGAAAGAAACGGCCATCGTGCACATCTCCGAATTTCGATGATAGCGACTCATACTGCAAATCGGCGGGAGCGGTGTAGACCGTGTTGCCCTTCGTGTCGATAAGCTTATGTGAGCGGACATACTCTGAGCCGTTGCGCGATTCCTCATACACCCACGCCACTCCTTCGCTGAAGTCGCGTACGTCCTTGTATTTGGGCTGGATTTTCACTACGCCGGAAGCGTCGATAAAGCCCCATTTCCCGCTGGTGGTTTTGTAAGCCCGCAGACCGTCGTGCAGAGGGCGAATCCAGTTGGAATTGCCGGCATCAACATCCAGTGTGGTGAAAACCTTTTCACCGCGGGTGTTCAGGAAGTAATATTTGTATTTCCAGTTGCCAAGATTCTGTTTGGCCAAAGCTAAACCGTCGACAAACTGCGACACCGTTTCGTAGCTCGGGTCCAGCTCCTTCACAGCGCCGTTGGCATACAGCAGGCAGATTACCTTCTTGCCGGTGGCATTGGGAGTGCTTCGGCGAGCTACAGCCACACCGCCGCGAAATTCGGGGAAATTATATTTAGCCGGATTGCTGCAAAATTCCCATTCGGCATTGAACAGCTTCTTGCCATCAACGCGCCAAAACTCAAAGAGGTTGCCGCGCTTCACAGCGAAAATGCCGGAATGAACGTTGGAAATGTAGAAATCATTGTTGCTTTCAACCTTCATAAATTTAGTCTTCGACGTGATATACGGGGTACGCACCGGCGCTTTCCAGTCTTTCCAGTCGGCCGATGCGGCAGCAGATTTGTTGCTTGTGCTTGCCTTGTTGGCACTGGTGGTTGAGGGAGAATTGGAAGTGGTTTGTTTTGTGGCCTTCTCCACCTTTTCGAGGGTCTCGTTGACTTTCTGCAACCCCTTCGACAGCTTCTTCAGAAACTGCCCCTGTGCCGGGTCGGAGAAAAGCAGCGCCGACGCACCTAAAAGCAGTACGGCCGACAGTGTCTTGCGTGATATTTTCATAAGATAATGATTAAGGGCTGGATAGATTAATGTTATTTACCAGGTAGCATTATTTGTCAAAATTAGAGAAAACAGCTATATCTGATGAGGACAATCGGTAAAATTCTAATTGCGAAAACGTAAAAGAGCGTTCGCAATTCGTAAATTTAGATTCACATAAAATAAAAACGGCTGAAATATTGATGCTTATGGTTCGCGCTTTTCCGGAGGTTTGCGGATATGGGAATGAGAGGATAAATTTTGATACAGATGTGAAAGTTGAATCCAAATTTATTGCTTAATATTGCACAGCGTTTGCCTGGGGACTCCGCCGGGTTCGCTACGGGTCGTAGTCGGGTTCTTTGCCAACCCCTTCGGCGGCAGCAGTTTGTTTTTATAGAAATACGATGTGGAAACTACCGGGAGAAACGTTGTATTTCTAAACTCACACAGTTCTTGCTATGAAAAACCTCCGTGCCATTGTGGCCGCATTTGCCTTCCTGATAATGATTATTGTGCCTGCAAAGGGCGTGAATCTGTTACCCACTCCGGTATCGTGCCGGGAGACAAAGGGTGTATTTCCCATAGGTACGGTGCTTACCTACGAAGCCCCCGATTCGGTGGCCGGGCGCATTGAGAGGGTTATGAGCCGGATGTTTTCCCCGCTTAAAATTCAGCGCATCGCCCGCAATGCCGATTTACGGATTGAGATGGACGACAAACTTGCCGACGGCTATAACCTCAGTGTAGGGAAAAAGGGGATAAAACTTGCTGCCGGGACTTACGCCGGTGTAGTGAACGGCGTGGCTACGCTGCGCCAGCTTCTTCCGGCAGATTTGACTGAGCAAACCAATGGTGGAGCAAAGATTCCCGGCGTGGAGATAAAAGACCGGCCTGCTCACGGCTGGCGCGGCCTGATGCTCGACTGCGCCCGACACTTCTTCACTGTTGATGAGTTGCATCGGGTGCTTGACCTGATGGCGCTGTATAAACTCAACACATTCCACTGGCATCTTGTCGACGACCAGGGATGGCGTGCAGAAATCCTTCGTTATCCTGAACTTACTCAGAAAGGCGCCTGGCGGAAATATGATGGAATCGATCGCCGCTGCCTTGAATTGGCTGCCCGCGACAACAATCCGGATATGCTCCTCCCAGCCGACCGGTTGCGCGTGACTGAACAGGGCGACACCCTTTATGGCGGATATTACACCCAGCAGGAAATGCGTGATATGGTGAAATATGCCGCTGACCGCGGAATTACTATTGTACCGGAAATCGACGTACCGGGCCATAGCCGCACACTTACGGCTGTGATGCCGGAATTGTCGTGCGAAGGACGGTCGTCGGCGAGCGTGTGCCCGGGCAATGATTCAACTCTTACGGTGATACAGAATATCTTCAGCGAACTGTTTGATATTTTCCCGTCGAAATATGTCCATATCGGCGGCGATGAGGTGGATAAGAGAGTGTGGCGGCAGTGCCATCGTTGTAAGGCGCGCGCTGTTGCCGAGAATCTTCCCTCCACCGACCGGCTGCAGGCCTGGTTTATCCGGCAGATGGAAAGCTATTTCAAGGCCAATGGCCGAACACTTATCGGATGGGATGAAATCATCGCCGACGGATTGGGTGAGGGAAACGCCATAATGTGGTGGCGCGGCGACCATACCGATGTAATACCGAGAGCCACCGCCGCAGGGATGTCGACTGTATGTACCGACTTCGATTGCCTGTATCTGAATTTCGACAACAACGACCGATTTGTAGATAAGATTCTGAATCTGAGCGACAGGTTGGGTCGGCTTGCTCCGCAGGAGCGCCGTGCGCTTTTGGGTGTGCAGGCGAATCTCTGGAGCGAGTATGTACCGACATTCCGCTCTGCCTGCCATCAGATATTCCCCCGACTGTTCGCCGTAGCGGAGGTGGCGTGGACCGACCCGACGGCGCCTCAGCGACTGACTCGCAAGGAGTTTGATACCCGTGCCGACGCACACTACGCGCTGCTCGACGCTATGGGCGCAACCTACGCTCTTCCGGAAATTACCGGCGTGGAGAGCGAAAATATTTTTGTAGGAAAAACTGAAGTCGCGCCAAAGATGCGTGGCAACCACGGCACACTCCGGTATACTCTTGACGGCACAATCCCCGACCCTTCTTCTCCTCTCTTTACCGAGCCGATTGAAGTGACCGATACATTATCTATGACATTCGCCTCATTCCGGCCCGAAAACACGCGCTCTGAAATCCGTCACGCCCGCTATATCCCCGTTGCCGGCTATAGCCCTGCCACCGAGGCTGCAAACGAACCGGGCCTCCGGCTGTATCGCTACCGCAACGGCGAGATCGGCTGTGTTGCAGACATTGATCGGCAACCCTGCGTAGGCGACACTGTGGTTGCGCAGCCCTGTATGCCCGGTTATGCCGAAGACCGTTGCTATATATGGCGCGGCTACATAGATGTTCCGGCCGATGGCATTTACACATTCACGCTATCGTCGGACGCCGGCTCTACGCTCGATATCGACGGAAAGCGGGTGGTTAACAACGACTGGGTACACGTCACTCAGCGGCGCCGCGGCCAGGCAGCCCTTGCGCGCGGGCTGCACCCGGTGGAAATCCGCTACTTCGTATGGCGCGATGCCAGCGGTTCTTTCGATTTCGAGGTCAATCCGCCGGTATCCTTCCGCCACTAATCCCCCTTTAATTCCGCGACTGGATCAAAACACCATAACGCATCAATGTGTAGGGACGCACCCCAGGTGTGTCCGTAGTATCAGCTGATTATCAGTTAATTACTCGGACGCTCCTGGGGTGCGTCCCTACACGATGATACGTCGTGAGCTATTTTGATAAAGTTCTCCCTTTCGTTGCGGTGTACCCGACAATCCCCGGTGATATGAGATCAGTCGGGGAGGGCGGGGGAGATGGTGACGAAGCGACGCGTGTAAATGCTGTCGGAATTTTCCGTCAGGTCGATGTTGATGGGGGCGCTGAGGCGAATCAGACGGAGAATCTCGCTGAGTTCCTCACCCTGGAATGTGGCGTGGAGTGGAGAAGCGGCGATTTCCGGGTCGGTAATAGTGTATTCGATATTGTAAATCTGTTTGAGCCGGTGCAACACATCGGCCAGCGAGTCGTCGTCGAAAATCAGCAGGCCGAACAGCCGGATTAGCACTCTGAATTCTTTCCGGGGGCTGAAAAATAACCCCCAATTTAGGGACGCACCAGGGTACGTCCGCCAAATAAGCTTTGATCTTCCAAGGCTTATGCGGACGTTCCGGGGTACGTCCATAAAATGTCCTTCCCCTCTCCTCCCTCGGTATTCTATATTTATTACATTTCAGTAAGCAATGAAAAAAGTATTACTTGCCATAGCCGGCGGAATGATGGCGCTGATGGCAACGGCACAGACAAAGTATGAGTCGACCGCTCCGGTGAGCGATACCATCACCGTAATGACCTATAACCTCCGCTTTGGCGAGCGTGGCTCGATGCAGCGCATCGCCCGTGAGATTATTGAGGCCGATGCCGACTTTGTGGCCCTCCAGGTGGTCGACATCAACACTATCCTCGTTATATCGCGTGGCAACAGCGGAGTCAACATCATCAGCGAACTGGCCGACCGCACCAATATGTTTGGTTTCTTCGGGCGCACCGTCGATATGTGGGGCGGATATTACGGTGTGGGCATTCTGTCGAAATATCCTATCGTGAAAATGGAGAAATTCGACCTGTCGAACCCCCGCAACGTGGAGCCGCGCATTGTGCTGTGCGGCACATTCGAGTTAGGTGAGAAGCGGATGGTTTTCGCTGCAACTCATTTCGATTATATTGATCCGGAGACGATTGCCCTGCAGGCTCGCGAGGCCGATGCTTATATCCGCAAGCAGGGGCTGCCCGCCATCATTGCCGGCGACCTCAATTCCGAACCGGGGTCCGAAGCTATCAATGTGCTCGACGCTTCGATGAAGCGGCTCACCAACGGGCAGCTGACATTCCCGGCATGGGAGCCGGTGAAGGCCATCGATTTCATTTACGGTTATCCGGCGGAAGATTTTAAATTCCTGGAGTCGCACTCGCCTGCACCTTCGGCCGATGCGCCATCCGACCATTTGCCGGTAATCTCCACTTTTGTGCTGGAGAAAGGGCGCTGACGTACTGCTTGTGTATATGCCAAAGTGCGAAAACGTACTTTTGACGTAGTGCCGGAGTGCATCGATGCAGGCAGAGTGACGTAATTTTGTGATGGTGATAAACCAGATAATCCTAACACATTTTTTCTGTATGATGAAAACACATATTTTTGCTATCGCAGCGTTATGCGCAGGTCTGACGGCCGGCGCTGCCGACACGCTGTCGTCGCCCGACGGTAAGATCAGTGTCGACTTTTCGCTGTCGCCCGAAGGTGTGCCGCAGTATTCTGTAGACTATCGCGGCGACAAGGTGATTCCCGTTTCGTCGCTCGGTTTCCGGATGAAGGATGCCGAGGGATTCGACCGCGGTTTCACGGTGGCCGGAGTAAGCCGCACTTCCTCCGACACGAAGTGGGCGCCGGTATGGGGCGAGAACGACTCAATCCGCGACAATTACAATGGTATGACTGTTCAGCTGGTCAACCGGAAGCAGAACACGAAGCTCAATGTGGAATTCCGCGTGTATGACGACGGTGTGGGCTTCCGCTATCTTTTCCCGAAGCAGAAAAAGAAACAGCTTGCCGTGACCGACGAGCTTACCGAGTTCGCTATGCCGGGCGATATCACTGCGTGGTGGATTCCGGGCGACTACGACACGCAGGAATATGAATATGTGCGCACCAAGCTGAGCGAAATCCGTCACACCGGCGGCCATATGCCCAATCTGTCTTCCACAACTTTCTCTCCCACAGGCGTGCAAACCTCCCTTATGCTCAAGGCCAATGATTCAACGTATATGAACCTCCACGAGGCTGCGCTGGTGGATTTCCCCGCTATGCACCTCAACCTCAACGACACCACGATGGTTTTTCAGTCGTGGCTCACTCCCAACATCGACGGCTACAAGGCCGACATCAAGCTCCCGTTCAGCACTCCATGGCGTGTGATAATGATCGGCGACCGCGCCACCGATATCCTCGCCTCGAATCTGGTGCTCAATCTCAATGAGCCTACCAAATTCACCGACACCTCCTGGATTACACCAATCAAATATATGGGCGTATGGTGGGAGATGATTTCCGGCGGCAGAATGTGGTCGTACACCGACGCTCACGATTTCGATCTGGCTACTTTCGACTATTCCAAGGCCAAGCCGCACGGCCGTCACAGTGCCAACACCGAGAATGTGAAGCGCTACATCGACTTCGCCGCCGCCAACGGTTTCGACCAGTTGCTTGTAGAGGGCTGGAATATCGGCTGGGAGGATTGGTTCGGCCGCGAAAAGGATTTCGTGTTCGATTTCATCACTCCTTATCCCGACTTCGACATCAAGGCGCTAAACGACTATGCTCACTCCAAGGGCATCAAGCTGATGATGCACCACGAGACTTCTTCGTCGCTGCCCAACTACGACCGCTGGATGGATAAGGCCTACGACCTGATGAACCAGTATGGCTACGACGCCGTGAAGAGCGGCTATGTGGGCAACATTCTGCCGAAGGGCGACAACCATTACTCGCAGTATGCCGTAAATCACTATCTAAACGCGGTGAAGAAGGCTGCCGACAAGCACATTATGGTCAATGCTCACGAGGCAGTGCGCCCTACCGGTCTGTGCCGCACCTATCCCAACCTCATCGGCAACGAAGCCGCTATGGGTCAGGAATATCAGGGAATGTCGCCGCAGCATGTCACCATCCTGCCGTTCACCCGTCTGAAGGGCGGTCCGCTCGATTTCACTCCCGGCATTTTCGAGGCCAATCTGAGTTTATACAATCCTAACAACAAGGAGCATAAGCGCGCCACGCTGTGCAATCAGCTTGCGCTCTATGTGACGATGTATTCTCCGCTGCAGATGGCCTGCGACATCCCCGAGCATTATGCCGAAAAGATGGATGCCTTCCAGTTTATCAAGGATGTGCCCGTAGATTGGAAGCGCAGCATCTATCTCGATGCCGAGCCTGCCGAATATATCGTTGTGGCCCGCGAGGACAAGCACTCCGACAACTGGTATGTGGGCGGTGTGACCAATGCAACGGCGCGCGATTACACTCTCGGCCTGAACTTCCTCGAACCGGGTGCCACCTACCACGCACGGCTCTATTTCGACGGCCCGACTGCTCACTACGACCGCAACCAGGATAAGTACATCATCACGGAGTTTGACGTCACCAATGCCGACTCTCTCCCCATCCATATGGCTCCCGGCGGAGGTTTCGCCCTCTCGCTGGTAAAGCAGGATGCCGCCACCCCCGCTAAGTAATCAGCACATTTAGGTTTCCTGTTACATAAATATAGGTTCCCAGTTGCAATAATTTAGGTTTCCAGTTACATAATTCCCTTCAGGCCGGAGGCACTCGCCCCCGGCCTGAAAACTTTTAAGTGTATATGTAATCATTTGATACAGCCTCCAACATCGTGGCGTAGGGGAGGGAGAGATTCAGTTGTCGGAGAAGGGTGTCAGGTGTTGGGGAAGAGCGATTTGAGGGAGCCGATGGAGGAGAGGAGCGAGGAGGCTTCGTAGGGCATAAACACTGTCTTGCTATCCTTGCCGGAGGTCATCTCTTTGAGCGCTTCGATATATTTCATCGCGAGCATATAGGTGGCCGGGTTGGTGTTGTTGCTGGCCACGGCCTGTGCTACGCGCATAATGGCGTCGGCTTCGGCCTGTGCGTTGAGGATAATAGCCTGTGCCTCACCTTCAGCTTTCAGAATTTCGGCTTTCTTGATGGCTTCGGCTTCGTTGATGCGCGATGCTTTGTCGCCTTCCGACTTGAGGATGCGCGACTGCTTTTCGCCCTCGGCGTTGAGAATTTCGGCACGACGGTTGCGCTCGGCCTGCATCTGCTTCTCCATAGCCACACGCACACTTTCGGGAGGTGTGATGTCCTGCAGCTCCACGCGGTTAACCTTTACGCCCCATTTGTTGGAGGCGTCGTCGAGAATGTTCTGCAGCTTGGAGTTGATGGTGTCGCGCGATGTGAGCGTTTCGTCAAGTTCCAGTTCGCCGATGACATTTCTCAGCGAGGTCTGCGTGAGTTTCTCGATAGCGTTGGGGAGGTTGTCGATTTCGTAGACAGCTTTCTTCGGGTCGACAATCTGGAAGTA
Source organism: Bacteroidales bacterium (assembly GCA_004557825.1). GTDB lineage: Bacteria > Bacteroidota > Bacteroidia > Bacteroidales > Muribaculaceae > UBA7173. Next base: position 19,970 of record SFFL01000001.1, on the reverse strand, counting down.
GAGAAGGGCGTTGATTTCGGTTGTGACGTTATCGCGGGTAATCACCTGTTGCGAGGGGAAATCGTATACCTGTTCGCGCAGGTCGATGCGGTAGGTCGATACCATCTTCACATAGTTGCGGCCGTTGCTCATACGCTCTACGGTGCGCTGATATATTACTTTCGGGCGGTCGACGAATGGGATGATGAAATTGATTCCGGGAGGAAGCACGCTGTGGAAGCGGCCGAGGCGTTCGATAACACGTGTTTCGCTTTGGGGCACGACTTTCACGCCGGCCGAGATGATGGTGATGCAGAGAATCACAATCACCGCTACAAGAATCCAGATGCCTGGTGTCATAATTATGAGGGGTTAAATGATGTAATAAGTTGAAATCTATGGATTTGCCGGTGCGCCGGTGCGGAAGCGGCTCGGAATCGGCTCGGAATTGGTTCGGAATTGGCGCTGATTATTCGGGAGCGTTGACCGGACGTACTTTCAGGATGATTGAGTCGTAGCCGGTGACCACTACTTCAGTGCCGCGGCGGATGGTGTCGTAGGGCTTGTCGCCCATCACCTGCCAGTTGTCGCCGTCGATGCGTGCGCGGCCGGGGCGTTCCGGGGTAATTTCTTCGCTGATTACGGCTTTACGCCCGAGCAGGGCCTCCATACCGGTGCGGGCTGCGCGTCCTTTTTTATCTACCGAGAGCGCGTGCCATTTCTGAAACAGCGGCACGAGCAGCACGTAGGCGATGATGGCCACTGCCGCCGCAATCATTATCTGCCACAGAGGGTCGAGGCCGCAGAGCGACGCTACAAGTCCGCCAAGGCATCCTACAGCCAAGCATAAAGCCCAGAGCATCTGCGAGAGCAATTCGGTGATAAGCAGCAGGCCCATTACGATAAGCCATACAATCCAAGCTTCCATATTGAGTATTATGAATAATATTATTGCCTCAAAGATACGCAAATCTTATTATATAGCGCAACTTTGAGGCAAAAATATTTAAGTAACAATTCGATGTTTCAGTGAATGTTGACCGATGAATCAGCGGAGTTTTGCAGCTGAATCAGCTGTTATCGGCTGCTGGATTAGCGGAGGGAGATAGCGAAGCCGCCGCCGGGAGCCATATGCACGTCGATGGTGTCGCCCTGCTTGACGGTGCGGGTGGTGATGGTGTAGGCTTCGGGGTTGGTGAGGTAGTGCGCGTCGGGCGCATCGGCGTAGATGGTGGCCTCGTAGGTGCGGCCGGGATCGAGGAAGTCGAGTGTGAGCTTGTAATCCTTGCCATTTTCGTCGGCGATGCCGCCAACCCACCAGGAGTCGACGTCTTTAGCCTTGCGGGCGGCGATGATGAAGTCCTGAGGTTCGGCGTCGATGTAGATGGTCTTGCTCCAGTCTACGGGTACATCCTTGATAAACTGGAAGGCATCCATCTTTTCGGCATAGTGCTCGGGCATATCGGCAGCCATCTGCAGCGGGGAGTACATAGTCACATAGAGGCCGAGCTGATTGGCCACAGTGGCTTTCTTGTGCTCGTTGCTGCCGGGCACAAACGAGCCGATGTCCATACGGAAGATGCCGGGGGTGAAGTCCATCGGGCCACCTTTCAGACGGGTGAAGGGGAGAATGGCTTCGTGGCCGGGAGTCATCTGGCGGTATTCGGTGCCCATAGCGGCCTCATTGCCTACGAGGTTGGGGTAGGTGCGGGCCAGACCGGTGGGACGCACAGCTTCGTGAGCGTTGACCATAATGTGCTTGTCGGCGGCTTTCTTCACGGCGTCGAGATAGTGGCGCACGGCCCACTGGCTGTAGTGGGTTTCACCCTTGGGCAGGATGTGACCTACGTAGCCGCTCTTGACGGCGTTGTAGCCATATTTGTTCATCAGGTCGTAGGCCTGGTCCATGTGCTTCTCATAGTTGGGAATTGAGCCGGAGGTCTCGTGGTGCATCATCAGCTTGATGCCCTTGGAATGCGCGTATTCGTTGAGCGCCTTGATGTCGAAGTCGGGGTAAGGGGTGACGAAGTCAAACACGAAATCCTTCTCCTTGTCGAACCAGTCTTCCCAGCCGATGTTCCAACCTTCGATAAGCAGCTGGTCGAAACCGTTCTCAGCGGCGAAGTCGATGTAGCGCTTCACATTCTCGTTGTTGGCACCGTGGTGACCGTTGGGAATGGCCTTGGAGTAGTCGAATGTGGCAAGGTCGAAGTTCTCGGCATCGGTATAAGCCCAAGAGGATTTGCCGGTGATCATTTCCCACCAAACGCCCATATATTTCACAGGCTTAATCCAGGATGTGTCCTCAATTACGCAGGGGTCGTTGAGGTTGTAGATGATGTCGGTGGCAAGGATGCCGGTGGCCTTGTCGGAGAGCATAATCACACGCCAGGGAGTCGAGAAGGGGGTGCTTATGGTAGCCTTGGCCTCGTCGCGACCGGGAGTCAGCCACGACTGGAACACCATCGTGGTGTCGTTGAGGTTGAGGTGCATCGCCGGGTAGTCGATGAGCGCTGCCTCGTGGAGGTTGACATATTTGCCCGAGGGGGTCTTGAGCATCAGCGAGGTCTGCACGCCTGTGGGAGAGAAGCCGGTCTGCGACACGTTGCCGATTTTCGCGGAGTCGCCTACTGCGCGAATGCCGCTCAGCTTGGTGTGGTTGTATTCATATTCCTGGGTGTCGTAGTCGCCAGGAATCCACCAGGCTTCATAGTCGCCGCCCATAGCAAACTGCGAAAGCTCCTCTTTGATGCGGATTTCCTTCGTAGCCTGTTCGGGGAACACATAGCGGTATGCAGCGCCATCGTCGTAGACGCGGAATTCAATGTTGAGTTTCACGCCGGCTTCATCGGTCATAGCCACGGTCATAGCATTGTAGTGGTCGCGGATGGAGTCATTTTCGCCCCATACAGGCACCCAGTAAGAGTCGGCCGAAGAGTGAGTTACCTTATCGATTTTGAATCCTTTGGCGATAGTAGAGCCATCGAGCAGCTCAAAACCCATTGTCGAGGGCTTGATGATTTCCTCGCCCTGGAACGAGACCGCATATTCGGGCTGACCATCAGCGTTGAGTTTAAACGCCACCTTCACGTCGCCCGAAGGGGATTGCAGATTGGTGTCTTGATTCGAGCAGGCATCCAAGCCAATTGCTGCCACGACAATAGCCATAGCCAGAGGCAGCTTCTGAATAATGTAAGTAAGTTTCATGATATAAAATCAGTCGGTATGATGATAAAAATTCGGCAATTTATGCCCCCGACGCTCTGTAAGCGCGAGGCATAGCAAAGGTAAGCATTTTTCACGGAATTTCGCGCTCTCCCCTCATTATTTATTGCTATTGCAAATCGGCAACCCATATCTTCTCTGCAAACTGAACCCAACCAACATTCTATTTGGTAAATTGAATAATTTCTCCTACCTTTACACAAAAATTTCCCCCGATCATATTGTGTCGGTTTCCTATAGCTTAACCTACGAAAGAAATAAATCATATGACAATCGGCGATGTCGCATCTTCATTGCAACTATCAGTGAAATCTGTTCGGCGCTTTGTGGCGTCGGGAGAGTTGCCAAGTGAAAAAGTTGGCTCGACGTATCGTATATCTCAGAAAGATTTTAATGAATTTGTTGAAGCAAGAAAATATAAAGCAAGTATTCAACCTCAATTGAAAGAACATAATCTTTTTGGTGAGGAATATGTAATTTCAGATAAAAAGGTTTCCCGTTCGCGCACTGATTATGTCAACTGGGCTGATATAAGGCCCTATTGGGATAATCCTGGAGAATCAACGATGACTTTTGTAGACTTGTTTTGCGGAGCTGGTGGACTTAGTAAAGGTTTGGAGATGGCCGGCCTTGAGGGAATATGTGGACTTGATTGGTTCGATGAGGCAGGACAGACATACAGAAGAAATTTCAGGCATCCTTTCGTAAACGGCGATATAAAATCACCGGAGAAAAAGCAGGAATTTTACGATACGGTATCACGACAATTGAATGGACGGCATCTGGGTATTGTAGCCGGAGGATTCCCTTGTCAAGGATTCAGTATGGCCGGAAATCGCATAGTCGATGACCCTCGCAATTCATTATATAAAGAATTGCTTGAAATTGTGGCGCATCTTCAGCCCGATTTTGTGATATGTGAGAATGTGAAAGGGTTGAGAAGTATGCTTGGCGGCAAAGTTGAGCAGAAAATTTTGAGCGATTTTAGCGAAATAGGGTATGCGATGAATGTTACGACCCTTTGTGCTGCTGATTATTATACACCGCAAAAACGTGAACGTGTAATATTTATCGGCAATAGAATAGGAATGAGAAATTATCATCCTCGTCCTATTCTTAATCCCTCGGAGTATATTACTGTAGGGCAGACAATCGCTGATTTGATGAATCATCCTGAAGATCCTGATTTCAATCATGTGCCTACGGTTCATTCTGAAACGATGCGTAAACGAATAATGGAATGTCCCGAGGGGCAAAGCATTTATAAGGGGTACAGCGATGCCTGGAAAAAAAGTCCCTGGAATGAACCTTCATGCACAATCAAAGAGAACCATGGAGGGGTAAATGTTCATCCGCGACTCCCCAGGGTGTTGACAGCCAGGGAAATGGCTCGACTTCAGTCTTTCCCTGATGATTTTATCTTTGAAGGGAAGAAAGCGAAGCAACTGATTCAGATCGGCAACGCCGTACCTTGCTTGCTTGGTAAGGCAATAGGTCTATCCGTGAGATACTCAAATAATGATTTTGAAAAAGAATGAGTGATAACCAGTATTACACAAGGAGTCTTGATTTTCAGAAGAAACTCAAGGAGTATGTATCTAACATTTTTAAGACATACGGTAGGGAACTTGTACTTCGTCTTGAAGAATATAACCTGCTGCAGAGTAAACATAACTGTATAGAGTCGTCTACGGCAATCGGCTTCATACTGGAGGAGTTTATTGTAGCCAAACTGGATATGTACACTCACTGTTCGGAGGAAGATTATATCATCGACAGACATATAGGTGCTACGACCGTAGATAGCTATGATTGCTTTTCAAAGAAGGATGGTAATAAATTTCTGATAAATGTAAAGGCAGAACGGAAAGGAAGCAATAACAATGCCATAGCTGCGATAAAGCAACTTTATCATAACTATTGTGAAGATGCGCCTGAGCAAGAGAAATCGTATGTAATACTTAAGATTGGATATTCCATTGCGGAATCTTATGAAGATGACGAGAATCGACGAGCTAAACCAAGGCACATCTATATTGACAGCATCAAAACATACTGCCTTGAAGAAGTAGATCTTCCAAAAGAGCATCGACAGGACAATCGGAGTTGGTCTGAAAAAGGTAAAAATTCCGGTAAGAACAATGGACGACTTATGATTTCAGATAAATTCCGAGAGGAACATAAAATGCCATATAAATATATATCTTACCAAAATACTTTTGCACAACTGACCAACTTGGTTGAAACAAACGTATAATTGGATTAATTAGCTAAGGAGTATTGAGAAATGAAAGTATTATTGATTAATGGGTCGCCGCATAAGGAGGGCAATACCAATATTGCTCTGGAGGAGGTGGCGAAAGCGCTGAACGCCGATGGCGTGGAAACGGAAATCTACTGGATTGGTGTGCATCCTATTCCGGGCTGCATTGCCTGCTATAAATGCTACCAGACGGGCGTATGTGTATTCAACACAGGCGCTTATGCCGACCTTTACGAGAAAATCCAGCACGCCGACGGATATGTAATTGGTTCGCCGGTATATTATGCCGGTCCGGCCGGAAGTCTGTGTGCGCTGCTCGACCGCCTGTTCTACTCCGCCGGGCGCTTTATGGCCTACAAGCCCGCGGCTGCCGTGAGCGTATGCCGTCGCGGCGGATCTGTGGCAAGTTTCGACCGATTGAATAAGTACTTCACCATCAACAATATGCCTATAGTGTCGTCGCAGTACTGGAATGTGGTCTACGGCCGCGACCAGGGCGAGGCACTGCAGGATGCAGAAGGATTGCAGACGATGCGCACCCTTGGCCATAATATGGCGTGGCTACTGAAAGCTATCCATATCGCCGACGCTCCGGCTCATCCCGCGCCCGAGCCGCGCATCCCCACCAATTTCATCCGCTGACCATCATCCTTCCCTCCCATCCTAACTCATACATAATCACTTTTTTATACCGAGTTTTTGTGCTTCCGTGCACATTTTCCTACCGAGTTTTGGCGAAAACTCACACATTTTCCTAAAAATGACATTAATTTCCCAATAAAAATCAGCCGGCCCCGGGAGTTGAAAACTGCCGGGGCCGGTATAATTTAGAGGGTGTTATTAACGGGTGTTATTAACGGGAGTTATTCGAGGGGGTTGTTTATGGCTGCGGGATTACATCGGGAAGGCGTTGAGAGCCAGTTCGGTGAGCCATATCCAGAGGGGGCAGAAGCCGATAAAGAGGATTATACTCAGGGTAAGCGATGAGGTGCCCGTGGCGGTGTAGACGTTGTATTCGTCGGCGATGATGATGCCGGAGAAGGCGGGAGGCAGCGAGCCTGCCACAACAAGCATCTTGAGGTTGGTGGGGTCCATGTGTACCAGCAAGCCGATGATGAGGATCACTGCCGGCATAAGAATCATCTTCATAATGGAGCCGAGGATAACCTGGAAGTTGATGGAGAACTTGATGGCTGAGAGGGTGATACCTGCCGAGAACACTGCCATTGAGGCGTTGGCTTTGGCAATGAGGTTGAAGGAGGGGCTTGCCCAATCAGGCCAGGGAATTCCGGCCACTACCCAGATTACTGCCAGGATAGGTGCCCAGGCTACCGGCTGCTCCAGTGCGTGGAGCACGGGGAGCCAGGCGCTTCCCTTCTTGGCAGAGCCGGGCTGCTGCTTCTCGAGCGAAGCGTTCATCAGCGACAGACCCACGGGGATGCCGATGGCGTTGACCACGATGCCCACGATGGCTACAACGAGTGCGACTGACGGGTTTGTGCCGAAGATAGGCTCAAGCACGGCGAAGCCGAGGAAGCCGATGGTAGGCGAACCGCTGATCAGGGCCGATACGGCGGCGTCGGCGCCGGTGTTCTTTTTGAATAGCCGGAATACGAAGTAGACCAGCATAAAGCAGGCCATAATGCCGATAGTGGCCACCAGGGTGAGCTTCATGTCGCGCACCAGCATTTCGCGCGATGCCTGCACGATGGATACGAACAGGGCTGCGGGCAATGCATAGTCGAGCACCACTTTATTGAATTTCTTCGCGTCTTCACCCGAGAAGACTCCTTTCTTCCCGGAGATGTAGCCGGCGAGCATCACCACGATAATCGGGACGATGGCATAAAGAATTATATGCGTAATATTCATAATAGTAAACCTATTTTAGTTGAAACATCTTGCTGAAAACCGTGGCATCATACGGTGTAGTCGATCAGCGGAGCAGGGTTGAGGTAGCCGATGTGGCCGCTTTCCTTGCCTGCGTCGCCGGCGAGCTGCACGTCGATAATGGCCGGAGCCTTCGAAGCGATGGCCTCGGTGAGAGCCTGTGAGAGTTCGGCGGGGGTGGTTACGTAGTAGCCTTTAGCACCGAAAGCCTCTGCTATTTTATTATAACGGGCATTGAGGTCGAGTGTTGTGGGGGCGGGGTCTTTTTCGATGGCGGGATTGGTGGAGGGGTTCACACCGATGGCGTTGTAGATACCGCCATTGTTGAAGATCACTACAGTTACGGGGAGGTGGAAACGGCAGATTGTGGCGAAATCCATACCGGAGAAGCCGAAAGCCGAGTCGCCTTCGATGGCAACAACCTGCTTGCCGGTGCTTACGGCGGCACCTACGCAGGAGCCCATACCCATACCCATAATGGCCCAGGTGGCGCAGTCTACGCGGTGGCGCGGCAGGGTCATATCCACAGCGTCGCGGGTGTCGTCGAGAGTATTGGCGCCCTCATTTACCAGAATAATGTCGGGGTTAGCCTCGAGGATAGGCTTGATGGCGCTGAGTGCGCTCCAGTGGTTCATCGGCGAGGCTGTAGCGGCGGTGGTAAGACGGGTGGCGAACTTGGCGTTCTTGACCTTTGTCTCGGCCTGCAGCAAAGCTACCCAGGCGGGATCGGCAGCCATCTTCTTGCCCTCCATAGCGGCGAGGATGGCATCGAGCGACAGACCCATATCACCTACAACGGGAGCTGCGATGGGCACGTTCACGTCGATTTCCTGCGGCTCAACATCGAGCTGGATAAACTTCATATCGGGATTCCACTTGCCGCGGCCAAAGGAGAGCATCCAGTTCAGACGGGCACCAACAATCATCACTACATCGGCCTTCTCCATAATGTCGCTGCGGCAGGAAAGTGCGCTGAGCGGACCGTTGTCGTGCATCAGGCCTTTAGCCATCGACATTGGCAGATAGGGAATGTTGTATGTCTCGATAAGTTTCTTGATCTTGTCGTCGACCTGAGCGTAAGCAGCGCCTTTACCCAGCAGGATGGCTGGATGCTTGGCTGTGGTGAGCAGTTCTACCGCGCGGTCGACAGCGGCCTGGTTGGGGGCAACGGGTGTATAGACATCTACAGGATCGAAGAACAGCTTCTCGGCATCGGCAGCGTTCATAATCTCGCCGAGTGCGGGGGTGGTCATATCGATATAGACACCACCGGGACGGCCCGATACAGCTGCGCGGTAGGCTCTTGCCACAGCCGAGGGAATATCTTTGGCGTGGCTGCAGCGGAATGCGGCCTTAACCAGCGGTTTGGCGGTGTTGAACTGGTCGAGTTGTTCGTATGTGCCCATATTCATATCCACCATTGTGGGATCCGAAGCACCGGAAATCTGAATCATAGGATAGCAGTTGACGGTGGCGTTGGCGGTGGCTGTAAGGCCATTGAGGAAGCCCAGCGACGACACTGTAAGCAGTACGCCCGGGGTCTTTGTGAGATAGCCGTGAGTGGCGGCGGCCATACCGGCCTGCTGCTCGAAACGGAAGCCCACATACTTTATGCCTAACTTCTGTATGGCATAAGCGGCCTCGGTGACAGGAATACCTACCAGGCCGTAAACTGTGGGGATACCTACGCGACGGAGCGCTTCAGCAAGAATATACATCCCGGTCACTTGTTCGGGGAATTTGGGTGCCGACCCTGTATTGGAAATAGTTGACATAATTCTGATTGTGAAATTGTTAAGTTGGAGAAAGAAGGTGAGGGAAATTAAGTGAAAGAGAGGAGATTATTTAAATAAAACGACCCGGGCAGCGGTCGGGCTGCCCGAGCCGTTATTTGAAAAGCGTCGGAAAAAAAGTCCTCAGCTTAGCTTATCTAATGCTCCGGGGCGATTATTTGGCTGCGGGCATCGGAGCGGTGGTGCCGTTGGCAGCAAACTTGGCGATATCGTCGTCGGAGTAGCCTATGCTCTTGAGCACCTCTGCGGTGTTGCCGCCCAGAGTCGGGCAGGGGCCGTAGGTAGGCTGATAGTTCGACATTGTGAAGGGCACGCCCACGGTGACGAATTCGCCAATCTTACCGCCCTGGTTGATGCGGACAAGAGTGTTGCCATCGTAGTTGGTCTCTTCGTTCATAATCTCCTTGGTTGACAATACAGGACCTGCGGGCACGCCGAATTTGGCAAGCTGTGCGGTCACTTCGTATTTATCCTTGTCGATGCAGAACTGCTGGATACGGGCGAGAATCTCATCTTTATGACGGTCGCGGGCGTCAGCGGTGTTGAAGTCGGGGTTGGTGAGCCAATCCTCGAAGCCCATAGCCTGGCAAGCAAGCTTGAAGTCTTTGGCACCGCGCTGCAGAATTACGTAAACATAATCGTTGGGGTCTGTAGCCCAGTTCTTACACTTGTAGGTCCAGCCGAGCACGCCCGAGCCTTCGGTGTTGCCCGAACGGGGAACGAAATCGCCGAACTTGCCGTTGGGGTACTGGGGATACTGTGTAAGGTAGCCGATGCGGTCGAGGGTGAGCTGGTCGCGGGTCTTGATACGGCAGAGGTTCAGGCAGGCATTGTGCATCGATTGATATACGAAGCAGCCTTCGCCTGTGCGTTCGCGCTGAGCAAGTGCGGCGAGCAGACCGATTGTGAGGTGCATACCTGTATTGGAGTCGCCTAGGGCGGCGCCGCTCTGTGTGGGGATGTTGTATTCGCCTTCATACCAACCTGTTGTGGAGGCGGCAGCGGCAGTCACCTGTGCGATAGGCTCGTAAGCTTTCAGGTCTTTGAATTTCGATGCTTCGGGGAAGCCCTTGATTGTACCGTAGATACACCTTGGATTGAGTTTGTGTACCACTTCCCAGCTGAAACCGAGCTTATCCATAGCTCCGGGGTGCAGGTTTTCTACGAAAATATCGCAGCCCTGGATGAGCTTTGTAAGAATAGCCTTGCCGTCGGGAGTGGCGGCGTCGAGGGCGAGAGATTTCTTGTCGGAGTTGAGCTGCAGGAAGTAATAGCTGGGTTCGTCGGGATCAAACTGAAGTTCCTTACGTGTGGCATCGCCAACGCCGGGACGTTCGATTTTGATAACTTCGGCGCCGAGCCATGCAAGAAGTTGAGTACAGGAAGGACCGGATTGTACAGCGGTAAAGTCTACAACTTTAATACCCTGAAGAGGTGCAGTGTTCATATTTGTTAAGTTTTTTAGATTGTTAAAATTCAGTTTTGCCGATTTTCTATCGGATTCTAAATTTTTAACAAAATTGCAGACAAATAGGTTTGCGAAGCACCTTATATCTTGTTCAAAAATTTGAGAAATGGCTTGAAATACGATGATTACAAGCAAGGACGCACAGCCCTTCCGAGCCGTGCGTATTTGTAAATAAGTATTCTAAGGTGGTGATTACTTGAAATGTAAATGGCCGAAGAATTCGGGGCGGTGGAAATTGGGCAGGGGTGTTTCTACCTTGCTCCAGCTCAGGAAGTGGGGCCGCGGAAGGGCGTCGCCGCACTTGTAGAAGTTGGCGTCGGCGGTGATGCCGCGCAGATTGGCGGGGGCACCGTGAGTGAAGACCGAGAGCGGAATAATCATCGACATCTGCCAGGGGCCTTCGGCCTTGCGGGTGTCGAAGGCGTCGCGCCCCATCGACACGGCCACGTCGAATCTGTTGAGCACATTTGCGGCAGCACGGACACGGTTCTCGTGCCCTTTGCCGTAGCCGCACAGCTTGCCGCCGCGGCAGTTGCACTCAATATTATAATATGATTCGCCTCCGTCGAAGGAGATGAAGAATTCCACGCAGGAGTCTTCCCATACAGCGCCGTTGTCATCAGCCACGCCGCGCACGGTATCTTCATCGCAATTCCAGGAGATGAGGATGGAATTGCCGGTATGGGCCAGACGGAAGCTTACAATGGGCTTGTAGGGATAAGTGTCGCTCCAGTTGGCGATGTCGAGTGTCACCGGCTTTACCCCGGCGGCATCCAGCGCTGCGGCTACACCGGCAGCATCTGACGGGCGCTTGGCTATAAACTCAACTTCGATTGCAGGCTTGCTCATTTCTTGCGGTATTTGTCGACCACGGCCTTCATCTCGTCGAGGTGCTGATCGATTGACTGCAGCAGCTTGAACTGTGCGCGGGTGCGCACCAGATTGTGCTCAGGGTACTGTATTTTATAATATGTGTCGCCGTTGAGATAATCGGCAAGGAAGCGGATTGCCTGCATATAGGCGAAGCGCTCGGCGGCGTAGGGGAGATTTTCGATTTCTACGTCGGTGAGGAATCCACCGGCACTCTGCAGGTAGCCTCGGGTGAAGGCTTCGAACACCTCCATATTGAAGTTGACAAGGTCGGTGTTCGGCTCATCCTCGGCAGCGGTGTTGGCGGCAGTGCGCATAAAGTCGCCGAAGTCGGAGAACACAAACGATGGCATCAGGGTGTCAAGGTCAATCACACAGAGGATATTGCCGTCGGCATCGAAGAGCATATTGTTGATCTTTGTGTCGCAGTGGCAGATGCGCTTGGGAAGCTTCCCTTCGCGATGCAGACGTTCGGCCAGACAGGCGTGGTCGGCGCGGCTGCGCAGCTGCTCAATCAGGTCGGCCACCCCGGCTACGCGCCCGGCTTTGTCGGCGGCGATGGCTTCTTCAAGCTGGCGCAGACGCAGCTCCATATTGTGGAAGTCGGGAATGCTCTCCTCTAATTTTTCGGGAATGTCGGCCAGCATACTCTCAAAGTCGCCGAACCCCAGGCCGGCGTAGTAGGCGTACTCCGGAGTGACGGCATCGTAGGTGTATGCGTCGGGGATAAATTCCATCACGCGCCAGTAGGAGTTGCCGTCGTAGTAATATGTCTTTCCGGTGGAAGGCACCTGCAGGAAGCGCAGACAGTGGCGGGCGATGTCGGGAGTGCCCTTGGCCTCAAGTTTGCGACGGATGTGATTGGTAGCAGCCTCGATATTGCGCTGCAGGCAGTCCACATCGGTGAAAATGGCGTGGTTGATGCGCTGAAGCACATAATCGGGGGTGTCGTTGCAGGGTGTGGTGACGCGGAAGGTGTCGTTGATCAGACCGCTGCCAAGCGGACGGATGGCATCGGCATCCACCTCGATTCCGAACTGCTTCAGAATTTCTTGTGTGTTAGTCATATCTATAGGTAAACAGAGTTTTTCGTGGCTTGAAATATTATTGTGGCTTCCGGCCGGTCATAAATGAGTCGGTGCTTTTCGAGTCGATGAGCTGAAGAAAGGTAGCTGCCTGGATGCCGTTGGCTCGGAAAGCATTGAAAATGGCTTCGCGCACGGCGCACCATACCCTTTGAGAAAGCCATCCTTGGCGATGGCGGTGGGGCCGTCGGAGTTGTTTGCCAGAACGATAAGGCTTTTGCTATCGGGGACGCAGTGTGCTGCGGTGACTCCGGCAAGATATGAAGCGCCATACATTGAAATCTGGAAGGTGTGGATGCGCTCGTGGCTGTATTGCCTGCGGCTCTCGAAGAGAAGAATGCTTTTGTTGGCGGCGAGTTCCTGCTTGGCAAGGTGCTTGTCGGCCATCGGCTCGTAATCACTGCTTGCAAGTACAAACAGCACGGGAATGCTGCTCTCCGGCCTTACAAGCCAGTCGGAGAATATCTTTTCAGCCTCGTCGAGCGAATTGGGGGAATAAATGTATGTGTCGATTTCGGGGTTGGCGCTTTTAAACTGCTGTACGCCTTCGAGGATGCGGTCGTTGTAGCTCATATCACCCAGACCGCCCGGTGAAAACAGGAAAACTATCTGGGGCTGAATCGGTTGAGCGGGCTGTGGTTCGGTTTCGGTATCATTGCTACACGCAGTGAGGGTAGCAGCTATAAAGGCAGCGAAGCATATATAAAGGCATATATACTTGCAAGCAAAGCGATAGGATTGGCCGATGCGATGTTTTGCTAACTTTACCACAAGCGCAAATTTACGAATTATTAGGCAAATAACAAAAATATCCCGTGCCATTCCGCAAGGCGCGGATGACACGGGATATATAGGATGCAACAATGGGGTACTTCACTGCCTAGGTGGGGATTAGTTTACGGCGGAGAGCTCGATGACGCGCGAAACGTTGGTGCCTCGGGTGAAGAGGTCGACGCCTTGCTTCATCAGGTAGTCGCCGGTGAAGGTCTTGCCATTCTCGGGGAACTTAGATTTTGTGCCGGGCATAAGGTTGATTTCCTCCAGGCGGTAGCGCTTGTCGGGGTCGAGACCCTGCAGTTTTACAAACGGCAGTTTTTCGCCGAATTTGGGTGTGAGGTCATAGCCGAAGAGTACTGCCTTGTCGGCGCCGTCGGCCACATATTCTACTGCCATATGGTTGGTTTCGTAGGGGGAAATGAGGCGATACTGCTGGCCGTCCATAATGGCGGGAGTGAGGCGCTTCCAGTTGGCCACGGCTTCGCGGCAGTATTCGATTTCGTCGGGAGAGAGTTCCTTAAGACCGATGTCGAAGCCCAGACGGCACATCGACGCCATATCGGTGCGGAATTTCACCGAGGTATTTTTGTTCCAGCTGGTTACGTGAGCGGCCATAGCCTTGGCGGGGAAGATCTGCGAGAAGCCCCACTGGATGTAGGCGCGGGTCACGGGGTCGGTGTTGTCGGAGCACCAGAATTCGGTGAAATATTTCAGCGCTTCATAGTCGCTGCGGCCGCCGCCACCCGAGCAGAGCATCATAGGATGGTCGGGATATTTCTCCTGGATGCGTTTGAGCACATTGTAGACGCCGCGTACATGGTCGACGTAAAGGTTGCCCTGCTTGTCTTTGCAATAGGGGGAGTAAACGTTGGTGATGGGTGAGTTGCAGTCCCATTTGAAGTAAGCCACATCGGGATTCTCGGAAAGGATTTTGTCGACAATGCCGAAAACATAATCCTGCACCTGCGGGTTGCTCAGGTCGAGCACGAGCTGATTGCGGTAGTAATAAGTCTCGCGGTTAGGCTGTTCAATCACCCAGTCGGGGTGCTTCTCATAGAGCTCGCTCTTGGGGTTGACCATCTCCGGCTCAATCCAGATGCCGAACTTCACACCGGCCACTTTTGCCGAGTCGGTGAGCGCCTTGATTCCGCCGGGAATCTTGTTGTGAGTCACCTCCCAGTCGCCCAGGCCGGCGTGGTCATCCTTGCGGGGGTATTTATTGCCGAACCAGCCGTCGTCGAGCAGGAACATATCCACGCCCAGATGGCGGGCTTCGTGCATAAGAGCACCGAGCTTGTCCTGGTCGAAATCAAAGTAGGTGTTTTCCCAGTTGTTCAGCAGGGTCATACGGTCGCCCATGCCATCCTTGAGGCTGTAGCGGCGCGCCCAGTTGTGGAGATTGCGGGAGCCTTGCGAAGCGCCGTCGTAGCTCAGGGTGAAGATGAATTCGGGAGTGGTGAAAGTTTCGTTGGCTTTCAGCTGATAGTTTGAGGCGTAGGGGTTGATGGAGGGGATAACGCGCAGATAACCGGCGTTGTCAACCTCGAAGGTGAAGCGCCAGTTGCCGGTCCAGCCGATTGTGCCGAGCAGCACTTCTCCGCTATGTTCCTTAACCGGGCCGCCAATACCAACCTCAAAGAAGGGGGAGGCATACATATTGGCGCGGCTGCCAAGCTTGGTCTCAACGATTTTTTTGCCGAATTTCAGAGGCTGGCTGCTCATCTGAGCCTCAAAAGCCCAGTCGCCGGAGAATTCTGTGAGCCAGTATTCCGGGTCGGAGAAGTAGAGCATACCGGAAGCATACTGCCAGAGACTGATCGGCTTTTTCTCGGAGTGCGAGATTTCGGTCCAGGTCTTGAACACATTCTCCTTGGGATATGCCACATAGTTGAGGGTGACATTTACGGGGTATGTGTCATCTTTGAGCATCACGCGGGTATGTGTGCCGCCGGGCACAGCCTCGGTGGTGGAACCGGTGTAGTAGAGATAGGTCGACATATTGCCGTCGGCGTGAACGATGCCGAGTGCCGGCTCAAAGAACGCTTCGTTGCCGGCGGTTGCGTATGCTTCCCATCCGCGGGCCGACAGGGCGCCGTCGGTTGACCCGTACTGGTTCAGTCCGGGGAGGGCGATATCTGATTCGTGGCGCAGTTTGGGGCCGAAATAGGTCTGATAGACACGGCCGTTGTCGCCCACCTTCAGGATCAGGTCGGTGTTGTCGGTGGCGATACGGATGGTTTTTCCGGCCTCGGCCATAGCAGCGGTTTTTACAGGTTTGGGCGCTTTAGCAGCGGGGTCGGATTTCGCGGGCGCAGCCGACAGCACAAGGGCTGAACAGGCAACTGCCGCGAGGAGCATTGATCTTTTCATGGATAAGTGCTTGAATTTATTTATGAGGTAAAAAATATCGAAGTTGGCACAAATTGTTGTGTGCCCGGTTTGACATAGCGATGCAAAGATATGAAATTTTTTTCAAATCACGGAAATAAAACCTCGCGTAATAAATATGCTCCTATGTCGGCGCATATACTAAACCTGCAAGATTAAATAAGCCTGATATCTGATGCTATTTATTAAACCGTGCTTTAATAATAGATTTATTCAGCCTGGCGGTTGTGGCGCGGAGAAATCTTGATTACATTTGTATAGCCGGTTTATTGATTAACTTAATTAAAATCCGGCGTAAATAACCGATTTAAGTAATAAACCTATTAAATTATCAATTCTGCGATTTATGGATGTAAAAGAATATATCGCCGGATGGGCCGAGCGCTATAGGTCGGATTTGCTTACCGATATAATGCCTTTCTGGGCTAAGAATGGCTTCGACGAGGAGCACGGCGGTGTATATACCTGCGTCGACCGCGACGGCTCGCTGATGGACGGCACCAAGTCGGTGTGGTTTCAGGGGCGTTTCGCATTTGTCTGCGCATTTGCCTACAACAACATTGCCCGCGAGCAGCTTTGGCTCGATATGGCCAAGAGTACTCTCGATTTTATCGAGCGCTATTGCTTCGATGATGACGGACATATGTATTTCTCGGTAACGGCTGACGGACGCCCCCTGCGCAAGCGCCGCTATGTGTTTTCGGAAACGTTTGCCGCCATTGCAATGGCCGAATACAGCATTGCCACGGGCGACCGCACATACGCTGAGAAGGCGCTTAAAGTATTCCGCGACGTGCAGCGCTTCCTCTCCACTCCCGATTATCTGCCTGCAAAGTTTGAGCCGGAGGTGAAGCTGAAGAGCCACAGCATAGTGATGATTCTTATCAATGTGGGTGCTTGCCTGCGCAGAGCCATCAAGGATGAGGCGCTGACTGCCCGCATAAGCGAGAGCATCGAACTGCTACGCCGCTACTTTATGCACCCCGAATTCAAGGCTTTGCTCGAAACGGTAGGGGAGCACGGCGAATTTATCGACACTAACCTCACACGCACCATCAATCCCGGTCATTGCATCGAGACATCCTGGTTCCTCCTGGAGGAATCGCGCTATCGCGGCTGGGATCCGGAACTTACCGAAATGGCTCTGACGATTTTCAACTGGTCGTGGGACTGGGGCTGGGACAAGCAGTATGGCGGCATCATCAATTTCCGCGACTGCCGCAACCTCCCCCCGCAGGACTATTCGCAGGATATGAAGTTCTGGTGGCCGCAGTGCGAAACAATCATAGCATCGCTTTATGCCTATCTCGCCACCGGTGATGAGGATTATCTCTATCGCCATCAGCGCATCAGCGAATGGACCTACGCTCACTTCCCCGACAAGGAGATGGGTGAATGGTATGGCTACCTGCACCGCGACGGCACCGTGGCTCAGCCTGCAAAAGGTAATCTCTACAAAGGCCCGTTCCACATACCGCGTATGATGGTGAAATCCTATATGCTTTGTCAGGACATACTGGCCAAGCTGTAAGGCACTATAGATCTTTGAAAGCGTGCTGGCGTGCCAGCATACAGGCACCGGTGATTCCGGCTTTGTCGCGCAGGCGCGAAGTGAGAATCTCCACTCCCCGGCTCATAATCTTCAGGGCGTATTTGTTGATGCTGATTTTCAGCGAATACATCAGATAGTTCACCTCGGTGCAGACCATACTGCCGCCGATTACCACGGCTTCGGGGTTGAACAGATTTATGAGCATGGCAATCTGCTCACCGAGCTTCTGCCCGGTGGTGTCGATGATTTCCTGAGTGAGCGGGTCCTCCTGGTCGAGAGCGCGGATAATGTCATCCATAGTGATCTCTTTTCCGGCAGCTATCACCGGCGAGAGGATGGAGTTCTCTCCGTCGAGAATGTGCCCGGTGAGAATCCGGGCCACAGCGCGGCCGGAGACTTCCGTTTCGAGGCATCCCTTTTTGCCGCAGTGGCACATCACATTATTGTCGAAGGCGTGGATATGACCAAGCTCCCCGGAGAAGCCGTTCATCCCGCGATATATCTTGCCGTCGATGATGATGCAGAGGCCCAGACCCCAGGAGATGTTGACGTAAAGCAGGTTGGAGAACCGCTTCGACAGCCCTGCGGTGTATTCGCCCCAGGCCTTGGTCTTGGTATCGTTTTCGATAATTACGGGATAGCCAAGGCGCTCGGTGAAGAAGTCGGCCAGCGATAGATCGCCGAGATTTTCAAAGGCGAAAATCGAGGCGCTTGTGCCCCGGAGGGTGTTGACGCGCCCCGACAGGGCGATGCACACGGTGGCGATGCGGCTCTTGTCGATGTCCGGTGCAAGCCCGTCGATGAAGCGCAGAACCGAAGTGCACACATATTCCAGTGCGCCGAAGGTGTTTTCAAACCGGAAACTGCTGTCGGTGGTGCTTCTGATAATCTCGCCGGAGAAATTCATCAGCCCGATGCTCAGGCCGAAGTTCTGCACATCCACGCCCACGAAATAAGCGCACCCCGGATTTACGCCATAGCGCACCGAGCGGCGCCCTTTCCCCTGGCCCGAAGGCTTGTCGAGCGGCACCACATATCCATCCTGTATCATCCGGTTGAGATACTTGATGGCGGTGGTAAGGCTCGTGTCGGTCTCGCGGGCGATGTCGGAGATGAAGAAACTCTCGCGCGACAAAATGCTCCGGAGAATCTTCTCGCTGAGTTGCATCGGGGTGCCGGAAGGCTGTTGGCTTGTCATGGCAGGCAGGATAAAGTGAAATACTAACGCAAAATTAGTAATAATATACCAATTAATCAAATTGCTTTATTAAATACAATACGATGAAATCTGAATTGCACATAGGATATCTGATATTCATATCTGTAGTGGCCGCATTGGGAGGATTCCTCTTTGGCTATGATACGGCTGTGATATCAGGCACAATAAAAGATGTGAGCACATTATTCTCCCTCGACGCCATGCAGCAGGGATGGTATGTGGGCTGTGCGCTGATAGGCTCGATAGCCGGAGTGTCGGTTGCCGGAGTGCTCAGCGATCGGCTCGGGCGCAAACCGGTGCTGATTCTGTCGGCGGTGCTGTTCACCGCATCGGCAGCCGGCTGCGCGGTGTGTGCAGATTTCAATCAGCTTGTGCTTTATCGCATAATCGGTGGCGTGGGCATCGGCATGGTGTCGATTGTGTCGCCGCTGTATATATCTGAGATGGCCGTGCCCCGTTATCGCGGACGACTGGTGTCGCTCTATCAGCTTGCTGTGACCGTCGGATTCCTCGGAGCCTATCTGGTGAATTTCCAGTTGCTGGAATATGCTGTGGCCCATGCGGGTGCAAACACCGACTCCACATTCGGGCTTCTTTTCATTGGTCAGTCGTGGCGCGGAATGCTTGGAATGGAGACAGTGCCCGCACTGCTCTTCCTGATTATTGCCTTCTTCGTGCCGGAAAGCCCGAAGTGGCTTATCGTGGAGCGCGGCCGAAGGGAGAAAGCTGTGTCGATTCTGCAGAGGATTTATTCCGACCGCCGCGAGGCCGAAGCGCAGGCCGACTGCACCGCATCGGTGCTCAGTGACAACGCTTCCTCAAGCATCTCTATGATTTTCCGCCCTGGCATCTTCAAGGCTGTGGTCTGCGGCGTGTGCATCGCCATCCTCGGGCAGTTTATGGGCGTCAACGCCGTGCTCTACTACGGTCCGTCGATTTTCGAGGATGCTGGACTTTCGCAGGGCGATTCACTGTTCTATCAGGTGATGGTGGGTCTGGTGAATACCCTTACCACCGTTCTTGCTCTGGTGATTATCGACAAGGTAGGACGCAAACAGCTGGTCTACTGGGGTGTGAGCGGTATGATAGTGTCGCTGCTGCTGATTGCCGCCTACTTCCTGTGGGGCAACACCCTGGGCGTGTCGAGCCTGTGGCTGCTCTTCTTCTTCCTGGCCTATGTGTTCTGCTGCGCCGTGTCGATTTGCGCAGTGGTATTCGTGCTCCTTTCCGAGATGTATCCCGCCAGAGTTCGCGGGTTGGCAATGTCGATAGCCGGGCTTGCTCTCTGGATCGGCACATACCTTATCGGTCAGCTCACCCCCTGGATGCTGAGCACACTCACCCCGGCAGGCACCTTCCTGGTGTTCGCCGCAATGTGTGTGCCCTACATATATATAATGTACCGCCATATACCGGAAACCACCGGCCGTTCGCTCGAAGAGATTGAGCGGCACTGGACCG
>SFFL01000009.1 GCA_004557825.1 Bacteroidales bacterium | reverse complement strand
GAGCGTAGCCTCCGGCACTGCGGCGCTTATGTTGGTGATAAGTTCGCCCAGGGCATTGTATGTATCATATTTACCCGACTTGCCGCTGGCCTGCTGCAGGCTGATATAGTTCCACTTCTCATCGGCCAGCACCTCCGAGATTTTTGCCTTCTCGCGTGTGGTTTTATTTCCCTTCACGATTTTGCGGTAACTGTATGCCGCAGCATCGTTCTTCATATTGTTGAGATGCTTGTCGAGGTCGCAGCCGCCGATATACATATTGCCGATTACCACCTCAATCCCGGCGCTGTTGGCCACTTCGTAGAGATACTGCTCCACGGCATCCTGCGAGAAACTGTGGCCGATGGCGAGAATCTTCACAACACCGGACTCAACCGTCACCTTGAATTTCTTGGAGAACTTCTCCTCGCCCACGCTGCAGTCGACCGACACATCGGTCTGACCGGCGCTGACACCGGTGACGCTCATCGAGGACGCATCAATCTTCTGCGCCGTAGCCACCGAAGTGTTGGCTGAGGTGCAGGTCCATTCGGGAGCCGTAGTGTAATTGCCCGAGAGAGTCACAGTCACCGTGGTGCTGGAGAACTGCGACACCGTCACATTCTCAGGCACAGTGATATTCACTTCAGTCGGCACCGGCTCCTCGGTCGGCACCTCAGGCATAAGAGGTTCATCATTATCGTCGCCGCACGCCGACACTAACATCACGCACGCCGAAGCCACAAACAGTGGCAACACAAATTTAAATAAAGAAAGAATCGATTTCATGATATAGCAATGAGGTCTTATATTGACAACGAATTATGATATTGACAACGCATTATGATATTGACCACGGTGTCTGATATTGACAATGAAGGTTTCTCTAACCTTACAGACGCATCCCTCCAAAAAATCTATAGGTTCCCCTCCCTCAAATATTAGCGCCTCCCATACCGCGCCCTCTACCTTAGCTAAATTAGCTATCTTAGCAACCTTAGCTTCCTTAGCAATCTGAGCAATCTGAGCAATCTGAGCTTCCTTAGCTATCTTAGCTAAATTAGCTATCTAAGCAAATTTAGCTGAGAAAGGCGCCCTCGCTGCGAGCGGGAGCGCCTTTTGCATTGGGGTTCATCGGGCTTATTGGACCAATTAGACTAATTGGGGGATCTTAGAGTAATTGGGGGATTACTGTGGGAGGGGGGCGATGAAGACGTAGCCTTCGGAGGGGCCGGCGGGAATGGTGGTTACTTTGATGGTGAGGGGGGTGCCGGCTTCAAAATCGTTCACTTCTATATCGTAAGAGAAGCACGAAGAAGAGGATAGTGTAGAAGAAGGTGAAGAAGAGTTGGAAGAAGGGGAGGTAGAGGCGGGGGAGGTAGGGGGGGGGGAGGTAGGGGCTGAGGATGTGGAGGTGGAGGTGGAGGCGGAGGCTGAGGATGCAGGGGCGGGGGATGTGGGGGCGGGGGTGGCGGTGGCGATCAGGTCGGAGCGCTTGAATAATTGGAGGGGGCCGAAGGCGATGTTGTCGTTGTCGTGGGTGGGGAGGAATGTGATACGGTATTTGCCGTTGGAGATGATTTTGCCCGACGCATCGAAGGTGTATTGGCCGTTGTTGACCTTGGGTGTGGTCCATTGGGCGGCCAACGTGCCATACTTGTCGGTGAGTTCCGACATATCCACCGGGATGCTCACCGGCAGGGAATAATGCGTGGGAGTCACCACCGTAATGGCCTTGAAGGCGTACTTGTCGGGCACCTCTACCGGAGCGGTGTAGAGCGGTGAATGTACGGTGGGATATGACCCGTCGACGGTGTAGCGCAGTTCGGCGCCGTCGACACACGGTTCAAGCGAAATCAGGAAGCCCTCGCCCGAAGTCCGGCAATCGGAAATTACCGGCTGCGGCACACGATAACCTATCCCCGCTTTTTCAAGTCGGGGATACTGCCCCGAGAGCCGCCGGCGGAAGTCGGTGAAATCGCGATGCGCCTGCGGAGTCCATCCAAGTTCGGCAACCGCCATCATTCGGGGGAATCCAAGATACTCCATATACGCTTCCGAGCGGTTCTCGTTAATGGCGGGAATCTCCTGGAGCAGAGTGCCGTGGATAAACTGGTCGGACCACAGGCATCCCTGCAAGCCGAGCACTGCCGACGATGCAGAATAGTCGTTGAGCGGCATTGTATAGCACTTTTCAAGCGAAATGGCAGGCATCCAGGTGGCGGCCTTCGGTTCGCCCGGAATGGTGGATTCCGGGAAGTCGAGATAGGTGTTGCTGGCCGGACAGAGGATAACCTGATGACGGGTGCCCGACACACGGGAGGAATCGGCAGGATTGTGCCAGATCAGTCCGGTAACAGGCCGGTGCACCTCACCGCGCATAATAATCTCCTCCCATCCCACGGCCCGACGGCCGCGGGCGGCAAGCATATCCGCCACCTTATTGGTAAGATAGCCCTGCAGCTCCGATGCTTTGCTCAGCCCCTCGCGCTTCATCAGCGCCTGACAGTCGGGGCAACTCTCCCAACGGGTATACACGGCCTCATCGCCGCCGATATTCACATATTCCGACGGAAAAATAGCGCACACCTCATCGAGCACATCCTCCAAGAAATCGAGCGACGACTGCTTGCCGGCGCAAATCAGGTCGCGGCTGATAAAGTGCTGCACAGGCACCTCATACTGCTCGCCGGTGCAGGAGAGCCAGGGATAGGCCACAATCGCCGAGAGGATGTGCGCCGGAAATTCCACCTCCGGAACAATCTCTACATTGCGGTCGGCGGCATATTTCACTAACTCCTTCATCTCCTCCTGCGTGTAGAAGCCGCCCAAGCGCTTCTCGTCGCGGCCTCCCCAGGCGCCCACTTCAGTGAGCCGGGGATATTTCTTGATTTCCAGGCGCCAGCCCGAATCGTCGATCATATGGAGCTGCAGCCGGTTGAGCTTGTACATCCCCATCATATCGATGAACCGCTTCACAAACTCCTTGTCGAAGAAATAGCGGGACACGTCGAGCATCATTCCACGCCAGGGATGCTCCGGCGCGTCATACACCGTCACTGCCGGGATGCTCAGGTCAACATTCCGCACGGGCGCCGTGCTGCAAATCTCCGCCGGAAACAGCTGTAGGAGTGTCTGAATGCCGTAGAACACCCCCGCAGCATCATATCCTTTCACCTGCACGCCCTTGGGAGTGACCTCCAGACTGTAGCCCTCCGGACGCTTCCCGGCCACGGTGTCGATCTCCAGGGTGATAGCCGCCTTCGACCACTTGCGGGCCACGTCGAGATTCATCCCGGTGGCGGTCCAGATCCGGTCGACAAGCATATCGGCCTGCGCCTTCAGTTCGGGGGAATACCAAATGGAGGCACCGGGGGTAAGCCGGAAACAGCCGTTGCCCGCACTCACTTCGCGGGGTGCCGGCACAAGCGACAATTCAGCGCTCTTTGCCGCGCAAGGAGTCAGCAACAACACTATCAACAGGAGCAAAAATATCTTCTTCATAACAATGTGAGGGCGGTTGCCCGGTTATTCTTTATATACATAAATCTTGGCGCGCATCGTGGAGTCGGATTTCTCCTGCACGCAGCGCATAGGCACACCTATCTCCAGCATGTGCACGATGTCGCTGAGTGTCTCCCCCTTGATGCTCGCGTGGCAACGGGTTCCGGCCAGCGAAGCGTCGCGGATGACAAAGTCGGCCGGATATATCTGCGACAGACGGTCGAGCACATCTTCCAGCGCATAGTTGTCGAAAAGCAGCAGCCCCTCGCGCCAGGCGCACCATTTGTCAAGACTCTCATCACGCGCGATGTGCACCACATTATTGTCGATCGACAGATGCTCATTGGGATAGAGGTCGAAATTCCGCTTGCTGTTGTCGCAGACATTTACGTGCCCCTCCACCAGCGTCACGCCCACCGATTTGCCTGCGTAGGAATTCACGTTGAAGGCTGTGCCGGTGGCTGTCACCTCAATGCCCTGGGTGGCTACGATGAAGGGATGCTCGCGGTCGGCTTTCACCTCGAAATATCCTTCGCCGGAAAGAGCGATGCGCCGCTCATTTCCCTGAAATTCCACCGGATAGTCGAGCCGGCTGTTGGAATTGAGCCACACGTGCGACCCGTCGGGCAGCTCGGTTTCGATCACCCCGCCATGGGGCGACGTCACCGAAATCATCCTCGGCGCCTCAGAGGCAGTGCGGCTGCCGAAGTACCAAACACTCGCAGCCACTCCGGCTACCAGCGCCACCAGGGCCGCTATCGAGATTTTCGCAGCGCTCCGCCACCTCGACCGGTTGATTTTCCGTGCCACATGGCGACAAGCACCTTCGGCATCGACCGTAGATGGATCGAACGCCGGGTGCATATTCTCGTAAATTACCTGTTGCTGCATAAATATGCGACGATTCTTGGCATCCTTTCCGAGCCACTCGGTCAACCGGGCAAACTCGAGGTCGGTTGCAGTCTGGCTGAGGACTTTGTCGATAATCTGATCCATTTCAGGAGTCAGCGCTGAGTTATATATATCCGCTTCCATATTGA
Organism: Bacteroidales bacterium; assembly: GCA_004557825.1. Classification (GTDB taxonomy): domain Bacteria; phylum Bacteroidota; class Bacteroidia; order Bacteroidales; family Muribaculaceae; genus UBA7173. The sequence continues at coordinate 111,968 of SFFL01000009.1, read as the reverse complement.
GCACCATTTATATTGACCAAAAACAATCCAAAATTTTACGAAAATGATATTTCACACGAGCGATCCGAGCCTCCACTGTGCGTTCGGCCACACCGAGCTTCCTGGCTATCTCGGCATATTTCAGCCCCTTGGTGCGACTCAGGTGCCAGGTCTCGTACTCCTCGGGGGTGAGCGTCGATTCGGCCGATTCCAGCAGCGCCTTCAGCTCGCTGTAGAGCAGCGTGGTATAGCCGTTTTCGTGCTGAATGTTCGACATCAGAGCCATAAACTCGGCAGTGTATCGGCGATGTATATTCAGGCGGTTAATCTCGTTGAGGCAAGCGTTCTGCAGGCTCCGGAGCATATAAGCCTTGAAGTTGGCTATATTGGTGGGCAACTGCGCACGCTGCTCCCACAGGCTCATAAACATAGCCTGCACCACATCCTCGCAATCCTCCCGCCGGGCGAAGAAGTGGCTGCTGAACATCACCATGTCGATGTAATATTTCTTGAATATACACTCAAACGCCTGACGGTTGCCTCTCCGCAATCCGTCAAGCAGCAAGAGGTCGTTATCTATGTGACCGTTCTGTTTCATATAGTGAAGAACCGGTTCAACAATATCATCTGATAGGGGGCATAGTGAACATTACCGGGCTGTGAATCTTACCGGGCTGCGAATCTTACCGGGCTGTGAGCTTTGCTGCAAACCCGCCGCCGGGGGCGAGGTGGATGGTCTTCGACCTTCCGGCCTGCTCGCATTCCAGCTTGTAGTCCTGGGCATGGCGGTGGGCGTTCACCCCGTCGACATACCACTGCGCGTCATATTCCCCGTCGGGCAGGAACGACATGTCGACGGTGATGTCTCGCGGCGTCCAGTCGGTGATGCCGCCGATATACCAGTCATTTCCTTTCCGGCGCGCCATCACCACATACTCCCCGATTTTGCCGGAGAGGAATCGGGTCTCATCCCACACGGTGGGAATCCCGGCGATATAGTCGGTGCACTCCTGCTCCCGGATATAGTTGGTGGGAGAGTCGCACAGCATATTCAGCGGCGAGTCGAGCACCACATACAGCCCCATCTGGTGGCAGCGCGTGCCCTGGCTCATCGGGCGTTCATTGCAGGCACGGTAGGTGTCGCGGGTGCCGTTGAGCATCGCGCCCTGGGTATAATCCATCGGGCCGCCGGCCTGACGGATGAAGGGTATCTGGCAGTCGTACTTCACCTGATTGAGGCGGATGTCGTAGCCTTTGAGGCGCTCCAGACCATTCACACCCTCGGTGTTGAGCACATTGGGCCATTTGCGGTTGATGCCCGCCGGGATGTGCGAACCGTGGAAATCGAGCACAAGGTGATACTTTGCAGCCGTGCGGGCGGCGCGGTCGAGGAAGCCGGTCTCCATCTGGTCGTTGCTGTCCATAAAGTCGACCTTGAAGCCTTTTACGCCCATCTCGGCATAGTGGCGGCACACCTCCTCAAGGTCTTTCTCGAAGGGCACATACCCGGCCCAGAGAATGATGCCCACATTGCGGTCGGCGGCATACTTCACCAAGGCGGGCATATCTATCTCCGGCACAACGTCGAAGAGATTGCCGCAGCCGGGCACGCTCCAGCCGTCGTCGAGAATCACATACTCTATGCCGTTCTTCGACGCGAAGTCGATGTAATACTCATAGGTCTGCCGGTTCACGCCCGCCACGAAGTCCACGCCGGTGATGTTCCAGTTGTTCCACCAGTCCCAGGCCACCTTTCCCGGCTTAATCCAGGATGTATCCTCTATCTGCGATGGGGAGGCGAGCTGATATGTGAGCTGGCTCTGCGCCAGGGTGGCATCGGGGCCAATCACGGCAATGCGCCAGGGCAGTCCGCGCGCACCGTCGAGCGAGGCGATGTAGTCCTCGCGCTCATCCACCACATACTGTATATCGATGTAGCCGCCCACATGCCATTTCTTGGGCACGCGCGCCTGCACACCTCTCAGCACCGGGCCGTTGCCGCCGCGAAGATACATACCGGGATACCCGGCCAGGTCGCTTTCGGTCAGCAGCACGCGCACATCCTCGGCCGGTTTGGCCACAACGGGCAGAAACGACAGCCTTGCGGAGTCGAGTTGCGCGATGGTGCTTTCGGTATATTCATTCTCAAACGAGCCGAAAAACTGCGGCTCCAGCCCCTGGCTTCCGTCGTTGCGCACATACGACACGATGGCTCCGGGGTCGCCGGAGAAGCTGTACTCCACCTTCTCGCTCGCCACCTTCACCGGCTTGCGGCCGGTATACACCCACCGGTAGGCCACACCGTCGTTGTAGGCGCGGAATTCCACCCGCCAATCCTTCGCGGCGCGGAAAGTGAGCGCGTTGTAGTGGTCGCGGATTGAGTCGTTGCGGTAGAAGGGCGACGCAATCGTTTCGTCGACTTTGGCCGCACGGGGCGATTTCACCCCGGCAAGCGTCTTGGAGCCAACGGGGGTGAGGGCTGCCTCGCCGGTAAAGAGCGGCGCTCCCTTGTAGCTTACGGCATAGTGCAGATTGTCGCCGATAGCGGCCCGGATAGCCCCGTCGGGCGAAGCGAGCGTATAATCACGTGCCGCGCACGGCAGCGCAACAGTGAGAATTGTAAGAGATATGATGTGTTTCAGTGTCATAGCAAACTTAAGAGTAAGGGTAGCATCGCAGTTCGGAGCAGCATCTCACTTTGGAGGGAGCAGCCGATTAATAGTGCCTGTAATTCAGGCCCTCGGCCTCATAGATTTTTTCAAGCCGGGGCAGGCGCTTGAGGAAAGCTTCGTAATTCTTCGGCGCCGACGACCACTGCAATTCGGAAAGCGCCGCCATACGGGGCAGCGCCATATAGCACGCCTCATAGAAGTGGCGGATATGCTCCGTCCAGAGGTTGGCCTGCACGCCGATAACGTGGGCGCCCTGCTCGGGGGTGTATTCCGGTTTCAACGGCTCGTAACTGTACACCGTTTCCAGCGGTATCTTGCGCCAGTAGGGAGCGCCAATCGGGTCGCCCTCCACCTGCTTGTAGTCGAAATATAGATGCGTGTTGGGCGACTTGATTACATCGTGACCGGCCACTGCGCCATCCTGGCCGCCATCGGCCGGGCCGCGCCACGACATTACGATTGTCGACGGGTCGGCGCCCCCTTCCAGAATCTCATCCCAGCCGATTACGCGGCGGCCGTGACGGGCGAGGAAGTCGGCGGCATATTTCATCACATAAATCTGCAGCTTCTGCTCGGCGGTGCCGGTGCTGTCGGTCTGCAGCCCCAGTTCTTTTATCTTTGCCTGGCAGCGGGGGCACGCCTGCCAACGGACCTTGGGGCACTCGTCGCCACCGATATGCACGATGTCGCCGGGAAACAGATCCACCACCTCGCCGAGCACATCGTCGAGGAATTTATACACGCTGTCGTTGCCGGCGCAGAGCAGGTCGTCGCTCACGCCCCAGTGCTTGCGCACCTCGTAGGGGCCGCCCGTGCATCCAAGCTCGGGGTAACTGGCGAGAGCGGCCATCATATGGCCAGGCAGGTCGATTTCCGGAATCACGGAGATATAGCGGTCGGCGGCATACTTCACCAGGTCGCGGATTTCCGCCTGAGTGTAGTAGCCTCCGTAAGGTATCGAGTCGAATATCAGTGTCTTATCGTCGAGCGAGTTGACGAGCGTGCCTCCGCGCACCGACCCTTTTTCGGTGAGCAGCGGCCGCGACTTGATCTCCACGCGCCACCCCTGGTCGTCGGTCAGATGCCAGTGGAAGCGGTTAATGTTATGCAGCGCCATTATGTCGATATAGCGCTTCACGGAATCCAGCGGGAAGAAGTGGCGCACGCAGTCGAAGTGCGCGCCGCGATAGCCGAACCGGGGAGCATCGGTGATTACCGCCGCCTGAAGCGTCACACAGTCGCTCTTCTCGGCGGGGATGGCCTTGCGCAGCGTCTGCGTGCCGTAGAAATTTCCGGCAGCCGAGGCGCCGTCGATTACCACCAGCTTTGCGTCGATGCGCATCCGGTAGGCATCGCGGTTGTCGGCGCGGAGCGTGTCGGTGAGCACAATGGCGTTCTCCCTCACATTCTTCGCCACGACTTTCGGACGTATGCCTGTCTGCAGTTCCAGCGCCGACGCGAGCATACGGGCGTTGCGCAGCAGCGATTTGTCGCCGCCGGGCACTGCCACCACCGTCTTGCCGTCGAGGGTGAACGCACCGCCGGCAGAGGTATACTCTACCTTCTGCGGCAGGGGAATCACATTGTAGTCGGCAACGGAGTACTTCTGAGCCTGCACCTTCTTCACTTCGCCGGCAAACTCCACTTTCAGGGGTGAGCGGAGATTGGTGTAGAGGGTGGTGATCTGCGGCTCGGAGGCTGTGACGCGCAGGGTGCCGGCGGAGGTGCCATCAGAGGCGGGGATGCGCTCGGCGCGGCAGTTGTAGGCGGCTATGGTGCCGTCGGGGCGCTCCACCACGAAGGCATTGCATAGCACCGCTTCGGCAATGAACTTGAAGCACTCGTGCACGTCGTTGTCACTCGATACGATGGTCTGCCAGTCGGCAATCATCGGCACATACTCCTCCCCTACCGTGATGCGGCGGTTGGGGTAGCATTCGGGGTGCGGGTTGCCGTAGGTATCGTCGTCGGCAGTGTGGGTGGTGTCGGGCTCGCACACCTGCAGGGCATCCACGTAGGGGTCCACCACAAATGCCCAGCTGAGGGCGCCGCTGTTTTGGTCAATGAGGGAGGCGAATGCCGAGGCGGCGTCGAAGGTTTCGCGCAGCCAGCGCTCGTCGCCGGTGAGCAGATAGGCATAATAGGTGGCGTAAGCGCGCCAGGCGCTCCAGCCGTGGGGCGACGATATCATATTCGGGAGCATAAACACATCGTACTGTGCTTCCCAGAAGCGGTGTGTGCCGCCGCGGCGGCGACCGTCGGGCACTCGCAGCTGTGTGAGGCTGTCGTGGCCGTCGAGCAGCTTGAGCATCGCCTCTGTATAGCGGCGACGGTCGGCCTCGTTCTTGCTGCGCAGGGCCAGTTCGCCAAGCTGCAGGGCGGAGCAGCTGATCATACCGTCCTCGTAGGTCATCTGCCCTTCGGTCTCCAGGTTACCGTCGACCGATACAAGGCGGTCGATGGCTCGGCGGGCCGAGGCTTCATAGCGGGCGGCCTGCTTCTTCCGGCCGGCGGCACGCTCGGCGTCGGCAAATTCCAGCAGACTCTTGGCCGGATAGATCACGGATGTGTAGTCGGTGTGGCCGTTCATATATGCCCCGTCGTCGCGCTGGCAGCTCATCAGGTAGGCGGCCATCCGCTCGCCAAGGTCGAGGTCGGCCTTCCGCCCGTAGGCCATATAGCGGTCGGCCAGCATCCCGATTGTCGACGAAACATTCTGTATACGGCTGCGGTATTTGTATGGTTCGCCGGTCTTCCGGTCGAACACTTTGTCGATAATCATATCAAACCGCACGTCGAGCACGCTGTCGGTGGCCGGCTCAGGCATTATGCGCGCGGCGTCGAAGGCGGTGTGGAAGCCATACCAGCTCTCCACATGCGATGTAGGTTTCTGTTTGTAGCGGTCGGCGGCGCGGCGTGCCAGCTCCATCGTGGAGCGCCACGGATAGCGCACATTGATGGTACCCGAAGCGCTGCGGCCTCCGTCGCGCACCTGCACAACCTTGATACCGGGGTCTGCAGCGCGATACACTCCGCGCCACATACCGTCGGTATCGGTCTTATGCAACCAAATCTTATTACCATTTACGGCAATTTCGGGTGCCGTGCCCCATATATCTATCACAAGCGAATCGCCCGTCGCGCACGAGGTGCTCCGCATATCTATCACCGGTGCGCCCGTATGGCGGTACACTGTCTCCTCAAATGCCTCGGGAGTGTCGAGATCGATGATTTTCACCGTCCAGGTGCGCTCTTCCCCCGGAGCGAGCTGCCACTGGTCGTGCGGATGATGCGCCGGCAGAGGTCCTCGGCACAGCATATCCAGATTCAGGCACTCCACGCGGTGCCCGAAGAACCAGTGAGGCGCGGGGCTTTGATAGCCTAAATTATAGTCGAGGCTCCAGGATGCAATCGGGTCGGCCGATACCACAGCCTTGATTTTCCCATTGGGCGATTGCAGATAACCGTAGAAATGGTCAGGCTCGCACACCGCCAACGTCGGGAAAAACTTGTCGTACCAGTCGGGGTACTTGTCCATATAGGTATCAATCCCTAATTTCAGCCCCGCTTTCAGGGGCTGAAACGGGATATGACGGTTGTTGCGCACCGTCAGCCTCACGGTTTCCACGCCTGGGGCGCTGTCAGTGACAATCGTATACTCGATACCGGGCACGCTATCGGCGACGATTGTGTGCTCGATACCGGTGGCAGTACTGTCGCCCCCGGCCTCAACGGCATAGAAGCGATGATTCGCTGCCGATGCCGTCAAGGTTGCACAAAGAAACAGTATAAATGGACATATTCTATTGGAAATCAGGAATTGTGCCATAATCAGGGGAACAGGAGAAATTGAAAATTGAAAATTGATAATTTAAAATTTAAAATTGCCATCCGGGCGCGGGCGCGATTTATCGCGCCCCTACCGGCGTATGCGATTATAAGATTTATACAATTTATACGTCTTATACGATTTATACAATAATTGAAAATTGGAGCAAAAGGAAATTGAAAATCAAGGAGGAATGCAGATGCCTAATTTTCAATTTTCAATTTACCGAGAACCGGCTGGCGCCATTCTCGGCGGAGGCTACGTAGACCCCCGTGGAGAGCATTGCGCTCCCCTCACGGGTAAGGACGGCCACGAGCTTGCCGCTGCAATCGTAGACTTTCAGCGGCTGGAGCGCTGTCACGGTATTGCCGTCAACATCCACAAGCTTCAGCTCGGCTTTCGATTCGGCAGCTATCTCCTTCACGGCACCCGAAGCATCCAAGGCCTTGCGGATCAGCGGCAGAACCACACCTTCCATCACCTCATAACCGGCATTGTTGGGGTGAACGCCATCCTCGGAATATGATGCGATAATCGAACGGTCGGAGGCCACCATCTTGGAGTAATAGTCGACATAGGTGAAGCCCTTCTCTGCGGCATAATCCTTGATGAGCTTGTTGAGAGCCTCGATCTTATCCTTGTGGTCGGTCACATGCGGTGCCCAGCCATAGGCGGTGACGGGAAGCACCGATGCCAGAAGCACCTTGATGCCATTTGCCTGTGCGATTTCGGCCATCGACTCGATATTGCCGATAGTGCGGCCTTCCACATAGGAGCAGAAATTGCCCGCAATATCGTTGGTACCTGCCGATATTACAACTACGGCCGGCTTGAGCTTTACCACATCTTCGCGGAAGCGGAGCAGCATCTCGTAGCTCGTCTGGCCGCCGATGCCGCGGCCGATGAAATTGTTGTCGGTAAAGAACGAAGAGCGGAACGAAGGCCAGTTGTCGGTGATGGAGTTGCCCATAAACACCACACGGGTGCCGTCGTTGGGTTCGGCCATAATCCGGTTGTTGTCGGCATTGTAGCGCTGGAAGTTGGCCACATCGTTGTCAACCTTGCAGTCGACGGTCACACGGGTAAGATTCTGAGTATATTTCAGGGTCCAGGTGCCTCCGCAGGTAAGATTGAGGTAGCCCGAATTATTCACGCCCTGCTCTACGCCGAACATATCGCTTTCGAGCGAGTTGGGGTTAATCTCAGTTTCGCCGATTTTGCCCCACAGATAGTCAATTTTCTCAGCCTCGCGAAGCTCCTCGGGAGAGGCTGTGTAGATATTGAGCGACACTGCTTTGGGGCATTTGATTACCACCGTGGCGGCGCCATCCACTACATCGATCGAAGCAGCCGTCCAGGGGTCCCAGCCGGTCTTCTGGCCGTTGGCCTCGCAGTTGGAGCCAAGCACATAAATTTTCTCCGGCACAGCAGCCTGCGAACTAAAGGCAAATGCCGATACAAGTAATGATAATATAAGTTTTTTCACCTTGGAAAAGTTTCAGAATTATTTAAAGGTTTATGAGTTATTTCTTTATCGGGGTGAGGCGGAACATTGCGGCATCCTCTCCGCCGACTTTCACCCTCAGAGGCTTGTCGGTCTTCACCGGCTTGCCGCCGTTCCAGAGGTCGCGCACGCTGTAGGTCACCTTGTCAAAATCGGTCGAACGGCCCGACACTTCATCGTCGGTCATATTGAACAGCTGCCAGTTCAGCTCATAGTCGACAGGCTTCTTCGAGATGTTGAACACGGCCACAGCCCAGCCGCCGTCGGCCAGCGGCTTCCACCAGGTCTCCACATCCTTGCCCACAGGAATTTTGAATCCCTGCACGCCCAGGCTGTCCTGGTCTACGGCTATCACCTCGCGGTTGGAGACAATTTTCAGAGTCTCCTCATCAATCGAGCGGATATCATTGCCCAGAATCAGCGGCGCAGCCATCATAGCCCAGATGGTGAAATGCGCACGCCCCTGGTTTACGGTAAGGTTGTTACCCACCTCAAGCATATCGGGGTCGTTCCAGTGACCCGGACCGTGGTATTTGCGCCACGGCTCATTGTAGCGGATCTGCTCGATTACGGTGTGACCGCGGAATTTGCCGTCGAAGTAGGAAGGATCGTTGAACGAAGCGCCGATGTCGCCGCAAGTGCGCCACATATGGCCCACATCCTTGCCCCACTCCCAGGGCTTGGTGAAGCCCCACTCGCAGATGCAGAACAGGATGGGCCTTCCAGCCTCAAGCAGGGCGTCGCGCATCAGCGTATACGCCTGCTTCGTGTTGAAGTCGGGAGTGTTGCACCAGTCATATTTCAGATAGTCCACACCCCATTGCGCATACTGTCGGGCATCCTGATATTCGTGACCGGCCGAACCAAACATATTGGCGCAGGTCTTGTAGCCCGCATCGGAGTAAATGCCAAGCTTCAGTCCGCGCTCGTGCATATAGTCGGCCAGCGCCTTTATGCCGCTGGGGAATTTCTCGGGATGGCACATCGGAGAGCCGTCGGCATCGCGGCCGGGGGCGTGCCAGCAGTCATCCAGATTCACATAAATATATCCGGCATCGCGCAGCCCGGTCGCGACTAATGCGTCGGCTATCTCCTTGATAATATTTTCATTGATATCCTCGCCGAACTTGTTCCAGCTGCTCCATCCCATTGGCGGAGTAGGCGCCAGATCAGGCAGCTTTTGTGCGGCAGCCTCCGGAGACGCTCCTAATATTGTAAAGAACACCACTACTGAGGTGAGATATTTCATTCTATTGAAAAGCATAAATGTGTGCGCTGTTTGGAGTGTTTTTCAGATGATAATGTTTCAAAGATCGACCGTCACTTCCGACATAACCGGCAGGTGGTCGGAGGCTGCATACTTCGATGCTGTGCCTTCGTAAGTCTTATTGAGAGTGAACGCCTTTCCCGGAAATCCGAAAATGTAGTCGATCCTCTTTCTCGGAGCATCGGAAGGCCATGTCGGTGCTAAGCCCGAAAGAAGTGCTCCCTTATCGCTGAGGATGCTGATAGGCTTCGTTTTCGGCTCACTGTTGAGGTCGCCAGCCACAATGGCCGGCACACTCTCACCTTCGAGATTGTCAACCACAGTCTGAGCCTGCAGGGCTATGGTCTCCGGGTGCTCATAGTCGAAGTGCGTAGAAGCGAACACAATAGGTGTGTGGCCGTCGAGCAGGAAATGTCCTTTGAGCATAATGCGCGGCTCCACATTCTTTGGGTTGGGAAGGTCGATACTCTCCACCGATGTAGCCGGATGCTTCGACAGAATGGCCACGCCATAATACCCGCTGCAGCAATCGATTGTGCGGCCGAAATATCCGAACATCCCCGTGCGCTGCGCCAGCTCGTTGATGAAGTTGATGCCGTTGCACTCTTTGGCATACTCACGCATAGTGTTTATGTCAACTTCCTGCAGAGCCACGAAATCGGGCTGCTGCGCATTGATTTCATCGGCGAGCCGTTGCATCGAAGCCTTTCGGCCCTGGAAGATATTATAACTCATTATTTTCAGCTTGCGAGGCTTGGTATTAGGCGCATCGGCATTGACGCCGCTTGCAGACGCACCTTCGGCCGCCGGTTCAGCTGCATATATAGCTATATTCGCAACACATACATACAAAATAACGAGAATTATCGAAAGAATTTGCTTCATAGCACCAATTTATTTTCAAATTACCCACCGGGATGGCAATTTTAAATTTTCAATTAAATTAAAATTGATAGCGCTGCGTAGCTGCGCGTCAGAACACTTCAGCGCAGCTACGCAGTGCTTAAATCTGCGGATTATTTCAGAATAACCTTGCTAACCTTCGAGCCGCAACGCTTGATGAAAATGCCCTTTTCGGGATTCTCCACGCGCACGCCCTGGAGGTTGAAGTATTCGGCAGGTGCAGCATCCTCATTTTCTACAACGGTCAGCGCAGCCGATGTATCCTTTGAGAACAGCACTTGTGCATTGGGGTTTTCAGCCGAAGCCCAGTACTTGTTGCCATCCTTACCGGCTCTGGTATCCCACCAAACCATCACCAAAGGCATTTTAGCTACAACTACGCCTGTGAAATCCACGTCAAGAGTGGATGCTGTAGGACCTCCGCTGGTGATCCAACCCTCTGCCTGGTCGAGAGTAATTGTACCATTTTTACGCCATACGCTATTGGTCCATTTATTCTTATTTACAATCGTGATAGTGCTTCCGGCGTTAACAGGAGTGTTAAAGGTATAAGTGTATGTAACACCATCTTTAGTGTTCATATCGTAAACCACCGGATTCGCATCACCTGTGCTCGTGCCTACTTCAATCTGGAAATTACGGTTGGCCACCTTGTATTCAATAGTTTTAAGATCCTGGCTGATTACGATAGTGTAGGGAGTGGCCGACAGGAACGGAGGCACAAGATTTACACCATTTATAACTGTCTCCATTTCTTTGTTCAGATTGTAGGGCGACATAGTGTTGCGGCTATTAATCGACTCATACTCTTTTCCGATTACGCCATTACCCCATACATTTCCGGCATAATATGGCGAAACGAAAATCGGGCCAACCCAATCGGTTTCAAGGGTAAAGCAACCATCTGCAGCCTCAACTTTGAGGTTGTCGTCTTGGGTGCTTTCGAACGTCCAGTCCACTTCGGTGTCGTTGATAGTTGGTTGCGGACCGTTCGCTACGGAAGGACCACCAACGCAGAACAGTGTAGTAGGTAAAATGGTGGCTTTGGTAAGGTTGTCAGTAAATTTGATAGTCACATTGCCACTGCTGTAATCGTAGTCACCTGATTTGTTTGTAAATTTGGTATCTGCTTTTTTTGCAACATCCTGCACTACACCGTAGTCAGCAATCACAGTCGAGGGAACACCGATTTTTGATGTTTGTGTCAAGCCATCGCCTTTCCAATCAGCAGCGATAGCCTCCTCAAGGGTGCAGGTGAAGATGTGATAGACACCTATTGCATTGGTGATATTGATGGTTGCGGTGCCGTCGACTACATCGACAGGAATAGCATCTTTTATAGTCCAGGTACCGGGATGACCGTTGATTGTACTTTGAGCCGCCCCCATGACATAGATCTTCGAGGGGACAGTTTCCTGTGCGGAGGCTCCGAAGCCGAGGGCCATCAGCGCAACTAACGAAAGCGTAAATGTTTTCATAATAAATTTGGTTTAAGATTATGGAGCGGCAGCCGATACGCTGCCGCTCCGGTTAACTGTTATCTGGTTAGTTTTACAATCTTGCAACCGTGGGCGGGAATATTGGCACTGATGGTGGCGCTCACTACGCCCTCATCGGCATGTTTCCAAAGGTCACGTACATTGAATGTGCCCGTCAATCCGAGGGTAATCAGGTCCACCGACACCGTGCGGGCCTCATCATCGCGGTTAAACAGACCCACGATATAGCTGCCGTCGCTCATAGCGCCGTGCCAAATATTGCTGCCGGGGGTGTTGAGTTTGTCGCTGAGCGGTCGACCTACAAAACGGTCGGCATTCAGCGCAAGCATCTCGCGGTTCTGATAGAATTTCACATTGTCGCCGATCACCGAGGGGCGGTCGGCCACGGCAATCGGGCCGCCGGCCATCAGCTGCAACGAGATTACGGTCTCCTTCTCGTTATCGTCGGCGTAGGTGTTCAGGCGGGTGAAGTCGCCGTCGAGAATCACACGGCCGGGGCCGCTGATATGATTCCAGTAGGTGAACCCGTCAAACTGATTGCGGCAGGCGGGCCAGTTGGGCCAGTGGTTGCCGCGGTAGTTGGAGGAAGTGAACTCCCAGGTGCCGTTCCAGGCATCACTGACGATACGGGTCATATTGCCATATTTGGCTTCAAGCTCGGCATCGTTATACATATTGGGCATTACCAGCGACAGGAAGATACCATACTTCTTGGCCGACTCGGCGCACCAGGCCAGAGCCTGAGCATAGACGGCGCGCCCGTAGCCGGGGCCGCACCATTCCTTTTCCAGACGGCTGTAGCCATCCTCAAACCAGTTGAGGAAGTCCATTCGGATCATCTCCACGCCTAAGTCGTGATAGTGCTTGAAGAAACCGTCGATCCATTCGCGGCCACCGGGATGGGTCACCACGGCTATGTCGTGCCAGATATCTTTCTGACCCGGCTTGTTCACCACATCCACGGCGGGATTATAGCGCAGCGAGCCTACGGAATAGTTGGTGCCGGGGATAAGCACATCGTCGGCGCAGTGTATCCACCAGGGATTGTCGTAGATGCCCACGCGGATCCCGCGCTCTTTGGCAGCCTTCACAAACTCCTTGAACGAGAGCGACGACTGACTCGTCATATACGGCGAGCCATTCTCGGCCTTGAATGTGCCCGAACCGTCGGTGCATACCATATCGTAGCCGTAAGGAAGAAGGTTCTCTTTAATATAGTCGAGCACCTCAATCCACTGGTCGAGAGTGTAGACACACTCGTCGGCGGGTTTGCCGGCAAGACCCTGCTCGCGCATATATTCATAAATCGAGTAGTAGAGCGGAGCCTTGTAGGAGTGCATACCGGGAATCTCCGGGAGGTCGGGCACCTCCTGCTTGTTCATATTGCCGGGCGTTTTCATATCGTTGTAGCCTTTGTCGTCGCACGAGCAGGTGAGAGCCATTGCGGCGGCCACGCCGATCATGATTGTCCTGTATGATTTTATATTCATTGCGTTTTGATTTTAAAGGTAACAGTAGGTTAAGCGCGGATTATCTGCGGCGACGGCGGGCATTGCTTTCGCCGGTGCCCTCATATACGCTGCTCCAGGTATTATTTTCGAGGTTGAATGTGAGCGTATAGATGCCCTCTTCTTGCACCTTCCACAACTCGTCGGCACCGCCGAAGCGGGGTGCTTGCATAGCTTTGTCAGTGACGGGGTCTTTGCCAATCGGCTCATTATTCACCGCCGGGTGAATAAATTCTTGCGCCCAGGTGCCGGTCTTGAAGCAGAGCTTAAAGGTGCCGTTGGCCAGAAGTTTACCGTGGTAAGTGAATACCTTGGGATTGCTCGATGATTGCTCAAGCTGGTCGAGATTATTGACATCCCAGGTGGAATTCTTGGGAGTGGCATTGCCTATGAGGTAAAGCTTGCTTTCGTCAATGGGATCGGGAATATACTGGCTGCTGAATGTGCGCTTTCTCAGATTGATGGTGAAGCGGAAGCGCCCGGTGGCAGTCATAACATAGTTGTTGTCCTCGCTGTTGGGATAGTTGAAGCCCAGATCGTTGACCGGCTCGGTGCCCACATGCTGCTGCTTGGCAATGGGTCGGATCATCTCGCTCCAGTCTACATTATTGAGGCTGAACAGCAGGTATCCGGTCTTGATAATCTCCCCTTCCCAGGTGAAGATATACTTATCTTCTGCCGACTGGGTCATTGGGAATGCCTGGCCGATATTCCAGCCGGCCGTAGTGGCATCGCCGATAACATATACCATATTGGCCTCGATGGGATTATCCGGCACTTCCGGCTCCTCGGGTGCTTCGCCCTCGTAGACACTGCTCCAGGTAAGGTCGCGGGTGTTGAACGTAAGTGTATAGATACCGGTCTTGACGCACTTCCACAGTTCATCTTCACCTGCCTGGCGCGGTGCCTGCATAGCCTTGTCGGTGATAGTCTCGGCGCCGATAGGCTCGTAATTCACCATCGGGTGATACCAGGGCTGTGCCCAGGTGCCTTTCTTCATACCGAGCTTGAAGGTGCCTTCCTCTCTTAGTTTGCCGTGATAGGTGAAGATCTCCGGATCGCTCTCAGAGGGCACCAGTTTGTCTACGACATTGATATCCCAGGTGGGATTGAGCGGGGTGGCATTGCCGATAAGGTAAAGCTCACCGGTGGTCTGCACAGGTGCCGGGCCTTCATAGACGCTGCTCCAGGTGAAGTCGCGCAGATTGAAAGTAATGGTATATATACCGGCTTCGCCTATCTTCCACAGTTCATCTTCACCTCCCTGGCGCGGTGCCTGCATAGGCCGGTTGGTAATAGGCTCCTTCCCTATCATCTCATTGAACTCCATAGGGTGGATGAACGGCTGGGCCCAGGTGCTCGTCTTGAAGCAGAGCTTGAAGCGGCCATCGGCGTAGAATTCGCCGTGATAGGTCCAGATAAACGGGTCGTCGGGCGACTGCTCCAGCAGGTCAAGTTCATCGATACTCCAGGTGGGATTCTTAGGCGTGGCGTTGCCGACAAGAAAGACAGCCTTGACCTTAAAGGGCAGATTGCCCGAAAGCTCTATCAGCTCCTTCTCATCGTGGCACCCGGTAAGGGCAAACATCATCGCGCCCAGGAGTACCGGAATTATATTGCGTAGTTTAAACATTGTATTCGGTTTTTGATATTAGTATCCCGGATTTTGAATCATATTGCTGTTGGTGTTAAGCACAGCGGAGACGGTCAGCGGGAAGAGTTTGTAATGATCGTCGGAATCGGGAGTCTTGTCCCACCAGCGACCCGATGAGAATTTGCCGAACCGGATAAGGTCGGTTCTGCGGCGCCCTTCGGCCAGGAATTCGCGACCCCATTCGTCGAGCATCTCGTTCATATCAAGGGAAGCCTTTCCTTCGGGAGCATAGAGCACGGTGGACCAGTCCTCTGAGGGGTAGTTGCGGCGGCGCACCGAGTTGAGCAGAATGGCAGCCTCATCGGTATGGCCACGGCGGAGCTTGCACTCTGCCAAGGAGTAGATTACCTCGGGCAGACGGATTTCGGCCCAGTCGCTTTCGAGCTGACCGGGATCGCCGTCGGGATAGAAGGGATATTTGGCGAAATGCCATCCTGAGTTGTGGTCGCCGGAGGATAGATCGCTGTTGCCGCCGGGCCAACGGTCGGGAGCGGTATCGTGGAACTGCCCTACGGCATCACGGATGTAGATGGTGTAGTTCTGGCCTGTGGCCTGGAGGCGCTTGGTGGTGCCGCCGTCCTCATATTCGAGATAGCCGTAGACAAACATACCTTCGCGCTTTGAGTTGCCGAGGTTCTTATACATCTTCAGGCGGTAATCCGAGGGGTATTTGCGGAACTTCTGTACGGTCATACCAAGCTCGAAGTTGTAGAGGTTGCCGTTGGTGTCGTAGCTGGGCGAGCAGGCATACTGCGAGTTGTGTGTACCGGCCTTGCATTTGATATCGCCGAAATAGAGGTTGGAGTTGTGAGGTACGGTGAACCAGTGTGTTTCCTGCTGATAACCCCAGTAGGTATAGCCGCCTGCCGAGGGGAAGCCGAAAATCATCTCGTCGCAGGTGTCGTTGTTCCAGTCGAAGATAGCGTCCCAGCGGTCGGCCACCTGGTAGGGACCGTAATCACCCTTGAGAATCTTCTGGGCATAGTAGGCGCAGTCGTCGTAGCGGTCGCCCATACCCCACGCCTCAGCATTGAGATAGAGGCGCACAAGCAGGGCGGCCACACCGGCAGTGGTCCACTGTCCCTGGATGCCGGCCTGTGTGCCGAGAGCCTGCTTCTGCTGAATCAGAGTGAGGCACGCTTTCAGCTCGCTCTCGATAAACTGGAAGGTCTGGGCAGGGGGCGCCTGGTAGATGTCGCCGGGAAGCGACTCGCCGAAATCGGTCCAGATGGGGATGTTGCGGAAGGCGTCGAAAAGGCGGATATAGAACCACGCTCTCAGCGCACGAGCCTGGGCAATGAAGTTGTTGAAGTCGGTCTGCGACAGGCCAAAATCAGCCGGGTCAAGGCGCTCCAGTTCGTGGATTACGAAATTGCATTCGCCCACGCCCTGGTAACCGCTCACCCACATACCGCCGATATGCGTCAGATAGGGCGCATAAGCGTCGTAGGTGTGATACTGGAGCATACGCCATACGCCGCTGTCGTCCCACCAGCTGTCGCGCTGCGGGGTGATAAGCTGGTCGGCGGTAAGTTCCTGGGCGGTATGGTAGTTGGTCACCGACCAGTAGGCATGCTCAAAGGGGCGGTATACCACACGTTTTACATCGAGTGCCGTATGATAGTAATTGTCGGTACCTACAGTGTCGAAAAGCTCCTCGTCGAGATTGGTGCATCCCGAAAGTGCGCTGCCGACCAGTAGTGCCGGTAATATTTTATGCAGTAATTTCATTATTGTATTGATTAGGTATGGCGATTTTTAGAAATCGATTTGTGCGCCGAGGATAAACTGGCGGGTGCTGGGATAATAGCTGCGGCTGCCGCGAGCACCGGGGGTAAGGCCGTTGACATTGTAAGTAGAGGGATCTACGCCGGAGAACTTCGTGATGGTGAACACGTTGTTGACCGATCCGAAGATGCGGATGCCATCGATGAAGCGCCATTTCGGAGTGCGGAGCGTATAGCCCAGAGTGAGCTGCTCGAGCTTGAAGTAGTCGCCGTCCTCAATGAAGTAGTCGGTCACTGCGTGCGATGCCGTGGGGCTTACAGCGAAGTTTTTGCCGTAGGCTTTCTTCAGCACATTGCCGTTGAATTTGCGGGTGCCGTAATAATAGTCGTGTACATTGAAAATCTGAAAACCGAAGGCGCCGCGGAAGAAGAGGCTCAGGTCGAAGTTGCGGTAGCGGAAGTTATGGGTGGTGGAGAGGTTGAACTTCGGCAGACCGTTGCCCACTACCTGGCGGTCGCTTTCGTCGGCAAGGGCTATCGACACTATGTCGCCATCCTTGTCATAGACCATCCATTCCCCTTTGTTGTTGATGCCGGCATATTTCCACATATAGAAGTTGCCCACCGGCTCACCCACCTCTATGCGCTGCAGGTAATAGCCGAGAAAGGGACCTTCCACGCTCACTTCGTCGTAATAATCCTCACCGATATACTGGGAATTGCTGAAGCTTACGAACCTGTTGCGGTTGGTGGAGCCTACTACATTGAAGTCGTAGGTGAAATCGCGCAGCTGAACAGGGGTGAAATGCAGCTCGAACTCAAAGCCTTTGTTCGACATTGTGCCCACATTTACAGTGGCTCTTTCATGTACGAAGGGGGGCACTGCCACGTGATACGTTCCGAGAAGGTCCTGCGAGCGGCGGCTGTAATAGTTCAGCGAGCCTGAGAACCGGTTGTTGAACATCGAGAAGTCGATACCGATGTTCCAGTTTTTGCCCTTTTCCCAGTGGAGGTCGGGATTGACATTGTTGGCGGTAGCCCAGATCTGGTAGAATTTGCCGTCGATGAGGTAATGGCCGTAGCCTTTCATAGCTGGGATGGCCTGATAGCTGGCGAAATCCTGGTTGCCGGTCTCGCCATAGTCGCCGCGTATTTTCAGGTCGTTGAGCCAGCCGCGGGTGCCCTCCATAAAGGATTCGGAGCTGATGCGCCAGCCGGCCGACACGGCGGGGAAATTACCCCACTTATGCTTGGCGCCGAACTTTGAGGAGCCTTCGTGGCGCAGTGATGCGGTCACCAGGTATTTACCGTCCCAGTCGTAGCTCACACGGCCGAAGAATGCGATGAGCTTGCTGCTGTTGCGATAGCTGCCCATACCGATCACACCTTCTTCGGCGGCATATTCGCCCGAACCGATATTGTCGGAGGTCACGCCGTCGTTGGCGAAGTCGGAGTTGGAGGCGTCGAAGCCGCTGTTCTGCCAGTAGGTATAGCTGTAGCCCAGCATTGCCTTGACATTGTTCTTGCCGAAGCTGCCGGTGAAATTGGTAATCCACTCCACCTGGTCGACGCGCTCGGCATCATATTTCCGGGAGGCGCGGCCGCTATAACCGCCGTTGATGGCCTGGGTGCTCGTGGAGGGGATGAAGGTCGACTTGTCGTAGTTGTACTGCTTGTTGGCAAACATAATCTGCGTGTTCAGCGTCATGCTGTGTTTGCTATCTTTCAGGAAGAGGGGCAGCAGATTCAGGCGCGCGGTGGCGTCCCAGTCGAGCATTTTCGTCACGGTCTTCGACTGATGCAGCTTCTGCAGCTCCACGGGGTTGGCGTAAGCTGTCTGACCGATGAAGTTGAAATATTTCGAGGGGTCGTTGGGGTCCATCAGCGGCGTGGTGGGGTTGGCCTCAAGCGCCAGGCGGAACACATCCCAGTCGGATGGGCTGCTGGTGACCACACGGGGTGCCATATTCACCGAGAAGGTGAGCAGGCCGTTCTTGGTGGTATGGTTCACAGATGCGCGGCCGCCATATTCCTCGCGGCTGGAGCGCAGGTCGATACCGTTGGCCTTGCGATAGTCCACGCTCACGCGGTAGTTGGAGCGCTCATTACCGCCGGAGAGGCTCAGAGTGTGCTTGTGAGAGAAACCGGTGCGGCTCACGGCGTCGAGCCAGTCAAACCCGTAGTCGCCGCCCAGGTCACCGCCAGTGTCGCCCCAGGCCAGGCGCACATTATAATAGTCCTCGGCACTCATCATATCGAGTTCTCTTTTCATCTTGTCCCAGGAGACGGTCACCGAGTAGGTAGCGTGTACGGCGCCATCCTTGGCCGACTTCTTGGTGGTGACGAGGATTACACCGTTGGCACCGCGGGTACCGTAGATGGCAGAAGCGGCACCATCCTTCAGCACGTCGAACGACGCGATGTCGGTGGGGTTGACATTCTCGAGGCTTCCGCCAGGCACACCGTCGATCACAATCAGAGGCCCAAGGCCGGCCTGACGCGAGTTGACGCCGCGCACCTGGATGCTGGAGGTCATATTCGGGTCGGCTGCGCCGGTGTTGACTATCGACACGCCCGACACTTTACCTTTAATCAGTGAAGCAGGGTCGGCCGAACTGATGGTGAGGAATTCTTTCTCGCTGACGTGGCTGATGGCGGAGGTCACCTCCTTCTTGTCCATCGTGCCGTAGCCGATGACCACAACCTCTTCAAGCATCTTCGAGTCCTCCTCGAGGATGATGTCGATAGCGCCGTCGGCCGTAGCCTTTTTGCTCTCAGGCTTGCAGCCTATATATGAGTACTCGATGGTAGCACCCTCGGGTACGCTTATCGTATAGTTACCGTCGACGTCGGTCACCGCCACGGTCTTGCCCGACTTCACCGACACGCCGATCAGCGGCTCGCCGGTGTGATCCTTTACCTGGCCGCGAACATTCACCTTGCGGCCGGAGTCGTTTTTTGATGTCTGCGCGGCTTTGGCGCTTTTGGCGCCACCCTTCTTGCGGGTGAGGATAATCTGCGACTTATCCACACTATAATCTATATTGTGCGGGGCCAGAATACGGTCGAGAACCTTCGACAGCTTCTCGTTCTTCACTTTCAGCGTGAGAGGACTGATGCCGTCGAGCAACTCATTATTATAATAGAACCGGTAACCCGATTCCGTCTCAAGTTGCCTGAGCACCTGCTCCACGGGGGAATTGCTGACGCTCAGCGACACCTTGACATCCTGTGCCGCTGCCACAAACACAAACATGAGTGCGACCGCCAGCGCAAGCCATCGATGCGAAATGTGATGCATAATGATTGGTTTATGCCTTTGTTTTTTCATGCTATAAAGGTTAAAAATACACTACTATAAAGGTTTATTCTTCTCAAGGTTAAAGGTATTCTGCTAAAAATCTCTATTACGCTAATACGCCAAAGCTCAAAATCGATAATAGATTAAATACATTTTTGCACAGCTTTAGCATAATTTAGTAAAAAGACAAATCTCGCGCCCAAATCCACATCGCCCACCCCCACTTTTTTTCACTCCACCCCCATTTTTTTCATTTTCAATTCTCAATTTCCAATTCTCAATTTTCAATTTTCATTAAATTTGATTTTTCCACAACATCTTCTGATCATTTGGCACTTTTCAACCCACTAAAAAAAAATTAAACCTTCTATATATCAATTTTAATGCGTATTTTTGTCGTATGAATGAGAGCCAAAACAAAGAATTTAAACGCGAATGGAAAGACGAATATCTAAAATGAATATGCGGATTTGCCAACGCCGGAGGCGGAACAATCTTTATTGGTGTAGAGGATGACGGAACGCCCTGCGGGATTTCTAATGCCAAAAACTTTTAGAGGATTTTCCCAATAAAGTGAGGAATATTCTCGGTATTATCGTGTATGTCAACTTGCACGATAAAGGCGATATCGAATATCTCGAAATAATTGCAAACACTATGTTCCGCTGCGGAGATATAGCAATGACCTATTCAGGCAAATATGCTCGCTATACTCCATGTGTATATAATGACCTTTAACGGCTCATAATTGTCTCTTGGGCAGCTACGTCGGCCCCCATTGAGGGGGACTGCGGGAATATGGCAAATTATTGCTATCTTTGCGGCATGGAATTTGAGATAACATTTTATCAGGGCCGACCCAAGGACAGCAGCGAAGCCCGCAGCGATGATCAAACCGAGGGCAGCAGCGAAGCTTGCAGCGAGAGCCAAAGCGAATCTTGCAGCGAGGGCCGAAGCGAAGCCGAGACGGAGGTGTATGATTTTCTGGATGCGCTCAGCATCGAGTATGCTACTTTGTGTCATCCGGCGGCGTTCACTATGGCCGAATGTGAGGCGGTGAGAAGCCGGGCGGGCGCGCCGGTGTTCAAGAATCTCTTTCTCACCAACCGGCAGCAGACGCAGTTTTATCTGCTGATGCTCCCCGCCGACAAGCCCTTCAAAACGAAATATCTCAGCGCGCAGCTGGGCTGTGCGCGGCTTTCGTTTGCCGACGAAAACCATATGGCGGAGTATCTGCACATCCATCCCGGGGCCGTCTCGCCGATGGGACTTATTCACGACCGCGAGTGCAAGGTGCGGCTGATTATCGACGAAGACCTGCGCGGCTGCGAGAAGTATGCCTGCCATCCGTGCGTCAACACCGCCAGCATCATCCTCTCGCTCTCCGACCTGCTTGAAAAGGTCGTCCCCGCCACCCATCACGACTACACCTGGGTAACCCTCCCCTCGGAATAAGGGGATGGCCCAGCCTTCATATTACTATAAAAAACACACATTACCGACACATGAAACATCTGATAGTGGGCGGTGTTGCCGGGGGTGCCACGGCTGCCGCAAGAATCCGACGTATTGCCGAAAACGATGAGATTATCCTCTTTGAGAAGGGGGAATACATCTCGTATGCCAACTGCGGTCTGCCGTATTATATCGGCGGCACAATTGCCGACCGGAGCAAGCTGTTTGTGCAGACTCCGGAGGCGTTTGGCCGGCGGTTCGACATAGACGTGCGCACCCGTTCGGAGGTGCTCTCAATCCATACCGAGGAGAAAAAGGTGACCGTAAAGGCTCCCGACGGCTCGGTTTACGAGGAGAGCTACGACAAACTGCTGCTGTCGCCCGGCGCATCGCCGGTGAAGCCGCCGCTGCCCGGCATCGACCTGGAGGGAATCTTCACCCTGCGCAATGTCAGCGACACCGACGCCATAAAGCAGTATATCGGCAGCCGCGATGTGAAGCGCGCCGTGGTCATCGGCGGCGGTTTCATCGGTCTGGAGATGGCTGAGAACCTCCACGACGCCGGCGCCGAGGTGACGGTGGTGGAGATGGCCGACCAGGTGATGGCTCCGATTGATTTCTCAATGGCGGCCATCGTGCATCAGCATCTGCTTGAGAAGGGGGTAAGGCTCCGGCTCAACACCGCCGTAACCGGTTTCGAGAAGAGCGGCGAGGGGCTGGAGGTAGCGTTTGCCTCCGGTGAGAAAGCTCCCGCCGACATCGTGATACTGTCGATTGGCGTGCGGCCGCTCAACACCCTGGCCACAGCGGCCGGGCTCGCCACCGGGCAGCGCGGCGGCATAAAGGTGAATGAATATCTGCGCACATCGGCGCCCGACATCTATGCCGTGGGCGATGTGATAGAGTATCCGCATCCCGTCGACGGCAATCCCTGGATGAATTATCTTGCCGGCCCGGCCAACCGTCAGGCCCGTATAGTGGCCGACAATATGGTGCAGGGCGACACGGAGAAATATGAAGGGTCGATAGGCACTTCCATAGCGAAGGTGTTCGACCTTACCGTGGCCGCCACCGGTATGGCTGCCAAACGTCTGAAGCAGGAGAATATCCCCTACCTCACGGCCACTATCCACCCCAACTCCCACGCGGGCTACTACCCCGGCGCCACCCCTATGTCAATCAAGGTGGTGTTTGCGCCGGAGACGGGCCGACTGCTCGGCGCACAGATTGTGGGCTACTACGGTGTGGACAAGCGCATCGACGAGCTGGCTTTCGCCATCAAGCGCGGTTGCACCGTCAACGACCTCACCGCTATCGAGCACGCCTATGCGCCCCCCTATTCCTCGGCCAAGGACCCCGTGGCGCTGGCCGGATATGTGGCCGGCAACATCCTCAGCGGCAAGATGAACCCCATCACGTGGCGCGAGCTGCGCGATATCGACAAGTCGACAATTACGCTTATCGACGTGCGCACCCCGGTGGAATTTGCCAACGGCACAATCGACGGCGCCATCAACATACCTCTCGACGATATGCGCCGGCAGCTCGACCGGATTCCCCGCGACAAGCCCATCGTGCTCTTCTGCGGCGTGGGTCTGCGCGGCTACCTGGCCTCCAACATTCTGAAACAGCGCGGATTCAAGGATGTCAGGAACCTCTCGGGCGGCATCAAGACCTATCGCGCCGCCACGGCCAAGATTGCCGATGCGCCCTCCGCACCCCGGTGCAGCGCCAAGCCGACTGAGGCACCGAAAGCAGCCGATGTGGTAAGAATCGACGCCTGCGGACTCTCCTGCCCCGGCCCGATTATGAAACTGCAACAGGCTGTGGGCGACGCCGCCGACCACTCCACAATTCAGATTACCGCCACCGACCCCGGCTTTGTGCGCGACGCCGAAGCCTGGTGCCGGTCCACCGGCAACCGTTTCGTGGGCCACGACTCCGCCAAAGGGTTGCACACCGTCACGATTGAAAAATCCTCCGCCGGGAAGCCCTCCTGCCAGGCGTCGGAAAGCCGTGGCAAAGGGAAATCGTTTATCCTCTTCAGCGACGACCTCGACAAAGCCCTCGCCACCTTCGTGCTGGCCAACGGCGCAGCCGCCACAGGCGAAAAAGTCACCATATTCTTCACCTTCTGGGGGCTGAATGCCATCAAGAAGGATCGCAAGCCCAAAGTGCAGAAAGACATCTTCGGCAAGATGTTCTCGATGATGCTCCCCTCCGGCTCGCGCAAACTGAAACTCTCGAAGATGAATATGGGCGGCGCCGGCTCGCGGATGATGCGCTACATTATGAAGCGCAAAAACATCGAATCGCTCGAATCGCTCCGCGATATGGCCATCAGTAACGGCGTAGAATTCATCGCCTGCCAGATGTCGATGGACGTGATGGGTATCACCAAAGAGGAGCTGCTCGACAACGTCACCATCGGCGGCGTAGCCACCTACATGAACCGTGCCGACGACGCCAACCTCAACCTCTTCATCTAATCCCCCCGCCGCCCCCCCGGCCACAACTGATGGCTGGCTATGCCAGCCCATTTGCCACCCATAGCGGAATTGGAGGCTGTGTCAAAACTGAAGATAACACATCAATGTATCCATCCGAAAAAAGCCGCCTTGAGGTTGTCAGGGCGGCTTTTTTCAGATGGATACTTTTTTCGGATGGATACTATTGAAGTGCGAATCCTATTAGTGAGTAAAACCGGGGCGGCCGAAGCCGCTCCGGTTGTATAGAGCTGAGAGCGAGTGCTCCCTTTTTTATTTCAGATAAACCTTCTCGCCGTTAACGATATAGATACCGGGAGTCGGGTTCTTCACGCGGATGCCCTGGAGGTTGTAAATCTCAGCATCAGCGTCGATGTCATCTGCTTCGATTACCTCAACACCCGAGGGGATACCTACAGAGTACTTGATGTTTGTAAAGTAGGGATCAAGAATCTTCACGAAGGCGCTGTAAGGAGCAATCTGCGAAGCCATACGGGCATTGGGATTATCGGTAACGAATGTGCCGTCCTCAAGAGTGAACAGGCCGGCTTCCTTTTCCTTTGCCACATAAGTACCGTTAACCTCGGCACGTTCATCTATTACAACAGGAAGTGCGCTCTTGACATCCTTTGCACGCAGACGCAGTGTGGAAGCCACGTCGCTGCTCAGAGAGATCATGTAGGGCTTGCCTGCCTGAATTGCATTTACAGCCTTGAAGATCAGGTAGAGATCCTGACCGGCGAAAGTAGTCTGCTCGAATTCGTTGATCTCAACGTCAGCACCGAAGAGTGCTTTTGCCTCTTCTGCGGTAAGGTCGACGGGGAGAACAATAGCCGATTTGCCGGCGGGCAGGTTGAAGTTGAACTTCACAACAGCGCCCTCAACATCGGTGTGAGCGGCACCCTTGGAGTTGTCGACAACCACTACATCGGCCAGCGAGAGATTGAGATTGCTTGTGCCATCAAACTTGCAATCCTCAGCGAAGTCTTCCTTGCCATTGGCGTCGACTACAGTCACATCATAGTTACGCTGGTTCTGGATTACATTCATCGAGTAATTACCTTCGGCATCGGTAGTGGCAGTGTAGCGAACATTGTCGCCGTCTGTGCTGACGAGAGTAACCACGGCACCTTCAGCAGCTGCACCGCCATCAGTTACCTTACCGCTCAACGTCGCAGGCTCAACCTTCAGCGTGAGATACATTACAGGAAGGTTAACCGTATACCAGCTGTTGCTTGCGAAGGTTGTGGCATTATCATTGGAATGGCGATAAGCCTGTCCTGTAATATTAGTCTGTTCGAAGCCATAAGAGCTAAAGTAATTATTAGCTTCATGGTGCGATGTCACAAGTCGGAGCGATTTACCTGCTTCGTAAACCAGAGGCTCGGCGAACTCAAAGGTCACCATATCAACAGTATTATCTTTGGTGCCCATCTGTGTAGCCCAGGTGCGAGGAGTTTCGTCATTGATAATCTGAGTCATTCCGTGAGTGTCGTACATACCGCTTACAGGCTTGGACTGTGTCTGATTATCGGTCCATTCATAGAAAGCTTTCAACCTAAAGTTTTTACCGGTTGTAGTGTAGTAACCTTTGAAAGTGATTGCGCTGATTTTGTCGCCAGGGTTCAGGCCAAGGTCGTTGGCAGTAAAGAGCATTACTATCTCTGAATTCTTATCATTGAAATAGAACGGTGCACGACCACTGTTATTCAGGACATCGCCGACTTGCTTGCCGCTTGGAGCGACCTCTTCGGTGAATGTCACATTCTTAGCCTCAGAGGTAAGTGTCTGGGATCCGATGGTAAGACGGAGCTGCACGGGGAAGGTGCCAGCGGTGTGATAGCGTACCGAGAACGGAATTTCGGTAGCGGCATCTTCAAACGCTGTGTTGACAGGAATCTCTACGGTAGATGCAACGGGGAATTCTTCTCCGTTGACGATAGCAGTAAGGGTGTATTCATCAGCTGCTTCAGGCTGCATAGCGTAGTTGTGAACGCTGAGGCTCATCGCTACGGGATTATTCTGCATAGCCTGATCGGGGATATTGCTTCCCTTCAGTACAAGCTCGTGCTCAGGAGCCTGGAGCTTGTAGCCGTACAGTTCATGAACATGCATTGAGCCTGAAATTTCAAGGCCAAGGTACCAGTCGCCTGCCTGTTCATCCATCTTTACCTTGAAGTTCTGCCAAGAAGAAGTAGCTTTAAGAGCTTCATCCTCGGATTCAGAGCTAATAGTGGCCAGCAGGCGGCGTGTAGCTGCCAGTTCAGGTTCATCTTCGCTGGCTACAAGACCTTCGCGAGTAGGAGCTGCATAAACATTTACCACACTTGTGCTCCAGGAGCCGCCTTTCTTAGCGGTAACCTCGATTGTTTCACCGGCTTCAGCGTGGAGCTTGGGAGTGATAAATACATTGTTGCTCTTAGAAGAAGAGGTGACATATTCAAGATAATCGGAGGAACCGGTGTTGCCGCCACTTACATTTTTGCCATGAATTGTACCGGCAGGCCAATAAATGGTGTTGGAGTCGAAGTCGCCGGTGATAACCAGATGCCATTTGCTGGGGTCGAGCAATGTAGCGCTCACGGGGAGAGTGAATACCTGGTTGGCATCGTTGACATCCTTGTAAGTGATTTCAAGGTTGCCGGAATATGTGCCGGGGGTCTCTGCTGTGAAGGTAATGGTCAGCGCCTGGCGGACCTTGGAACCAACAGTAGCATCGGTGATATTTGTAGAGAATCCTGCGGGAACAGTAATTGAGGAAACAGTCAGAGGAGCAACACCCCAGTTGTAAATCTCAAATTCCTGTTGTGCACCGGAAGCATTTACACGACCGAAATCAATTGCTTTGGTGCGGTTGTCAGGCTTGTAATTATAAACTTTAGCACCCTTGTCAAAGAACACGAAGTCGGGCTGATATTCAATCACCAGCGGTTTCACAGATGAACGGATTTCAGCACCGTCTTTTAATGTAATCTTTGTGTAAAGATTCCAGGTTTCGGTTTTCTTCACATCAGGAGTAAAATTAGCCTTCAAAGTGTAGGATTTAGTTGCACTGGCTACATAGTCCTGCGCTGCGATATCGGCAACCTTGGTGTCGCCATTCATTACTTCGATGGAATAGTCGGCTGCTGCGATATCAAGGGGAGCCATTATTGTTACACTATAAGAAACCTCACTACCACTCTGAATCTTGTCGGTGCACTTTGTTTCTTTGAGATAGATGTCGCGAGTTTTTTCTATCTTGGTAAAGCCGCAGATATTGTCGAGCTGAACTCTGGGAATTTCAAACTTTACATAGTAGTCACCTGCTTCATCCGCTGTGATGGAGAAATTAGTCCAGCTATAAGACAGGTCGGTCTTCGTGAGCACGGGGTCGCCCCAGTTCTCACGGTCTTTGGAGATGTAAACCTTTAAGGATGCTCCACTATCTTTTTTAGCAATCGAGAAACTTAAAGCTTCATCTTTTTCTGCGTGGAGCAGAGGTGTGATAAAATCGGCATTATTGGCAGAACCATATACATAATATGGCGAGTAATTATACAGATTCATACCGGAATTGGCAATCGAGCCAGCGGGGTATTCAGCTGAACTTGTGCCGAAATCGCATATCCAGGTATTGGCCCCGATTACCCTGCCTTCCAGAGCAAGAGTATGTGTCTGTTCTTTACCTTTAGCATCGAGGTAAACGATTGTGAGGTTGCCTGAGAATGAGCCAATTTTAGCGGCAGACAGAGTGATGTTCAGAGACTGCTTAGCTTTGGATTCAACCGTGAATTCTCCTGAAGGAACATTTGAGGTAAAGCCATCAGGCAGTGTGACGCTCTTTACTGTAAGAGGAGCACGGCCATCGTTGTAAATCTCGAAGTTGAGGGTCTTATCTTCGGTAATAAACCCGAAAGATACTGGGTCTTTTAAAGAGGATGTGGTTGTAGTTCCTGCATTACGGAACACAAACTTCGGCTCGTATGCACTATAATATACGTAGTTGGCCGGAGTAATAGTGGATCCTGAGAGATTTTCACGTAAAGTGAGTTTAATGGAACCTGTGGCATAAGGCCACTGTGCCATAAGGCACTTTTACAGTAAAAAGATCTACAGAAGCTGATTTATCATTTACCAATGTAAGGGTATAATTCTCCATACCCGGAGTAAGATCCACTCCACCGGTATTAGTCACAGTTACCGTAAATTTAACAGGAATAGTGCCGTCGGGTTGCTGAACAAGAGTATGGTTGGTAGAACCGGGTGAAGGAGTTACCGACGCGATTTTCAGACCCGGCTCAGGAACGATGTCGGCGTATGTAGCCGAAAAATCATCGATATAAATATAACTGCACTTTAAAGCCAACTTCTTGTATTCTGTAATACCGGTGACAAGTGTAACATCATACCATTCAGCGATTTGTGCACCAATAGCATCGCCAATTACCGATTTAAGTTCGGTGCCGACAGTACCATCCTCGTTAACTTCGTAAACCTTGATGTAATTCTTTATTGCGGAGCTGGAGGGAGATCTTCTTTTTACCTTAATTTTTACATCACCTTTTACAGGAGGAGTTATCAGATAGTCATTGACAGGGGCGTAAGAAGAAGACCAGCTATATTCATCCTCATAATATTCTGCATCCGGTCGGCCGGCAAATAAACAAGCTCCATCATCGACACCGGATGTTTTTTCATACTTGTAAGTCATATACTGCTTCGTGCCATCGTAGTCATTGACGAAGCCGGCGATATGGCCCCAGTTCGGTCCGACTTTAAAGTCGGGTTTCGAGACGTCGATCTCTTTCGAGAAGTCCCAGGTGTAGGAACTGACGTCGGCAGCTGCACAGTAGCTTGCAACGGATGTTGCAAACAGCGCTGTGAGTGCTAAGCGTTTTAGTAAAGATTTAACCATAAATGTAAATTTATTATGTGATGTTTATGTGATGTTTATACTATTATATTATTAGAATGTCTATAAGCAAGAGCAATTTATGTGATGAAAAAATTAAAGTGATAACCCTAGATTTGCGCGCGATTGTACCTCAAGCACATTTTTATCCGACAAAAATACGGAAATTATCGCCACTTACACCATTTATTCACAATTTTAAGTTTTTTTAATACAAATAGACAAGGGAAAAAGGGGGATTTAAAATTGAAAATTGAAAATTTAAAATTGAAAATTTAAAATTGAAAATTTAAAATTGCCATCCGGGTGCGCCGAAAGCAGACAGAAAGACATAAAGACAAGAGCACAGGAGGCTGATAATTTTTTGACAGAAAGACATAAAGACATATAGTCGATTGCCAAAGGCCGCGATATATCGCGCCCCTACATCGATGGCGACGTCAATTAGACCAATTAAACTAATTAGCCCAATTGGGCCAATTCCGCCCGGGGGAGGAAGGCCGCCCGGGGGGGGAAAGGCCGCCCGCGGCGGGGGGATTAGAGGGAGAAGGCGGCGCGGAGGGGGTCGACGTAGTCGAGTTTCTCCCAGGTGAAAAGCTCTACGGTGCGGGTGAAGGGGTGGCCGTCGGCGTCGCGGAAGTGCTTGGTGACTTCTCGGGGGGTGCGGCCTACGTGGCCGTAGGTGGCCGTCTCGAGGTAGATGGGATTGAGGAGCTTGAGGCGGCGGATGATGGCGGCGGGGCGCATGTCGAAGATTTCGCTGACTTTGGCGGAGATTTCGGCGTCGGTATAGGGCACTTTCGAGGTACCACGGGTGTCGACATAGAGGCTTACGGGCTGTGCCACGCCGATAGCGTAGGCTACCTGCACGAGTGCCTGACGGCATACGCCGGCTGCCACGAGGTTCTTGGCGATATGGCGGGCGGCGTAGGCTGCCGAACGGTCGACTTTCGAGGGGTCTTTGCCCGAGAAGGCGCCGCCGCCGTGTGCGCCGTGGCCTCCGTAGGTGTCGACGATGATTTTGCGGCCGGTGAGGCCGGTGTCGCCGTGGGGGCCGCCGATGACAAACTTACCTGTGGGGTTGACGTAGAGTTTGAATTCACCTTTGAGCAGGTGACGCAGACCTTCGGGCAGCGCGGCGATGGTGCGGGGAATGAGCACGCGGCGCACATCATTTTCGATTTGCTGCACCATACGGCGGTCGGCCTCCTCCTGCGATAGACCGTTGGCGGCGGGGATGAAGTCGTCGTGCTGGGTGGAAATTACTACAGTGTCGACGCGCACGGCGTTGTGGTTGTCGTCGTATTCAACCGTCACCTGGCTCTTTGAATCGGGACGCAGATAGCAGCGTGTCTGCCCCAGAGGGTCGACGTAAGTGAATTCTTTCCCTTCGCGGCGAATCTTCGACAGCTCTTTGAGCAGCGCGTGGCTTAGGGCTACGGTGAGCGGGATGTAGAGGGGGGTCTCGTCGGTGGCGTAGCCAAACATCATTCCCTGGTCGCCGGCGCCTTGCTGGTCGGATTCTTCGCGCTCTACGCCGCGGTTGATGTCGCGGCTCTGCTCGTGCAGGGCCGAGAGGATGCCGCAGGAGTCGGCGTCGAATTTGAGTTCGGAGCTGTTGTAACCGATTTCGCGGATTACGTTGCGGGCGGTTGTGTCGAGGTCGATGTAAGCGTCGCTCTTTACTTCGCCGGCGATAATCACCTGGCCGGTAGTGACGAGTGTTTCGCAGGCCACCTTCGAGTGGGGGTCGCGGGCGAGGAACTGGTCGAGCACAGCATCGCTGATCTGGTCGGCCACCTTATCGGGATGGCCTTCCGACACTGATTCAGATGTGAAAAGGTAATTCATTTTTTAGCATTTTTTTCAGTGGTTGCAAGCAATCAAATTTATCCACAATATAGGGCGGCGCTACCGGCCGCGGCAGTATGTAAAGGATCGGCCTTTGGGATCGCTTTTACCAAAAGGCGCACAAAGATAATTCTTTTTTTCGGAATGTGCAACACGGCATTGTTGCCCGGTAGGAGAAAAAGATGTAACTTTGCCTATGCATATCCCCCCGCCAATGAAATCTTTCATCACATTCCTTGCCATTCTTTTTCTGCCGGCCGCAGCTGCGGCGGCCATCTCGGATGCCGAGGTGGAGAGTGCCCTCGACCGACTCGACCGGGAGCTGACCCAACGCGACGAGTATGTGAAGCTGCGCACTCACCGGCTCGACTCGCTCAAGGCGGAGCTGGCGCGCCCTGCCGCCCGCGCCGGTGGTTTGCGCCCGCTGGAGCTGACAATGGAGATTGCCAAGGGGTACAATGCTTTCAACAACGATTCCGCCCTACTCTATTACACCCGGGGGTATGACGCCGCCCGCGCCCTGGCCGAGGCACCCACGGCTGCCGTATCGCGCGCGCAGGCCGATTCGCTGGCCACGGAATTCCGGTTGCGGCGTGCCTGCTATCTCTCGATGGGGGGTATGGTCAACGATGCCGTGGCGGAATACTCCGCCGTCGACACCGCGGCTATGCAGCCGGGACTGCTGGCTACCTATCACGATGCCGGGCGCCAGATGTTCTCCTACATCTCCACATATTACAGCGACTGGGGCGGCACCTTCGACTACTGGCACAACCGCAGCATCGAAGCGCAGCACCGGCTCCTTGACCTGCTGCCGCACGGCTCGGAGATGCAGGTGCTCAACGAGGCGGAATACTATTTCTCCATCCGCGAGTACTCGCGCAGTCAGCAATTGCTGGAGGCTCTGCTCACGCATATCTCGGTGGACTCCCCATCCTACGCCATCGCCACGCACATCCTGGCCGCAATAGCCATAACCCGCGGCGAGCGCAACAAGCACATATATTATCTCACCCTGTCGGCAATCAGCGACGTGCGCCACGCCACCCTTGAGGTGACTTCGCTCCAGGAACTCGCGGCGCTTATGTTTGAAACGGGCGACAAGCAGCGCGCCCACAACTATGTGACCGTAGCGCTGAACAATGCCGTGGCCTCGCGCGCGTCGGTGAGAATGATGAAGACCAGCGAACTGCTCTCCATCGTGGAGCAGGACCACAACGCGCAGCTGGCCCTCTGGCGCACCTGGATGTATGTGATTATCACCATCCTCGGCATCAGTCTGCTGGCTCTGCTGGCATCGCTCTATTTCGTGCGGCGACAGCTGCGCCACGTGGCCACGATGCGTCAGCAGCTGCAGACGGCCAACGCCGCCAAGGATGTGTATATCAGTCAGTTTATGACGCTATGCTCCATCTATATGGACAAGCTCAAGCAGTTCTCGAAAATCGTCAACCGCAAGATTTCCTCCGGGCAGACCGAGGACCTCTACAAGCTCACCAAGTCGGGCAAATTCGTCGAGGATCAGAGCGTGGACTTCTACAAGGCCTTCGACGAGGCGTTTCTGCACATCTATCCCGACTTCCTGGCCGGGGTAAACGCGCTGCTGCGCCCCGAGGAGCGCATCGTAATGGAGCAGGAGGGAGTGCTCAACACCGAGCTGCGCATCCTAGCCTTCATCCGACTGGGCATCGAGGACACCAACCGCGTAGCGCAGATTCTCAACCTCTCGGTCAACACCATCTACGCCTACCGCACCCGCCTGCGCAACAAATTCATCAACCGCGACACCTTCGAGCGCGACATCCTCCGCATCGGCACCTTCCCCACCCCCGACGACCCACACACAAATTGAAAATTGAAAATTAAAAATTGCCATCCGGGGGAGCCATCACGCTTCTCTCCTCCCCGTTTATGGCCTCTTAGTCCTTAAGGCAACCCAGCGGCACCATATGCACTCCGTCAGCACGGGTATAAGCTATCGGGCCGCCGGTAATAACCATCAGCAAATCCGGTTCGCGCAACCGCAACTGCCCTTCCTTCTATGAGTACCGCGCCAAAGGCTGCCAGCCTGTTATTTAAGATTTTGTCTGCTATTCTGTGTAGGTATTCCATATCATTAAATTATGCGCAAATATAGTGATTATTATTTAGATAGCCAAATCGTTGAACATTTTTGAGGCAATTTGATGAATATTTTTGGGGCAATTTGGTGAATATTTTTGGGGCAATTTGGTGAACATTTTTGCGGTAAGGAACGCAAAAGCGGGCTCGCAATGGCGAACCCGCTTGTGGTATCTTCAGAAGAAGAAGGGGATTTTTCGGAGGGGATTGGGATTACTGCTCGAGGACGAAGGTGTCGGCGGTGCCGGCGTTGTCGACTACACCGTAGGTGCCCATATATTTCTGCAGGCGGCCTAACAGGGTGAGTTTCTTGCCGAGGTTTTCGGGGTGGTTGAGCAGCGCTACCTGGTCGCGGATAGCAGAATTCTGCGGCAGCGAGATTACCAGGCACTGGTTCAAGTCGCGGGTGTCGCGGGTCTGACCGATCACAACGGATGCTGCCAGGGTGGCATTTGCGCCCCATTCGATGTCGTTGGCCGAGGTGATGTTCTCTACTTCGGAGGCGATTGTGCCCACGATGTAGCCCTGAACCCAGCCGGTTTCGTTCTCGCCTAAGTTCTCCATCTGCACGGCGGTAGCTACCGACCACGGACGGTCCTTGGTACCTTCGGGCATAGTGGGGTTGCCGAAGTTCATCAGGCCGTACTCGTCGATGAGCGTAAGCTGCCAGGAGTCGGTGGGAGCGCTGGAGTCGTAGTAGTATCCGAGGATACCAACAACGTCGCCAAAGCCTTCGGGGAGCTTGTGATTCCAGAAGTTGGAGTAGCCGGAGGTGCGGACGGTGAGAGTGTTGTTGTTAGCGTCGGCAATCTGCTGGTTCACGTTCTCTTGATAGATGCCTAATACATCGAGACCGTCCTGCGGATTGAACTTCACATTGTTGATGCGCACGATCTGGCCCTGCCATTTGCGCATATAAGCGCCGTCGGTGGCGTTGGTGGGGAGCTTAGAGAGATCGCGGATGAGAAGCGTGTCGACCTTCTCAGGTTCGGGGTAACCGTTGCGCTGGATGTGGCCGCTGAGGAATGCGGGCTGCATAAATGTAGGCTCGTAAGCATCGGCGCTGGCCTTCCACTGGGGGTAGCCAAGCTGCTCCAGACCGGAGTAGCGGCCCATATAGAGGCCGGTGAGGTCGATTACCACTTCCTGGCCCACGCGATATTCCAGATAGAGGTTGTACTGGCTTACCGAGATGGGGAGAGCGGCTGTTTCGTCCTGGATGTAGAACGATTTGAAGATGTTGCCGGAATAATCGGAGGAAATCACGCGGCCCTTCACGATGTAGTGCTCGCCATTGTCCTTCGTGCCGATAGCCGAGCAGTAGGGGGTGACGTCCTGCCAGAATTTCTCCTTCACTTCCAGGATGGTGGCATTGGGCTTAAGGGTAGCCACAGGCACTTCATCGAGGAAAGCGGGCTCGTCGATATCGTCCTGGCAGGCGGGCAGAACCGCTGCAGCCGAGAGGGCGGCCAGGACCGGGGCTATTAAACTAATATATGCTTTCATTGTATAGGAATTCTGAGAGGGTGATTACTTAGAGCCTGCAACTTTTACGTTTTTCACTTCCCATGTGCCCGACTTGGTGGCGCTGCCGAGGTAGTGGAAAGCGATGCGGATCTTCTTGCCGGCATACTTGGAAAGGTCGATGTTGCCCGAGGACTTGAATGTCCAGGAGGCGTAGTCGGTGAATCCGGGCACGGTGAGTGCTTCCCATTCGCCGCCTTCGGCCTGCACCTCAAAGAGGGCTTCGGCCTTTGCAGCTTCAAGCGACTGGAAGAAGTTGCAAGCCTGCTCATAGGAGGCCTTCACGGTGGTGTAGCCTGTGAGGTCGATTTCAGGCGAAACCAGGCGCGAGGAGCAAGCGTGGTTCACGTTGGAGACATAGCCCGAGGCCTTCATGCAGGAGTAGCGGGAATCGTTGCTCCATACGCGGGTCAGACCTGCCAGGTCGACATCCTCGATAGTGAATACGCCGACCGAGGTAGCGAAGGATTCGGTGAGGATTTCCTCCAGAGGAGCTGTGGAGCCGTTGAAGCCTTGCAGGTCGGAATAGCTGTTGATGAGAATCTGCCATTCCTTGTTGTAGAACGAAAGGATGCCGATGATGTTACCCTTACCGCCGGGGAGAATCTTGGTCCAGATTTTCGAGAGACCGGAGTTGTAAAGCTGAATGCGGTTGCCGTTGGCGTCCATAGCGTAGCGCGAAGTGCTCGAACCCTTCACGGCCAGAGGCTCGCCGGCGTTCTCAAATTCCATATCCTTGAATTCTACAAGGCGGCTCGACATAGCCAGAAATTCATCGGTGCCGGGTTGGATGGCGTTGACCTGCTCAACGGTCACTACCTCAGGCTCGACAGCGTGGGGGAAACCGTAGGCATAGGCGCGTGCGGCAAATTCTTCCTCGGGGATACGGCCAGGCTGCTTGCGGGTGCCCGAGGGTGCCACGCCAAGCTGCATACAGTTGCCGTAGTTGCCGATATAGAGTCCGGTAACATTTACGGTGAGTTCCTGACCTACCTTATACTTCTGATAGTAGTCGCCTAAGTCGAGCGCTATGGTAAGGCCGGCGGTGGCATCCTCAATCATCAGATTCTTGTAGATATTGCCCTCTTTGTCGGATGACACTACCACACCTTTAATAATATAGTCGGAATCGTCGGCCTTTTTGCCGATTTCGGTGGCGAAAGAGAAAGAATCGCCCGAAGAGCTGGAGTTGATATACGCCTCCTTAAGCTCAAGTATGGTGGAAGTGGGAGCCGGAATCACAAGGTCTTCTCCGGGGACAGGCATAGGAGGAAGCACCTTGTCGTCGTCGCAGGAAGAGAATCCGGCGGCCGCCAGCATCAGGGCTGTTATGTAGATAATTGACTTTTTCATGTCGTAGAAAATTTACTTGATTAGAAGCGGATGCCTACATTGAAGTACACCTTGATGCCCTGGGCATACTGGAGCTTCGTGGGGAATGCGTTGGCATTGTAATACTTCGTGTTGACGCGGGTCTGCTGGAAAGCGTTGGTCACGAGGTTTTTGTTGTTGAGAATGTTGGAAACACTCAGGTTGAGATTGAGGGTGAGCTTGCGGTTGATGTAGATCACCTTGCCCAGCGAAGCGTTGAGCACCCACTGATTGTCGAGCTTGGGCTGCTGAGCGAAGTTGTCGATGATTTCCTGAGCCTGAGCTGTATTCTCGGCTACTTCCCAGAGTCCGGGCATTTTCTCGTGGTAGGGATAAGCCAGCTTCACGTAGTAGTCGGCCAGGTAGGAAGCATTGACGTTGACGAAGAACATCTTGGGAGCCTGCCAGTCGAGGCCGATGTTGAAGGCCAACTGCGGAGTGGAGGTGCAGGTGTAGTTCTTCAGGTAAACGGTGCTCTCCGAGTCGGGCTCGAGGCCGTTTTCAACCGAGCGGTAGCCGGTGGGATTGTTCTTGTACTGATACTGAGCGTATGTACCGGCAGCCGAAGCAGTAAGGGTGGGGAGAATCTTGTAGGCCATACCCAGCTCGATACCCTTGTACTGGCGTTTCACGCCGGAAAGGGCGAAGTTGGTGAAGGTGTTGAGCGATTCGTCGTAGAAGCTGGTGCGCTCGAGAGCGTCCTTCATGTCGATGAAGAAAGCACCGATGGTACCGCGGAAGCGGCGATAGTTCC
The DNA here is from genome assembly GCA_004557825.1 of Bacteroidales bacterium. GTDB lineage: Bacteria > Bacteroidota > Bacteroidia > Bacteroidales > Muribaculaceae > UBA7173. The sequence goes on along the minus strand of SFFL01000009.1, from coordinate 75,669 downwards.
AGGCATACTGACCGTCGACCGAGATAATCTTCATGGATTTGGGGTCGCGCACGGTGTAGTCCTTGATACGGGGCGAGATGTAAACATCCGACACGATAGGAGCCTGAGTGGTGTACTCGGCGTTGACGGTGAAGAAGTTGCGGCCGTCGAGCTTATAGGTGATGCCTGCCTTCACGCCGAAATCCTCAAAGTCGAGAGTCTTGCTCTTGCCCAGCGAGTTCTGGGGAGCACGACCGTTGCGCATGTGGCCGTAGCGGTAGAAGTTCTCATAGGAGAAGGATGCGCCGTAGTTGATGTCCCAGTGGGCGTAGCGGTGCTGCATCTGAGCCCAGGCCTGGAGCTTCTGCACGTGGAAGTTGTAGTCGTAGCCGAAGCGGTCGCCCTTTTCGATGCGGCGGTTGGGGTCGTCAAGGTTGTTCTGGAGAATATCCTGGTTGGCCGAGGGGTTGTACATATCGCGGTCGGAGTAGGGATCGACGTCGATCCAGAATTCAGCTCCCATAAGATCGCGCATGGTCATATATTCGGCCGAGCGGGTGTAGTTGTAGTTCACGCCGCCCTGGAAGGTGATATTGTCGTTAAGGCGCTGGTTGATGGTGGAACCGATGATGAAGTTGAACTGCTTCGAGTGCTCCATCTGCTGGTAGTAGGAAGCGGGGCGCTTCTGGCCTTCGGGCAGCGACTGATTCTGGAGATTGTTCAGTTGGTTGGCCAGATACATACCGTCCCAGTCGAGCTGCTGGATGCCGCCCACATTGTTTTCCCACAGCGCGGTGTAGTAGTCGGCCAGGCCGTAGTCGGGAGTGTCCTGCAGTTCAATGAAGTAGGAGGGAAGATTCTTGTAGTAATCGGGCTTGGGGTCGTTGGCCTTGAAGTACTGCAGACGTGTGCGGGCGAAGGAGGTCCAGCGGAATGCTGCGGAGGTGTTGATCGTGGTTTTGTCGGTCTTGTAGAGCCAGGTGAGCATTGCGGTGGGGTCGAACTTCTCGCGGATATTGTCGGAGCGCTTTTTGCCCGACTGCCAGCCCCAGGTGGGGTTGTAGAGGTTGTCGCCGGTGAGGTCGTAGATTTCCTGAATCACAGCCTTGCCATTGGCATACTGCATAGGAGCACCCCAGGTGGTGAGAGTCACGGAGTTGTGTTGGTCAAACACCTTCTCCAGCGACAGGAAGTAGCCGCCGGCATTGTAGAATGTGCCGGGCACCACACCCTCCTTGGCGTAGCGGCCGATGGCCGATACGGTCAGCGCCCAGCCGTTTTTCGACAGGCCGGTGGAGTAGGTGGCCATAGCGCGGTAGTTATAGTTGGAGTTGGTGTAGCTCAGCGAACCGTTGAAACCGGTGGCATAGGTGTCGGCGATGGTGTTGAAGTTCTGCGCACCGGTGATGCCGCCGAAACCGAAAGCCGAAGGAGCCATACCGATCGAGGTGGTGTTGTTGCGGAAAGCGCGCGAGGTCATACCGCCGAGCTGCGAGAATGTGAAGCCGCCGCGAATCAGGTCGTTCATCGGCAGAGAGTTGATGTAGGTCTCCTGATAGCGCGAACCTACACCGCGGTAGTTGCTGAAGAGCGGCTGAAAACCGTAGCGGGTAAACTTGTAGTAAATGTTGTCGGAAGCGCCGGTGAGAGCCACCACATTCTGCGAGTTGCCCTCCTCATCCTCCAACAGCGAACCGTCGATAAGGATATCGTCGTTGTTCTCATCCTCGACAACAGTGAAATCATCGTTGTCGTCGGCCACGATGATGATGTTGCCGGCATTTACCTTCTGGTCGTTGAACAGTTTGACCTGGGCAGCGCCCGAGGCATAGCCGGGAGCATTGACCGACAGGACAGTCTCGCCCGGGAGAGCCGTGGAGATCTGGAAATCGCCGGCAGGACCGGTGACAGCGATGATGCCCTGGTCAGGGATAGCGATGGTCGCCCCCTGCACGGGGGAGCCTGTGGATGCGTCGACAATCACACCCGTCACACCGGCGGTTTGCGCCAGGGCGGGGAGGACAGCTGTCAGAAGCATCGTTAGGGATAGCTTGACTTTCATACGGATTATTTGTGTTGTTGGTATATTCAGGTAAGGGGCAAAGTTACGAAATAATCTGCATTTTATGCAACAGAAATGCACGTTTTTCTACACAAATTAACGCCAAACCCTCCTCCCGGGTACATCCCCTGCTCTTAAACATCTTTTCGCCCCTCCTCGTCCCCGCCTGCTCGCTGCCCACCCCGGCGCTGCTGCTCACCCCGGCTTCTGCCTTACTTCGGGCATGCGCCCTCAGCACAGTATTGATGGCGCAAGCCCGAAATGGCCTGTCCAGCGCTGCTGCCCACCCCCGGCTCTCCCTCCTCTCCCTCGCCTGCTCGCCCCTCTCCCCTTCTTCCCCGCCTGCTCGCCGCCCGCCAGCCCGCCGCCCTGGCTCTCCGGCTGGCTCCCGGCTGGTTCCCGCGCAGCCCCGGCAGGCCTTGTCCAGTTATCGGCCGTGCACGGCCGATCCCGAAACCCCGCCGCGGCAGCGCGCCAAAAAAATCGGGCGCACCTGAGGGCGCGCCCGATTTATGGGTTGATATTTTGCGGCGAAGGCCTTTGCCTCAATGAATGAGCAGCTATGCCCTAAACAATGGGCGGCTATGCCCTAAAAAATGGGCAGCTATGCCATTGGTGGCTGGCTATGCCCAGCACAAAAGGGGATCAGAGGATGATTTTCTTGGCCTGATCGGCAGCCTTCACGATATAGAGACCGGTGGGCAGCGATACGGGGTGCAACGTCGAGCCGCTGTAGATGAGCTGACCGCTGACATTGTAGATGCTCATTGCATCAGCGCCGGTAACGGTAACGGCACCGCCGGCTGCGCTGATGGTGACATCGCTGGCGATTTCAGCAGCTACATTCTCTACGCCCGAATCCTTGCCGATAACCTTCATTGTGGAGTATTCGCTGAGGCTGCGGATGTAGTGGCGTTCGCGGTATTCGTCGTAATCCTCCCAAATGCCTTTGATCTGATAGGAATAAACGAAATCGTTGTCGGTATCCTTCGAAGTGTCGATAGTGTAGTTGGTACCTTCTACTTTGTCGGCCTTGAAAGCGTAGACGATTTCGTCGCCGGGAACGAGGTCGATGGTCACCTTCACATTGTCGTAGAGCACAGCACCGTAGCCGTAGCCGTAGAACACTACGCGGGTGCGGGCGGCATACTGGTCAGGCACGAGCACGTGCGATGCGGGGGTCCATTTCTCGTTGTCGATTTCGTTCGACTCCCATACCTGGTTCATAATAGGCTTGTAATCCTCCATACCTTCGGTATGGAAGTCGTCGCTCCAGGTGTAGACAGCAATGCCGGCCCCGTCGGAATTGTTCGAACGGGCAATATCCACAGCCACTTCGATAGCGGGATCTTTCACCTTCGACAGGTCATAATCGGGAGAAGCGATATAAGTGCCGCCGAGAGGGTCGTTGTTGTCGGAACCGTTGTAATAGAAGAATGCATCAACACCAAGTGCGCCGTTAGCATACATAGGGAATTTTACATACCAGCCGGGCATACTTTCGATTGCGTGCCACATTGAACCGTCGGCATTGGCATCTTTAATTGAGTGCTTGGAAATAATCTCGCTGAAATCGCTCTGAGCCAGCACGAGAGTTTCATTCTCAGTGGCTTTGTGCTTTTTGAAGAGAATTACATCATAATATGACGCAGGATGCAGGTCGGCGGCAGGATCGATAGCGGACTCCTGCCAGCTGATGGCAACATTATCGGCGTTAATAGTCTCAGAAACTAAAGTAGGCTGCGGCACGAGAAAGATAGCGGAAGCAGATGCGCACACGCCTAAAGCAAAAACAGATAGTAAAAATTTCTTCATAGAAAGGGATATAATTGATTTTTCGTGCGATGATTTGTTTGAAATATCGTTGCAAAGATAATCATAAAATGTGAATAATCAACACATCCTCCGCAAAAATACCCGAAAAATCCCCTAATTTATCGACAAAATCCCCCAAATCCTCTATAAAATCCCCTCCCTCTCCCCCCGTATCTCCCTTCAAAATTTGGGGTAAAAAAGTGGGGAGGAAAAAAATTAGGGAGAAAAACGGGTGAGATACAAAAAAAATGCTTACCTTTGCAAGCCCGAAGATGGAAACAGCCGTTCCGCAGTAGCGGCCCGTCCGTCTGAAACCGGCATCTGCCGCCCCCGGCGAGGGGCATCCGGCAAGCCGATTTCCAAAACCGAGCACCTCGGGGTGTAGCACAGTTGGTTAGCGCGCCACGTTCGGGACGTGGAGGTCGGGCGTTCGAGTCGCCTCACCCCGACAAACTGAGAATCAGCCATTTAGCTGATTCTTTTTTTGCTTTTTATGTAGGTATGATTCCGGGCAAACAGCGATCCGGAGGGAGGGGATTAACGGGCGCGGGAACGGTCGGCAATGATGTTGGAGAGGGTATCCGTGGCGAGTTTGAGGTAGCGGACATTGCCGGAGGTATCGGGGGTGAAGAGGGTGCGACCGATTTCGTCGACTTTCACGCGGCCCGGCGGCAGGAGCGACATATAGGCGTCGTTAGGCTCGATGGCGTGGAGTACGGCGGTTTCGTCCCAGCAGTCGCGGTCGTAGGGAGTGGGGAGATAGTGCTCATAGGCAATGCGCAGGGGATGCTCCGCGGGGAGCGATTCAATCACCTGATGCGGATACAGCACAGCGTTGCCCAGTTCCCAGCCGGAGGCAACGATGGTGCCGGGCCATTGCTCAAACATAATGGCTGAGGCGGGGACGTCGCAATAAATATTAAATTCTTTGTTGGCTCCGGGACGGATGTCGCCACCCATAATGGTGAACGAGGCCACCTTCTGCCGGGCAAGTTCGCGGCCGGTGAGAGGCGACAGGTCGTCGGGACCGCTCTGCAGCAGTCGGGCTATATTGGTGAAAGGCCCCACGGCAATGAGCACTACCGAACTGTCAGGACTCTGGGCCAGGACGCGGCGCAACGTGCGTTCGGCCGGTTCGGCCGAAGTCACCTGAGTTGCCTTGAGCGCATCGCACACCGGGGCGAGGAATTGGCCCGCATCGGGAGTAGCGCCATTGTAAGCGAAACCGTAGGCGGGATTCCCCGTGCCGCGCAACTCATAATAAGCCTTGACAGCTCCGAGAGCCATTGGATTCGACTTGCACACAGTGATAGCGTCGAGCCGGATGCGCCCCTGATTCTCATAATTGATAAGCATATCGAGCGCGATAATATCATCGATATCATTGCCAAGATCCGTGTCAAAAATCACCGACATCGGAGCGGCCGGATGCTGCGCATTTGCGGAATTACCAGCATTGGCGATTTGCGCCTGAGCGGCGATCGTGCTGCCGCCAATCAAAGCTGCCACCAAAACCGCAACGCCAAGTATCTTTTTCATAATCTACAAGAATTTTTGATTAGTGACTACAAAAATCCCTCGCCGTCGCCACAAAGTTACACAAAATAATTCGATTAAAAAAAGGCCCCCTGCACCCCCACAGAAGGTCGGGAGGCGGGTGGGAAACAAAAAAGGCCACGCGGATGCGTGGCCTTTTGGGCGCTTCAGGATGGGCTTGAACCAACGACCCCCTGATTAACAGTCAGGTGCTCTAACCAACTGAGCTACTGAAGCTTGGTGCGGTGCCGGCTGATAGCAGAAGACCTGATGGCAGAATTGCTTTTTGGCAAATGGCCTGGAAGCGGATGGCCTGCGTGTGCCGGCGGTATATATGGAAAATTGTTTTATGGCGCTTCAGGATGGGCTTGAACCAACGACCCCCTGATTAACAGTCAGGTGCTCTAACCAACTGAGCTACTGAAGCTTAAATACGCTCTAAGGCGCGTGGCGCGGAATCATTCTCCGCTTTTGCGTTGCAAAATTACTGCTTTTATTTTTAATTACCAACTTTTTTCGCCAAAAAATTTCAGAAGTAGATAGCAGATAGCAGATAGCAGATAGTGGATTATATCGCGCCCCTACTGCCGGGCGGGGTGTGAGCCTTGTTGAGTTATCGGCCGTGCACGGCCGATCACAGGACAAGGGCTGCCTGGGCTTCGCGAAAAAGCAGGGCTATTTCAGCCGGGTAATAAGGCAGGGAGCGGCAGTGGTAGCGGAGGCAGTGCAGGAGGGGGCGGTGCAGGCGGCGGTGAGCTGGTGGTTGAGGAGGGCGGGGAAGGTGATGGCGGCGGAGGCAGGGAGGATGAGGTCGCCGCTTTTCAGGGTGCAGTAGCGGCTGAGCAGGGCGATGGTTTCGGGCAAGCGCAGCGCCTCAATATCCACATCCGCAATAATTGTAGCCGCATCAGCCGCCGCGCCGCGGGAAATGGGGGCTGCATCAGAGGCCGGGGAAGCTGCGCCGTGGGAAAGGGGCGCCAGGAAAGCTTCAATATGGAGCGTGCCGGTGGTAGGGGCGCGATATATCGCAGCCGCATCAGCCGAAGAAGCCTCTGATGAATGAGGATTGCAAAATGCAGAATTGGGGATGGGGTCGCCGAGGGTGAGGGCGCCGTCGAAGAGGCAGGCGAGGGGCGCCACGGGGTCGCCGTCGGGTTGGTGCAGGAAGGCGGTGAGGAGGATGTCCTGTATGTAGCGGTGGGCAAACCGGGGGGCGATAAACTTGCCGAGGCGACCGATGCGCACGGCGGGGAGCACTTCCACTACCCACCCTTCCCGGGCGAAGTCGGGCACGAACATAGGCCGGTTGTTGCGGTTGGCAGCCGAGTCGGCCAGTACGTTTACGTCAAGGGCACGGAGCGGTGCACCGTAGGGGGTACGCAGCGCCTCCTCGGCTTCGCGGGGCCATTCCCCCACCCGACGATTTACACGAAAAATCTTCATTTCTCCGACAGCTAATATTCACTCGGTGCGTTTCCTACAGCTAAACTTGCTGCTTCCGGCTCATTTCTCCGACAGCATACGGTTGTACATCACAGCCAGATGCGCATAAATCGAGGTGTTGGAGATAACAATTCCCTCGGGAGCCTGAATACGGTAAGGGGTGAAATTCCAGATAGCTTTCAGTCCGGCGGCAATAATATGGTCGGCCACCTCCTGGGCGTATTCCACCGGTACGGTGACGATGCCGATTTCCACATCCAGTCCGGCGGCGCGCTCCGACAGCTCCGCCACATCGTAAATCGGTTTGCCGAACCACTGCGAGCCTATCAGGTCGGGATTCACATCGAAGCCGGCCACAATCTCCAGACCGTAATTGGCCAGACCGGAGTCCTGCATCAGCGCCCGACCGAGCGAACCTACGCCCACAATTGCGGCGCGGTGACGCTTGCGGAAACCGAGAAATTCCTCCAACTTGTGTTCGAGCAGCTCCACCTCGTAGCCGATACGTGTCTTACCCTTTATGTCGAGAAATGACAAATCCTTGGCTATCTGCGCCGCATCCACATTGATGCCGCGTGAAATGGCTGTCGACGACACATACTCCACTCCGCGTTCGCGCAGCAGGGTCACATAGGCCAGGTACCACGGCAGGCGCCGCAGCGCAGGTTCAGGTATAAGCTCTCGCAGACGATTAATCATTGCTTTCTATCCTAAAAAAATCAGGGGCGACGCCTCAAATCCGGGGCGGAGCCGACATTCAGGGGCGGCGCACCTTCAGCACAGGCGTGGTGCCGTCGGCACGGAGCAGACGCACCAGCAGCACGGCCGAGGCCAGCGGGGCGGTATCAAGGCTTACGTGCGAAACGTTCTCCCCGGCGGCATTGAGGATGGTGAGGCAGCGCCCGGCCACATCATACACCTGCAGCGACAGAATATCCACATCCGATTCGATGTTCAGCACCTGGCCGTCGAACGCAGCGCAGATGCCGTCGCCGGCGTCGCTGTCGCTCGGCGTAATATCCGTGGCGGAAAACTCGCTCACGTTGAAGTCCTGCCATTGCGGAGCATCCTTATATGCCTGGAACATACTCTGAGGCACATAAAGCACCGTGCCGGGCTGGTCCACATCCTCCCAGACGCTCTTGCCGAGCGTGGGCACTTCAGATATTGCGGTGACGTCGATTTTCGAGATATTGGGCATACGCTCCATAGCGTGGTCGCCCAGGTGCTTCAGCGTGGCGGGGAGGGCAACATTGCTGTCCTTCAGACCGGAAAGGGCGTAAGCGCCGATTTCGCTCACCTGCGACTCATTGAGATTTGCCGCCGAGGTGGCGGTGCCGTAGAGAAGGAAATCGGCCATCTGCGCGTTGTCGCCAAGCAGTGTGGCCGCCGGGGTGGCCAGCGATTCGGAAAAACTGAATGCGCCGGCGCCGAACACCGGTGCTTTCCGTACGGTCACGTCGGTGAGCGACTTACATTCGGCGAAGGCACGTGCGCCGACCTCAGCGACATTGGTGCCGGAGAGGTCGAGGGTGGCAAGTCCCGACTGTGCGAACGCCGCATCGCCGATGGTTTTGAGCTGGGCGGGCAGAGAAATCTGCTTTAGCGCCGTACATCCGGCAAACGCGCCGTCGCCGATGGCGGTGACGGATGCCGGAAGCGATACCTCGCTGAGCTTCTCGCAGTTGGCGAAAGTATTGGGAGCAATCTCCTTCAGGTCGCCGAGAATCACCACCTTTTCCAGCAGGGGACAATCCTTGAAAGCGCCGTCGCCCAGCACCTTTACCGAGGCGGGCACGGTCACCTGCTTCAGCGCAGGCATCGAGGAGAATGCGCGGGCGTCGATTTCCGTAACAGTTGAGGGGATTACAATCGACGTAGCAGCACTGTTGCCCACAGCGCCCTGGTCGATTTTCACGATTCCGGCGGGGAGCACGAGCGTGGTGGCAGGTACCCCGAGCAACGCGCAGTCGGGCAGCACATTGGCCGGATATTCCAGTGCCGACGTAGCGGTGGCGTCACCCTTGTAGGCCTCCACCGAAGCGCCGCTGAGGTCGAGCGACCGCAGTGCGGAAAGCTCGCGGATGTAATCGAAATCAAGCGCATTGATTTTGCCGGTGACGGTGAGCTGAGTCTCGCTCTTGCCGACAAGAGTGCTGAGGGTGCCGGGGGTGGCGACATTCACTGTGACAGCCTGCGCCGCCATAGTTGCGGCTCCGATTGCTGCCGATATGATAAATCGTAGATGCGACATCTGTATTACGTGTATTTACGGTTTCAGTCCGCCGAATCAGCAAATAATTCTCCGGCGGACATATTTATACAATACTTTAACTATTTTTCGGCGAGAATATTGCGCGGAGAAGCAATTTTTCTCGCAGTGCCCGTTTACAGCAGCTCGCAGCAGCTATTCGCCGTGGCTTACAGCAGCCGTGAGAGCACCCTGCCGGCGCCACGGCCACCGCGCCGAGCATAGGCGTAGGCCGCGCGCAGCAGCATCCGCCCCACGGGGTTTAGCAGCCTTTGCCCGCCCACGGGGTCGACAGCATCGAGAAGCGCCGGATAGAGCCGCGCTTCCAGGTCGGGGCGCCCCTCCCTGCGGAAAGCCGCCGCCAGCATCGCGCGCCGGTAAAGCATCATCCGCAACCAGTGAATCCGCTTCCGGGCAAACACGCCTGCGCTGCAGCCGACCTCCGGTGCCGGAAGGGAGGCGAAATCGGCCTCAGCCCTTTCGAGAGCGAAAATCAGCCGGTCGGCCTTCGAGGAGTAGTCGGTACCGGTAATCGACACCTCCTGCACGTACTGGTCGACAAGCACCTCCGGAATGGATTGCACAGCCGCACGGGGCTTCGCGCAAGCAGTAATTTCCACCGCCGCGCCGGCAGAGCATTGCTTCTGCATCAGTCTCAGCAGCAAGCGGATACCTAATTCCCAGTCATCCCACACCCTCACCTGCGGATCCCAGCCGCCGCAACTGCGCAGCAGCTCCGTGTCGGCCATAAAGAAATTCGTGGTGAGCTGGCAATGGATGATATGGTATTCCAGGAAGCTTTTCAGTCCCCGGAAATCAGTGTATGAGGTGGCGAACAAAGCCCCGTCGAGCCGGTGGCCGCACCCCCGCCAGTTCACGAGCCTGCAGCCGGGCGAGGCAACGAAAGCCTCCATAGCCCGTGCCAGCAACTCGGGGCGCATAGCATCGTCGGAGTCGAAAAACATCACCTGCGACGTAATTACCTGCTCCAGTCCGCGGGCGCGGGCGGCAGCGGCGCCGGGGGTCGGCTCCTGAAGCACCTCCACTCTGAAATCGGCGCTGCGGTGCGCATCGGCCCATCGCCGGGCCACGTCGAGCGACCCGTCGGTGGAATTATTGTCGACCACAATCAGGTTGACAGGCCGGTAGGTCTGGGCCAGCACCGAGTCGAGCGCGCGCACCAGCAGCACCTCCCGGTTGTACACCGGAACGACCACCGATACCGCTCTGTTTTCACTCGCTGCCGACATTCTGTATCAAACTGTCTGAAAAAACACCGCCTTGGCGGCACTTCAATGCGTAAAGGTACACATTTTTCAGTGGATTTTAGTAACTTTGTAGCGAGAAAATGACAAAGAACACCCTACATCTTCTGTTGCCGGTGGCTGCGGCGCTCATCGCCGGGCCTATGGCGGTGTCGTGCGGCCAGAACAGCGCCGAGCGTCTGGCGCAGAATCTCACCGACGCCTCCGGCAACCTCACGATGGTTTCCACCGTCAGTTCGTCGGCCAACGCCATCTCCGGCGCCCTCTCAGCCGTGGCGGAAAAGCTCCCCGTCGACGATATGAGCATCTGCGACCGCAACATCGGCGCCGTGTCGGCCGTGCTGCTGCCGCTCATCCCCACCGACACCATCCGCGCCAACAACCCCTTTGAGGCGCATCTCGATTCTATGCCTCCCGGCGGCATCAAGATGAAAATCCGCCCTCTGGGAGCATCGCTCTCGCGGGTGTTCAACGACAGCAACAAATTCCACATCGCCGCTGCCGAGGCCAACGGCATCACCCCGCTGGCATCACCCTTCGAAGCCTGGCGCGAGGGTGGCAAGCTACAGCGGCTCCACACCTGCGAGGCATATTATCTCGACAACCTCACCCACTCCATCCCCTATCTCGTACCCAAGGCCCACACGCTGCTCACCGACATCGGTCTGGCCTTCCGCGATTCCCTGCACTCGCGCGGCGGAGGCGACTACCGCATAAAGGTCACTTCAGTGCTCCGCACACCTGCACTGGTGAAGAAGCTGCGCCGACGCAACCGCAACGCCGTCGACACCTCGGCGCATCTCTACGGCACCACTTTCGACATTTCATACCTCAAATTTATCTGCGATTCCACCCGCGTAATCCGCACCCAGGAGGATATGAAAAACCTGCTCGGCGAAGTGGTGGAGGATATGCGCGCCCACGGCCGCTGCTACGTCAAGTACGAGCGCCAGCAGTCGTGCTATCACATCACCGTAAGATAAACCCCTGCGTCCACGCAGAATCCATAAAAGCGAATCTCCTAACACATTTCCGCTGCTATGCAAGACACCCCTGAGAAAGAAGAAATCAAGACCCCTCCGCAGCCACCCAAGCGCAAACCGCTCTGGCGCAGAGTGCTGAGATGGACCGCCATAACGCTCCTTTCGGTGGTGGCGCTCTTTATCATAGTATGCTCGCTTGTGGTGTGGATTCTCACGCCCCCGCGCCTCACGCCGATTGTAGAGAAATACGCCACAGAATACCTCGACGCCTCCGTGAGCATCAAGCGCGTGGAGCTGTCGTTCTGGAGCACCTTCCCCCGGCTCACCGTGGAGGTAGACTCGCTCGATATCGTGTCGCACTCGCTGCGCTCCCTCCCCGCGCAGATGCGCGCCACACTCCCGGCCGACGCCGACTCGCTGATGAGCCTCAAGGGGTTCAGCGGCGGCGTGAATGTGCTGCAGCTCCTCGCCGGAAACATACACCTCCACGACGTGCTCATCGACTCACCGCGCGTCAACATCCTGCAGGTCAACGATTCCGTGGCCAACTACCTGATTTTCCCCACCGAGGAGAAGCCCGACACCGCCACCACTCCCCTCTCGCTCCCCGATATTCAGATCAATAGTTTCCGCATCCTCTCGGCCGGACCGCTGCGCTACCGTTCGATGGCCGACTCCACCGACATCTCGGCTTCGATTAAGAATGTCGACCTCGGAGGCGACGAAGCGCCCCTCTACCGTCTGGAGCTGACGGGTGGCGCCAACATCCCGATGCTCAAGGAGCTGGCGCTCGACCCGCTCGTTTTCGGCATCGACGGCCGCCTTGACTGGAAAACCGCTGAACCGCTGAAAATCGCCCTTTCGGATATGAAGCTCACACTCGATGAGTACGCCCTGCTCTTCAGCACGCAGGCCGACTTCTCCGGCGCGCCGGTCATCAACACCTTCAAGGGCGCCATCGAGAACCTGGCCGTGCAGAAGCTCTTGAGGCATATCCCTGCTGAGATGCAGAAGTATGCCGCGCCCCTCCACACCGATATGATCCTGTCGGCCACTGCCGAGCTTACCAGGCCGTATGTGCTCACCGACACCATCCTCCCCTCTTTCAAGGCCGCCCTCTCAATCCCCGCCTGCAAGGCCAGCTATGAATCGCTCATCCTCGACGAGCTTTCGGGCGACCTGGCCGTCGACTTCGTGGGCACGGATATGAACAAATCGGTGTTCGACCTCAGGAAATTCACTATGAAGGGCGCCGGGGTGAACTGCCGCCTCAACGCCAAGGTCACCAACGCCCTCTCAGACCCGAATATCGACGGACAATTCCACGGCACACTTAGCTTTGCCCGCATCCCCGCCGTGCTGGCCTCCCGAATTCCCCTGCGCCTGCGCGGCACTATGGAGGGCGACACTAAATTCCGCTTCGCCCTGAGCGACCTCGACCCGCAGCACTTCCACCGCCTCGACGCCTCCGGCAAGCTCACCCTCACCGACTTCCACGCCGACACCCGCCCCGAGGCCAAGGATTCGCTGCAGCTTTTCCTCCACCGCGGTCTGCTGGAATTCGGCACCTCCGACTCCTTCGTGGCCGGCGAGCACAAAGTCGACTCCCTGCTGCGTGTTTCGCTGAAAATCGACACCCTTTCGGCCAACGGAATGGGGATGGACATACAGGTGCGCGACCTCGCCGCCGGGCTGGGTGCCTCCAACCGGAGCAACTCGGCCGACACCACCGAAATCAACCCCTTCGGCGGCGGCATCTCGGTGCAGCGACTGAAATTCGATTCCCCCTCCGACTCCATCCGCATCCGTCTGCGCAAGGCCTCGATCGGTGGCGCCCTGCGCCGCTTCAAAGGTGACGCCCGCTCGCCGCTCATCGACCTGCGCGTCAACGCCGCACGTATGGCATTCGGTCAGGCGCTCACCAAATTCTCGCTGCGCGAGACACTGATGTCGCTCACCATCAATATGCACCAGCACGAGCACTCCAACTCCGGCTTCGCCTCCTCCCCCTCGGCCGAGGCTTTCGGCCAGCTCACCCCCGAGGAGCGCCAGCAGCGCCGGGCCGAACGTCTGCACCGCGATTCGCTTGCCGCCGCTCAGGCCATAGCACACGGTGATGTGGATATGCGTCTCGACCGAAAAGATCGCCGGCTGCTCCGCCGCTGGGACTACAAAGGCTCGCTCAAAGCTGAGCGCGGGCGTCTCGCCACTCCCTACTTCCCACTGCGCAATACCCTGAGCCACATCGACCTGCGCTTCAACTCCGACTCCGTAATCCTCTCCGATCTCCACTACAAGGCCGGGCAGAGCGACTTCCGCATCAGCGGCGCCGTCACCAACATCCGCCGCGCCCTCACATCGCGCCGCGACAATGTGCTGGGTCTGCGTCTGAGCATCGTCTCCGACACTATCAACGTCAACCAGATTGTCAGCGCCCTTTTCACCGGTACCGGGGCAGCGCCCGCCACCAGCGAGCAGAACCTCTGGGAAGACGACAACGACACCGCCATCACCGAGGCTCCCGGCGACACCGTCACTTCCGGCCCGCTGCTGATTCCGCGCAACATCGATGCGCGTATGCGTATGCGCGCGCGTAACATATTATATTCCGACCTGGAGCTGCACGACTTCAAAGGCGACCTGCTGATGCTCGCCGGCACCCTGAACCTGCGCAACCTCTCGGCATCGACCGACATTGGCTCCTTGGCCGTCAACGGCCTCTACTCCTCGGTCAACCCCGACTCGCTCCAGTTTGGCCTCGGTATGAAAATCGACCGTTTCTACCTTGATCGCGTCAGCCGCCTTGTGCCCGCTATCGACACCATTATGCCGGCGCTGCAGAATTTCGCCGGCATCGTCAACGCCGACATCGCCGTAACCACCGACCTGTACCGCAATATGGACATCAACATTCCCTCGCTCCGCGCCGCCATCAGCATCGAGGGTGATTCGCTGGTGCTCCTCGACCCCGACACATTCAAAACCGTATCGAAGTGGCTGCTCTTCAAGAACAAGAAGCGCAATATGATCGACCATATGTCGGTTGAGGCCGTAATCGACCGAGGCGCTATAGAGCTGTACCCCTTTATGTTCGACATCGACCGCTACCGTCTGGGCGTAATGGGGCACAACGACCTGGCTATGAATCTCAACTATCACGTGTCGGTGCTCAAATCCCCCATCCCCTTCAAGTTCGGCATCAACATCAAGGGCACACCCGAGAAGCTGAAGGTGCGCCTCGGTGGTGCCAAGTTCAAGGAGAAGATGGTGGTGGAGCGTCAACAGATTGCCGACAACACCCGCATCAACCTCGTTCAGCAGATCGACAATATGTTCCGCCGCGGATTGCGCAACGCCCGGTCGGGCCGTCTGAATTTCCGCTCGCAGGGCCGGTCAACAACCGCCGCCGAACTTGACGCCGAGGAGACCGTAAGCTACGCCGACTCCCTGAAAATGATTCGCGCCGGGCTTATCGACAACCCCGACACCCTCCGTTTCCCTCCCCACGACCCGCCCGCTCCCGAGCCAAAATCCGCAAAAGGGAAACGAAAACGAAAATAATTGCTAACTTTGCACACGGCTACGGCCTTAGGCTTGCATCCACATCCCGCAAGCCTCCGGCAACAAACAGCCCGCAAGCCTCTTATTGCAGAAAACATCTGAACAGCATTATATAATGGAACAATCTTTCATCGCCGACAGAATCAAGCGCCTGGCCGAATCGGCCACCCTTGCTATGTCGCAGAAAAGCAGCGAGCTTCGCGCCGCTGGCGTAGATGTAATCAATCTCTCGGTGGGCGAGCCCGACTTCCCCACCCCCGACCACATCAAACTCGCCGCCATCAGCGCAGTGGAGAACAATTTCTCGCACTATTCCCCCGTGCCGGGCTATCTGAGTCTGCGCGAGGCCATCGCCGACAAGCTCTCCCGCGAGAATCACGCCTCCTTCACCCCGGCTCAGATTGTGGTGGGCACCGGCGCTAAGCAGGAGCTGTCGAACACCATTATGGCTGTGGTGAATCCCGGCGACGAGGTTATCATCCCCGTGCCCGCATGGGTGAGCTATGTGGAGATGGTGAAGCTGGCCGAGGGCACCCCGGTGCTCGTTCAGGCCGAGATGAGCCAGGGATTCAAAGTCACCCCCGAGCAGCTCGAAGCAGCCATCACCCCCCGCACACGCGTGGTGCTCATCTGCTCCCCCTCCAACCCCACCGGCGCCGTCTACACCCGCGAGGAAATCGCCGCCTTAGTGGAGGTGCTCCGCCGCCACCCGCAGGTGCTCATCCTCTCCGATGAAATTTACGAACACATCAACTATACCCCGCAGGGGCACGTTTCCTTCGGGGAATTCCCCGAAATCGCCGACCGTCTGGTCATCGTCAACGGCGTCAGCAAGGCCTATGCTATGACCGGCTGGCGTATCGGCTATATGGCAGGCCCCGCCCCCGTGGCCAAAGCTGTAAGCAAGCTCCAGGGACAGACCACCTCCGGCACCAGCACCATCGCCCAGAAGGCCGCAGAAGCCGCCTACCGTGGGGCGCAGGAGTGCGTGGAGCAGATGCGCGAGGCATTCCGCCGCCGCCGCGACCTCATCGTAGGGCTGGCACGCGAAATCCCCGGGCTGGAGCTGGATATGCCCTCCGGCGCGTTCTACATCTTCCCCTGCATCAAGAGCTACCTGGGCAAGAGCTACACCGCTGCCGACGGCACCCGCCGCACCATCTCCACCGACACGGAGATGGCTATGTATCTGCTCGAAGAGGCCCACGTGGCCACCGTGGCCGGTTCGGCATTCTTCCTCCCCGGCTACATCCGCCTGAGCTACGCCGCCGCCGAGGAGCAGCTCACAGCCGCTATGGCCCGCATAAGCGATGCTCTCGCCCGCCTGAAATAAGGCCCGGCACCTCTGAAGGGCGCCCGCCATCCATCCTCCGCAAATATTTACTATTCACAAGATAAAAACTCACTTAAGATATGAATTTCGTAGAAGAACTCACCTGGCGCGGCATGGTGCACCAGTCGATGCCCGGAACTGAAGATTTCCTCAAAAAAGGTATGACTTCGGCATACCTCGGCATTGACCCCACCGCCGACTCGCTCCACATAGGCCACCTCGTGGGCGTGATGATGCTCAAGCATCTGCAGCGCTCGGGCCACCGCCCCATCGCCGTAATCGGCGGTGCCACCGGTATGATCGGCGACCCCTCGATGAAGAGCCAGGAGCGCAAGCTCCTCGATGTGGAGACCCTCCGCCACAACCAGGCCTGCATCAAGAAGCAGCTCGAAAAATTCCTTGACTTCAACGACGATGCCCCCAACGCCGCAATCCTCGTAAACAACTACGACTGGATGAAGGATTTCGGTTTCCTCGACTTCATCCGCGAGATCGGCAAGTGCATCACCGTGAACTATATGATGGCCAAAGACTCCGTGAAGAAGCGCCTCAGCGGCGAATCGGGCCAGGGTATGTCGTTTACCGAATTTTCCTACCAGCTCCTCCAGGGCTACGATTTCCTCTACCTCTATCAGCACCACAACTGCCACCTGCAGCTTGGCGGTTCCGACCAGTGGGGCAACATCACCACCGGCACTGAGCTGATCCGCCGCATCGCCGGCGGCGACGACGCTTTCGCCCTCACCTGCCCCCTCATCACAAAGGCCGACGGCGGCAAATTCGGCAAAACCGAGAGCGGCAACGTCTGGCTCGACCCCAAGCGCACCACCCCCTACCAGTTCTATCAGTTCTGGCTCAATGTCTCCGACGAGGACGCCGAGAAATACATCAAAATTTTCACCATCCTCGACAAGGAGGAAATCGACTCGCTCATAGCACAGCAGAAGGCCGACCCCGGTCAGCGCCCCCTGCAGAAGCGTCTCGCCAAGGAAATCACCACTATGGTTCACTCCGCCGAGGACTACGAGATGGCCGTGGAGGCTTCGCAGATTCTCTTCTCCAACAAAGCCACCGACGCCCTCCACAAAATCGACGAAGCCACCCTGCTGAGCGTCTTCGAGGGTGTGCCCCAGTTTGAGATTTCCCGCTCGCTGCTCAAAGAGGGCGTGAAACTCGCCGACCTGCTCGTTGACCACGCGCCTGTATTCCCCTCCAAAGGTGAGCTGCGCAAGCTCGCTCAGGGCGGCGGTTTCTCCGTGAACAAGGAAAAGGTGGCCGATCCCTACACCCCTGCATCCGAGGATCTGCTCCTCAATGGCAAATACATCCTCGTGCAGAAGGGCAAGAAAAACTATTTCCTTCTGAAAGTCACCGACTAAGCCGCGCCCTATGGCACGCCTGATGCTCATAATAAACCCCATCTCGGGCACCGGCTCCAAAAAGGGAGTCGACGAGATGGTGACCCGTGCGATGGCCGAATGCGGCCACGACGTGGACGTGCGCTTCACCGGCGCGCGCGGCGACGCCACACGCCTGGCAGCCGAAGCCGCCCGGAAGGGCTACTACGGCGTGCTGGCATGCGGCGGCGACGGCACCGTCAACGAAACCGCCCGCGCCCTCTGCGGCACCGACACCGCCTTAGGCATCCTCCCCGCAGGCAGCGGCAACGGCCTGGCCCGCCATCTGCAGATTCCGATGGACATCCCCCTGGCTCTGAAAATCATCGCTTCCGACAACATCGTGCCCTGCGATTACGGCTCCGTCAACGGCCAGGAGTTTTTCTGCACCTTCGGTATGGGCTTCGACGCCGCCGTGAGCCACCGCTTCGCCCGCCAGAGCCGACGCGGACTCCTATCCTACGTGAAAAGCGCACTCTCGGAGTACGTGCAATACCGCCCGCAGACCTACACTGTCTCCGCCAACGGCAAGCTACTCACCGAGAAAGCCTTCCTCATCGCCGTCTGCAACGCATCGCAGTGGGGCAACAACGCCTACATCGCTCCCGAGGCAAGCATCACCGACGGCCTTCTCGACATCACCATCGTGCACTCCGGCACCGCCATCGACGCCGCCGT
Organism: Bacteroidales bacterium; assembly: GCA_004557825.1. Taxonomy (GTDB): domain Bacteria; phylum Bacteroidota; class Bacteroidia; order Bacteroidales; family Muribaculaceae; genus UBA7173. The sequence continues at coordinate 57,366 of SFFL01000009.1, read as the reverse complement.
GATGGGTATGGACATCTTCACCGGCTACATCTCGAAAAACACTATGGTGCACACCTTCCGAGCACCCGCCTGCGTAATCTACCGCCGAGGCTCCGGCGAAGCGCACATCGATGGCGAACCGGTGAATATGGACGACATCATCGACGTGCGCTGCCACCGCGGCGCCCTCCGCATCTTCACCCCCCTCTCCGAGCACCGCTTCAAACCCGTCCTCACCCCCCTCCAGGGCATCTTCAAAGACGCCTCCCTCTCCCTCAAGCACCTCCTCACCGGCCACTGATCCCCCGCAAATTGAAAATTTAAAATTTAAAATTTAAAATGCAGGCCTGGCAAAATTGAAAATGCAGCCCTGGCATAATTTCGGGCATTCGCCCTCTACACAGTGCTGAGGGCGCATGGCCGAAGTAAAGCCGCCTCGCCTCTCCGCCACTTTCTGCATAAACTTTTGGCCGCCCCCGGGCGTTGAAGATTAATAAGCGGCAGCCCCCGCGATTGGCGGCCACTCACACGCGTTTCAACCCATCACTTCATACGGCGGTGAAAAAAGCCATACGTATCATAGCACGCACCATTATGTGGACCCTGCTGGGCATCATCTCCCTGGCAGTGCTCCTCCTTTTGCTGCTATATTTGCCGCCTGTTCAGGACTTTGCCTTCCCGCGCGTGCTCTCCGCCATCTCCACTCCGGGACAGATGGAAATCTCCGCCAAAGGCCTCCGCCTGAAATTTCCCCTCCACCTCCTTGTAGATTCAGCCCGCTTCTACACCCCCGGAATGGAAGTCGCCGCCGGGCACGGCGACCTGAAAGTGGCCCTCACCCCCCTCTTCACCGGCGAAATCGTGGCCGAAAAAGCCGACGTCAGCACCACCGCCTTCCGCCTCGGCACCCCCGACTCCACCCTCTATATGACGGCCCAGGTGCGCTCAGCCATCCTCACCCAAGCGCGCGTAAACATCGCCGCCCAGCGCGTGATTATCAACGACATAGCCATCGACAGCGGCGATGTGGCTATGGATATGCGCCCCGACACCGTGCCCCCGCCCGTAAAGACCGACACCGTGCCCGTCAACTGGCATATCACCCTCAACCGCGCCACCCTCGCCCGCATCGGCTACACTATGCAGATGCCCCCCACCATCACCGACCTTAGCTGCCGCATCGGCACCGGCGAAATCCTCTCCGCCGACGTCGATATGCGCTACAATACCGTAGATGTGCGCCGCCTCGCCATCACCCGCGCCGATGCCGCCTACATCTACCCCGCCCCACCCTCAGCAGCTGCCCCCTCCGCAGCTGCCCCCTCCGCAGCAAGCGCCCAGCCCGTCTCTGCCTCCCAGGCTTCCGCCTCTGCCTCCCAGGCTTCCGCCGGCAGAACTGTGCTGAGGGCGCATGCCCGAAGTGAGGCAGCTCCCGCGCAGCCAAGCCCTAAGGCGAGCGCCACCGAGGCGGCCCCCACTGTGCCGTGGACCATCACCTGCGACCAGATTGTGCTCACCGAATCGCAGGCGCTCTACGCTATGGAGGGCGCCCACCCCATCTCCCCCGCCTTCGACCTCAATTACATCAAGGCCTCCGAAATCGAAATCCGCATCGATTCCTTCCTCAGCCGCGGCACCACCCTCCGCGCCCCCATCCGCCGTATCAGCGCCCGCGAGCGCTGCGGCGTGCCCCTGGAGCTGCACGGCCTCTTCGTTATGGACTCCACCGCCCTCCGTGCCACCGATATGGAGCTGACCACCCCCTCCTCCACCATCTCCCTGACAGCGATGATGGGCCTTGCCGCCGACTCCACCGCCGCGAAAAAGCCTCTCCCCTTCTCAGCGCGACTTGCCGCCACCATCAGTCACGATGACATCTGCCGCCTGGCGCCCCTTCCCGTGCAGCCCATCGCGCAAGGCCTCCCCACCGGTGTGCCCCTCACCCTCGACGTTGACGCCCGAGGCACCACCGCCGACATCGACATCAACCGCATAGCCCTGAGAATCCCCCGCCATATCGACCTCTCGCTCCGCGGACGCGTGGCCAACCCCACCGACGTCGCCCGCGCCTCCGGCCAGCTCACCCTGCGCGGCTCGATGCCCAACGGCCAGTTCATCAAGTCCTCACTTCTCGACGCCCGGATGGCCAAGCAAGTTAACCTGCCCCCCATCACCCTCGACGGCGACGTTACCCTCAACCGAGGCGACATCAGCGCCAACCTCGACGCCACCACCACCGACGGCGCCGTCACCCTCAGCGCCGACTGGCAAAACCGCATCAAGGGCTACGGCCTCACTTTTAACGCCGACAAATTCCCCCTCCAGGCCATCCTCCCCGCCCTGGGCATCACCGACATCACCGCCTCGGCCAACATCGACGGCGAAGGCCTCGACCCATTCAGCCCCGCCACGCGCCTTGTCGGCGATATCAACCTGGAGCATCTCGGCTACCACGGCATCCCCTATAGCAACATCACCGCACGCCTCGACCTGGCCGACGGCAACGCCTCGCTGGCCGCCTCCTCCGACAATCCCGGCGCACGCCTGAAAGTCAACGCCGCCGGTAATCTCGCCGGCGACACCCTCCGCTGGAAGCTCGACGGCAACTTCCGCGACATCGACCTGCAGACGCTCCACCTCTCCGACTCCGTGGGCGAAGGCTCGGCGCAACTCTCCGCCACAGCCGCCTTCACCCTGCCCAAAACCCGCACCGTGCGTGTGGGCCGTCGCCGCGTGAAGCAGACCACCCCGATGTCGGTCAACGCCGACCTCGACATCAAGAGCCTCTACTGGCGCATGGCCTCCGGCACCGTCAACGCCGACAACATCCTGGCCCACATCCTCACCGACGCCGACACCACCGCTATCGACCTCGACAACGGCGACCTCTGCCTGCTGGCCACCTCGCCGCGCGGCATCGACTCGCTGCTCACGGCCATGACCAACACCTCTACGATGCTCTGCCGCTTCACCCTGCAGCGGCAGATTGCCGTCGACTCGCTGCAGCGCGCCCTCCCGCCATTCACTCTCACGGCAAGAGCGGGCCGCAACAACATCCTCAGCAGCTTCCTCTACGACAGCGAAATCACCTTCGATTCCCTGGCCATCGCCGCCTCCAACGACTCCCTCATCTCCGCCTCAGCCCTTCTGCGCAAACTCGAAGTGGGCAAAAACACCCTCGACTCCATCGACCTGACCATACGCCAGCGCGGCAATATGCTCATCTACGACGCCACCCTCAACAACAAGCCGGGCACCTTCGACCAGTTTGCCCACGTAGACCTGCGCGGCTTTGTAGGCAAAGACAAATTCTCGATGATTTTCCGCCAACGCAACATCGAAGATGTCACCGGCTTCAGCTTCGGCTCCGTCGTGACCATGCCCGAGGAGAACACCTTCCGCCTCTCCTTCGTGCCCTACCACCCCGTCATCGGCTATAAAGACTGGGAAATCAACCACAACAACTTCATCTCCTACAACATCAAGGATGGCCGCATCCGCGCCGACATCGACCTCCACAGCGCCACCTCCACCCTCCGCCTCTTCACCGCCCCTGCCGATAGCCCCGCCTCCTCCGAAGCCCTTGCCTCCTCCGAAAGCGGCAGCCCCTCCCTTGCCTCCTCCGAGAGCAGCACTGTGCTGAGGGCGTATGCCCGAAGTGAAGCAGCCCCCGGCAGCGAAGCCCCCGCCGGAAGCACCGCCCAGGAGACGCTCCATCTGAAGCTCACCGATATCAAGCTCCAGGACTGGATAGCCATCAACCCATTCGCACCACCAATGCAAGGCGACCTCTCCGCCGATATGGTCCTCCAGTTTGCCGACGGCTTCAAAAACATCGACGGCGACGGCCAACTCAGCCTCCACAACTTCCTCTACGGCCGCGAGAAAGTGGGCGATTTCGATGCCGCCGTCAACCTCTCCACCAACGCCTCCGGTGTAATCCGCGCCAACACCTCCCTGATGGTCAACGGTGTGAAGACAATCACCGCCAGCGGTAACCTCAACGACTCGGTGGCCGCCCACCCCTTCGCCCTCGACCTGCGCATGATCCACTTCCCCCTGTCGGTGGTCAACCCCTTCATGCCGCGCGGCACCGCCCGCCTCCACGGTATGCTCGACGGCACGATGGAAGTCACCGGCAAGCCCTCCGAGCCGCTCCTCAACGGCTGGGTGCGTTTCGACTCCACCCGCGTCAATGTAGATATGCTCGGCTCCACCCTCGACTTTGACACCGTTCGCATCCCCGTGGTCGACAACCTCATCACCTTCGACCAATTCGACATCAAAGCCGTCAACGACAATCCCCTCACCATCGACGGCACCGTCGACATCAGCAACCTCGCCGCCGCCAAGCTAAATCTCTCTATGACTGCCCACAATACCCAGCTTGTAGGCTCCAAGCGCAAGCGCGAGCAGGATGTCTACGGCAAAGCATACATCGACCTCGACGCCAAGGTGCGCGGCGACCTCTCCCGCTGGCTCTCAGTCACCGGCAAGCTCGACGTGCTCCCCGGCACCAACGTCACCTACGTGATTCCCGACGCACAGTCGGCAATCGCCTCGCGCACCAACCGTCAGATGGTACACTTCGTCAACTTCACCGACACGGCGCAGGTGGCGCAGGCCGACTCCATCACCCGCGAGGGCGTGGCTATGAATCTCGACCTCACCCTCAACCTCTCCGAAGGTTCCACCTTAGCTGTTGACCTTTCGGCCGACGGCAAGAACCGCGCCCAGCTGCAGCCCTCGGGCAGCCTCCACTACTCGCTCGACTACCTCGGCGACGAGCGCGTGACCGGCCGCATCAACCTCAACGACGGCTTCGTGCGCTACGGTATGCCACCGGTTATGTCGGAGAAAACCTTCAACTTCCGCGAAGGCTCCTATGTGGTGTTCAACGGCCAGATGCTCGACCCCACCCTCAACATCCACGCCTTCGACGAGGTAAAGGCCAATGTCAACGACAACGGCAACTCCCGCCAGGTAAACTTCGACGTGGGTCTGAACGTAACCGGCTCGCTCGACCAGATGAATGTGGTCTTCGACCTGAGCACCAACAGCGACATCACCGTGCAGAACGAGCTGCAGGCCATGTCGCCCGACCAGCGCGCCAACCAGGCTATGAACCTACTGCTCTACGGCCAGTACACCGGCCCCGGCACAAAGGCCTCGACGATGGGCAATCCACTCTACACCTTCCTCGAAGGGCAGCTCAACTCGCTGGCCTCCTCCGCCATCAAGGGTGTGGATGTGTCGTTTGGCATCGACCAGCTCGACCGCAACCGCGACGGCGTATCATCCACCGCTATGCAGTACAGCTACCGCGTGAGCAAGAGCCTGTTCGACGACCGCTTCAAGATAATTGTCGGCGGCAATTACACCACCGACGCCTCGGCCGACGAGAACTTCGCCCAGAATCTGATTGCCGACATCTCCTTTGAATATCTGCTCAACAAACAGGGCACGATGTATGTGCGTCTGTTCCGCCACACCGGCTATGAGTCGATTCTCGAAGGGGAAATCACCCAGACGGGCGTGGGCTTCGTCTACCGCAAGAAGATACGCACCCTGCGCGACATCTTCCGCAGCTCCCGCAAATCACAGGCGGCCATCAAGAATCAGGCGGCCATCAAGCCCGATGAGCCGTCGGCCGCCCAACCCGAAAAAGAGGAAGCTACAAAATGAAAAAGCATCTGCCACATATCCTCCTGAAAGCACTGGCCGCCACCCTGCTCCCGCTGATAGCGGCCTGCTCCACCACTCGCCGAATCCCCGACGGGGAGATGCTCTACACCGGTCTGAAGGAGGTGAAAACCATCACCCCCGACAGCACTAAGCTCCCCGAGAGCGTGGCCTCGGAGCTGAACGATGCCGTGGCCGTAGCGCCCAACAATGCCATCTTCGGTTCCCCCTCGCTCCGCTGGCCATTCCCCGTGGGACTGTGGGTGTGGAACAACTGGGACGACCCGGGCCACGGCCTGAAGCACTGGGCCTACGACAAGCTCGTGGCCGAGCCGGTGCTCGTATCCGACGTGCGTCCTGAATCGCGCACAAAGATGCTCGACGAAATCCTCGACGACAACGGCTATTTCCGCGGCGGCGCCACCTACTCGCTCGTGCAGGGGAAGAATCCCAAGAAAGCGCGCATCAGCTATGAGGTGAAAACCGGTCCGGCATACACACTGAGCAGCATCGACCTCCTCCCCGACACCTGCGCTCTGAACCACATCATCGACTCGATTGCCGCCCGCGATGCTTATCTGCGCACCGACAACCGCTACTGTGTGGACTCCCTCTCGGCCGTGCGCGTGCGAATCACCAACTCGCTGCGCAACCGAGGTTACTACTATTTCCGCCCCGACTTCATCGAATACCTGGCCGACTCCATCCAGGCTCCGCGAAAGATAGCCCTGCGCATGATGCTCGCCGCCAACATCCCCTCCTGGATGGCCGCCCGCTACAAAACCGGCAAGGTAACAATGTATCTCTTCCGCAATCAGGGCGGAGGCACCCCCGATACCATCGAGACCGCCCGCGGCACCCTCATCCAAATGATGCCCTCGCGCTTCCGCCGCAAGCTTATGGAGGAATGCGTGACTATGCGCAAGGGGCGCTACTTCACCGTGAGGCACATGAATTCCACACAGACGCGCCTCTCGCGCCTGGGCATATTCAACGGCATAAACATCGAGGTGGAGCCAGATACGGCCGCCGCCGAGCCTACCCTCAATGCCCAGATCGGCTGCACATTCGACGTGCCGCTTGAGTTCTCCGTCTCGCTCAACGCCTCCTCCAAGAGCAATTCCTACATCGGCCCGGGTGTGGAGCTGGGCATTACCAACCACAACATCTTCGGCGGTGGCGAGCAGCTGAGCGTCAGTGTCAACGGCAGCTACGAATGGCAGACCGGCAAGGGTTCCTCAAGCCTGTTCAACTCCTACGAGGTAGGCCTCACCACCTCGCTCTCCTTCCCGCGTATGCTTGCTCCCGGTTTCATCAAGCGGCGCAACCGCAACCTCAACTGGACCCGCTTCACCCTCGACGGCGACCTGCTCAACCGCCCCCACTACTTCAAGATGGCGCAGTTCAATCTCTCCTTCAGCTACGACTGGCAGTCGTCGCGCCACTGGTCGCACACGCTCACCCCCTTCAAGCTCACTTACACGAAGCTGATGAAGACCACCCACGATTTCGACTCCGTCATAGCGCAGAATCCGGCAATCTCCCTCAGTTTTATGAGCCAGTATATACCTCAGCTGAGCTATTCCTCCACTTTCGACAAGCAGCTCGACTCCGACAACGGCATCACATGGTCGTTCTCGCTGCAGGAGGCAGGCAACCTCTTCTGGAGCGTGTATGAGCTGTGCGGCAGCCGGGGCGAGAAGAAGCTTTTCGGCACCCCCTTCTCGCAGTTTATCAAGGGGCAGACGCAACTCGTATACCGCCGCAGGCTCTGGGGCGAGAATTATCTGGTGAGCCGTGCCGCCATCGGCGCCGCTTATGCCTACGGCAACTCCAGCCAGGTGCCTTATGCGGAGCAATTCTATGTGGGCGGCGCCAACTCCATCCGCGCCTTCACCGTGCGCAGCCTTGGCCCCGGCTCCTACCGCCCGCCTGAGAGCGAGCGCGACGGATACTTCGACCAGACCGGTACCTTCAAATTCGAGCTGAACACCGAATTCCGTTTCCCGATTATAGGCCCGGTGCATGGCGCCGTATTCCTCGACGCCGGCAATGTATGGCTGCTGAAGAAAGACCCCTACCGCCCCGGCGGCGAGCTTCGCGCCTCCACCTTCCTCAAAGACATAGCCTTAGGCACCGGTGTGGGCCTCCGCCTCGACATCTCTATGCTCATCCTGCGCGCCGACCTCGGCATCGGTATCCACGCCCCCTACGACACCGGCCGCAAGGGCTACTACAACATGACCTCCTTCGGCAATTCCCTCGCCTTCCACCTTGCCATCGGCTATCCCTTCTAATCCCCGCCCTCCCCCGCCTGCCGCCGCCCGCTCTGCTCCGCCTGCCTGGCTGGCTTGGCGGATCTGCCTGCGGCCCCGCCTGGCTTAGCTAAGATAGCTAAATTAGCTAAAATAGCTAAGGGAGCGCCCTGCCTGCCAAAATAGCTAAGGGAGCTAAAATAGCTAAGGGAGCGCCCTGCCTGCCAAAATAGCTAAGGGAGCTAAAATAGCTAAGGTAGCGCTGCGCAGCCTTTTTGTCCCGGCCGCGAGCTTCAGCGAGCATTGGTGGCCGCGAGCTTCAGCGAGCATTAGCGGCGAAGTGGGCGCGCACGAGGCGCGCCTTGGCCGGGCCTATCACCGCCGCAAGCGCATCCAGCGAAGCCTCCGAAATGCGCTTCACGCTCTTGAAGTGGCGCAGAAGCTCCTGCTCAGTGATTTTCCCGATGCCCTTAATCCCCGATAATTCGCTCACAATCTGCGATTTCGAGCGCCTGTCGCGGTGATGCGTAATGCCAAAGCGGTGAGCCTCGTCGCGCAAGTGCTGCACCACCTTCAGCGATTCAGAATTCTTATCAATATATAGCGGCACCGAGTCGCCCGGGAAATAAATCTCCTCCAGGCGCTTGGCTATGCCCACCACGGCAATCTTCCCCCTCAGCCCCATCTCATCGAGCGCCTCCACAGCCGAGGAAAGCTGCCCCTTGCCGCCATCCACCACAATCAGTTGCGGCAGATCGTCGGGCGTCTCATTCATCAGCCGCGTGTAGCGCCGCGTGAGCACCTCCTTCATCGAGGCGAAGTCGTCGGCGCCCACCACAGTCTTGATATTGAAATGCCGGTAATCCTTCTTCGAAGGCTTCGCGTCGCGGAAAACCACACATGAAGCCACCGGATTGGTGCCCTGGATGTTAGAGTTATCGAAGCACTCGATATGCACCGGCAACTCGCTCAGCCGGAAATCCGCCTTGATGCGCTCCAGAGTCTTCTGCGCGCGCTTCGCCGGGTCGGTGCGCTCCAGGTGCCCCAGGTCCTCCACGCGCCGCTGACGCGCATTGCGCTGCGACACATCCAGCAGCTTCGCCTTGTCGCCGCGCTGCGGCACCGTAAATGTAGCCCCCACAAATTCCGAATCCGGTTCCTGGGCCACAATCACCTCATCGTAGCTGATAGAGAACGTGCGCGCCACCTCCGCCATAGCATAGGAGAGCAACTGCTGCCGCGATTCGTCGAGCCGCCGCTTATACTGCAGCGTGAGCGAACGCGACACGGCGCCCCGCTGCACGTGCATATAATTGATATACACATCGTTGGAGCCATCATCATCGATGCCGAATACATCCAGATCGTCGAGCGTGGGGCTTACTATGGCGCTCTTGGCCTGGTAGCGCTCCACCTTCTGATACTGCTCCTTCAGCTCCTGCGCCTCCTCGAAGCGCATCTGCTCCGACAGCCGCTCCATCTCGGAGCGCAGATGCCGTAGAAGCTCACCCGTCTCGCCCCGGAGAATCTGCCGGATATTGTCGATATACTCGCCATACTGCTCCGGCGAAATCAGCCCGGTGCAGCATCCGGCACACCGCTTCAGATGGTATTCCAGGCAGAGCCTCCCCTTCCCGGCTGCCAGCGATGCGGGCGTGATGGCCACGCGGCACCCGCGGATGGGATACAGGTCGTGGATGAGATTGAGCACCGTGCGGGCAGCCCCGGCATCAGTGTAGGGCCCGAAATACTTCGACCCGTCCTTCAGCCTCTGACGCGTCATAAACACCCTCGGATACAGCTCCTTGGTGAGGCATATCCAGGGATACGACTTATCATCCTTCAGCAAAACATTATAGCGCGGCTTATACTCCTTGATCATCGAATTCTCGAGATTCAGAGCATCGGCCTCGGTGGGCACCACTATGTAAGTCATATCGCAGATGGCCCTCACCAGCAGATTGGTGCGGAGCACATCGTGAGTGCGGTTGAAATAACTGCTTACGCGCCGCTTCAGATTCTTCGCCTTACCCACATAGATTACCGTCCCCTCAGAGTCGTAATACATATACACCCCGGGGGTTTCGGGCAGCAGCGCTATCGTCTCGCGCAGCTCCGGCGATTTATCCTTGCTATGCTTTGCCACTTTCTCTCAATTATTAATTCCGCATTATGCATTAGTAATCACCATAAACCTCTGATGGCTGTACACAAATTCCACCAGCCCCATTCCGGCCAGCTTCACTATCATATCCTCGGCGCTCCGGCGCGACAGATGCGTGTGGAGAATCAGTTGCTCCACATCCACCGGCCCAAGGCTTTCGAGTGATTGCAGGAGCGCTCCCTCATCGGCGCTGAAGGCCAGCCCGTCGGCCGCCTCCACATATTCCCGGCGCCAGGTGCGCACCATCAGCGGATGCGCCGCTATGTTCTCGTCGGCCACGCGATAGTAGGCGCGCCAGCTCCCATCCTCCTCCCGGCATGCCACCGGACGCGCCTCAGCACGGGGGATGGAGGCGCGGAGCACCACCAGCCCGCCCTCACACTGGAAGGCGGTCATCTCCACCCTCACGGCCGGACGGCAGTAAATCTCGGCCGCAGCCTCGATTACGTGCACATCCTCCTCAGAGCGGATGCCGGCAATCACACCATTGTCCTTCACGCCCACAAGAAGCCGGCCGCCATCATTGTTGGAGAAAGCGGAAATCGAACGGGCTATCTTGCACGCGTCGGAAATCTTGTACTTGAAATCCTGGTGCTCGTGCTCACCCTCCTCTATCAGGCGCTGGATATAATATTTGCCCCGGATGGCGGGTAGGTCCTTATACATCTTAAGATAGTAACGCGCTTTATGAAAGCATCGCGCTTCAAGAAAGTAACGCGCTGACCACGCGGAATGTTGTGCGCGGAGCCAGCGAGAAGAAGGAGCTGTACTGCTCGTGGTGGTTCTCCACCCCGGGAGTGTCGCTAACCACGCGGATGGCCAGGAAGGGCACCCCGCGCAGATAGCACACCTGCGCCAGCGCACCCGACTCCATATCCACGGCCAGAGCATCAGGGCGCACTTTCAGCACCCCGGCAAGCTCCTCTGGAGTGGATACAAACAGGTCGCCCGACGCAATCAGCCCGTGGCGGATGTTGTCCATTGCTTTCACGGATTCGAGGTTCACCATCTTCTTCCCCAGACAGGGGAAAGTCTCCGGCATACCCTGCACCTGTCCGCGGGCATTCCCCGGGCCGCAGTAGATGTCGTAATAACCTATTGCGTCGGCAATTACCACATCGAATATATCGGCACCCCGGCCGGTGCCTCCGGCTATTCCGGAGTTCACGATCAGGTCGGGCGAAAAACTGTCGATGAGCGAGATGCACCCCACGGCGGCATTTACCTTGCCTATGCCGGTCTGCATCACGGCGACCTCGTTGGCGCCCATACGCCCCGTATGAATCGTGTAGCCGTTAAGCTCCACGGCTTTTTCATTAGCGATAAGGGGGAGGAGCATATTCAGCTCGCTCTCCATCGCCACTATTATACCTATTTTCATATTGATTTGTCGTTGAATGGGAGGGTGAGGGCGGGGTCAGTCGTTCTCGCCGATGCGTGTGGCGCTCTGCACCCCGGGAATCTTGCGCACCTCCTTGCACAGGTGACTCACGTCGGCCACATTGCTCACCAACAGCGACAGCGTGCAGGTGAACACCTCCTTGTCGGCCTGGATGTTAAGCCCGCGGATATCAAGCGACAGATGCTTTGAAATCAGCGAGATAAGCTCGTGGAGGATGCCGTGGCGGTCGATGCCCTCGATGCGGATGCGAGCCATAAAGTGGCCGGCGTTAACCTCCCAGCGCGTGGAGAGGATGCGCGGCCCATACGACGCCTTGAGCACTGCGGCGCGGGGGCAGTCGAGGTCATGAACCACCACCTGCCCGTCATCGTCGATAAAGCCCATCACCTCGTCGCCAGGAATCGGCGAACAGCAGTCGGCGAAGCGGAAGTTGGCCTCCCCTTTCTCATCGTAGCGCAGCACGTAGGTTTCCTTGGTGTTGATGGTCGGCTGGGCTGCGGCGGGAGCCTCCTCCTTGGCCGGCTCATCCTTGCCGCCCATACCTATCAGCTTGAGCAGCAGGCGCTTGGTCTTGGAGCTTTCCTTCTTGAGGGTTTTCACCACATAGTCGTTAAGCTCAATCTGCTCATTGCCTAAGAGCGCGTAGAGATCTTCGCGAGTGGGGGCTTTATAGAGGCCCATCACCTTCGTGATGGCCACATTATCGTCGCGTATATCGTTATCTTTCAGGAATTTCTCGAAGATTTCGCGCCCCTTGTTCACCGCAGGTTGCTGCAGTGTGCGCAAAGCTTTGCGCAGACGCGTTTTCCCCTTTGCCGTGGCCAGATAGTCAACCCATTCGGCCTTGGGCTGCTGCGACTGCGAGGTGAGCACCTCCACCTGGTCGCCCGAGTTGAGCTTCTGGCTCAGCGGCACCAGCTTGTGGTTCACCTTGCCGGCGATGCAGTGGCAGCCGATCTGGCTGTGCAGCGAGAAGGCCACATCGAGCACCGTTGAATCCTTCGGGAGAGTAAGCAGCTCACCCTTAGGCGTAAACACCACGATTTCCGAGGCAAAGAGGTTGAGCTTGAGCGTGTCGAGGAAGTCGAGCGCGTTAGGCTCCGGGTCGGCCAGGATATCCTTGATGGTGTGGAGCCACACATTCAGCTCCGACTCCTCATCGCCCTCTCCCACCTTGTATTTCCAGTGGGCGGCAAACCCCTTTTCGGCGATTTCGTCCATACGGCGCGAACGGATCTGCACCTCCACCCAGTTGCCGTCGGGACCCATCACCGTGAGGTGGAGCGCCCGGTAGCCATTGGCCTTCGGCACCGAAATCCAGTCGCGGGTGCGCTCGGGGTGCAGGCGGTATATGTCGGTGATGGCCGAATAAATCTGCCAGCAGATGGCCTTCTCCTGTGCCGGGTCGTCGCACTCAAAGATGATGCGCGCGGCATACAGGTCGTAGACCTCCTCGAAGGGTATATGCTTGGTCTCCATCTTGTTCCAGATGGAATAAACCGACTTCACCCTCGCCTTGGCCTCATAGGTGAGACCCATAGCATCGAGCTTGGCGGCAATCGGCTTCATAAAGTCGTTGTAGATGTCGGTGCGGTGCGCCTCGCTCTCGGCAATCTGGCGCGTGATGCGCTCGAACGCCTCGGGGTGCTCATATTTGAAGGAGAGGCTCTCCAGCTCGGTCTTGATGGCGAAGAGGCCCAGGCGGTGGGCCAGCGGAGCGTAGATATAGAGCGTCTCGCCCGCAATCTTGTACTGCTTGTTGGGCGCCATCGAGCCTAAGGTGCGCATATTGTGCAGGCGGTCGGCCATCTTGATAAGCACCACGCGGATATCCTCGCTCATCGTCAGCAGCAACTTGCGGAAATTCTCGGCCTGCATCGACGCCTTGTCGCCGAAAATGCCGCCCGAAATCTTTGTCAGGCCGGCCACGAGCTGCGCTATCTTCGGACCGAAATTCTGCTCGATGTCCTCCACGGTATACTCTGTGTCCTCCACCACATCGTGGAGCAGCGCCGCGCATATCGACGTGCTGCCCAGACCTATCTCCTGGCTGGCGATTTTGGCCACCGCTATCGGGTGGAGTATATACGGCTCGCCCGACCGGCGGCGGATACCGCTGTGGGCTGCTTTGGCAAAACGAAACGCGCGCTCGATAATTTCCACCTTCTTCCGGTGGTTCGACTGCAAATAGCCGTCGAGCACTTCACGGAAGGCATCGTCGATCATCCGCTCCTCCTCGGGAGTGGTGAATGTCGACGGAGCCGCCGGAGCGCCTGCAGGCATTGTGTTGGTTGGTATATCTGACGACATAAGCGGTACTTTTCTTCAGAATCTCCACAAAAATAGTAATTATCATCGAAAAAATCACTACCTTTGACGAAATTACTAAGACCGGATACTATGAAAATAATAAATTTTGCAGACACACCCTCTCTCGTGAGCCAGTATATGACCGAACTGCGCGACGTTAACGTGCAGTCGGATATGCTCCGCTTCCGCCGCAACCTCCAGCGCATAGGCGAAATTATGGCCTACGAAATCTCCAAGACCCTCGAATACCGCCAGCGAAAAATCTCCACACCACTGGCCGAAACCGAGCAGCCCGAACTGGCCACACCTCTGGTGCTCGCCACCATTTTCCGCGCCGGTGTCCCCTTCCACGCCGGATTCCTCGACTACTTCGACCACGCCGAAAACGCCTTCGTGTCGGCCTACCGCCGCATCAAAGAGAAAACCCGCCAGGGACAGGAAGAACTCGAAGTCTGCATCGAATACCTTGCATCACCTTCGATTGAAGGGAAAACCCTCATCCTGGCCGACCCGATGCTCGCCACCGGTTCCTCGATGGAACTCAGCTACAAAGCCCTTCTCACACGCGGTGTGCCCGCCCACATCCACGTAGCCTCCGTGATTGCCTCACAGCAAGCCGTCGACTACATCGCCTCCCGCTTCCCCGCCGACAAAACCACCATCTGGTGCGGCGCCATCGACCCCGCTATCAACGAGCACTCCTACATTGTCCCCGGCCTCGGCGACGCCGGCGACCTCGCCTACGGCACCAAGCTCTAATCCCCGCCCTCCCTTCTTCCCTGCCCTTTCTTCCCTGCCCTTTTCGGCCCTGCCCCTCCCCTTTTCGACCTGCTGCGCCTCCCCCCCTGTTTTCGACCCTGCGCCTCCTATTTCGGGCATGCGACCTCAACACCGTGCTGAGGGCGCATGCCCGAAGTGTGGCTGCCCCCACCTGTTGCCCCCTTCCTCAGGCTTTCCCAGAGGTTTGTAGGGGCGCGATACATCTTATTGTGCCCAGATGGCCTCCCTGTGCTCCTGTCTTTGCCATTCCGCATTAGGCATTCGCGCAATATTCGCCACGGCTTTTCGTTATAGTAGAGAATGAAAAGCAATCTCCTCCATATACTCCGCCGGCAGCTCTGCGCCGCTGCCGCCCTCGCCGGTGCGCTCCTGATGAGCGCGCCCCTCTCCTCCTGCATCGAAGACGGATTCACCACCTCCCCCTCCGATCAGCCCGCATTCTCCACCGACACCCTCCGTATGGGCTCGCTGCTCACCCTCGACGCCTCCCCCACCTCCCGCTTCGTGGTGTATAACCGCCACAGCAAGTCGCTCAACATCAGCCGGGTGGCCTTCCGCGACGACGCCCGAGGCCAGTTCCGCCTCAACGTCGACGGCATCAGCGGCACCACCTTCTCCGACATCGAGATACGCCCCAACGATTCCATCTTCGTCTTCGTCGAGGCCACACTCACCGAAAACGGCAAAAACCTCCCCGAGAAAATCCTCGCCCACATCGACTTCTCCGTCAACGGCGTCACCAGCTCTATGCCAGTCACCGCCACCGGTCAGGATGTAGTGCGCCTCACCCACGAGACACTCATCTCCACCGACACCTCCCTCTCGGCCGACAAGCCCTACCTTGTGGCCGACTCCATCGTCGTGGCCGAAGGAGCTACTCTCACCATCCCCGCCGGTGCCCGACTGCTCATGCGCGACGCCGCCTCCATCGCCGTCCACGGCACCCTCCGTATCGAAGGCACCCCCGAGCACCCCGTGGAAATCACCGGCAACCGTATGGGCTACGTTGCCGCGCAAATTCCCTATGAAGTGATGTCAGGCCAGTGGAAAGGCATCCGCTTCTACCCCACCTCCACCGCCAACTACATCGCCTTCGCCTCCATCCGAAACCACGAATTCGGCCTCTTCCTCGACAACTGCTCCCCCGCCCCCGCCGGCTCCATTCCGCATTCCGCATTCCGCATTTCGCATTCCGCCGCTGCCGAGGCGCCCACACTCACCATCATCTCCTCGCAGGTGCGCAATTCCAAAAATTTCTGTATCGAAGCCGTCAACTCCAGCCTCGCTGCCTACGGCTGCGAGCTTGCCGAAGCCTCGATGGCCCCCCTGCGTCTTGCCGGTGGCACCCATATCATCAACCACTGCACCATCTCCAATAATTACCTCTTCACCGCCGTCGGCTCCCCCGCCATCACCCTCGAGCCTGCACCGGAAGTCACCCCGCCTGATGCGGCCGCTTCCACCTCGCATAATGCGGCCGCGATATATCGCGCCCCTACAGCTGAGGGAGCCACCGTTGCGGCATCGCATACCCCTGCTTCTGGCCGCCCCGCTGCTGCGGCATCGCGCGAAGGGGGCGAGAACCCACTGCCCGGCCTGACTGCCGACATCAGCAACAGCATCATCTTCGGCATCGGCGCTGAAATCTCCCATTCCGACCTCACCGGCGCCGACGTATACGTGCGCCGCTGCCTGCTGAAAGCAGCCGGCACCGACGACGACAACTTCCTCAACTGCCTCTGGGGCGCCGACCCCCTCTTCTGGGTCGACCGCAACCTCTACATCTTCGACTACCGCCTCGACCCGGCTTCCCCGGCCCTCGGCACCGCCGACGCCACCCTCACCAGCCCCCTGCTCACGGCCGACCCGCAAGGCACATCCTACCCCGAAGCCCCCTCCATCGGCGCCTACCAATCCACCCGCTAATCTCAATTCCCACCGCCCCCACCCGCCCCATCCGCCCCTATAGGCGGTTTTGGGAAAGTCATCCGATCGGAGGAGTGGAAGAATCCATTAGGCCGACGCTGGGGGAAAGCCGTGGAGGGGTGGCGTGAGGGTCGGCGTAGCCAGCCATCAGTTTTAGCCAGGGGTGCAGCTGCGCGTAGCGCTGCAAACCCCTGGAATTTATGATATTACACAATTATTGCGCTTCGTAGATGCGCGTCAGTTGCTATTTGACGCGCATCTACGAAGCGCTCTCTCTTTTTATAAATCTTTAAGACCCAGGGGTTTGCAGCGCTACGCGCAGCAGCACCCCTGGCTACTCTGACTGCTGGCTACGCCAGCCATCCCGGGAGGAGGAAAAAAACGACCGCGGAAGCGGAAAGCCGGGGTGGAAAAAAAGAAAACCGGCTACGGAGGCAACGCCCGGGAAGGGGCGGCGCAGCCGGCATTTTTATTTTAAATTTTCAATTTCCGTGGCTCAGGAGATGCCTTCGGCGACCATAGCGCGGGCTACCTTCATAAAGCCGGCGGTGTTGGCGCCCTTCACGTAGTTGATGTAGCCATCGGCTTCGCGGCCGTAGGTCTCGCACTGGGTGTGGATGTCCTTCATAATCTGGCGGAGCTTGCTGTCGACCTCCTCGGCCGTCCAGGAAAGCATCTGGGCGTTCTGCGCCATCTCCAGACCGCTCACCGACACACCGCCGGCGTTGGCGGCTTTACCGGGAGCATACAGGATGCGTGCCTTGATGAACTCGTGCACAGCCTCGGCGGTGGAAGGCATATTGGCGCCCTCGCTCACAGCGATGCAACCCTGCGCCAGCAGCGCGCGGGCATCGTCGCCGTCGATTTCGTTCTGAGTGGCCGACGGCATAGCGATGTCGCACTTCACGTGCTTCCAGGGGCGTTCGCCGGGGAAGTACTGGCAACCTTCGGTTTCGTCGGCAAATTCCTTGATGCGGCCGCGGTAGGCCATCTTGATTTCAAAAATGCGGTCGAACTGCTCCTGAGTGATACCGTCGGGGAGATAGATCGCGCCGTCGGAGTCGCTCATCGACACGGGCACGGCGCCCAGTGCCAGCAGCTTCTTTACGGTGTAGAGCGCCACATTGCCCGAACCGCTGACGGCCACCCTCTTTCCCTTGATATCGATGCCACGGGTGGCGAGCATATTCAGCAGGAAATAGCAGTTGCCATAGCCGGTAGCCTCGGGGCGCACCAGCGACCCGCCGAAGTCGAGACCCTTGCCGGTGAAAGTGCCGGTGAATTCGCGGGTCATCTTCTTGTACCAGCCGAACATATAGCCCACCTCGCGGGCGCCTACGCCGATATCGCCGGCGGGCACGTCGGTGTTGGGACCGAGATTGCGGTAAAGCTCGGTGATGAACGCCTGACAGAAACGCATCACCTCCATATCGCTCTTGCCGCGCGGCGAGAAGTCGCTGCCGCCCTTGGCACCGCCCATAGCGAGCGTGGTGAGCGAGTTTTTAAATGTTTGCTCGAAAGCAAGGAACTTAAGGATGGAGAGATTCACCGACGAGTGGAAACGGATACCGCCCTTGTACGGGCCGATGGCATTGTTGTGCTGAATGCGGTAGCCCATATTGGTGTGTACTTTCCCGTGGTCGTCGACCCAGCTGACTCTGAACGATACTATGCGGTCGGGGATGCACAGGCGCTCGATAAGATTGTAACGCTCAAAGACGGGATACTGGTTGTAGACATCCTCAATCGAGGCAACAACTTCTCCTACAGCCTGGAGATACTCGGGTTCATTGGGAAAGCGCCGGCTTAAGTCGGCCATCAGTTCTGATGCTTTCATTACCTTTAATTATACCGTATTAATAATATGTGTGGCCCTATGGCACACCATTTGAGGCAAAGCCTTACATTTTGTAAAGCCATTCTCATTTTCGGCGGCAAATTTACCACAATTTCCCCACCCCACCAAACATTCGCCATAAAATTCACAGAAATTTACAGCCGGCGCCATTCGGCGCCACTCTATTTCGGCCTCGCGTGCTCAACACAGTGCTGAGGGCGCATGCCCGAAGGAAAAGCGGAAGCAACCCAAGGCGGGCAGCAGGAGATCAGATATGGCGCACGGAGCCGCGGCGAATCAGCGTGGGAGGCAGCATCACCGACGGCTGGCGGTCCTCCAGCCCCAGAATCGAGTCCATCAGCAGCTTCACCGAGAGCACCCCGATGTGCTCCAGCGGCTGGCACACACGCGAAATCGGCGGGTTCAGATAGTCAAGGAAGATATTGTTGTCGAAGGAGATGATGGAAATATCGTCGGGCACCTTCAGCCCCTGCTCCTCGATGGCCCTCAGAGCGCCCAGTAGGATCGTCGACGACAGGGCGAACACAGCCGTGACCGGCGACCCGGAAAGCAGCTCCAGCTTCGTCTCGATATAGCCGTTCTGGGTGGAGTATTCATTGCCGCGGATGCGGATATTGGCTTCCAGCCCGGCATTCTTCATAGCGTCGCGATAGCCGCGTACGCGATTGCGGGAAGTCACCGACAGCGGCGCGCCCTGAATACATATAATATCGCGATGGCCGTTCTCAATCAGCAACTTCGTGGCGTCGAATGCGCCCGAATAATTGTCGGTGGCCACATAGGGGAGATCCTCATCCTCGAAATATCGGTCGATGAGCACAATCGGCTTCTGCTCGGCTATTTCGCGCAGACGCTCCGGAGTCTCGGAGCAAGGGGCCATAATTATGCCGTCGACATTGCGCTGGAGGAGCGTGTCGAGAGCGCGGTCCTCCTCCACGGGGTTCTCGCAGGTATCTATCACCATCACCGGGTAAGTGAATTTGTGCGCCTCCTGAATCACGATGCTGGCAATGTTTGCAAAAAACGGATTGTCTATCCTCGGCACCAGCAGGCCGATGGTGTGCATCGACGAGCTGCGCAAACTTTGCGCAGCATAATTGGGGCTATAGTCCAAATCCTTTATCGCTTTCATCACCACATCCTGCGAAGCCTTGGAGATGCGGAATTCCTCCGATTTCCCGTTGATTACACGCGAAATCGTGGTAATTGAAAGCCCGGTAATGCGGGCAATATCAGCCAATGTACTTTTTTTCATAGCAGCAAGATGATAATGATGGATGCGGATACCCCTTCCACGCGAGGTTTCCACAAAGATACAATTTTTTTTGAAAAAAATTACTAAAAAATTTTTGTAATTGTGAAATAATCTCTACATTTGCGCAAACGTTTGCGCATAACTATTTGCGCGCTTATCTTTAACATCCTTCAAATCTGTATACCATTTACCTTATATTATGATACCAAACAAGAAACCAATCATCGTCATCGGCAGCAGCAACACCGATATGGTAATCCGTTGCAGCCGCCTGCCGCGACCGGGCGAGACAGTGCTCGGGGGCAGCTTTATGATGAATCATGGCGGTAAAGGGGCCAACCAGGCCGTGGCCGCTGCCAAGCTTGGCGGCGACACCGTGTTTATCGGCAAGGTTGGCGACGACGTGTTCGGCCACCAGACCGTGGAGATGCTCACCTCGCTTGGCATCGATACCCGCTTTCTGGGCGTGAGCGCCACCGAGCCTTCCGGCGTGGCGTTGATCAACGTCGACGAGCACACCGCCGAAAACAGCATTTCGGTGGCCTCCGGGGCCAACGGTGCCATCCGTCCGGCCGACATCGACGCCGCCGAGGAGGTGATTGCATCGGCATCGCTTATACTGATGCAGCTCGAAATTCCAATCGACACCGTGACCTACGCCGCCAAGATGGCCAAGCGCCACGGCGTGACAGTAGTGCTCAACCCCGCTCCCGCGCCATCCGAGCCGCTGCCCGAAGAGTTGCTGGAGAATGTCGACATCATCATCCCCAACAAGACCGAGGCCGAGGTAATCACCGGCATCGCCATCGACACACCCCAGGATGAGTTGCGCGCCATCCGCTCGCTCCACTCCAAAGGCATCTCAACCGTGATTTTCACCCTCGGCAGCAAAGGCGCCCTGCTCTGCCAGAACGGCGACTGCGAGGAAGTGCCCTCCTTCAAGGTAAAGGCCGTGGACACCACCGCCGCCGGCGACACCTTCTGCGGCGCACTCTGCGTTGGCCTCTCCGAAGGGAAAGAAGTGCGCCCTGCTATGATCTTCGCCAATCAGGCAGCCGCCATCTCCGTCACCCGCAAAGGTGCCCAGCAGTCGGTGCCTACCCGCGCCGAAGTCGACGCCCGCTTCCCCAATTAGACTAATTAGACCTATTAGACTTATTAGACCAAATAGCCTAATTAGCCCCAATCAAAAATAAACCAATTCGCAAACAAATACCTTAAACTAATGAACGTCAATCAGATCACAACAGCTTTGCGTTTCTTCGGTCTAAGTGCCATGATACTGGCCGGAGCCGCAACCGCCAAGGCTCAGACGCCCGTAACCGGCGTGGTGCTCGACCCCAACGGCGAACCCGTCATCGGCGCCAGCATTATGGTAAAAGGCACCTCCACAGGTACTTCCACCAACGTCGACGGCGACTTCTCCCTCCGACTCAAGCCCGGCGATGTAGTCACCGTTTCGTCGGTAGGCTTCGTGCCCCAGACTGTCACCGTCTCCTCCACCTCCCAGCCCCTGAAGATTACCCTCGCCGAGGATGCCGCCCTGCTCGACGAAGTGGTGGTAATCGGCTACGGCTCCACTACTAAGAAAGAACTCACCGGTGCCGTGACATCGATGAGGAAAGAAGACCTCAACACCGGTACATTCACCAACGCCATGGGTATGCTCCAGGGCAAGGTTGCCGGTCTGCAGATTGTTAAACCGGGCGGCGCCGACCCCAACGCACAGTATGAAGTGCTCCTGCGCGGCACCAACACACTGGCTGCCGGCCAGGGCCCGCTGATTATCATCGACGGCGTTGTAGGTCAGGACATCCGCAACATCAACTTCCAGGAAATCGAATCGATCGACGTGCTCAAGGATGGCTCCGCTGCCGCCATCTACGGTACCCGCGGTACCAACGGTGTAATCATCGTCACCACCAAGCGCGCCCGCGAAGGCCGTGCCGAAGTCACCTACGACGGCCAGTTCTCAGTGAGCAAAGTCAGCCGCCGCGCCAAACCCCTCTCGGCTTCCGACTTCAACTACGTGATCAACACCTACCGCCCCGACATGAAGAGCTCGCTCTACGGCGCCGACACCGACTGGTTCGACGAGGTGACCCGCACCCCCGTAAGCCACAAGCACACCATCTCGCTCTCGGGCGGCACAGAGAAGTTCTCACACTTCACCTCCCTGAACTATGAATATGCCGAAGGCGTGCAGAAGAAGAACGACTTCGAGAAAATCGCTGCCCGCACCAACATCCGCAACACTATGCTGGAAGGCTGGCTCGACCTCGATGTCAACCTCTATGTGACACACCGCAAATATCACCCCTCAAGCGGTTCGGTCTTCGAACAGGCTTTCTCGCACAACCCCACAGAACCTGTCTACGATCCCGCCAACACCATCTCCGGCGGCTACTACCGCATCCCCGCCATGGAATATTATAACCCCGTGGCTATGATCAACGAGCGCGAGGCCACAAATGTCGACGACAACTACGGAGGCAACGCCCGCGCTACCCTCAACATCCTCCCCGTGAAGGGTCTGAAATTCGACGCTTTCCTCGCCCTCAACCGCGAAAGCTATGAGGAGCAGGAATACCGCACCCACTACTATCCCAGCATCATCGGCACCGATGGCTCGGCCTACATCAACAACTACAAGAAGAACGACGTGCAGTTTGAGGCCACTGCCCACTACACCAACCAGTGGGGCAAGCACTCCCTCCAGGCGCTGCTGGGCTACACCTACCAGAAAGGCACCGAGACCTCCGCTTCCATGTCGAACAATGGCTTCGACTTCGATGACTTCGGCGTGAACAACATCGGCTCCGGCACAGGTCTGCTCAACGGCAAAGCCGAGATGTCGTCGTACAAGGAAGACCACACCTATGTAGGCTTCTTCGCCCGCGCACTCTACAACTATGACGAGCGCTATCTGCTCTCGCTCTCGATGCGCCGCGACGGTTCCAGCCGCTTCGGCGAAAACCACAAGTGGGGCTGGTTCCCCGCAGTGAGCGCCGGCTGGCGTATCTCCCGCGAAGCATTTATGGAAGGCACCCGCGACTGGCTCAACGAACTCAAGATCCGCGCCGGCTACGGCGAGACCGGCAACCAGGATTTCTCCAACTACAAGTCGCTCATCCTGATGACCACCGCCGGCAAGTTCTGGTACAACGGCCAGTGGATCAACACCTACCAGCCCGCCTCCAACCCCAACCCCGACCTGCAGTGGGAGCGCAAGAAAGAGTTTAACGTCGGCATCGACGCCTCATTCTTCAACAGCCGCCTGAGCTTCAGCTTCGACTACTACCACCGCACCACCGACAACCTGCTCTACAACTACACCGTGCCTACTCCTCCCTACATCTACGACACACTGTTCACCAATGTAGGCAAAGTCACCAACAAGGGTATCGAGCTCACCATCTCGGCTATCCCCTACACCAGCCGCGACTTCACCTGGAGCACCACTTACATCCTTGCCCACAACACCAACAAGCTCGACAAATTCACCAACGAGGAATTCACCAACGGCACCTACAAGGTGGGCTGGTCGGTTCCCGGCAAGTGCTACACACAGCGCCTGATCGAGGGTGAGTCGCTCGGCACATTCTACGGCCCGGTTTACATCGGCACCGACACCGACGGCAACGACGTGCTCGCCGGTCAGCGCGGCGACGGCTCTGTGCCCGAAGAAGAATGGGTGAACCTGGGCTGCGCATATCCCAAGGTAACAATGTCGTGGAGCAACACCTTCACCTACAAGAACTGGGATCTGAGCTTCTCGCTCCGCGCTTCCCTCGGCGGCAAGGTGCTCAATGATATGGCAATGCGCTACTGCAACCTCGACCGTCTGGGCCTCCACAACATCATGGGCTCCTGGATGGACGACCAGGCTCACACCGAGCTGGGCACAAAGTACTCCTCGAAGTATGTTGAGGATGCTTCCTTCCTGAAGATGGACAACCTCTCGCTGGGCTACAACTTCAAGTTCGCCAACAAGTACATCAAGTCGCTCCGCCTGAGCTTCACCGCACAGAACGTGTTCACCATCACCGGCTACAAGGGTGTGGATCCCGAAGTGGGCATCACCGGCCTGGAGCCGGGTCTCGAAGGCCTCACATATTACCCCCGCACCACCGACTTCGTATTCGGTGTCACAGCCAAGTTCTAACCTTAACTACTATTCACAATGAAAACCTTATATAAAGTATTAGGCCTGGGAGCTGTAGGTGTAGCGCTTGTGCTTCCCGCCTGCACAAATCTCGATGAGAATGTCTACAGCGAGATTCCTATGGACAACTTCTTCAAAACCGAGAAGGAGCTGGTGGCCAACGCCGGCCGTGCTTACACCAAGATGCAGGGCTACAACAAGGAGCAGGGCCTCTGGACTCTCCTGCTTCAGGCTTCCGACGAATGCGCCGTGCCCGCCACCAACGCCGGCGAATGGTATTCATCCGGCCGCTACGAAGAGATTCAGACCAACAAGATTCCCGCTTCCAACCGTCTGCTCAAGCGCGGATGGGACTGGGTGTTTGATGGCATCGCCGCCTGCAACGAGATCATCTACGAAACCGAGCTGAGCGACGTGCAGTTTGAAGGCAAGACCAAAATCCTCGCTGAAATGCGCACCCTCCGCGCCTTCTTCTACTATGAAGCTATGGCCAACTGGGGCAACGTGCCTTTCACCATCGACTACACCGACACCGACTATCCCGAGCAGCGCGACCGCAAGGCCATCTTCCAATTCCTTGAAAGCGAGCTTACTCCCCAGCTGATTGCATCGCTCGACGCCGCTCCCGCTCCCACCAACTACGGCCGCGCCACTCAGGCTATGGCCTGGGCTATCCTGGCTAAGATGTATATCAACGCCGAGGCCTGGTTCGGCACACCTATGTACGACAAGGCCGCTGCAGCCTGCAAGCAGATCATCGACCCCGGTTACTACAAGATCGAAGACAGCTACGAGACTAACTTCGCCGTGAAGAACGAAACCTCCGGCGAAAACATCTTCGCCATCGTCTACGACACCGCAGCCATCCCCGCCGGCAGCAAGGCTTTCTACCTCTATACCCTCACCCTGGAGCCGGAGAGCTGCGCCACATTCAACATCGGCGCTTCGCCCTGGTCGGGATTCGTCTGCGAGCCTGACTTCTTCCAGACCTACGACCCGCAGGACCGCCGCCGCGACCTTACCTGGCTCTACGGCCCGCAGGTCGACATCAACGGCCAGCCCATTATGGTCGACGGCGCACAGATGGAGTACAACCCCGTATTCCCTGAAACACAATACTTCAACGCCAACGGCGGCCGCCAGAAATTCGACGGTGCCCGCATCTGCAAGTGGCCCTATCAGACCGACGGCAAGCTCACTTCCGGCGAAACCTCGATGGACAACGACTTCGCCGTATTCCGCTACGCCGACATCGTGCTGATGTATGCCGAGTGCCTCGTGCGCCAGGGTCAGGCTTCCACAGCCGTGAATATGCCCGAGCTGCAGAAAATCCGCACCCGCGCAGGCCTCCAGCCCTACACCGCCTCGCAGCTCACCCTCGATGAGCTTTACGCCGAACGCGGCCGCGAACTCGCCTGGGAAGGCTGGCGCCACGAAGATATGATTCGCTACGGCAAATATCTCAAACAGTACTGGGCACACCCCTCACAGGAAGGCGAAACTTTCCGCAACCTCTTCCCCATCCCCGCTGAGATTCTCAACGCCAATCCCAAGCTCAAACAGAATCCCAAGTATTAATCCCTCCCCCGCCGCCGGGGCAATACCCTTCTTTCCGTGAGGTCTCTTCTCCCCTGGAGCTCTTTCACAGCAATACCCGGCGGCCCTCTCTCCCCGTTATTAACATTTTGCAGCTAACAGACCCGGAAACGGCTCCGCGGAAGCGCAAATCTTTCCCGGACGCTCCGCGGAGCCTTTTCCCACTTCTTCGCCTCCTGCCATCCGGGCGCGGCCGCGATATATCGCGCCCCTACAGGCCTCCCAGCCCACAAGCCTCCCCTCTCCACACCCCAGCCTCCCCTCTCCGCCCTTCTCTCCATTTTTAACCTCCTTACCCATATTATGAAAAAACAACTTACAGCGGCACTCGCCGCGCTTCTGCTCACCTCAGGCATGGCCGGAGCCGCTGAGAAAATCTCGAAGGAAACTCTTCGCGACAAAATCGCAGGCGCTTGGATCGGCCAGATGGTTGGCAATATCTACGGCCTCCCCTTTGAAAACAAGTTCGTCGACCAGCCCGCTTCCGAGTCGCGCTTCCCCTTCGGCTACACCAAGAACCTCGACAAGCTCGCCAAGACCGGCGGCGCCTTCTCCGACGACGACACCGACGTAGAATACATATACCTGATGCTGATGGAGAAATATGGCATCGAACCCACCTACGCCAATATGCGCGACGGCTGGATGTATCACATCCGCGACCGTGTGTGGCTGGCCAACCGTGCCGCCCTGGGCGCCATGCACCTGGGCTTCACCCCTCCCTTCACCGGCCGCAAGGACATCAACCCTCACTGGTATCAGATCGACCCGCAGCTCATCAACGAAATCTGGGCCTACACCGCCCCCGGTATGCCCGAGTATGCCGTAGGCAAGAGCGACTGGGCCGCCCGCATCACCTCCGACTCCTGGGCCGTAGCTCCCACAGTGCTCTACGGTGCCATGTATTCCGAGGCTTTCTTTGAAAAAGATATCAAGAAGCTCATCGAAAAAGGTCTGAAATACCTCGACCCCAACGACCGCTACGCTCAGGGCGTGCGCAAGTGCATCGAGCTTTACAAGAAATACCCCAAGGACTGGACCAAGTCGCGCCAGATTATCGCCGACGAATTCTACGTCAACGAAGACCCTATGACCCGCACCATCTGGAATGCCGACCTCAACGGCCTTATGGGCATCCTGGCTATGCTCTACGGCGAAGGCGACTTCCAGCGCACCCTCGACCTGAGCTGCGCCATGGGCTTCGACTGCGATAACCAGGCCGCCACAGTGAGCGGCATCCTCGGCGTGATTATGGGTGCCGACAAGCTCCCCGCATCTCTCACTATGCCCATCGAAGGGTGGACAAAGCCCTTCAACGACCGCTACGTCAACGTCACCCGCTACGATATGCCCGACGCTTCCATCCAGGATATGATCGACCGCACCGTGAAGCTCGCCATCGACGTAATCAAGGAGAACGGCGGCAAAGTGAAAGGCAACAACATCTACATCAACCCCAAAGCCAAATTCAATCCCCCGCTGGAATTTGCCGTAGGCCCGAACCCCGACCTCACCGTAGGTATGCCCGCCGACTACTCCTTCGCCTGCCCCACCAACAAGCAGTACACCTGGACCCTCGTCAAAGGTGAGCTGCCCCAGGGCCTTACCTTCAACAACGGCGACCTCTCCGGCACCCCCGCAAAGGCAGGCCGCTACAACATCACCCTCCAGCTCGCGGGCAACGGCAAGTCGCTCACCAAAGATTTCAACATCGTGGTGAAGCCCCAGAACCTCGCCCTCAAGGCCGACACTATCTACGCCAACGTGCGCACCCTCAACGAGGCCGTGCTCGACTCCTGCTGGATCACCTTCGGCAAACCGATGTATGCCAAGAGCGTCGACGTAATCAACGACGGCGTGAAGAACGGCCCCGGTTCGGTGTTCTACTCCCTGGCCGCCAAAGCCAAAGACCCGAAAATCGACTTCTTCGGCTACGGCTGGAAAGAGCCGCAGACCCTCAATATGATTGAGCTGAATATGGGCTGCCTCGAAGAGTTCGGCGGCTGGTTCACCGACCTCACCGTGCAGTATCTCGATGCCGACGGCCACTGGCGCGACGCAGGCAAATACACCTCCACTCCCGCTCTCCCCTCCACCGACATCGTGTTCTTCCAGCCCCACTTCGCGCAGTATCTCATCGAATTCCCCGAAGTCACCACCCGCGGCGTGCGCATCCTGCTTGACACCAAGTATCAGTATCACTGGAACAAGTACACCAAAAACGTCTCCAACTTCACCTCCATCACCGAGCTTGGAGTTTACGACCTGAAATAACCCCCTCTCTCCCCATTCACCTATGAAAAAGACAGCATTATCGCTCCTTCTCCTTGCCGCAGCCGCCGCACAGGCCGCTCCCGCACCCTCCGCCACCTCTGCCACCGACGCCTCCTGCGTGCGCCTCTCCTCGGAGCAGCTCCTCGATAAAATCAAGGGCGGCTGGGCCGGCCAGACTATCGGCGTGGTCTACGGCGCCCCGGTGGAATTCAAATTCACCGGCTCATACACCCAGGCCTACCAGCCTATCCCCTGGAACGAGCACATCGTGAAATACTGGTGGGACAAGAAGCCCGGCCTCTTCGACGATATCTACAACGACTGCACCTTTGTAGAAACCTTCGAGCAGCTCGGCCTCGACGTTAGCCAGGAAGAGTTGGGCACGCACTTCGCCTACGCCGACTATCACCTGGCCCACGCCAACCAGGCCGGCCGCTACAATATCCGCAACGGCATTATGCCTCCCGAATCGGGCAACTGGCTCAACAACCCTCACGCCGACGACCTCGACTTCCAGATTGAGGCCGACTTCATCGGCCTGATGGCTCCGGCCATGCAGCAGCAGGCTCTCGACATCGCCGACAAGGTGGGCCACATTATGAACTCGGGCGACGGCTTCTACGGCGGCGCCTTCGTGGCCGGTCTCTACTCCACCGCCTTCTATCTCGACAACCCGCGCGACATCGTGCTGGCCGCCCTGGCTCCCATCCCCGCCGAAAGCAAATTCTACCAGACCGTCAACGACGTGGTGAAGTTCTACGATATCCACCCCACCGACTGGATTGCCTGCTGGGAATTCCTCCAGCGTAAGTGGAACAACGATGTGGGCTGCCCCAAGGGCGCTTTCCTGAGCTTCAACATCGACGCCCGCCTCAACTCGGCATTCGTGGCCTTGGCTATGCTCTACGGCAACGGCGACTTCACCGAAACCGTCGACATTGCCGCACGCTGCGGCCAGGATGCCGACTGCAACCCCTCCACCGCTGCCGGTGTGCTCGGTGTGATGATGGGCTACGACAAGATTCCCACCTTCTGGCTCAACCCGCTCAAAGAAATTGAGGACCTCGACTTCGACGGCACCACCATCTCGCTCACCGATTCCTACGCTATGTCGTACAAGCAGGCCTGCGAGCTGATTACCCGCAACGGCGGCAAAGCCCCCAAGGCAGGCGAGGCCGGCGAGGTCGCCATCCCCCTGCAGCAGGTGAAGACCCTCCCCTTGGAGCAGAACTTCACCAACACCTACCCCCTCACCCGCGAGCGCAAGGATGAATTCTTCGACAAAGAGTATGAGTTCTCATTCGACGGCAACGGCTTCGTAATCTGGGGCAACATCTGCTGCCTGAAGCATATCAACAAGGATTACATCGCCCGTGTATCCACCCGCCACATCGGTTCGGAAGTGTTTGGCCTGGCCGAACCCAACGACAACTACGTGGCCGACATACAGGTATGGATCGACGGCAAGCTCGACCAGACCGTGAAGATGCCGATGAAGAACACTTCGCGCCGCGTGGAGCCAGCCTGGAAGTATCTCCTTCCCGAAGGACGCCACACCGTGCGCCTGGTTTGGCTCAACCCCAACAAGAACTACACCATCCGCATCAACGACATTATGTACTACTCGGAGAATCCCACTCACCCCCGCTTCTACTCCAACAAGCCCTGATTCTCCCCTTGAAAATCACCCTCTTCTGAAAATCCATCACCTCCTGAAATGAAAAACATCATCATATCACTCATCGCCGGAGCTTCGCTTCTGCCGCTCATCTCCTCCTGCGGCAGCGGCGAGGGAGCTGGCGCCTCGTCCATCCCCTACGGAAAGGATGTTACCATCACCCGCGACAAGCTCGTCGACAAAATCAAGGGCGGCTGGGCCGGCCAGACCATCGGCTGCACCTACGGCGGTCCCACCGAGTTTAAATACAAGGGCGGAATGATCAACGATTCCATCCCCATCATCTGGTACGACGACTACTGCAAGGACATCTTCGAGGAAGACCCCGGCCTCTACGACGATGTGTATATGGACCTCACCTTTATGGAGGTGATGGCCCGCGAGGGCATCGACGCCCCCGCACACAGCTATGCCGAGGCGTTCGCCAACGCCGACTACAAGCTTTGGCACGCCAACCAGGCCGCGCGCTACAACATTCTCAACGGCATCCCAGCTCCCCAGTCGGGCCATTGGAAAAACAACCCCCACGCCGACGATATCGACTTCCAGATTGAGGCCGACTTCATCGGTATGGTCTGCCCCGGCATGCCCAACACCGCCTCGATGCTCTCCGACCGCATCGGCCACATTATGAACTACGGCGATGGCTTCTACGGCGGCGTTTATATGGGCGCCCTCTACACCCTGGCCTATGTCTGCGACGACATCCCCACCATCGTCACCGAGGCGCTGCGCACCATCCCCGAGCAGGCCAACTTCCACCGCTGCATCGCCGACGTGGTGAAGTTCTGGAAGCAATACCCCGACGACTGGCACCGCTGCTGGCTCGCCATCGACGAGCGCTACTCCGTGGATAAAGGGTGCCCCGAAGGTGTGTGGAACGGCTTCGACATCGACGCCTCCATCAATGCCGCCTACTGCGTGATCGGCCTCCTCTACGGTGAGGGCGACTTCTTCCGCACCATCGACATCTCCACCCGCTGCGGCCAGGATTCCGACTGCAACCCCGCCACCGCCGCCGGTATCCTCGGCGTTATCAAGGGCTATTCCGGCATCCCCGAATACTGGAAGAAGGGCCTCGACAAGGTGAAAGACATCAACTTCCCCTACACCTCCATCACCCTGGAGAAGAGCTATGAAGTGACCCTCGACATCCTCTCGCAGGTTGTAAAAGCCAACGGCGGCAAAATAGAAGGCGACAACTACACCTTCCGCGTCCAGACCCCCGAACCGGTGCCCTTCGAGCAATCCTTTGAAGGCATCTGGCCTGTGGAGCGCCGCGTCATCAAATACGATCTCGGCCAGGAGCACACCTGGCAGTTCACCGGCAGCGGCGTAGTGCTCCAGGGCAATGTGCGCGCAGCCGTGCCCGACGCCCCCGACACCTATGTGGCCGAACTGGAAGCCGTTATCGACGGTAAGACCGTAGAAACCTTCAAGATGCCCCTCGACTACATCAAGCGCAAATACGACATCTTCTACACCTACGGCCTCACCGACGACGCCCACTCACTGACCGTGCGCTGGCTCAACCCCGACCCCCGCTACGCCATCCAGTGCAAAGATCTCATCGTCTACGCCAACCACCCCCTCGCCCCCCTCACCCCCGCACCGTGAAAAGATTCCTGAAATACTCTGTTTCATTCATGCTGACCGCGGTTCTCGGCGCATGCTCCTCCGATGAGGGAGGGGCTACGCCGGAGCCGCCTCAGCCTGGTGAGACCACCGTCACCTTCTCCAAGCGCTACAACGAAGGCCTCACCTTCTACTCCAATATCCTCGGCCAGCAGGTGACCTACAACATCCTCCTTCCCGAAGAGTACCTCACCGATGCCGAGCGCCACTTCGATGTGGTGTACCTCTTCCACGGCTACGGCGACAAAGCCTCCTCGTGGGGCCCGGGACACTTCGACATCTCCACCGTGGAGGGCCGCGCCCGCGCCGCCGGCAAGGTGCGCCCCCTGATCTACGTGATGCCCGACGGCGGCAATTCCTACTTCGTAAACCGCTACGACGGCTCCTACCGCTATATGGATATGCTCGTCGACGAGCTTGTCCCCGCCATCGACGCTCTGCTGCGCACCAACGCCACCGCTTCCTCCCGCGCTGTGGCCGGCTACTCGATGGGCGGTTTCGGCGCCCTGGCCGTCGCCTCCAAGCACCCAGAGACATTCAGCACCTGCATCGGCCTGAGCCCCTCGCTCAACACCGACGAGCAGTACAAAACCCTCGGCAGCTGGGACAACCAGTGGGGCAGCGTCTTCGGCGGTTACGGCACCACCGGCCAGCCGCGCCTCACCTCCCACTACATCAACCTCTGCCCCCTCCATTTCTTCGCCGACAACCCCGCGCAGTACAGTTCCGTGGGATATTTCATCGACTGCGGCGACGACGAGGAGCGCCTCTATATCGGCAACGGCGAGCTGCACTCGCTGATGCGCGACAACAATGTGGCCCACGAATACCGCGTGCGTAACGGCGCCCACACCACCGCCTACTGGCGCGAAGGGCTCACCGAAGGTCTGGCATTCTTTGAAAGCCGCCTGAGCGGCGCCGCCTACCCCCTCGACGAGGAACCCGCCGACGCCACCGCTGCGCCCGCCGCCCGCACCGTGGGCAGCGCATCGCTCTACGTGGGCACCGGCTGCAAGCTCAACGCCTCCACACACATCATCTACTGCGAACTGGGCACCGGCGCCGCCTCGCTCACTCCCGACGATGTTGCCGCAGCCTTAGGCTCCCTCCTGGCCGGGCGAAACGTGGCCTTGGCCGTGGTCAAAGCCGACGCCAACTTCACCCCCGAAGAGCTCTTCAGCGCAGTCGAGGCCGACCTGGGCCTGAGCAACGGCGATTCACACCGCCAGATTATGATTTACGGCACCACCTCCGGCCGACTCGCCGCCTACGCCTTCGCGGGCGCTGAAGCCGGCGGCTTCTACGCCGAGGATGCCGATTACACCATCCCCGCCGGAGCGCAGTTCAAGGCCCGCACCTACGCCGTGGGCATTTCCGATATGGGCACCAACTACAAAGCCGCCCTGGCTATGTACTGCGCCCTCCGCGACGCCGGAGCGCCATGCCAGTACCGCGTGCGCAACGGCCGCGACAACCTCATCTCCGCCTCCAACGGCTTCCTCCAGCTCTCCGAATTTATGAATCTCCCCATCCGATGAACCTGATTCGCAAAATATCACTGACACTTCTCCTTCTGCCGGGCTGCGCCGCTAACCTCGCCGCGCAGAACCTCCCCGTGGAAATCGAAGCCGTGGCCGTTCCCTCACAGCTGCTCGGCCACGACGTGAACGTGTCGGTGGTCATCCCCCAGGGAGCCGACTCCCTCCGCTATCCTGTGGCGTATATGCTCCACGGCATTGGCGGCGACAACTCCTCCTGGCTCGAATACGGCGACATCGCCCGCACCATGCAGCGCCTCGTCGACTCCGGCGAGATTGCCCCGATGGTGATCGTGATGCCCGACGGCTACCTCAGCTACTATTCCGACGCCGCCGACGGTTCCCTCCCCTACGAATCATTCTTCACTACCGAACTGATGCCCTGGGTGGAAAGCACCCTCCCCGTCATCATCGATAAGGCCACCGGCCACACCCCGGCCGCCACCACCTCCATCGGCGGATTCTCGATGGGAGGCTTCGGCGCCCTCACCCTCGGCCTGCGCCACCCCGACCGCTTCGGCGCCATCGCCGCCCTCTCCCCCTCCATCCGCACCGACGAGCAGTTCACTTCCGAAGGCCCGCAGGAAGAATTTGACAAACAGTGGGGACGCACCTTCGGCGCCGCCGGCAAAACCGGCAACGACCGCCTCACCCCCTACTACCTCGCCCGCTCTCCCTATCACATTCTCCAGAATCTCCCCTCCACCTTTGGCCAGCGCCTGCTCATCGACATCGGTGACCGCGAAAACACCCTTGCCGAATCCAATGAGGAGCTGCACCGCCTCCTCCTCGACCGCCACATTCCCCACACCTACCGCGTGCGCGGCGGCGGCCACGATTTCGATTGCTGGAATTCCGCCCTTCCCTCTGCCCTCCGCCTCTTCTCCCCCGATCCCTCCTCCCCGGAGGCCGCCGAGGCTTGTATGGGCGCGATATATCGCGGCCGCGTCATCGGCGATGATATTCCATCCGGGAGCGGCCGCGATATATCGCGCCCCTACAGCTCTGATTCCATCGAGCCGCAAGCGATCTCTGCCTCGGAGCTGTGGCTCCCCTCAGCCAATCCCGAAAGTCGCCGCAAATATCCCGTGCTCTACGTAGGCGGCACCATCCCCGCGCCCCTGCGCCGCGCCCTCGCCGAAAACGCCGATAGCCTCGCTTCCACCGGCGCCATCGCCCCCCTGGCCATCTGCTTCCTCGGCGCCGAAGACACCCCGCAAACCATCGAAGCCCTTCGCCCCGAGCTGCGCCAGTCGCAGCGTATGCGCGCCTACCTCGCCGTCGACGAGCCCATCTCCCGCTTCAACTCTCTCCACCGCGACGCCAACCTTTTCACCGCCGCCATCCTCTACCACCCTCAAGGCAATGAAGCCCAGGCCGATGAAGCCGCAAAAATCATCTGCAGCCACGGCCGCTACCCCCGCCTCTGGATCGTCCAGACCCCCGACTCCCCCTCCTACCCCCTGGCCAGCCGCCTCCACATCCTCCTCCGCCAATCCGACCGTTCCCACAAATACCGCATCCTCCCCTCCTCGCCCATTCTCGACCACTGGGAAGAATGGCTCCGCTACCTCAACGCCCGCATCCACATCTAAGCCTCACCTATAAAAAAATCATATTATGTTTATCATTTCCAACTACACCCTGGCCGTCGTATTCTGCCTGATTACGATGATCTGCTGGGGCTCCTGGGGCAATACCCAGAAACTCGTCTCGAAAAACTGGCGATATGAACTCTTCTACTGGGATTATGTGATTGGCATGGTGCTCTTCACACTGCTGCTCGGCTTCACTATGGGCAGCCACGGCGCCGAAGGCCGTCCCTTCGTAGAAGACCTCCAGCAGGCATCATCCTCCAGCATCTGGTGGGTAATCCTCGGCGGTGTGATCTTCAACGCCTCCAACATTCTCCTGTCGGCCTCCGTATCGCTGGCCGGTATGGCAGTAGCCTTCCCCTTAGGCGTAGGCATCGCGCTGGTGCTTGGCGTAATCAACACCTACCTCGAAGCCGCCAAAGGTGACCCAGTGATGCTCTTCACCGGCGTAGCACT
Source organism: Bacteroidales bacterium (assembly GCA_004557825.1). Taxonomy (GTDB): domain Bacteria; phylum Bacteroidota; class Bacteroidia; order Bacteroidales; family Muribaculaceae; genus UBA7173. The sequence continues at coordinate 22,818 of SFFL01000009.1, read as the reverse complement.
GGTGGTTGTGGCCGTAATCTGCAACGGCATCGCCTCCGGCAAGCTCCAGGCAGCCAAAAAAGAATCCACAGAGAAAGCCGGCAACGCCTCCGACGCCGTCTCGGCCAACCGCAAAGGCATCCTCCTGGCAGCACTGGCCGGCATCCTTATGTCGTTCTTCTACGCCTTCGTGGTGAAAGGAATGGATGTGGAGAACTTCGCCAGCCCCGCCGTAGGCAAGCTCACCCCCTACTCCGCTATCTTCATCTTCTCGCTGGGCGTGCTCCTGAGCAACTTCCTCTTCAACACTCTGGTGATGCGCTTCCCCTTCCAGGGCGCACCCGTGAGCTACTCAGCCTATTTCAAAGGCTCGCTCGGCACACACCTCTGCGGTATGCTCGGCGGCGTAATCTGGGGTCTGGGCACAGCCTTCAGCTACATCGCCTCCGGTGAGGCAGGTCCCGCCATCAGCTACGCACTGGGCCAGGGCGCACCTATGATCGCCGCCATCTGGGGCGTATTCGTATGGAAAGAATTCAAAGGCGCCAACAAGACCGTCAACTCCCTGCTCACGGCCATGTTCGCCTTCTTCATTGCCGGTCTGGCGCTGATTGTCATCGCCGGCAACTGATTCCCCCGCTGATTTTCTCACCTTAAACCTAAATAATCAATACACTAATCCAAAACAATGAAAAAATCAATCATTCTCCTGGCGCTCGGTGTGGCAGCATTAGGCTTCACCTCCTGCAGCGACGACCCCGACGCACCTGAAACCAATGCACTGGCAGCTCCCGTGTTCGACACCCCCGTAGTTGCCGACGTCAACGCCACCATCACCTGGGCAGATGTCGACAACGCCAACCGCTATATCTACACCCTCAACGGTGGCCCCGAGCAGACCGTCACCGAGGCTAAGATCGAGCTGACCGACCTCACACCATCCACCGACTATACCCTCCGTGTAAAGGCTTCGCGCGCCGAATCGGTGCTCTTCACCGACTCCGAATGGGCCGAAATCAAGTTCAAGACCACCGCACCGATCGTTGTGGCTAAGGTTTACCATGTCGACACATTCGCCGACGACTGGGACAAGTGGTTCTATGAATACAACGACGACTGGACAGTGAAACGTATCTTCCGCACCGCCGACGGCACCCGTGAAGGCGACCTCGACCGCGAATGGGTATTTGCCTACGACGGCAACAAGATCGAAGTCACCGGCAAGAACAATTACCACATCACCCTCAACGACAAGGGCCTGGTAGAGAAATTTGCCGACGAATGGGATACTTGCGAATACACCTACGATGAAGACGGCTATATGATTCAGTGCGTCAAGAACGGCAAAGTTGCTGTAAACATCGACGTACAGGACGGCAACATCATGCGCTGGAGCAAACTCAAAGATGGCAACACCGTTTGGAAGCTCCACACCTACACCAGCACACCCAACGTTTCCGGTATGCACGCCACCACAGCCGAAGGCATCGGTGCAAGCCGCTGGCTCGTTGAGACCGGCCTCTTCGGCAAAGGCTCCGCCAACCTCCACGCCACCATCCAGTGGGATTACTCCGAAACCGCTTCAACCTACACCTTCGACCTCGACGCCGACGGCGCCGTCACTGCCGAGCACAAGAAATACGGCGAAGATGTCGAAAACTTCTTCTACACCTACGTTACCGAATAAACTCCCCCGAAGCCTCGCCTCGCACCGAGGCTAAGCCTCCCGAGGCCTCGCCTCGCAAATTTGAAGTAAATAAGGGTAATATAGATTGTTATATCACGGCACGGGAATGTGGGTTCACCTTTCCCGCGGCCACTACCGGGGGCGCATCCATCGCGGATGCGCCCCTTCCCTTTTTTGCAACCAGGTTGCAAGAAATCCTCAGTATCTTTGCAGAAAGAAAAAATTGAGTTTATCTTTGCATTATCAAAAAGCATTATGGAATTTCTGTATTCACTGATAAATATGCTCGCCGAGATGGCGCCTTACCTGCTGCTGGGATTTCTTGTGGCCGGATTGCTCTACGCTTTCGTGCCCGCAAGCTTCTACCGCAAGCACCTGGCACTGCCCGGGCCGGTGTCGGTACTGAAAGCCGCGCTCATCGGCATCCCCCTGCCGCTCTGCTCCTGCGGCGTGCTCCCCACGGCCGTGTCGCTGCGCCGCAACGGTGCCTCGCGCGGTGCCGCCACCTCCTTCCTCATCGCCACCCCGCAGACCGGCGTCGACTCCATTGCAGCCACCTATTCGCTGTTGGGACCGGCCTTCGCCATCATCCGCCCCGTGGCCGCACTGGTCACCGCCTTCATCGGCGGTATGCTCGTCGACCGCACCGACCGTCCCGAACCATCCGAGCAGAACCGCGAAGTCGACACCATCGACGCCGCGCCCGCCGGCAACTTCGGCCAGCGCCTCCTCGGCGCCCTCCGCTACGGCTTCGTGGATATGGTGCAGAACATCGGCAAGTGGCTGATGATCGGCCTGGTAGTGGCCGCCGCCATCACCGTCTTCGTGCCCGACGGCTTCTTCACTTTCTTCGCCCAATACCCCCTGCTGTCGATGATCGCCGTGGTCATCATTGCCGTGCCAATGTATGTCTGCTCCACCGGCTCCATTCCCATCGCCCTGTCGCTGATGCTCAAAGGGCTCACCCCCGGTGCCGCCTTCGTGCTCCTGATGGCCGGACCCGCCGCCAACTTCGCCTCCATCATCATCGTGCGCAAATCTTTGGGCAAGAAAGCTGCCGCCATCTACCTAAGCACCATCATCCTCGGCGCCATCGCCATCGGAGCCTGCATCGACTATCTGATGCCCACAAGCTGGTTCACCGTGCCCCTGAGCCACGCCGCAGCCTGCTGCCTCCCCGAAATCGGCATATTCCCCGCCATCTGCTCGATGCTGCTTATCGGCCTGCTGGTCAACGCCTTCCTCCGCCGCAACCCCCACAAGCACCACCACCATAACCTTGAAGAAAACCCCGAAAATAACCCCCAAGCAATGAATAATTCCACCCTCACTATCGAAGTAAAAGGTATGAGCTGCAACCACTGCACAGCTATGGTTGAGAAAAACATAGGCAAACTCCAGGGCGTAGAATCGGTCAAAGCCGACCTCCCCACCGGCAAAGTCACCATCGTCGGCACCCCCGACCCCGCCGCCGTGCGCCACACCATCGAAGACCTCGGCTTCACCACTGACAATGCATAATGCATAATTAATTCTGCATTCTGCATTTCCCTTTCTGCATTCCGCATTGAATTATGACCGATATCGATAGCATTCTGGCTGCCAAAGGGATAAAGCCTACGGCCAACCGCATCCTGGTGATGCGCGAGCTGCAGAAAGCCTCCCGCCCACTGAGCATCGCCGACCTCGAAACCGCCCTCGATTTCTCCCCCGACAAAGCCAGCATCTTCCGCGTGCTCGAGCTGTTTGCCGAGAAAGATGTGGTGCACGTAATCGAGGACGGCTCCCGCGCGCTCAAATACGAGCTGTGCCACGCCTCCGGCGACCACTCCCCGGCCGACCAGCACGTGCACTTCTACTGCGAACGCTGCCACGAAACCTACTGCCTGGAGGATGTGCCCATCCCGCCGGTAGCCATCCCCGACGGCTTCACCGCCCACTCCGTCAATTATATGATCAAAGGCCTCTGCCCCACCTGCTCCCGCCGCTCCTAATCCCCCGCCTCCCGCCGCTCCCGCTTCCCGCCCCAGCAGGCTCCCGGCTCCCGAGCCGCAGCCCCCGCCCGGCTGTAGGGGCGCGATATATCGCGGCCGCGCCCACATGGCCTGCTATCTACTATCCACAATCTACCATCTAAGACCTGCTTTTTGTCGGCAAAATGGCGGCAAACGGCGGCATTTGCGGCCATTTTGCCGCAATTCTTGCCGCAAGCGCCGCAAAGGCTTGCAATTCCCGAAGTTTTTTCATAATTTTGCAGTTAGCTCCCTTTTCAAAAGCCCCGGCAAAGCGCAAGGCCAAAAGCCCCAGGCGCTCCTCAGCTGCAAAGCCCCCGCAAAGCGCAAGGCTAAAAGCCCTCGGCTATGAAAGCGGAGCGGATGCAATAAATCACGTTACCGCTGCAGCAAGGCCTTCGGCAGCCCCCGCTTCCGGGTCGCCGCTGCACTAAAGATTTTAAAAACTCTCTAATGAAAAAGCTCACCTTCACGGCTATTCGCAAAGGCTTTCTTGCCGCCACATTCATCTTCCTTTCGGCCTCCACAGCTTTGGCTGTGCCCGCAAAGCGCATCTCACGCACCCTCACCCAGCCCGACGGCACTACCGTGACCGTGACCCTGACGGGCGACGAGCGCTTCCACTCCTACATCACCTCCGACGGTCTGATGGTAGCCATCACCCCGGAGGGGCACGCCATCTACCCCGGCACCGCCGAGGCGCAGCCCGTGTATGTGCACGAGGCCGCGCTCCGCACCCCCCAGGAGCTGAAATTCATCGAGGCTAACAATGCCAAAATCGACTACAATGTGCGCCGCGCATCAGCCCCGCGCGTGCTTCAGGCCATCGCCGAGGGTAAGCTTGTCGCCAAAAAAGCGCCCCTTCGCGCCGCGTTCAACGGCAGAACCCTCGACATCGAGTCGACCAACGAAGGCGCTGTGGGCCACATAGGTACCCCCAAGATTCCCGTCATCCTGGTGCAGTATACCGACATCAAATTCCGCGACGGCGCCAACGCCAAGGAGACCATCAGCGATTTCTGCGCCAACGGCCCCAAGAGCGTAAGGCAGTACTTCAAAGACCAGTCGCTGGGCAAATACGAGCCGCAGTTTGAATTCTTCGGCCCCTACACCCTCTCCCAAAACCGCAAATATTACGGCGGTACAGATTCATACGGCAACGATGAAAAAACCGGCGCAATGGTGAAAGAGGGCTGCCAGCTGGCTAAAAACGATGTGGACTTCTCCAACTACGACAACGATGGCGACGGCTATGCCGACGTGGTAATCGTGATGTATGCCGGCACCGGCCAGAACTCCAGCGGTGACAACCAGGCCGTGTGGCCCTGTATGTGGAATATGGTGGGCAGCGGCGAAAAAATCTTCTCACTCAACGGCGTAAAAATCAACGAGTTTGCCGTATTCAACGAGCTTAACGGCGAGGATCCGACTCAGATCGACGGCATCGGCACTTTCTGCCACGAATTCTCTCACTGCCTCGGTCTGCCCGACTTCTACACCACTGTCTACAACAGCGCATACGGTATGGACGCCTGGTCGCTGATGGACTACGGCTCCTACAACGACGATGGCTACACCCCCATCGGCTACTCGGCTTACGAAAAGGCATTTATGGGCTGGATCGACCTGGAAGTGGGCAAGCCCAACACCAAATACTCCCTGCCGGTGCTCAGCGACCCCAACGACCCGCAGAGCAAGGCCGTGGTGCTGGTCAACGAGGCCGACAACGATGAATACTTCATCTTCGAGAACCGTGCCCGCAAGGGATGGGATGAGTTCATCGCCGAGGACGGTATGCTCATCACCCACGTCACCTACGACCGTCAGGTTTGGAAGGATAATGAGGTGAACAACACTGTATCGTTCCAGCGTATGTCGCCAGTGCCGGCCGACAACACCCTCACTCCCAGCAGCATAATCGGCACTTCCGCCCTCAAAGGCGACCTCTGGCCCAAGAGCTATGCCCACGAATTCACCGACAATTCCACCCCCGCGGCCAAAACCTTCAGCGGCTCAAGGCTGCATCAGCCCGTCACCGAAATCGAGCGCGAAGAGGCCACCGGCATAGTAAGCTTCTGGGTTGACCGTCAGGCACTTCCTTCACTCGTCACCCCATCGCTCAGCACCCTCACAGGCGGCGCTGAGGCCGGTTCGCTCACCGCCACCTGGGCTGCCGAAAACGGCGACGACGCCACCTACACCCTGCAGGTATGGCCCGCATCCTCCGGTCTGCCCGCAGCATCCCTGGCTCACGACTTCACTAAGAACAAAAGCGACTGGGATACAGAGGGATACGTTGGCACCGAAAGCAACCGCACTCGTCTGGGCAGCCGCAACAACATCGGCGCCCTGATTTCCCCCGCGTCGATTTCCCCCGCCGACGGCAGCATCACCCTCGTGGCCAACGCCGAGAGCTACAGCAACGATGCCAACGTAAACTTCACCCTCTCGCTGCTCGATGCCTCCGGCAACGAAGTGGCCTCTCAGCGGTTTGAAACCACACAAGGCGCCGCTTACTACTCGGCAGCCTTCAACGGTCTGAACGACAACGCCAAATACTCGATGAAGATTGCCACCGTGGCTTCGGCCAAGCGCATCTTCCTCTACTCCGCACTCGTATTCGCCGGCAGCTATCCCGACTGCGAGGACAGCGAATACGACGAAGCTCTCGCCGCCGCCACCGGTTCGACAGCCGCCAAGGCTCCCGCGCAGAACGTCAGCGGCGACCGCATCACCGTGGAGGGCATCACCGGTCTCACCCACACTCTCACCGGCCTGCAGGCCATTGAATACCGCGTGCGCGTGAAAGCCGTACCCGTCGACGCCACCAGCTTCGCCGAAAGCGACTGGTCGGAGACAAAGACCATCGACCTGGCCTCCGGCGGCATCGCCGACATCCTCGGCGAAGCGCCCGCCGCAACCTACCGCATCGTCGGCGGTGAAGTGATTGCCACCCCCGGTTCGCGCCTCTACACCGCCTCCGGCGTGGAAGTAGCCCCCGTATCGGCCGGCCGCTTCGCCCCCGTGCCCGGTGCCTACATCCTCGTCACCCCCGGCCTGCGCCCCGCCAAGCTCATCCTCCGCTAAATAAATGCATAATGCATTCCGCATTATAATGAATAGAATCCTTTTCACTGCGGCAGCTGTCCTCCTGACTGGGGCGGCTGCCGTTGCCGCTAAAACCGACGGCAAGCAGCCCGGCGCTGCGCGCCAGAGTTATGAAATCTTCGTCGACGACCAGGGCGTGATGCGCCGTAGCGACAACGGCGCCGAAGTAAGCTACTACGGCACCAACTACACCGCCCCATTCGCCTACTCCTACCGCGCACTGGGCTACGAGGGAAAGAATGTGGAGAAGGCCATCGACCGCGATGTCTACCACATCGCCCGTCTGGGTCTCAACGCCTTCCGCCTGCATCTGTGGGATGCCGAATTGGCCGACAGCGCCGGGAATCTCGTAGAGAATGAGCATCTGCGCCTGCTCGACTACCTCATCGCACAGCTCGAGAAGCGCGGCATCGACATCGTGCTCACCGCCCAGACAAATTTCGGCAACGGTTACCCCGAGAAGGATATCGACACCGGCGCCTTCACCTACGATTTTCCCAAGTGCGAAATCCACGACAACCCCGCCGCTCAGGCTGCCCAGGAGCGCTATCTGGCCGGTTTGGTGCAGCACCGCAACCCCTACACCGGTCGCACATACGGCCAGGACAAGGCCATCATAGCCCTGGAAATCAACAATGAACCGTGCCACTCCGGCACCCAGGAGGAGGTCACCGCCTACATCGACCGTATGTGCAGCGCCCTGCGCAAGGCCGGCTACAAGCGCCCAATCCTCTACAATGTCACCCACAATCCTGCGGTGACACCCGCCTACTACAACGCCTCCGACATCCAGGGCACCACCTATCAGTGGTACCCCACATCCCTCGTGGCCAAGCACGAGCGCAAGGGCAACTTCCTCCCCGCCCTCGACAACTACAACATTCCCTGGGACACCATTCCGCAGTTCAACCATCTGGCGAAGGTGGTATATGAATTCGACCCCGGCGACGTGCTCTACTCGCACCTCTACCCCGCCATCGCCCGCACCTTCCGCAAACAGGGATTCCAGTGGATCACCCAGTTCGCCTATGACCCCATCGACCTGGCACAGTACAACACCGAGTATGTCACCCATTACCTCAACCTGGCCTACACCCCCGCCAAAGCGCTGAGCATGATGATTGCCGCCGAAGCCGCCCGCGAGACACCCCGCGGCGCCGACTACGGCCGCTACCCCCAAAACAGCACCTTCGGCCACACCACCGTGAGCCACGACCCCGACCTGAGCATCTTCAATTCCCCGCAGAAATACATCTACACCAACAGCACCTCTGTGGCGCCCGTCTGCCCCGATTCGCTGCAACTCGTAGCCGGACACGGCTCCTCGCCCGTGGTAAGCTACGGCGGTACAGGCGCTTACTTCCTCGACGCCACTGCCCAGCCCGGCGTCTGGCGCCTGGAAGTGATGCCCGACGTCACCCAGCTCGACGACCCCTTCGCCGCCACCTCGCTCAACGACGCCAAATTCGTCACCACCCCCCGCAGCCACCCCATCCGCATCACCCTCCCCTCCCTCGGCTCCGCCTACACCATCACCCCCCTCAATCCCTCCGGCTCCTCCTCCCAGCCATTCCCCGATAGTAGGGGCGCGATATATCGCGGCCGCACCCGAATGGCCGCCAATGAAGCCGTAGATATTTCCCCCGGCGTATATCTGCTGGCCCGTCAAGGCATTACCCCTGATATGGCCCTCCTCCAAGACACCAAAGTCGCCGGCAACATCGGCCTCGCCGAATATGTGGCTCCCGAACCAGCCCGCCTCCCCATCGGCCTTCTCAGCGCCCTCCCCTCCGACACCGATCTCGACGTAAACCGCATCCCCGACCCCTCGCGCCCCGACGACGCCTGGCGCTTCACCTTCGACCACCGCAACCCCTCCTGGCACGACCCCGAATACTACCTCCTCGAATTCACCCCCTCCCCAGATAGGAGGGACGCGATAAATAGCGGCCGCACCAGTATGGCCTCCTCCGACATCATAGCCATTCGCCGCCGCGTAGGCGATAAAATCGACCGCCTGCCCGAGAACATCCAGCCCACCGCCATCGGCATAAGATTTATGCCCCTCGACCCCACCCGCGACTACGCCCTCACCCAAACCCCTCCACCCGGCACCGAAATCGCCGTCGTCACCCGCGACGGCTACACCTACTCCGCCCCCCTCCCCGCCCCCGGTAGGGGCGCGATATATCGCGACGACACCAGCCCTGCCGCCGAAGCCGTCCCCGGTAGGGGCGCGATAAATCGCGGCCGCACCAGTATGGCCGCCGAGGCTGCCAGCGATTCCGCCCCCAGCCCCGCCACCGAGCCCACCACCGCCTTCTCGAATAAAGAAAGCACATATATGGTGCCGCTAAGCCAGCTGCGCCCCCGCGAAGGAGTGATAATGCCCGCGCCCTACCCCACTATGCTCGATCGCCGCATCCCCGCTCCCCTCACCCCCTTCCCCACCTTCCGCGACATCGAGTTCATCCAGCTCCTCATCCCCGCCTCCGCCACCACCCCGGCCGCCGCTCCCTCTGGGGGAGCCACCCAGGCCCCTGTGCGCCTGCTTCTGCAGGAAATATGGCTGGAATAAGCGCTGCACCCTGCCTAAAGCCCCTCTCCCTCGCCTCAGCGCCCCCTCCTCGCCTCGCCTCAGCGCCTTTGCATGGCGCGCCTAAGCCTCGTTGAGTTATCGGCCGTGCACGGCCGATAACAGGACAAGGGCTGCTGGCCTTCCTGCCTGCAAAGATAAGCAAAATGCCGCAAAAAAGCTGCGAGAAGCCGTCGGAAATTAGAGGCCGCAAAGCCCTCCATCAAAAAAAGAGATGCAGCAAAGCACACACAAGGAGGAAGGGGTGGGAATCGCCCGGATGGGTCGGCGTAGCCGACAGTCAGCTGTAGCCAGGGGTGCAGCTGCGCGGTAGCGCTGCAAACCCCTGGTGTTTAAGCTATAAAAAAAACAAAAGGCGCTGCGTAGCTGCGCGTCAAAAAATCCTGACGCGCAGCTACGCAGCGCTAAATTATATTTATCACTATACCAGGGGTTTGCAGCGCTACCGCGCAGCTGCACCCCTGGCTACAACTGACGGCCAGCTACGCTGGCCCCCTCGGCGCTCCATATGGCGGGCGCAGCGGAGCCGGGGCAGCCTTGCGGGCGCGGCAGTGGAGACGACAGGCGGCGGAGCCGGGGGCGGGGGATTACAGGCGTTTTTGGATGGCGGCGGTTTCAGCTTCGTAGCCGGGCTTGGCCAGGAGGGCAAACATGTTGCGCTTGTAGGCTTCTACGCCGGGCTGGTTGAAGGGGTTGACGCCGAGCAGGTAGCCGGAGATGCCACAGGATTTCTCGAAGAAGTAGATGAGTTCGCCGAGATATTCTTCGTTGAGGGCGGGGATGGTGATGCGCATATTGGGCACTTTGCCGTCGACGTGGGCCAGGCGGGTGCCGAGCTCAGCCATTTTGTTCACTTCATCTACGTGCTTGCCGGCGAGGTAGTTCAGGCCGTCGAGGTTGTCCTTGTCGGAGGGGATGATGGTCTCCTTGGCCATATGTTCTACAGAGAGAACGGTCTCGAAAATGATGCGTTCGCCATCCTGAATCCACTGACCCATCGAGTGGAGATCGGTGGAGTTGTCGACAGCTGCGGGGAAGATGCCCTTGCCATCCTTGCCTTCGCTTTCGCCGTAGAGCTGCTTCCACCATTCTCCGAAGAAGTGGAGCTTGGGGTTGTAGTTGACGAGGATTTCAATCTTCTTGCCGTGGCGATAGAGGGCGTTGCGTGTAGTGGCGTAGAGCACGCAAGGGTTGGTGCTGTCGGCGTCGAGAGTGGCCTTTTCCATACGGCAGGCGCCATCGATGAGCTTGCGGATGTCGAAACCGGCAACGGCGATGGGGAGCAGACCTACGGGTGTGAGCACCGAGAAACGGCCGCCCACATTGTCGGCGATGACGAAAGTCTTGTAGCCCTCCTCGGTGGCGAGCTGACGCAGGGCACCGCGCTTGGCGTCGGTAATGGCCACGATGCGCTTGGCAGCCTCAGCCTTGCCAACCTGAGCTTCAAGCTGCTCCTTGAGCAGACGGAAAGCTATAGCAGGCTCGGTGGTCGTGCCCGACTTCGAGATCACGATGATACCGAAGCTCTTGTCCTTGAGCAGGTCCTGCAGCTCGTTGAGATACTCCTCGCCGATATTCTGACCGGCGAACAGCACCTTTGTGCGGCGGGCGTCGCCTTTATCACGCAAAGATGCGAAGCTGTCGCTCAGGGCCTCGATTACGGCCTTGGCGCCCAGATAGCTGCCGCCGATACCGATAGCCACCACATACTCGCAGCGGGCAGCCAGATCGGCGGCCACAGCGTTGATGTCGGCAATCAGAGCGTCGGTCGTTTCGGAGGGAAGGGAAACCCACCCGAGGAAATCGCTGCCGGCACCGGTGCCCTTGTGAAGTTTGTCAATAGCTTCGGAAGCTTCCGGATTCAGAGCCTCAATCTGCTCGGCCGTCACGGCCTGAAGCACATCTTTAACGTTGACTTTAATAGATTCCATTTGATATTTATCTGTTTAATTGTTGGGTTCAGTAGTTAGCGACACCTTGATAAGCTCCAGGCGCGAGGCGGTCTTGCGGAGCACTTCCAGCCTCAATCCGCCCAGCTCGATGGCCTCCCCGGCTTCGGGAAGCTCGCCGGTGGCCTCGATGATATACCCCGCAAGGGTCTGATATTCATCGCTTTCAGGTATGTCAAGGTGATATGTTTCATTCAGATGCTCGATTTCGGCACGACCCGAGAACTCCCACACGCCCTCGGCAACCTGCCGCTCGATGATGTCGGTGGAGTCGTGCTCGTCCTGGATGTCGCCGCAGATTTCCTCCATCAGGTCCTCGAGAGTGACCATACCGGCGGTACCGCCGAATTCGTCGATAATCACTGCAATGGAGCGCTTCTCCGAGAGCAGACGGCGCATCATCTTGTTGGCCAGCAGCGTCTCCGGGGCGTAAATCACCGGCTTGAGCCGCTTCTTCCAGTCGTGCTCGGGGGTGAACAGCTCGCTCACATGGATATATCCCAGGATGGTGTCGATATCCTCGCGGTAAACCAGAATCTTGGAGCGCCCGGTAGAGGTGAACAGCGACGACAACTCCTGCGTGGTGGTGTTGTCGATATCGACAGCCACAATCTCATTGCGCGGCACCATACAGTCGCGCAGACGTGTTTCCGAGAAATCGAGCGCATTGTGGAAAATCTTCACTTCATTCTCCACCTTTTCGTGCTCATCCTCCTTCTCGTCGATGGTCTGCTCGAGATAGTCGTTGAGGTCGCCCAGCGAAATCAGGCCGAGCTTCGGCGCCTCCCCCTTCACTCCGGCGAGCTTCATCAGCATATTGGAAATCCAGGTGGAGAAGAGCGACACCGGGTAGAGAATCCAGTATAGCAGCGCCGCAAAGGGAGCCACGAGCTTCAGCGACCGGTTGGGGTTGATGCGGAATATCGATTTCGGCAGAAATTCGCCGGTGAGGAGAATCACCAGCGTGGAGAGCAGCGTCTGGCACACCAGCACCCACGCCTGGGCACCGGCCACGCCATAGAACACACCTTCGAGCCACGGTTCGATCATTTTGGCGGCGCCGATACCGTAGACTACCAGCACGATATTGTTGCCCACCAGGATGGTGGAAATGAAGAAATCGGGCTTGGAGTAGAACATATTCAGGCACCGGGCCACAAGGCCACCTTTCTGCACATCGAGCTCGGCGCGCACGCGGTCCGACGACACATAGGCTATCTCGACTCCCGAGAAGAAAGCCGAGAAAATCAGCGAAACTATGGTTAATATCAGCCAGGTAGTGTCCATCTCTATGTTCTGTTTACTCCGTCACGAAATCCGACGCCGGGAAGATGCCCGACGGCTTGCGGATTAGGTAATCAGTCATCGACTCGTTCGATTCAAAGCCGTAGCCCTCGATGGTACGGTCGGCACGCTCGATGTGTATGAATGAATCGGAATAGATTTTGCGCCGGTTCTGGTCCCAGTAAAGCTGCTGGGTGAGGAAACGGTCGCCGTTGACATTGCGCATCCTCACGTTGCGGTCGAATCGCCAGATCTTCTGCAAGCTCCAGTAGATGGCCGTGTCGGCGGTGAAAGTGCCGTCCTCCTTCATCTTATTGTCATATTTTATAACAAACAACCCCTCGGGGAAGTTCCAGTGCGGCTCTTTCGCCTCCTCAAACATCAGCCACACGGGCGATGTGATGCGGTAGCGGGTGTAGCCCGAATCGGAGATGACGGTGGAGACATTCAGCGTCTTCATCGTGGGGAAAGTCTCCGGGTCGGCCGAGATGGAGATTGTGGGGCGCGCCTCCTGCTGGCAGGAAGCGAGCATCGCTCCCCCGCCTGCGGCAACCGCCGCAAGCAGCGCCGGAATCAGGCGCATCGTCAGCGCCGCTCCCTTGCGGGAGCCGCCATCATTACCCTTTTTTCTCCACATTCTCTGCAACATCAGCGCAGCTTATTCTGCCAGAACCAGAGTTCGTTGATATTGAAGCCGAGGGTGAGCTGCCAGTAGTTCTCCACCACAAGCTTCTGGGGCGAAGCGGCACGATGGCGATACTCGAAGGATAGGTTGACCATCGTTTTCGACGAAGGCGCCGGAAGGCCCAGACCCACCGAGAGGCCGTATTCGCGGATGGAGTTGCTTCCCACCATCACGTAGTCGTTGGAGTAATAGCCGCCCAGGCGATAGTTGACCCTGCGCAGATAGCTGCCGCGGGCCGCGGGCTGATACTGCACGCCCACACCTGCCTTCCAGTAGTTGTCGAAGCGGTTGGCGCCCGGCTGGTCAAATCCCTCGATCAGGCGGTATTTCACATTCTTCCAGGGCTGATAGGTGAAGTCGGCGGCCACGGTGAGCGATTTCTTCCATATCCAGGCCAGACCTGCACCGTAGGTGGCGGCCTGCTCGTAGGCGCCCTTCATCGAGGCATAGCCGATGGTGTCGGCGCTGTTGTCCTGGTTCACATCATATTTCACACCGTAGGCGTGGCCGTGAAACGATTTCTTCGGGGAATATATCAGACCCACAGCCACATTGTGGTCGCGGGTGATGTCGAGCCCGTACTGCACACCGAAGCGCAGACTGTAGTCGCGCACCTCGGTCACACGCTCAAACAGCGAGGTGACGCCGTCGCCGTAGACATACATATCATTCAGCAGCGTGCCGAACATATAGCTCACGTTCACACCGAGCGTGAAGCCTTTGAACGGCCTGGCCGACAAGCCCACAAACAGCTCCGATACGTTGCCCGAGCCTTGGTTGGAGTTCGAGCCGTTGACAATCTCATTGCCAAAGCTGTAGCCCACCTGCGACCAGGGCACCAGGCCCACGGCTGCAGCGCCGTAGCGGGTGACGGGGAATTCCATCGTCACATAGTCGAGGCCGCCGGTGAAATCCTTGCCGGAGAGCTTCACGCCGTCGCGTGTCTCATTGGTGCTCAGCCCTTTGAGCTGCACGCCCATATCAAACAGGAATGTGAGCGAGTCGATAGCGGCATAGGAGGCCGGATTCATAAAGTTGACCGACCTGCTGTCGCGCAGCGCCAAGCCCACACCGCCCATCGCTTTCTGCGTGGCGTTGGCGTGGCTCGACAAGGCTCCGTAGCCGAAGCGCGAGTAGGGCGAAATTTCGGTATTCTCAGCCATCAGCGCCGGGCTTGCAGCAAGCCAGGCCACGACTGCGAGTAGGGTTGTATACAGAGATCTCATATTCATCATTATTTCGGAGATTGAGTGCAATTTTGAAGCTCGGCGGCTGCAGGGGCGCGATATATCGCGGCCGCATCCGGATGGCCCGCGGAGGGGCTGTCGCTGTTGTAGAGCAAAATGCTCAGCAGCCCTTTGGTGACCAGGCAATGGTCCACTGCCACCGGGAATTCCAAAAATTCCGACACGCGGCGCGACCACCCTCCGGTGAGCACCACCTGCGTGCCCTCAGGCAGCAACCGGCGGTAATATTCTATCTCGCTCACCACGCCGCGCACGGCGCCGGCGCGCATGGCCGTCTTCGTATCGAAGCCGAAGGCCGGGGTGTCGCCGTAGCCGTTGACTTCCGGCAGACGGGCGGTGAAGCTGCGGAGCGCCCTGAGCCTCATACCCACCCCGGGAGCAATATTTCCCCCGAGATAGCGGCCGTCGGCCGTGACCACATCGTAGGTGACTGCGGTGCCCATATCCACCACCAGCAGGCTCTTGCCGGGGAACAGGCTCCGCGCGCCCACGGCGGCGGCAATCCGGTCGGGGCCCAGGGTGTCGGGCGTGCGGTATTCCAGCTTTATCGGCAACGGCAGGCGGCTCGACAGCTCCCGGGCTTCTATTCCACGGCTGCACAGCGCCTCCACGATCTGAGGGCCGTTGCCCGTGACGGAGCAGCAGAGCGCCCGATCGGGGCGGAAGCGCTCCACAACCTCCCGAAGCCGCTCGGGCGTCAGGGAGGGGAAGGTTTCCTCATCCACAAGCTCCGGACCGTTCCACAGAACGAGCTTCACGGAGCTGTTGCCTTGGTCGATTGTGAGATTCAACGCTTTATACTGTTCAGGTTGGAATTTCAGTGATTCGGCTGATTCCTTTCACACGGGGATTTCAGTGATTCGGCCCGGGCGACTTATTTGCGTTTGCCACCCTTCTGCTGCTGCTCGCGCAGAATGGCCTGCTGACGGCGCTGTGCCTCTTCGAGGCGCGCCATCCAGCCCGATTTCTTCTTCGGCTTGGCGGCTTCGGCCTTCATACGGGCGCGCATCTTCTCCTCGTTGGTGAACAGGCGGAAGAGGTAGGTCTGCACAATGGTGATCAGGAGCGACAGGAAGTAGTAGTAGCTCAGGCCCGAAGCGTAGTCGTTGAAGATAAACAGGAACATCACCGGCATCAGATACATCATCCACTTCATACCGGGCATAGTGGTGCCGGCCTGGTTCTGCATATTGATGCGGGTGTATATGATGTTGGTCACAGTCATCAGCAAGCAGAAGAGGCTCACGTGATTGCCATACCAGGGTATCGAGAAGGGAAGGGTAAAGATATAGTCGGGTGCCGACAGGTCGTTGGCCCAGAGGAAGTGCTCGCCGCGAAGCTCGATGGCCGAGGGGAAGAACCAGAACATGGCAATCAGCACAGGCATCTGCAGCAGCATGGGCAGGCAGCCCGACATGGGGCTGGCTCCTGCACGCGAGTAAAGCTGCATCGTCTTCTGGTTGCGGGTCATAGCGTTCTCCTGGCCGGGATACTTCTCATTGATTGCCTTGATTTCGGGAGCCAGTAGGCGCATCTTGGCCGACGACTTGTAGCTCTTGTAGGTGAAGGGGAAGAGGATGAGCTTGATAAACAGCGTGAGGATGAAAATAATCCAGCCGTAGGAGCTGATAAAGGAGCTGAGGAATGTGAACAGCGGGATTACAATCAGGGTGTTGATCCAGCGGAAGATGGGCCAGCCAAGAGGAATAAGGTTGGTAAGGTCGAGCGATTCGTCGGCCGAGGAGGGAATCTGCTTGTCGAGGCTGTCGAGAAGCGGATAGAGGTTCGGGCCGATGAAGATGTCCATCGTCACGGGCACTGCCTCGGCGGGGCTGTAGTCCATCACAGCCTCGGTGGCGAGATCCTTCACGAAGGTCGGGTCGTTCTTGAGGTCGGTGGAGGCTACGTCGGCCGAGGTGAAGCAGCTGCGCGGAATCATCACCATCGAGAAGAACTGATTCTTGTAGGCAATCCATTTCAGGCGCTGCGACAGCTCTTCCTGCTTCTCGCCCTGGGCGGTGACGTTGTCGGGCGAATCACCTATATATTTATAGTAGAGGCCGGAATTGCGCTCCTCGAAGGTGCGGCCCACCTCGTTGCGTCCCATTTTCTGGAGCCAGGTGAACTGGGCGGTGGCCACGTTGGAGGATACCACTTTATCCATTCCTTTCTGAAGCACCTCCATCTTCACCACGTAGGAGTCGGCAGGCAGGGTGTAGCGCACACCCCAGCTGGCGCCGTTGCCCAGGTCGATGGACATTTCCACCACCGAATCGCTCACCTGCACGGGCGTGAAGTAAAGCTCGCGGGTGTTGAAGCGGCGGCCGGCCGATTTCAGCTCGAAGCCGTAGGCATTGTGCCCTTCGCGGCACACCTGGATGTCGGCTGTGTCGATTTTCTCAATCTTATCGTTTTCAGGGAGATAACTCTTATAGTCGAGGAGCACCGCCTTGGCGATATACGCGCCGTGGGTGGTGATGTCGAGGTCCATCACATTGTTTTTCAACTTCACATTCTTGGCCTCGCCGTTGCGGTAACGGGCAAACACGCCATAGCGCTCGGCATCGTCGATGGCAGCGCGCAGATTGGCCACAGCCTCGTTGCGCACGCCCACAGGCACATCCGCTCCGAGGGTGTTGGTGGCCACGGCTGAGTAAGGGAGCACAGTGTCGGCGGTGCTCACAGTGCCGCTCACCTTGCCGTCGGCACTGAGGGTGAGATTCACCTGCGGGGTGCGGTATACATACTGTGCCAGCGAATCGGCCGAAGTGGGCTCACCGGCTTCGCGCACTACGGCAGCCAGCGCCTGCACCTCGGCGGCGGCGATTGTGTCTACAGTGATTTTGGCGGCCTTTGCCTCGGCAGCCTGACGGTCGGCTTCGGCCTGCTCCTGCTGCTGTTGCTGCAGCTCTTTCTGCTTGCCGTTGTTCATCCACATAAAGCCGAAGATGAGCAAGCCCATAAGTACTAGGCCGGTGACTGTATTTTTATCCATTAATCTTATTGGTAATTAGTGATTTTCCTCGCCGTAGTTGATGGCGGCGTCGACAAAACTAAGAAACAGGGGGTTGGGGCTGAGCACCGTCGAAGAATACTCCGGGTGGTACTGTGTGCCAAGATACCAGCGCTTGCCGGGCACTTCCACTACCTCCACGAGGTGGGTCAGCGGATTCTCGCCCACGCAGGCCATCCCGGCCGCCTCGAAGGCAGGGCGATATTCCTCGTTGAACTCGAAGCGGTGGCGGTGGCGTTCGCTGATTTCGCAGCTGCCGTAAGCCTTCGCCGCAAGCGATCCGGGCCGCAGACGGCAGTCGTAGGCGCCAAGGCGCATCGTGCCGCCCATATTGGAGATGCTTTTCTGCTCCTCCATCAGGTCGATTACATTGTGGGGCGTCTTGGGGTCCATCTCCGTGGAGTTGGCGTCGGCAAGACCAAGCACATTGCGGGCATACTCGATGACCATACACTGCATACCCAGGCAGATGCCCAGGGTGGGCACATCGTGCTCGCGCGCCCACTTCAGCGCTATGAACTTCCCTTCGATGCCGCGCTGGCCGAATCCGGGTGCCACCACTATGCCGTCGAGGCCGCTCAGCAGCTCGCCCACATTCTCTTCGGTCACTTTTTCGGAGTGGATATAGCGAAGGTCGAGCTTCCGGTCGTTGTATGTGGCAGCCTGGAAAAGCGACTCATCGATCGACTTGTAAGCATCCTGCAGCTCCACATATTTTCCCACTAAGCCGATGGTGACAGGCTTCGTGGCCGAGTGCATCTTATCCAGAAAACTCATCCAGGGCGCCATGTGCGGCTCCCCTTCCGGTGTGATGCCGCATTTGCGCAGGATTATCTCGTCGAGATGCTGCTCGTGCATCTTCACCGGCACCTCATAAATCGAAGGCAGGTCGATCGACTGCACCACGGCATCGGGGGTGATATTGCAGAACAGGGCGATTTTCCGGCGCGCTTCCGGTGTGATGGGGTGCTCAGTGCGCAGAACCAGCACATCCGGCTGGATACCCAGCTCCTGAAGCTTCTTCACCGAGTGCTGCGTAGGCTTCGTCTTAAGCTCCTTGGCAGCAGCGATATACGGCACATAAGTCAGATGCACGCACAGGCTGTTCTGCCCCAGCTCCCAACGGAGCTGTCGCACAGCCTCAAGAAACGGAAGCGACTCAATGTCGCCAACCACGCCGCCAATCTCAGTGATTACGAAATCATAATCACCCGTCAGACCGAGCTTCTTCACCGACCGCTTGATCTCATCGGTGATATGCGGCACAATCTGCACCGTTTTGCCCAGATAATCGCCACGACGCTCCTTATCTATCACACTCTGATAGATACGCCCCGTGGTGATATTGTTGGCACGAGTAGTGCGGATATTGGTAAAACGCTCATAGTGACCCAGATCCAAGTCGGCCTCATGCCCGTCGACCGTTACATAGCACTCGCCGTGCTCATAAGGATTCAGCGTACCCGGATCGATATTGATATACGGGTCAAACTTCTGAATAGTCACACGATAACCGCGCGCCTTCAGCAAACACGCTATCGACGACGAAATAATGCCCTTCCCCAAGGAAGACACCACGCCGCCGGTCACGAAAAGATATTTAGTTTCCACGTAATATGGTGAATGTATTTACAAAATACGTTGAAAGTATCTATAAAATACAGTGAATGTATTTACAAGCCACAAAGTTAATCATTTTTTTTGTTACTTCGCTCCCGTTAACACATATTTGTATTCCCCGTTTATGAGTCCGGCTTACCGCTCAGGAATTTTTGGAAGAATCCTTCTTAGATTCAATACGTTTCTTTTTACTTTCAAGCCTCTTTATACTTTCTGGTGTCGGTAAATCCTCAGGCATCGTTCCTCCAAGTTCCTTTATAGTTTCCCGCACTTTCTTTCCTACCTCATAATGAGTGCGATTTGCATTCGATTTCCCTTGAACGTTATCGCGACGCAATTTGTCTTCCGTTTGCGTAGCGCGAAAAAGGTTTGCAGCCAACTCAGTACTCCCCATATGGTCAAGTATGCGTTGGTCTTCTTTTAATCCTTTACGTTTATGTATTTCATCTTGTTCAAGTCCTCCATAAAGCCCTTTATATCCGGCGTTCTGAAATACCCCATAATCCTTATTGGCAATGACTCCGGCATCCTTGGCTGCACTTGCAAGGCGAGAATTGTGTTTTTTCATCTCACCACGTAGCAGCAACCGCTTTTCTTCCTCTTCGGTAAATGGAGTTTCAAGAAGTTTTTCAGCTCTGCGAATTTGAATGGCGAAATATGTTTGTGCCTGAGCAACAATTGTTTTAGACGGATCTGCGTTCTGCACAGCAAGGTAACATCCATATCGGCTCATAAGCCACGTATCCACCTCTCTTTCAGCACCTTTACCTATCTGAATCTTTTCGGTAATCTTAACGAAATGATGATTTGGATCCTGCCCGCTCTTATAGCATGCAGTCCATGCCTTTCTCATCACAACAAGGAAATTGCGATAATCAGTATATGTCAAGACCTTGGCAAGGTCGCGCGACGACCACCATTCAATACCATTTTCGTCCACCTTTTTTATGGATTCAAATGTCTCTCACGCTTTCTTTGTAAGTCTTGTACTCATAGCTAATTACATTGAATCCGCCCGGTTTAGTCGGCTGAGGATGTTTTTTCAGAGGTCTCAGCGCCTTCGCTTGGCTTTTCAGGAGCGGGGGCAGGGCGGGAATCCAGCGCCTGGCGGGCGTTGTGAGCCGTGCGTATCACATAATAGCTTGTGCACAAGCCAATAAGCCCCGAGATGGTGAACCCAATGCCGGTGGCCAGGAGCATCCATTTCTCATTCGATGCCACCTTGAACACATCCATCGTGCACATCACCACGCCAAGCGCCACAAGCACTATCGGCGCCATCGTCAGCCACACAGGATAAGCCGTGCCACGGTTGCGGCGCACCATCACATCAAACTGCCACGCCGCCGACACGATCAGCAACCCGCCGAACAGATACACCAGCAGATTCGTGAAATTGTCGGGCGCCACCAGTATCACCACACCCAGCGCAATCGCGGCAAGTCCGCAAATCATTGTGATATAGGTGAGTATACTGCCGCGCTGACGCTCCTTGCGCTGCGCCATCAGCGACAGAAGCAGCGCCACACCGGGAATGATAAACGCCACACCGCCGATGCACACCACCGTGGTCGACACCATATGCCGCTCACACAGCACGATAAATCCAAGTCCGATCAGCGCCATCACCACCGACAGCACCACATACCACAACTGGCGAGGCGCCTTAGCCACAGCCGCTTCCACGGCATCGCCGCCCACAGGCATCGTTTCGTTTTCCATATTTTTATCTTTGCTATAATAATAAACATCCTGAAAGCGAGCTACATACCCGCTTCCAGGCATATTTTTTCGCCACCGCGATTAAATCGACAGACGGCGCAGCGTGTTGAGCAGCTCGCGATTAATCGGCTTATCATTCTTGATAGCCTTCACGAAAGGCACATACACAATCTCATCATTCTTAATGCCAATCATCACATTGCGCTGATCATCAAGAAGTGCATCAATCGCTGCGGCACCCATACGCGACGCCAGAATACGATCGTGAGCCGTAGGCGATCCACCGCGCTGCAAGTGCCCCAGAATCGACACGCGCACATCATACTGCGGATACTCCTCCTCCACACGCTTCGCGATAGCCATCGCGCCACCCGTGACAGGACTTTCAGCCACAAGCACAATCGAAGAATTCTTGCTCTTGCGGAAACCATTCTTGATAAGATCAGCCAGCTGGTCAGCCTCCGTGGAAATTTCCGGAATAATCGCGGCCTCAGCACCAGAAGCAATCGCGCCATTCAACGCCAGGAAACCAGCGTCGCGACCCATCACCTCGATAAAGAACAGACGCTCATGGCTCGTGGCCGTGTCGCGGATCTTATCCACACACTCCATAATCGTGTTCAGCGCCGTGTCATAACCAATCGTAGTATCCGTGCCGAAAAGATCATTATCAATCGTGCCCGGCAGACCAATGATAGGCAGATTAAACTCATTCGCGAAAATACGGGCACCCGTCAGCGAACCATCGCCGCCGATAACCACCAGTGCATCAATGCCATGACGCTTCAGATTGTCATACGCAAGCTGACGCCCCTCAGGAGTCTGAAACTCCTTACAACGCGCCGTCTTCAGAATCGTGCCGCCACGCTGAATGATATTCGACACATTCGCCGTGGAAAACTCCACAATCTCATCGGTGACAAGCCCGCGATAACCACGGAAAATACCCTTCACCTTAAAACCGGCAAAAATAGCCGCACGAGTCACCGCACGGATAGCCGCATTCATACCGGGAGCATCGCCACCCGACGTAAGTATACCGACACATTTAATCTCTGCCATATCTGCAATCGCTTAATCTATATAACATTAAAAAACTTCACGATAACATTAAATTTTCTCGCGGATAATAAAAAACATCTCGCGAAAAAAACAGATCGAAATTCAAGCCAATTCCATCCGAAAATTGCGCCTTTCCTTCCAAAAGCAAAACCATTTTCATAAGAAATTAAAGCTCATTTTCTATAAAAACCGCGCCAATTTCAATCACACACAAAGTTACAAAAATAACACCTTATCCTCCCCGCCCAATCGTTAAAATGAGTTAATCAAGCAAATTCCCCACCCACACCCCGGAATCACCGACCTGAGCCTCATCCCAGAAGCCAAACAACCCATCAAGTTCTGCTATGCTCCTGCCTTCCCTTGCTTGGGAGCATCCGGGCGCGCCCGCGAAAAATCGCGCCACCACAATCCTCCCCGCCCCGCCTCTACCTTAGCTATTTTAGCTACTTCAGCTACCTTAGCTACCTTAGCTAATTTAGCCATCTTAGCTACCTTGGCCACTTTAGCTAAGGTAGCAGCTTAAGCTTACGCTGCAAAGCCTACTGTTCTCCGGCCTTCCGATGCGGAAGGCAGCGCTGCGCAGCCTCTCCTGTGCTCCTGTGCTCCTGTCTTTCCCTCTGCCTGGTAGCAATACGGGGGCGGGCGCGAAGAATCGCGCCCCTACCGGACTCTTCCGCGTGGGTTTATGTCTTTCGCACCGAAGGGGCGCGGCCGCGTTTATCGCGGCTTATGTATTTTTCTTTTTGTCTTTCTGTCTTTCTGTCTAAAATCCATTTTGTCTTTCTGTCTAAAAATCCGCTGACCCGTCTTTCTGTCTAAAAATTCCGATTGTCTTTCTGGCTGAGAAAGGG
>SFFL01000038.1 GCA_004557825.1 Bacteroidales bacterium | reverse complement strand
GGAGAAGGTCCCAAGGGTTAGGCTGTTCGCCTATTAAAGTGGCACGCGAGCTGGGTTCAGAACGTCGTGAGACAGTTCGGTCTCTATCTGTTGTGGGCGCAGGAGATTTGCGAGGACCCGACACTAGTACGAGAGGACCGTGTTGGACGTAGCTCCGGTGAACCGGTTGTGGCGCCAGCCGCACTGCCGGGTAGCCGCCTACGGCAAGGATAAGTGCTGAAAGCATCTAAGCACGAAGCCCCCCTCAAGATAAGATCTCCATATAAGGGTCGTTGCAGACTACGACGTAGATAGGTTGCAGGTGCACGGGCGGCAACGTCCTCAGCCGAGCAATACTAATCACCCAAACCCTTTCTTGGCGCAAGCCAACCCAAGCAGTCCCGCGCCAGCGCGCAGGCTGCACACAAAAAGCCATAAAGACAAAGGCTAACCGATTTCCATAAGCAGGCGACAAGCCGCAGAAGTGAAAACCGACGCAAAAGCAGAAAAGAGCCAAGAGCCAAACCTCTGTCACCTCCAGAGCATAAAACTCTGAAACAGACAGAGCCAACGAGCTTGACGACAAAGCTTCCAATAGCTGCTCCTTTTTTTAAGAAATTAAGGCGGCAATAGCACGGGGGATCCACCTCTTCCCATTCCGAACAGAGAAGTTAAACCCCGCCGCGCCGATGGTACTGCGAAAGTGGGAGAGTAGGTAACCGCCCCCTATCCGGCCTTCCGAGACAATCGGAATTTTTAGACAGAAAGACAAAGGGGATTTTAGACAGAAAGACATAAAGACAAAAAGAAAAATACATAAGCCGCGATAAACGCGGCCGCGTCCCTTCGGGCGAAAGACATAAACCCAGGCGGAAGATGTCTGTAGGGGCGCGATTCTTCGCGCCCGCCCCCGTATTGCTACCAGGCAGAGGGAAAGACAGGAGCACAGGAGCACAGGAGAGGCTGCGCGGCGCTGCCTTCCGCATCGGAAGGCCGGAGAACAGGAGGTGGCTGCCTTTCTTCGGGCATGCGCCCTCAGCACAGTGCTGCTAGTAGGCGCAGGGTAAGGGCATACGCTATGTCAATGACAAAAGCAGGGGAGAATAGAGAAGGAAAAGGATAGAGAGGAAGAAAGAAGCGATATGGAAAGGAAGCCGAGGAGAAAAAATTGGCGAGAAGAAAAAGGATGGGTGGAAAGGAAGGCGAGGAGAATAGATTGGCGAGAAGGGAAGGATAGGAGGTAAAGGATAGAAAGGTAAGGATTGGGAGGAGAAAAGGATAGGAAGGTAAGGATTTGGAGCAGAAAAAGATGGGAAGGTAAGGATAGGGAGGGGAAAATGATAGGGAGGGGAAAAGGATAGGTAGGGGAAAAGGATGGGAAGGAAAGGAAGGCGAGGAGAAAAGGATGGGGGTGGGAGAGGAGATGGAGAGGGGGATGGGGGAGGGAAGGAATGAGGAAAGGGGGGAAGGTGGAAGAAAATAGAGGGGAGGGGGAGGAAGATGGGGGGGGAGGGAGGTTAGTTTTCGTCGGGGTGTTTGCGGTAGTATTCTTCGAGGAGGTTGCGGATGTTGAAGTAGAGGGGTTCGGTGGTGGTATGGCCTTTGTTGTCTTTTTTCTCGATGTCGACGACGTCGTAGTAGGGTTCTTCGTAGCGTTGGCCTTTGACTACGCTATTGCGGAAGTTGACGATGTTGTATTCGTGGCGTGGGTTGATTACGTAGATGGCGTGGTCGGGGTCGGCGCCGGTGCCGGAGGATACGATGGCTTGAATGAGGTGGTTGAGCCGGTATTGCCAGATGGCGGCTTTGTTTACTTTTCCGCGGGCACGGAGTGCGTAGATGAGGAAGTTGATTTGCGAGAGGTCGAAGGGTGTGTCTTCGAGTGCTGTCTCGGCGTAGTTGATGATGGAGTCGAGTTCGGCGCGTGTGTGTTTGTCTTTGTAATATAGGCTTTCGTTGCGCTGTGAGGCGTCGTTGTGGCGGTATGGGTTGAAGTCTTCCTGGAAGAGGTAGCCGTAGTATAGGTGGCGGTAGTCTTCAAGGTTCATTACGGTTTCGTTTTGTTCGTAGCGCTTGAAGAGTTTGGGGTAATAGTATTGTGAGGCGGGGTTGGAGACGTCGGCGCGGATTGCTTCGAGGTCGGGTGGGAGAGGTGTGGCGGTTTTCTTTTTAGCGGGGCTTGCCCATACGGCTCCGGCCAGGAGGATGATTGCTGATAGGCAGAATATGAGTTTTTTCATCGTTTTTCGTTTTTTAGTTTTCCCCGGCGGTAGGGATGCGGGCGTTGTGACGGGTCACAACCGGGTGTGCCGGTGTCAGGCTGCGGGCGCTTTGGCGATGAGTCCGAGCAGGCTTAGGGCTATGAGCGATGCGGTGATGATTGCCGGCAGGCCGGCTGCTACGCCCCAACGGCTGAGGGTACGGTAGTCGCGGAAGTGGGCGGTGCCGGCGTAGGCAATGAGGCCTAATATGACTCCAGCTGCAGTGCAGATGATGGTGCCGTTGGGCCAGATGGCGATGCCGATGGCCATAGCTGCGAGTGCTCCGCCGGTGATGAAGCATCGTGCGCGGAAGGGGATGAGCAGCGGTGTGTGGCGGGCCATATCGATGCTTACTACGAGGAGTACGGCAATTGCCCAGAATAGTATGGTGGCGGTGGCTACGGGGCAGTATCCGGCAGTGCGGAGGGCCCACACGCCTGCATAAGCGCAAACCACACCTGCGGTGGGGCGCATAAATGCGAGCACAATGGCTGCGCTCATAAGGAGTGCACCGACAATCAGCATTATCATTTTATTTAGGCGTCAACAAATTTAACAATTTTCGTTTGAAAAAACTTCCGGTGCTAAAATCATTTACAATATTTTAAATATTTTTGGCTGAAATGGGGGTAGGGAAAGTTGGATGGAAAGTAGAATAAATTTTCGTGAAGGGTGTAAATTGTAATAGTAATGTAACGTGAAAGGGGGCTTTATAGAGTTAAAAAGCCCGATTAAGGAATTTTTTCAATATAAAATGCGGTGGATTGCACAGATTTTTGTAATTTTGCACACGAAAAATGATGCCCTGTGCATTAGGGGCATTAATTTTTGACACCTAAATTAGAATATTCAATAATTAAACAACAATTATCATGTCAGACATCGCATCTCGTGTTAAAGCTATCATCGTCGACAAGCTCGGCGTGGACGAAAACCAGGTAACACCCACAGCAGCTTTCACCACCGATCTTGGCGCAGACAGCCTCGACACCGTAGAGCTCATTATGGAGTTTGAAAAGGAATTCGGCATCACAATTCCCGATGAAAAAGCTGAAACCATCGCAACTGTCGGCGACGCTATCAACTACATCGAGGCTGCTGTAGAAAAATAAGCCAATTCACTCTCCCGACACTGAAGCAGATGCTTCGATAACCAATACAATGCGCCTCAAGGCGCATTGCGTTTTTTAAGCATAGAAAAATCAATGGAACTTAAACGAGTAGTAGTAACCGGCCTGGGCGCCATCACCCCCATCGGCAACGATGTGGATACCGCCTGGAGCAATGCGCTTGCTGGTGTATCCGGCGCCGGCCCCATTACCCATTTCGACGCCAGCCTGTTCAAAACACAGTTTGCCTGTGAGGTGAAGAACTTCAACGGCGCCGACTATATCGACCGTAAGAAGCTCCGTCAGCTCGACCTTTACGCCCAATATGCCCTTGTGGCAGCCCGTCAGGCCGTAGAAGATTCCGGTATTGAGAAAGAAGAAGACCTCAACCGCAACCGCGTGGGTGTGATTGTAGCCGCCGGTATCGGTGGTCTGCACACCTTTGAGGAAGAAGCCGGCTATTATGCGCTGAATTCCGACAAGGGTCCGAAATACAATCCTTTCTTTATCCCGAAGATGATTGCCGATATCGCATCGGGTCATATCTCGATGGATTACGGCTATCACGGACCTAACTACGGTGTGGTATCGGCCTGCGCATCGTCGAACAATGCCATTATCGACGCTTTCAACCTGATTCGTCTGGGGAAAGCCGACGTTATGGTTACCGGCGGCTCTGAGGCAGCCATCTTCCCTGCAGGTGTTGGCGGCTTCAATTCGATGCACGCGCTTTCTACCCGCAATGATTCTCCCGAGACAGCATCGCGTCCCTTCTCGAAGAGCCGCGACGGCTTTGTGATGGGAGAAGGTTCGGTAGTGCTGATTCTTGAGGAGCTGGAGCATGCAAAAGCCCGCGGCGCCAAGATTTATGCCGAGGTAGCCGGCGGCGGTATGTCGGCCGACGCTTACCACCTGACAGCCACACATCCCGAGGGTCTTGGCGCCATCCTGTCGATGCAGAACGCTCTCGACGATGCCAATATGAAGCCCGAGGATATCGATTACATCAATGTTCACGGCACCTCCACCACTGTAGGCGACATCTCTGAGATTAAAGCCATTGTGGCAGTTTTCGGCGACGCCGCTCACAAGCTCAACATCTCCTCTACCAAGTCGATGACCGGCCACCTGCTCGGTGCCACCGGCGCTCTGGAGGCAATGTTCAGCGTGCTGTCGTGCCGCGACGACATTGTGCCCCCCACCATCAACCACGAAGAGGGTGATGAAGATGAGGAAATCGATTACACTCTCAACTTCACCTTCAACAAGGCTCAGAAGCGCCCCGTGCGTGCTGCCCTGTCGAACTCGTTCGGCTTCGGTGGTCACAATGCCACTGTGATTGTCAAGAAATACGAAGAATAATCTTCAATCCAGTATGCCAGTCCGGCATACCGGATTAATACCTGATAAAAGATGTAGCGCTTGCAGAAATGCGGCACTGCATCTTTTTATGTTTACAAAACGCAAGCAAATGATTGCAAAAACATACCGCCTGCGCGTGGAAACGGCAAACAGGAAGCGAAAAGTTTTGGGATACAATAATTTATTATTACATTTGTGCGGATTCTTCACATTTCACTATAATTTCACGTTATGATCAAATTTACAGGATTAATCTTATCCGCGGCAGTGGCTTTAGGGTCGCTATGCGGAGCCACAGCGGCGCCGGTGGCAAAGGCTAACGCCGATGCAGCCAAATGGGTGCCTACAGTGGTGAAAGCCCGTCAGGTCACCGGAGCATCGCTCCCTTTCTGGCTGTCGCGCGATTACACCGGCGGCACGGTGATTAACACACCGATTTCTGCCATTGTGATGCAGCGTCAGGCCGCCGAACGTCGCCCACAACAGCCCGCCGAGCTATCTCCGCAGGCGTTGACCTCCGCGGATGTGTGGCAGGCAGCACCGCCTGGGGCGAAACGTCGCAGGTGGGTATGTACACAGTCCCCACAGTTGAAGGCGGAGCATTTACCAAGATTGCTGCGCTGAAATCGCCTATCCAGAGCGGTTACGACGACGGCGACGGCACATTCTACGGATTTTCGCTCGACCAGTTATATGGTATCTATCTCTGTATAAAGCATGTGCGTGACCATATGTCGAGCGGCAAGTACTTCGGCACAGCCATTTCGCTCGACCCGACCAGTGGCAAAGTTTACGGTTCATACCTCCTGCGCGACGACGAGCAGTCGGCATTCGTTTGGGGCAGCGTCGACTATACCAAAGCTGTCGACGATGATTCCGACCCGGTGCGCGACCCGATTGTGCAGCTCGAAGAGCAGTTTATGGGCCTTGGTGCCGATAAAGATGGCCAGTTCTACGGCGTGACATATACCGGTAAATTCGTAAAAGTTGATAAGCTCACCGGCGCCGTCACTCTGATTAAAGAGACCGGCCTGCCGATGAAATATCTTGCCGGCGGCTGCGTGAACAATGCCGACGACACCTTCCTGCAGGCATATTGCAACGATACATCGTCGGGTCTTGCAGAAATCGACCTGGCCACCGGCGAGGTGAAAAACATTGTGCCTTTCGCCAATAATGAGCAGGTGACAACGCTGTATATTCCCACACCGGCAGCCCGCGATAAGGCTCCGGCCGTGCCGCAGCTCATCATCGCTACTGATAAAGGCTCGAAGACCTATACCGCCACCATCACGATGCCGACGATGCTGTTCGACGGCACTCCTCTCGCCGCCGGCAAAGAGCTTACCTACAGTCTCACAGCCGGTAAGACTGTTGTGGCAGAAGGCACAGCGACCCCGGGCGAGGTAATCACCAAGACCATCACCGCCACCGAGGATGCACTGATTGAATTTGCGGCTACAGCCACCAATGAGGATGGCCGTTCGCCCAAGGCGCACGTGACGCAGTATATCGGCAACGATACCCCCAAGGCACCCGCCGATGTGGCAATGACCCTTGATGAAGGTGCCGGCACCGCCACCATCACCTGGAAGGCTGTGACCGAAGGTGAAAACAATGGTTATCTCGACCTTGCAAGCCTTACCTACACCGTTTACGATATCCGCAACCGCGTGGTGAAGGAAAATGTCACTGGCACAAGCGCTACAGTTGAGTGCAGTTTCCCCTCCAACGGCACATTCAATGCCCGCTATCAGGTGAAGACTGTCTGCAACGGCCATACGTCGAAAGCAGGCGTCTCCAACCGAGGTTTTGCCGGCACATACAGCGTGCCTATGACGATGGACCTTACTGATAAGAGCGAGTTTGACATACATCCCATCTGCGATGCCAACAACGATAAACACACCTGGCAGTTCAGCACAAATATTACACGTTATCTGTTTAACGTCGACCTTGATGGCGACGACTGGCTGTTCTAGCCGTCGGTTGAACTGAAGGGCGGCAATGCCTACCAGGTGAATGTGACGGTATACTGCGGCGGTTTGTCGGACGCATTTACCGAAACGCTTGAAATCAAGGCCGGTTCCGACACTACGGTTGCCGCAATGAATCTCGAGGTGATGAAGCGCACCGACTTCAGAGGCTCCTCTCCCCAGGTTCTGTCGGGCTTTATCCGTCCGAAGACCGATGGCGTTTATCATCTCGGCTTCCACGCGCTTTCGGCAGCCAATAACTATACGCTCAACATCTCGAAATATGAGATTGCAGAGCCTATCAACGGTTCGGCTCCGGTAGATGTCGAAGACCTCACAGTTAGCCGTGACGTAATGGGCGCCAGGGAGGCTACGCTCTCCTTCACTGTGCCTTCGAAGAATATCCAGGGCGAAGCCATCACCGGCACCGTGGAGATGAAGATTCAGCGCAACGGCGCAGACCTTACCACCCTCACCGGCCTGCAGCCCGGCTCGAAGCAGACTTATGTTGACAGGCTTAAAGACACCGACGCCGACGGCGTTTATACCTATTGTGTGACAGGTGTAATCAATGGCGCCGAGGGTATTCCTGCCGAAGGGTCCACCTATGTAGGCCCCTGCGCACCCGCTGAGTTTACAACCGCCTCGCTGGTTGAAATTTCGGAGGGCACTGTCAAAGCAGATTGGGCCGCAATTACCACCGACTCCTACGGCGATATCATTCCTGAAGCCGACGCAGTGAAGTATCACGTTTACAGCGCTGTAATTCAGGATGAATTCCTCGCCATTGGTCAGGAACTGACCCCCGCAGCCGGCATCATTGCCACCACATTCACCACCACAGTAAGCCAGGAAAAGCAGGATGCATTCTACCTGATTCTGCAGGCCGAATTCAAGGGAAAGAAAAACAGCGCCAGTCAACAATGACTCCAAGGAGAAAGCCGGTTTTGCCGGTATGGAAATCCCCGGCCACGCCTATAAGGCAGAATACTCCTGGTTTGTCTTCGACTACACCCACGAGAACTTCCTCAACAACGGCAATCTTAACGATGGCTTCGCACCTCACGGAGGCAAGCTCTTCCTGGCTATGATGAACAACTGGAATGACTCCGCCCTCGATGAGTGGCTGATTTCAGCTGAGCTTCCCCCGATGAAGCAGACTGTGGAATTCTTCGCCAAGAGCTACCACACATCCTATCCCGAGACCATCGAGGTGTATGTGGTCACCGAAGACACCACCGACCCGGCCAAGTTCACCAAGGTGGAAGCGTTCGGCACCGTTGAGGTTCCTTACTCACAGAAGGCTTACACCCGCTACACCTTCGATATCGACGAGACGGTGAAGCGCTTCGCCATCCGCTCCTGCGGCTCGAACAACTATATGCTGATGATCGACGACATATCCTTCACCCGCTATGCCGGCATCGACGGCATTGTGCTCCGCGGCTACAACATTTACCGCGACGGCGTGAAGCTCAACGATATACCTGTGGCCAAGACCTCGTTTGTGGATACCAATCTCGACGACAACAAGAAGCACGTTTACCACGTGACCGGCGTATATTATCGCGGCGAATCTGAACTTTCCGCTCCCTGCGAATACAGTTCGTCGGGTCTGAACGACCTCTTCGGCAACACGCTCAGCGTGAAGGCCGGTGACGACTGCGTGGTGCGGCGACGAAAACGTCACTGTGGCTGCTGTGGATGGCCGTGTGCTCTACGCCGGCCAGGGCGACGCCCGCATAGCAGTGCCCGAAGGCCTCTTGCTTGTCACCGTAGGCAACCGCACCTTCAAAGTGCTGGTGAAATAGTCTCTGAATAGCTCCAAGGCAAACAATGATATAAATTGCCTCCAAAGCATACAAAAAAATCCGCTGCGCCAGAATTCAGCATTTTGGCGCAGCGTTTTTTATTGCTATGCCGGAAACAAACTCGGGCGCCGGGTGTTGTTAATATCAGAAACCTAATTAAAACTTACTCAATATGGCTAATGCAAAATCAATAAAAGGCACACAGACCGAGAAAAATCTGGTCATATCTTATGCCGCTGAGTCAATGGCGTATTCGCGCTATCAGTTCTATGCCGCCCAGGCCGACAAGGAAAACTATTTCCCCATCGGTCAGGTATTCCGTGAAACAGCCGACAATGAACTCCGTCATGCCAAGGTGTTCTTCAAATTCCTTGAAGGTGGCGCAGTGGATGTAAATGTTGGTGTCGACGCCGGCATAATCGGCACAACCGAGCAGAATCTTGCTGTCGCAGCCAAGGAAGAAAAAGAGGAGGGCTTTGAAATGTATCAGGCCTTCGCTAAGGTGGCCGATCAGGAAGGCTTTGCTGAAGTTGCTTCGCATTTCCGCGCCATTGCTGAAATCGAGATGCACCATCGCCGTCGGTTTATGCGCTACCTCGACCAGGTAGTGAAAGGTACGGTATGGAAACGTGAAAAACCTGTCACCTGGCGTTGCCTCGTCTGCGGATATACATATCGCGGCACCGAGCCTCCCACAGTATGCCCGGCATGCGACCATCCCTATCAGCACTATATGGCTATTGATGAGGCTGATGAATAATCGCTGACCCGGCGCTGAATGCCGGTGAGATGTCGGCCTTACGACTATATAATCAAGGCAAGTGCTGTGTGTGCGGTATGCCGCATACACCGGCGCTTGCCTTTTTCTATCGGGGTAGGGCGGTGGTTGATGCGTCCGGCTGGGCAAAATTGTTGCCCGATAATGGAAAGCGTATCGAAAAAATCGCTATCTTTGCGATAGAAATTACAAACCGCAATAGTGATGGACACAACCGAATCTCCTAAACCGCTGATTGGCCTGACGCTGGAAGAACTGCGCGGCGTGGTGGCCGAGTGCGGGCTCCCCGCATTTGCCGCCAAGCAGATTGCCAGGCGACTGTATGTCAACCGCGCCCGGAGCATCGACGAGATGACGGAACTGCCGAAGCAGGGCCGCGCACGGCTTTCGGAGCACTACTGCGTGGGGCTGCAGGCTCCGCTGGCCGAAGCCAGAAGCACCGACGGCACGGTAAAATATCTCTTCCCCGGGGTAGGCAGCCGCGACGTTGAGGCTGTTTATATCCCCGATGGCGAGCGGGCTACGCTCTGTGTGTCATCGCAGGCAGGGTGCAAGATGAATTGCTCATTCTGTATGACCGGCCGGCAGGGATTTCACGGGTCGCTTACCACAGCGCAGATCATCAACCAGGTGCTGGCAATTCCTGAGAGCGAGACGCTTACCAATATAGTGTTTATGGGTATGGGCGAACCGCTCGACAATCTCGATGCGGTGCTTGCTGCCATCGAAATCCTCACCGCTCCCTGGGGCTTCGCCTGGAGTCCCAAGCGCATCACGGTCAGCTCCATTGGCAAAATCCGCGAGCTGAAAACGCTTATCGAAATCACCCGCGTGCATATTGCCATCTCGCTCCATTCTCCATATCCCTCGGAGCGCGCCACGCTCATGCCCGTGGAAAAGGCTATGCCTATTCACGATGTACTGGCACTGCTGCGCAACTATGACTTCGCCCACCAGCGAAGACTCACTTTTGAATATATAATGTTCCGTGGCATCAACGACGATGCCCGTCACTGCCGCGAGTTGGCCAAACTACTCCGCGGCCTTGACTGCAGGGTGAATCTCATCAGATTCCACGCTATCCCCGACAGCACGCTCTCTCCCTGCAGCATGGCGCAGATGGAGCGTTTCCGCGACCAGCTCAACGCCGACGGCATCACGGCCACCATCCGTGCCTCAAGAGGGGAGGATGTGATGGCTGCCTGCGGTATGCTTGCGGGTAAAAATAATCAAGAATCATGAAATCAAGACTGATATCACTGTTTCTGCTCTTTTCAGCCGTGATGTTCGGCGCGTTCTCTGTCGGAGCTGAGAAAAAAGAAGCCAAAGGAAAACCGACTATCGTTTTCACAGATTATGTGCACGATTTCGGCACAATCCATGAAGAAGGAAAGCCGGTGACCACAAAGTTTGAGTTCGTCAATACCGGCGACGCCCCGCTGTTGATTCTGAAGGCGTCGGCGTCCTGCGGCTGTACCCGTCCGGAATATCCCAAAAGCCCTGTGCAGCCGGGCAAAAAGGGTGTGATAAAAGTTACCTACAACCAGAAAGGTCGCCCCGGCGAGTTTTCCAAGACTATCACCGTACGCACCAATGCCAAAGAGGGCAAATATAAGAAGGTGGTACTGAAAATCAAGGGCAACGTAATCCCGGCTCCCGAAAAATAATGAAAACAAGGATTCATAAGCTGTTGAATATAACCTGTTTCGGCGCTATGCGGCGGATTGGCCGCCCCGCACGAGGACTACTCGCTGCCGCGGCAATTGCCGTGGGCTGCTGCCCGGCGCAGGCCGGCTGGCTGGAGACGGAGCACAATTTCGGCGCCTTCGATGAGGACGACGGAAAGGTGAGTGCCTGTTTCCGGTTCGTCAATGATGGTGCAGAGCCGATAGAAATCGAGCATGTGGCATCGTCGTGCGGTTGTACTGTGCCGGAATACTCCCGCCAGCCGATTGCGAAGGGCGATACTGCCCGGATTACGGCTGTATATAATCCCACCGGTCGCCCCGGTCGCTTCTCTAAATCGCTTAAAGTGAAATTCTCCGACGGTTCTACTCAGAGGCTGCTGATTGAGGGCGTTGTGATAGGGGCGCAGAACACTGTGCGCTCTCGTTTCCCCATAGCTGTGGGTCCGGTGCGTATGCGGCGCGATATGGTTACTTTCGGCGCCGTATGCCAGGGACATATCAAGGCCCAGTATACCGAGGTTTATAATGCTTCGCGCGATACGGTGGTGCCCACCTGGAGCAACGTGCCAAAATATCTGCGCATCAAGGCTGCTTCCGAGGCCATTCCTCCCGGCGAGCAGGGCACATATTCGATGGTGCTGGCCCCTACGGCTTCCACTCCGCTGGGCATCGTCACCGATTCGATTTCATTCAATGTGCCCGGTCAGGAGCCGGTAAAGGTGGAAATTGCCGCTATCGTTGAGGAGGATTTCTCAAAGCTTTCCCCCAAGCAACTTGCTGAGGCTCCGGCGATTGCCCTGGGCACCGATATGATCGACTTCGGCCGTTTCGCCACCGACGGGCAGCCCGTTAGCCGCACGTTCACGATTACAAACAACGGCAAATCTACTCTGCAGATTCGCCGGATTTACACCTCCGACCCCAGGATGAAGGTGGAGGTGCCTTTCCGTCAGCTCAAAAAGGGGAAGACGGGTAAGGTCACCGTCACGTTCGACCCGACCGGTTTCACCGCTCCGCTGCTCAATTCGCGTCTGCAGGTGATTACCAACGACCCCAATCTCTCACAGACAACTGTCCGACTTGTCGGCTATCCCCAGTAACCTATGGCACGCGACCTGCTTAACCGCTATATATGGATTATCGATACTATCAGGCGATACGGACGTATCTCCCGGAAGGATCTCGACTCTATGTGGGCGGCAAGCCGGTATGCCAACGGTGAGAGCCGCATCCCCCGCCGCACATTCTATAATTACCGCCAGGCCATCGAGGAGCTGTTTTCGCTTACCATTTCCTGCGACCCGAATACTTATGAGTATTTTATCGCTGAGGAACCCGGGTCGGCTTCCGAGCAGATTACCAACTGGTTGCTGAATGCGTCGGCCACCTCGAATGTGCTGCAGGAGTCGCGCGAAATCGCCTCACGCATTATGCTGGAGGAGGTGCCGTCGGCTCGCGATTTCCTCGCGCCGATGATGGAAGCCGTCAGAGATTCCCGTGTCGTCACCTTCGACTATCATCCCTATACCCGCGTCAACCCAAACCGGGGCGTAGAGCTGGAGCCTTGGTTCCTGCGTATCTACCGTCAGATTTGGTATGTCACGGGTCGCGAGGTTTCGTCGGGCAAGGATAAGACTTATGCGCTCGACCGAATCAGCAATCTGTCGCTGCAGTCGCGCACGTTCACCCCTCCCGGTATGCTCAACCCCAAGGAGTATTTCAAGAACTTCTACGGCGTGATGGTCACCAACGCGCAGTCGCGCCGCGTGGTGCTCCGGGCCAATACCCGTCAGGCCAAATATCTGCGTGCCCTGCCGCTGCATCATTCGCAGCAGGAGGAGATCAACGATACTTACTCGCGTTTTACATACAATCTCTGCCTTACCGATGACCTTGTGTCCACCATCCTCTCGATGGGCGACAGCGTGGTGGTGGAGCAACCGAAAGAGTTGCGGGCTATGGTGCTGAGCCAGCTGCACAGCACACTCGATAATTATCCGCCCGAATCTTCTTTAACCGAAAACATTTAATAATCAAATATATATGTCAGACAAAATAAAGGTGGGAATCACCCACGGCGACTTTAATGGTATCGGATATGAGGTTATCCTCAAAATGATTGATGATAACCGTATATGCGAACTTTGTACTCCTATTATATACGGCTCGGCGAAAATCGCCGCCAATTACCGCAAGCAGCTTGGTCTGCAGGGGCCTGCGCCGGTGCAGATTCATCAGCCATCCGAAGCCCCCGACGGTCAGGCTGCGATTATCAATGTTATTGGTGAAGAGGCTCACGTGGAGCCGGGGCACCCGTCGCCCGAAGCCGGGAAGGCTGCGTTTGAAGCGCTGGAGAGAGCTGTCAGTGACCTCCGCGCCGGAAAAATCGACGTGCTGGTTACGGCGCCCATCAACAAGGCCACGATTCATAGCGAATTTTTCACTTTCCCCGGTCATACCGAGTATTTGGAGACGTCGCTTGGCGACGGCAACAAGGCGCTGATGATTCTCTTCAACGATGTAATCCGCGTGGCACTCGCTACGGTGCATCTGCCTGTCTCGAAAATCGCTGAGGCAATCACAAAAGAATCGCTCGTTGAGAAAATCAAGATGTTCAATCTATCGCTTAATAAGGATTTCGGCATCGTGAAGCCTCGCATAGCTGTGCTGGGCCTGAATCCACACTCCGGCGACGAGGGCCTGCTCGGCAGCGAGGAAAAGGATATCATCCTGCCGGCAATTGAGGAGTGCCGGGCTGAAAAAATCCACGTCTTCGGCCCCTATGCCGCCGACGGTTTCTTCGGCAGCGGCAATTATGCGAAATTCGACGGTGTGCTGGCGATGTATCACGACCAGGGCCTGGCTCCGTTCAAAACCCTCGCAGGCGCTTCCGGCGTAAACTTTACTGCAGGTCTTCCGTTTGTGCGCACATCTCCAGACCACGGCACCGGCTTCGACATCGCCGGAAAGGGGGAGGCCGACCCCGACTCGATGCGTCAGGCCGTATATGCCGCCATCGATATTT
Organism: Bacteroidales bacterium; assembly: GCA_004557825.1. GTDB lineage: Bacteria > Bacteroidota > Bacteroidia > Bacteroidales > Muribaculaceae > UBA7173. Next base: position 360 of record SFFL01000038.1, on the reverse strand, counting down.
TCCGCAATCGCGAAAACTGGGCTGAACGCACCGCCAATCCGCTGCGTCGCCAATATGTCGACAAATCGAAAGATAATGTTGTCCTCGATCTCTCGAAGGATAAATAATCTCTTTTGCGGGCGCATCGCGCCTAAACTGATTCCTGCCAATCTGCCGGGATAAAACTATAAGAAATATCCGTAAATTTTTTTTGCGGATATTTCTTGTTGATTTATGCGGATTTACATTGCTTCGCTCACCGGATGGTAGAAATTATGCTGAAAAAACTTTGAGAAAAATTTGGTGGTTTCGGTATAAGTCGCTACCTTTGCACTCGCTTTTCGGGACAGCGGTTCCGGCGCCGGCAGAAAAAATCAGCCG
>SFFL01000008.1 GCA_004557825.1 Bacteroidales bacterium | reverse complement strand
GCCGCCAGGCAAAAACTAAAGCCGAACGGGAACTCATAGGCACATGGGAACCCGAGAGAATGGAAAACGGCGCGACAATGCCTCAGATAATGGCCCGCAGCCGCCATATAATATTGAAACACAAATCAAAATGGAATGACACACAGAAAGAACGCGCCAAAATATTGTTCCGCGCATTCCCTAATCTGGAAATAGCCTACAATTTGTTCCTGAGACTCGCCGAACTGTTCAACCGCAAGGTTTCTCCCGCCGCAGCACGCCTTAACTTTGCTCGCTGGTACAACGAAGTCGAAGCATTCGGCAACCGAGAATTCAACAAGGTGCTCGAAACATTTGAGAATCATAAAACTACAATCATAAACTACTTTGAGCAAAGACTGACAAACGCCTCTGCTGAATCGTTCAATGCCAAAATCAAGGCATTCCGTTCTCAGTTCCGAGGGGTCACCGACATCCCATTTTTCATGTTCCGCCTCGCCACGCTTTACAGCTAACGGTCTCCCCGCCCACCGTAAAAATCCGCTGACCCATACATATTGATATCGTAGGTTAAAGCTAACAAATAGCCGGATTCTGAACAAGCGGAATCCGGCTATTTGTATAATTGCCTCTAAAGGAGGGGTTGCGATGGGGGATAAGCGGAGAGGATGAAATCCGTGGAGAGGGAGAGAGTGAAATCCGCAGAGAGGGAGAGGGATTAGCGGAGAGCGGGGAATTGGCGGAGGATGGCGCCGGTGGCGGGGTCGTAGAGGATGGCGATGGGGGCTTTGCGGTCGGTGAAGCTGTTGGGCGCAAGGCCGTAGACGATGCCGAGCTGCGAGGCGGAGAGGGTAGCGGTGCAGTAGGTGTCGCCCTCATAGCTGACGGTGGCGCTGAGCTGGCCCGGAATCACGTAGGGGATGCCGTTTTTTGGGAAGGGGAGTTCCTGCCCTTTTTCGTTGACGGGCATTTCGCCGCGCGATTCCACGTTGAGGGTGAGCGTGACGGGTGCGCCGGAGAGGTTCTCGGAGTCAACGATACCGTCGAGAGGAGAGAGGCGTGCAATCACGGTGGAGAAAGTGTCGTTGTCGGCGAGTTTGGCCGGGTCGATTGTGATGGTCTTCACCTGCGTGGATACCGATGTGGTGCCGAGGAACATAGCCGTGAGGGCATCTTCCTGCGCGTGTAGGTTGTCGAGCATCAGCTTTAGCGAAGCGCCGTCGGGCGGCATAGTCTCGGCCTGACCCGAGTTGAGGTCGTTGATGGTCTGGCGTATATTGAAAATGGCCTGCGCAGCCAACTCAGCCTTTTTGGCTGTTGACTGGCTCTGAATCATCTCCTGTGTCACAACCTGGCGCGCGGCGGCCGATTCGAGCGGTGTAGGCTTGGCAACCTGTGCCTCGGGAAGCACCGGGGCGTCGACAGAGGGAGTCTCCTCGGTGTTGATTGAAAGGGGTACACCGTTGCTGTCGAGATTCACCACTACCGGGTTGCTCGACTTGAAAGTGACGGCAAACTGCTGGTCGGGGTCGGCGATGCCGTGGGTGCCTATTACGGCCGAGAGCAGTTTCACCGAGTGCGATTCCGCAGTGATGGGGTTGTTGACATTGAGATATTTCGGGGCGTATTTGTAAAATTCGCCGGGACGCTTTACGGTGATTTCCGCTTCGAGGGTCACATCTACCATCGTGGCGGGCATAGAGTAGATTACGGCGTAATCGTTGGCCTTTGTGGCTTCAAGGCGCTGCGCGGTCTGCGCTGTGGCGCAAAATGCGGAGGCTGCCAATGCTGAGAGGCAGATAGCGCCGATGTGTGGTATGCGGGAAAACTTGTTTCTTTTCATATTATTTCGGAGAGTGGTAAACTGTTTTGGAAAAGGGCTTACTTCATAGTCTCGAGGATGGCCGGACCGATGTTGTCGGCGATATCGCCGGCGGTCACGCCGTATTCGCCCTGTTTTGCCTGCGCCATCTCGCCGGCTACGCCGTGGATGTAAACAGCTATGATTGAGGCGATTTCGGCGGGGTAGCCCTGCGCCATCATTGCCGTCAGCAGGCCGGTGAGCACGTCGCCGCTTCCGGCGGTGGCCATACCCGGGCAGCCCGACGAATTGAAGTAGATTTTTCCGTCGGGGCGCACGATGGCCGTATAGCGCCCTTTCAGGATTATGATAATATTGTAGAACTTCGCCATCTCTATGGCTTTGCGCAGACGTGCCTCGCTTGAGGGCTGCGGACCGAACATCCGGTCGAATTCCCCGGCGTGGGGCGTGAGCACTGACAGAATGGGTATGGTGTTGAGCATAGCCGGACGCAGCGCGATGCAGTTGAGCGCGTCGGCGTCGAGCACCACCGGCTTGTCGATGGCCGAGAGGAAATCCTCCAGCGCTTTCACGGTGATTTCGTTGGTGCCGATACCCGGACCGATGGCTATGGCGGAGAAGTCGCGCTCAGGATGTATCTCGGTGAGTATCATATCGCCGCGGTTGTTGCGGTAGAGCGCTTCAGGCACGGCTGTCTGCAAAATCTGGTAGCCGCATTTGGGGGCGCAGACGGTGAGCTTGCCCACACCTCCGCGCAAAGCACCGCGGGCGGCGAGCTGGGCGGCTCCCATCATTCCGTAAGAGCCGGCGTAGAGGATGGCCGACCCGAAATCGGCTTTGGAGCAGAACTCCTTGCGGCAACGAAGGCGGCGGTGAATGTCGCGCTTCTCCACGAGGCAGAATTCTGCCGGCAGCGACGAAATGGCCTGCTGGCTCAGCCCAACGTCGATCGTCTTCCATTCGCCCACCAGTTCGGCATTGTCCTCCATAAAGAAGCAGAGGCGCGGAAACTGGATGGCCAGCGTGAGGGTGGCGTGGATGGTGTTGCGGTTGACGATGCGCGGATTCCAGTCGCCGAACATACCCGAGGGGAGATCGATGGAGACCACTGTGGGATGCTCCTCGTTGATGTACTGTACCAGCGACATAAATCCACCGCGCAGCTCCTCGCGCAGCCCGGCGCCGAAAAGGCCGTCGACCACCAGATGGCTCTGCGAGATTTCGGGCGGGGTGAAACGGCTTGTCACCTCTATGAAGTCGATGTCGGGAGTAGACTGCAGCAGTCGGTCACGCGCGGCGATACACTCCACCGACAGCTTGTCGCCGCCGATGTTGAAAAGATACACCGACGGGCGGAAGCCGCGCTCGTAGAGCAGCCGGGCCGAGGCCAGAGCGTCGGCGCCATTGTTGCCCGGACCGGCAAAAACTATCGTGGGCTTCGACGGGCGCCAGCGTGAGGCAATCTCGTCGGCTACACCTTCGGCCACCCGCTCGATGATTTCGGCGGGGAGAACACCCTCTGTTTCAATGGTGCTCCGCTCGATGGTGCGAATCTGTTCGTTGGTAAATAGTTTCATCAGAATGCAAAATTACAAATTTCCTGCGAAAAAACGGGATGCTCTATTGGTATTAGGCTAATTTTTTTGTAATTTTGCGCAATTATTTTCAATCTGATGAAAGAAGTCACTTACAATGGGCTCACTTTTGAGCCTTATATCCTCAGAGAGGAGATAGATAAGCGAGTAAAGGAGCTTGGCTGCGAAATCAACCGCGACTGCAAGGGCAAGCGTCCGCTGTTTGTATGCGTTCTCACCGGTGCATTCCCCTTTGCCTCCGACCTGTTCCGCGAGATTGAGGGCGATGCCGAAATCGCATTCATCCGCCTGAAAAGCTACGAGGGCACTGCCTCCACGGGTACCATCCGTCAGGTGATGGGCCTGAGCGAGGAAATAGAGGGTCGCACGGTGATTGTGGTGGAGGATATCGTCGATACCGGCGTGACCATCAAGAACCTTGTGGATCAGTTGCGCGAAAAGAATCCCTCCGAAATCAAGGTAGCCACACTCCTGTTCAAACCGGAGTCGCTGCGCACCGACGTGCATCCCGATTACGTGGGCTTTTCCATCCCGCCGAAGTTTATCATCGGTTTCGGCCTCGACCTCAACGGCCTGGCCCGCAACCTCAACGATATATATGTGCTGAAGGAGCAGGCCGACTAATCTGCGGCCCCATCAACCTTCCGTGTCATCCGCCCCGGCATCGGGGCAACCTTCTATTTGTTTAAAGAGAATGAATATAGTGATATTCGGCGCTCCGGGCAGCGGCAAAGGCACCCAGAGCGAAAAACTTATTGAGCGTTACGGTCTGTACCACATCTCCACAGGTGAGGTGCTCCGCGACCATATAGCACGCAAGACTCCCATCGGGCAGATTGCAAAAACTTACATCAACCAGGGTCAGCTCATCCCCGATTCACTGATGATCCGCATCCTGGAGGAGATTATTGAAAACGAACCCAAAGCTCAGAAAGGTGTGATCCTCGACGGTTTCCCCCGCACTATCGCCCAGGCCGAGGCTCTCGACCGCTTTATGGCAAAGCACGGCCGCGAGGTAAAACATGTAATCGGGCTGGAAGTGCCTGAGGATGAGCTTATCGATCGTATGATCAAGCGCGGCCAGCAGACCGGGCGCGCCGACGATAATCCTGAAACGATCAAGAACCGTCTGAAGGTTTATCACGAGTCCACCACTCCGCTGCGCGAGTTCTATAAGAATGCCGGCAAATACCGCAAAATCAACGGCAGCGGCTCGGTAAACGATATATTTGAAGAAATAGCAAAAGCCATCGATGGCGAAAAGGCTTGATACAGACTCCGTATAGAGCCGGAATTTATTTTATTTCAACGAAAACGCTATGTTAGAGAAGATACAACAGCTTAAGGCCGAAATCGCGTCGCTTGAGGCAAAAACTCCGCAGGAGGTAGAAGCGCTTCGCATCAAATACCTCTCGAAAAAAGGAGCCGTGAGCGCTCTGATGGCCGATTTCCGCAATGTCCCCGCCGATCAGAAAAAGACGGTGGGTATGGAAATCAACGCGCTGAAAAATCTTGCCACCGAGAAAATCAATGCCCTCAAGGCTGCCACCGAGAGCGCCGATGAGCTCGACGAAAGCCTCGACCTGAGCCGTTCGGCATCGCCTGTGGCTCTTGGCACACGGCATCCGCTGATGCTCGTGCGCGATGAGATCGTGAGCATTTTCTCGCGCCTTGGCTTCACTGTGGCTGAAGGCCCCGAGGTGGAGGATGACTGGCATGTGTTTTCGTCGCTCAACTTCGCTGCCGACCATCCTGCGCGTGATATGCAGGACACCTTCTTTATCCAGCGCAACCCCGATGTGCTGCTGCGCACCCACACCTCTTCGGTGCAGTCGCGTGTGATGGAGCATACCCAGCCCCCTATCCGCATCGTTTGCCCCGGCCGCGTTTACCGCAACGAGGCCATCTCGGCGCGTGCGCATTGCTTCTTCCACCAGGTTGAGGCCCTGTATGTCGACAAGAATGTATCGTTTGCCGACCTGAAACAGACGCTCCTCTATTTCGCCCGCGAGATGTTCGGCCCCGACACCAGCATCCGTCTGCGTCCGAGCTACTTCCCCTTCACCGAGCCTTCGGCCGAGATGGATATCTCCTGCAACCTCTGCGGCGGCAAGGGATGCGGCTTCTGCAAGCATACCGGCTGGGTGGAAATCCTCGGCTGCGGTATGGTCGACCCCAACGTGCTCGACGCCTGCGGCATCGACTCGAAGGAATATACCGGCTTCGCCCTCGGTATGGGCGTGGAGCGTATCGCCAACCTGAAATATCGCGTGAACGACCTGCGCCTCTTCTCGGAGAACGACAAGCGCTTCCTTGAGGAATTTACTCACGCTCACTGATTTAACCGGAGCCTGCCGCTGCTATGACGAAGAAAGAACGGTATTCACGTGTGCTTGACTGGTTTGCCGAGGCTATGCCCGAACCGAAAACCGAGTTGCATTACGATTCGCCGTTTCATCTCCTGCTGGCCGTAATACTTTCGGCGCAGTGTACCGACAAGCGCGTCAACATCATCACACCGCCGCTGTTCGAGGCGTTCCCCGATGCAGCCACGCTCGCGGCGAGCGATGAGGCCACGGTCTACGAATATATCAAGTCGGTATCGTATCCCAACAATAAGACGCGGTCGCTGCTTGGCGCCGCCCGCCGGCTGGTGGAAGCCTTCGGCGGCGAGGTGCCCGACAATATCGACGACCTGCTCACCATCCCCGGTGTCGGCCGCAAAACCGCCAATGTGATGCTATCTGTGGTGTGGAAGCGCGCAGCGATGGCCGTGGATACCCACGTGTTCCGCGTGTCGGAGCGCATCGGCCTAACTACCGGCGCAAAAACGCCCCGGCAGACCGAGGAGGAACTTGTGAAAAATATCCCCCAGGAGCAGATTCCCCTGGCTCATCATTGGCTCATACTGCACGGCCGCTATGTGTGCAAAGCGCGGCGCCCCGACTGCCCCAACTGCGGCATAGCCGACTGGTGCCGCTGGTATTCAAAGCATAGCTGATGCGGATTTTCAAAGCATAGCTGATGCCGGTATTCAAAGCACAACTTATGCCGGTATTCACGGAGTAACCACGATGGATGAATCTACATTCCTTACAGCCATTGAAGTAATAGGCACCATCGCCTTTGCCATTTCCGGCATAAGGCTTGCCGCATACCGCCGGTTTGACTGGTTCGGCGCCTACACCGTCGGCTTGGTCACAGCCATCGGCGGCGGCACACTGCGCGACCTGCTTCTTGACATCCCGGTGTTCTGGATGCAGACCTTTCTATACTTAGCTGTGACCGGCATATCGCTCGCCGTGGTGATTATTTTCCGCCGGATGCTCGTGAGCAACAACCGCACACTCTTTATCTTCGACACTCTCGGCCTGGCGCTGTTTGTGGTGATTGGTATTCAAAAAACTCTTGCCGTGGGCTATCCGATGTGGGTGGCCATAACTATGGGTATGATCACCGGCGCTTTTGGCGGGGTGCTCCGCGACATCCTCATCAATGAGGAACCGCTCTTTTTCCGCAAAGATATTTACGCCACGGCCTGCATTGCCGGGGGAATAGTGTATTGGCTGATGGGGATACTCGGCTGCGAGCCGGAATGGTGCCAGATAGGGTGCGCCATCACAGTGATAGCTCTGCGTATGTGCGCCATAAAGTGGAATTGGCATCTGCCGGTGCTGTCGGCGCGTCCGCAGGCACCCAAGCGGCGGCGCTAATCCTTTATGTTTAAGCAGAGTTTGATTCACAACTCTTTGTAGTTCAGTAGATTTGTTTATATTTCAGCAAAGTTTACTCTGCTGTTTCTCGCGCTTCCGGTGCTGCTTCCTGCTTCAGGCCGCTGCGCAGCCATGTGCCCCGATACAGGCGCACCAGAAAGATGATTCCGCGGAAAGTCAATTCAATGCACATTGCCAGCCACACGCCCCGAAGCCCTATCGTGGTGGCTAAAATGGCAGCAATGGGGAGGCGCACAATCCAGATACTTACGAAGTTCATTGCCGCCGGCACAATCGTGTCGCCCACGCCCACCATAGCGCCGTAAGCCACGATGGAGGCAGCATACATCGGTTCGGCCCACGCCTCGATGCGGAGCACCTCGGCGCCGAGGTCTACGATGGCAGTTACCGGCGAGAGCATCTCCATCACATAGGGCGCTGTGAAGTAGAGAATTACCCCCATAATCGACATTACGGCCATACCCATCCCCACGGTCACGTGCGCCATCCGCTTGGTCAGATCCATACGTCGGGCACCATAGCTTTGCCCTACAAGGGTGATGGCGGCGTCGCCGATGCCAAATCCCGGCATATAGCAGAGGCTTTCGGCCGTCACGGCGAAGGCGTTGGCGGCAATTGCCACAACCCCCAACGGGGCTACAATCAGTGTAATCACAATCTGTGCGCCGGAAATCACGGCGTGTTCAAGCGCCACCGGTGCCGAAACCCTCACGGCATTACGCACAATGGCGCCCTGCGGCCGCATAGACCCTTTCTCCTCCGATGAGAAAATCTTCATTCCTTCCTGCCGGAAACAGAGGTAATACATCACCAGCGAGGAACATATCACTTCGGCCAATACCGTGCCGAGCGCTGCACCCAGCACCCCTAATCCAAGCCCCGGAATCGTAATCGGCATCCCGAAAATATGAGCGTGAGAGGTGGGGAATATGAAGAAGAAATTGAAAATCACATCTAGCACGCACATAAGTACGTTCAATCCGCCCGGCACCTTCATATTGCCGCAGGCTCGCAGTACGCCGCATCCCAGATAATTGAAAATCAGTACGGGCAGCGCCATAACGAACACCATAAAGTAGAGCGAGGCGTTGTGGCGCACTACTTCTGCGCCGCCGAGCCAGCCGGGCAAAGGCCACGCTATGGCCAATCCCACGGCAGCTACCGTCAGCCCTACGCCGAGGCAGCAGATCAGTGCCTGGCGCAGCACATTGCGGGCTGCGGCGTATTCTCCGGCACCGACGCGGTGGGCTACCTGTACGGAAAAACCTACGGTCGATGCAGAGCAGATGCCCCAGAAAAGCCAAAGACTGCTCGCCATCAGGCCGATGGAGGCGGAATCGTCGGCGCCGAGCTGGCCCACCATCGCCGTGTCGATATACTGCATAATGATGCTCGACAACTGCGCCATCATCGCCGGCCACGACAGTTTGGCCGCCAGTTTCAGACACTGGAGGCGGCTGAGGGGGAGCCCCGATTGTATTTCCTTGATTCCAATCAAATGATTTATTGGATTATATGGTGATTCGCTCGATGTGTAGGCGGACGCACCAGGGGTGCGTCCCTACGGGTTGATGCGTTAATTTAAGATTTGATACAACCTCCTATGGGGTGAAAAGTAGTTAGCTATTTTGATGTAACTTATCGGAAAGATATAGGAGGATGCGGCGGAGGCCGTCGAGAAGCCGCTGACGAGGACAGGCGAGGTTGATGCGGATAAAGCCATCGGCACCGTACATCTCGCCGCAGTTTACCCACACGCAAGCTTTTTTGAGCAGCATTTCCTCTAACTTTTCCGAAGGTATGCCCGTGGCGCTGACGTCGACCCACATCAGATAGGTGGCTTCGAGGCGTGCCACCGGGAGATGGGGAGCCTCCTGCCTGAGCAGTTCGCGCGCCTGACGGTAGTTTTCCCACAGATATTCGCGCAGCCCGCGGAGCCAAGCCTCTCCCTCGGGAGTGTAAGCGGCCTTGAGCGCCTCCACGCCAAATGGATTCACGTCGCACACCTCATTGATGTTGATAGCGCGGTCAACGGCGCGGCGCACCTCCTCAGTGGGGCAGACAATGTTGGCGATCTGCAGCCCCGCTGTATTGAAAGCCTTTGACGGAGAGAGGCATACAAGCGCCGAAGGGTCGACTGTGCCGTATGGCACATACTCCGTGCCGGGCGCCGTAAGCTCGCAATGGATTTCATCGCTTACCACGATTACACCGTTCTCCTTGCAGATATCGCGAATCTGCTCCAGCTCCGTACGATTCCAAAGTCGGCCGGCCGGATTATGAGGATTGCAGAGCAGCAGGAGCTTGTTGGCGGGGTCTGCCGCTACCTGCCTGAGATGGTCGAAGTCGATGGAGTAGGTGAAGTCGCCGTCGGGCAAACTATCGCGGAGCAGCGGATTCTCCACGATGCGGCAGCCATTGTTGCGAATCGAGGAGAAAAAGCAGTTGTAAACCGGCGTCTGCACAATCACACCGTCGCCCGGGTGAGTCATCGCCTTTACGATTGCCGATATGGCCGGCACCACTCCGGAGGTGTATATCACCATCTGGCGGTCTATCAGATAGCTGTGGCGCGACTGAAACCAATCGACGAGTGCTTTGTAATAGTCGTCGCCTACAAGAGTATAGCCAAACACGCCGTGGTCGACGCGGCGGCGCAGCGCTTCAATAATGCAGGGAGCGGTGGCAAAGTCCATATCGGCCACCCAGAGGGGGATAAGGTCAGGCTCTGGGCAGGAATCCCACTTATAGGAACCTGAGCCGCGCCGGTCGGGGGCGATTGGCTGGAATTGTGAGTGCATAGAAAAAGGGGCCTTCGTTGGTGAAAAAGGGTGGAGGGCAGGTGGAAATGAGTGAGAAATCAAAGTTCTCCCGGGTCAAAATCTTCTCGGCTCAGAGTCTGAACGAGTTAGAGTTTGCGCGGCTCAGACCTCGGTGGTGATTTTGCAATCGTTGGGAGCGAGCACATTCTTGTCGATGATAACCTCGCCGATGGAGAAAGCTTTTACCGAGCCGGTGCGCGGATTCTTCACACTCACGATTGAGGAATTTACTGTGGCGGTCAGATCGGAGTCCTCGAAAGCCAGGTCACATTCGTCGCCGAAAGTGCAGTCCTCAAGAACCAGCCCCTGGCAATAGCAGAGAGGCTGTGTGCCGTTGATTTTGCAGCGAACCAGATGCAGCCCCTTCGAGTGCCAGCCGAGGTATTCACCGTTGATTTCCGAGTTGTAAACGGTTACATTCTCCGTTTCCCAGAAGGCGTCGCGCGAATTGATTACGGCATTGTGCACCAACACATTGCGGCAGTACTGGAAGGAGTAATTGCCATCCTGATGGTAGCGGTCGATGTCGATGTCGGAGCAGTGGAAGAAGATGTAGTCGGCGCCCTTTACCTCCACATCTCGCAGCTTTATGCCGCGGCAGTTCCAGAAGGTTTCCTGCGCATTGGGAATCTTCACATCCTCCAGGGTAGTGTTGTCCATCTCGCGGAACATCTTGGGCGCCTCCACCAGGGTGTTGCGCATAATCAGGTTGCGCGAATACCAGAGGGCGGCACGGGCTGTCTCGCGGAATACGGAATCAGTCACACGGAATGTGTCGACGTGCCAGAAGGGATATTTCCCCTCAAACACGCAGGCCGTGGCATCGATGTCGGAGCAGCACTTCAGTGCCGATTCCCCGGCGTGGAAGGTGGCGCCTTCGAGCCGCAGACGATGAGTGGCAAACAGAGCGCGTTCGCCGCCAAATTCTTTTCCTTCCACAGTGTGCATATCTTCGGGAAATTCCACCGGCCTGATAGTAGGCGGGAGCTTATGTTCGTTCTTGTTATCCATTGTTATGTCGGTGGTTAATATGTATGTGGTGCAAAATTGCATTCTGAAATACAAAGTTAGCAAAAAAAATCGTAACTTTGCATTTCAGATATTCGCCAATAAATCCACTACAGCACTCTTTCAACAGTGAGTCAGACCGTAACAAACCGCACTATCTATGACCGGGCCGCCACCGACGGCGCCTGGCTCGGATTGTTTATTACAGCCGCCCTCGGCGTGGGGATGGCCTCGCTGCACCTGCCGTTGCTCAACCTTGTGGCGCTCACGATGTTTCTGCTCGTGCCTTTTTTCGTGCTCCGCTCGATGTGGCGCACCAGCGCCGACAGCAGCCATCTGGCTCAGTTCTCGGCGTTGTGGATGCAGGGCATCCTTACCTTCTGCTGTGCATCGCTGATATTAGGCGTGTGCAGCTATCTGTATATGCGCGTGATTAATCCCGACTATATCATCGACACACTGAGAATGGGCATAGCTTTTCTACGCGACAATCCCGCACAGGGGAGCGCTGAAATGGCTGCCGAGCTGCAGAATGTGATTGATATGAAGGCGGTGCCTTCGCCCATAGACCTGTCGGTGATGTGGCTTTGGACGGGGGCGTTTTCCGGTTCGGTGCTGTCGGCGCTGCTGGCGCTTATCGTGGTAGCTCGCCGGAAGTTGCGTTCCGCAGCTGGGTCGCGCTGATTTGATTTACAACTATTTCATCTGCATAAGCAATGAGCAATCCAATGTCTAAAGACAATAACAGCTATCCGGTGGAAATCTCGGTGGTGGTGCCCCTGTACAACGAGGCTGAATCTCTCCCCGAGCTCCAGGAGTGGATCGCCCAGGTGATGACGGCCAACAACTTCACCTATGAGGTGATATATGTCAACGACGGCTCTACCGACTCCTCGCGCGAGGTTATCGACTCCCTTGCAGAGAAATATCCGCAGGTTCACTGTGTGTCGTTCCGCCGCAACTACGGCAAATCTCCCGCGCTCAATACCGGTTTCGCCCGTGCCCGCGGCCGCGTGGTGATCACGATGGATGCCGATCTGCAGGACTCTCCCGATGAGATTCCGGAACTTTACCGGATGATTACCGAGGATGGCTACGATCTGGTAAGCGGCTGGAAGCAGAAGCGCTACGACCCCCTGTCGAAAACTATCCCCACGAAGCTGTTCAACGCCACTGCACGGCGTGTGAGCGGCATTCATAATCTCCACGACTTCAACTGCGGTCTGAAGGCTTATCGCAATGTGGTGGTGAAGCATATCGAGGTTTACGGCGATATGCACCGCTACATCCCTTATCTGGCCAAGAATGCCGGATTTACCCGCATCGGCGAAAAAGTGGTGCATCATCAGGCACGTAAGTATGGCAAAACGAAATTCGGCCTTGACCGATTTGTCAACGGATACCTCGACCTGGCTACACTATGGTTTACCAATAAATTCGGCGTGAAACCAATGCACTTCTTCGGATTGCTCGGTTCGCTGATGTTTATCCTGGGATTCGTGGCAGTGGTGATTGTGGGCGCTCATAAGCTTTGGGCTATGCACACCGGCGCACCTTATATCCTTGTGACCGATTCGCCCTACTTCTATATCGCGCTGACAATGATGATTCTCGGTACACAGCTTTTCCTCGCCGGATTTGTGGGCGAACTGGTGGTGCGCAATTCCCCGCGGCGCAACGATTATGAAATCGACGCGGAATATTAATCACTGAGATATGCCCCTGATTTGCGATATAGCAAAACTTTGCCGCCGGGCCTCCTGGCTGAGGCTGCTGCCGATTGCGGCGGTGGCCGGTGCGACCTATATGGCGGTGGCGCTGGCAGGGTGCAGCAATTCCACGTGCTCCGACAATCACAGCGCTCTGCCGCTGATGGGCTTCTACAGCGCAGCCAACGGCGAGAAGGTATCGCTTGACTCCCTGGAAATCGGGGGCGTGGATGCGCCCGAAGATTCGCTGTTGGTTCATTCGGGGCAGAATGTAAATCAGCTATATCTTCCTTTCCGCAATTCTACCTCTACTTCCTTCTACATCCATTACGATTATAAGGAGCAGGGGCTTGACAATCCCGACTTCAACGACACGATTACCTTCCGCTACGTCACGGAGCCGTTTTTTGCTTCGGCCGATTGCGGAGCTATGTATCAGTATCGCGTGCAGGAGATTAAGTATACCCGGCACCTTATCGATCAGGTGGTGGTGATGGATTCGCTCGTCAACAATATCGAGCGCGAGCGTTTCCTGGTTTATTTCCGTATCAGTCAGCAGGAGGAAAATCCCGACAATCCGGAGAATCCCGACAATCCCGACAATCCCGAAAACCCGGATAATCCGGAAAATCCGGAGAACCCTGACAATCCCGAAACTCCGGTCGATCCTGACAATCCCGGCGATGAAACCGGCGGCGACCAGCCGCAGACTCCTCTGGAGGGGAGAATCAGATGACGCGGCGGTATATGCATACCGGTAAGGGCTTCCGCTTGTCGTTTAGCCTGCTGTGGGGGCTGTTGCTTTTGTTGGCGGTGCTTCCGGCTGTGGCGCAGCGCCGCATCACGCCCGTCAACTTAGGCGCTCACTCGCTCGTGGGCAAGAATGAAAACAAGCAGGCCACCGACTCCATCGACCGCTCGAAGTTGGTAGAGTCACTCGATGCCGACGGCAATAAGATTTATGTCGATACGGTCAGCGGCAAGGAGGTGACCGACTCGCTTCCCGGTCCGGAAGAGGGGAGAGTGCCGAAAATGATTAATCCGCTGCTTTACAGCGCTTCGATTGGTGTCGATATATGGGACCCGATAATGCGTATCTTCGGCCAGAAATATGGCCTGATAGGTTTTTCCGCCGAGTTGAATCTTCACAACCGCTATATCCCTGTGTTTGAGGCCGGTCTTGGCAATGCCGACAATACGCCCACTCATCAGAATTACACCTATCACGTAGGAGTGACGCCTTACTTCCGCGTGGGTGTGAACTATAATTTCCTCTACAACTCCAACCCCGACTACCAGTTTGTGGCAGGTCTGAGGTTTGGCTGGACGCATTTCAATTATCAGCTGCGCAATGTGGAGATTACCGACCCCTACTGGGGTACCGCGCAGGTGGTGGATTTCCCCCGTCAGGCATCCAATGTGACGTACCTGAACGTTTTGTTCGGGTTGCGTGTTAAAATATGGAAGCAACTGTCGATGGGTTGGCACATCCGTATCCGCACGATTCTGCACAAGACGGATCAACCCTCGGGGCAGCCGTGGTATATCCCCGGTTACGGCTCGCGCAACGGATTGATAACCGGGTCGTTCTCGGTGTTCTATACCTTCTCACTGGTGAAGAAGAAGGCGGCTGCCGAGCTGCCTGCCGGCCTGGAGCTTGACCCCGCCGTGCCCGAGCCACTTCCCAAGCCCGAGGCTGCCGCACCGGAAGTAGAGACGCCCGCAGAAGTGCCCGCCGCACCAGCAGAGGCTTCCGCGGAGGAGCCCGCCGCACAGGAAACTGAGGCGCCCGCCGTGCCAGTTGAGGCCCCGGCTGCTGAATAGAAATTACTTTAAACTAATAAATATGAAAATTGCGCTTTGCAGCGACCACGCCGGTTACGAACTCAAAAGTATTATCGAAGGGTATCTCGAGGCTCAGGGCCGCGAGTATGAAGATTTCGGCACTCACTCCACCGAATCGTGCGACTATCCCGATTTCGCCCATCCAGCCGCTCTCGCCATTGAGGAGGGCCGCTGCTATCCCGGTATCGCCATCTGCGGCACCGGCAACGGCATAGGTATGACTCTCAACAAGCATCAGGGTATCCGTGCCGCCCTTTGCTGGAATGTGGAGATAGCTAAACTTGCCCGTCAGCACAACGATGCCAATGTGCTTGTGCTTCCGGCACGTTTTATCGACAGCGTCACCGCGCTGGCCATTGTGGATGTTTTCCTGAATACTCCGTTTGAGGGTGGCCGCCACGCACGTAGAATCGCCAAGATTCCTGTAACTCCCACCAGCCCGATTCACTGAAAGGCTTAGAAGAGGCCGATAATTCTTATAAGTTGTATAATTCTTATAAGTTGTATAATTCTTATAAGTTGTATAGTTCTTATAAGTCTTATAAAGGCGTGGGGTTAGTGAAGCTGGGGGCGGCGGCCGCGGAGGAAGGCAAGCACTTCTTTCTGTATTACGGATGAGAGGAGGGCGTTGGAGCCTATGTAGAGTGCCAGCGCCGTGCATCCCTGCACAATCAGAAGCAGCCAGCAGTCGGCTATCCAGAGCGATTCAGCCCAGAGCACTGCCATAATCACCATTGTCTGCGCAAGATATGGGGCGCTGTCCCATAGGAATGACCGTGCCCGGCGACGTGTGACCGGAGCGGTCTTAATCACCATCACCGCCCATGAAATAAATGAGGCGATAATCTGCCCGTAGAGGAGCAGGCGTATGCCGAAGACCACATCGTCGCCGCGACTCAGGGCGATCCAGGGGAGGGTGGCGATGAGGAAGAACAGCGCGGCTCCGTCGCGCAGGGCTTCCATGGCCACTACAAGTTTGGTGCGCGCCAGCGCTATCACATAATTATTGTAGAGCGATGTGAGCACGGTGAATATGCCGCGCACCAGCAGCAGTTGAAACAGCACTATCGAGGCATCCCACTTCTCACCGAACAGGCAGTGGAAAATCGGCGTGGCCATAACGATGAGGAATCCCATCGCCGGAAACAGCATGTAGGAGGTGAAGCGGTTCATCTTCGAGGTGACGCGGGCAAATCGCTCTGGGTCGTCCTGCACGGCCGATAGCGCCGGGAGAAACGATGATGTCAACACCTGCGATATGGATGATATGCCCATCTTGCTCCATTTGTCGGCCTGGGTGTAATAGCCCAGCGGCGCCAGACCTGCCCGGTTGCCGATAAAGAAGGAGTAGATGTTCTGGAAGAGCACGTTGAGAAACGACGACGCCATCATACCGCTGCCTACACCGAAAAAGCTGCGAAGCGACTGCATCGAAAACCGGAAAAGGGGTGTCCATCCCGATGTGAGCCAGAGCACAAGACTCTTGGTGAAGTTGAGCGCGAGTGTCTGCCACACAATTGCCCAGGCTCCGTAGCCTCCAACGGCGAGAGTAATCCCCACCACGGCACCGACAAACAGCCCTACGGCGTTGCTCACGGTCACCATCCGCACATTCATCTGCTTCATCAGGCGGTTGGTCTGCACGATTGCCGATGCGTTGAGGATAAAGCTCAAAAACAGCACACGGCTTATGGGAATGATGCGCCGGTCGCCCTGGAAACAGTCGGCGATGAGCGGTGCAGCAAAGTAGAGAACCACATATATCCCGGTGGCCATAGCCAGATTGAACCACAGCACCGTGGAGTAGTCGAGGCGCGTGGGCGCCTTGCGCTGAATCAGCGCGTAGGAGAATCCGCTGTCAACAAACAGCGACGCAAATGCCTGAAACACAAGCACCGCACCAATCAGACCGAAGTCTTCCTGGCTCAGCAAGCGTGCCAGCACTATGCCGGTGACGGCATAGAGAATCTGCTGTGAAACCTTGTCGATAATGTTCCACTTTACAGAGCGGGCGGTGAGTGTTTTCAGTCCTTCTTCCATTATTTATTCCGGCCGGGTCGTTTGCTTATTTCGGCCGGGTCTTTTGCTTATTTCAGCCGTGGCTTCTTCTTATTTCAGCCAAAGCTCCTGTTTATTCCGGGCGAGGCTCCTTTTTGTCGGAGGTATATGCCCCTTTAAGCGGGATGATTTTAGGCCCCATACCGTAGTTCTTGATTTTTTGCGGTTCGCCGCGATAATATAATTTGCCGGGGAACATTCCTTTCACCGATAGAGTGCCGGTGGGCCAGATGCCGATTGTACCTCCACCGAAGAAACGGCAGGAGGCATCTTTCGCTTCGAGGCGGTCGGCCTGAATAGAGCCGGAACCGACATTCACGAGCTTGGCTTTGTCGCATTTGCCGGTGGCCACGATGGAGCCGTTGCCGGTGGAGATTCGTCCTTCAAATTCCTGGCAGTCGATATTCTTCACCACGATACGCCCGTTGCCGATGACCCGTGCGCAGAATTGCGGGCACGATTTCAGTTGCTCTACCACCAGTGTGGAATCGCCGGCGTTCTCCACCTTGGTGAGAAAACGCGAGTAAACGTGAATCACCGGCAAGCCCAGCACGAGTTCGTTTTCATCGTGAAACGCTTTTTCAATCTTCAGCACCCCTTTTTTCGAGGCGTCGAAAATCAGCTGGTCGGCAATCTGCGGCGAGGTGTTGAACACGGCGTAGCCTGCCGAATCCTCGTGGCATTTATATTCCACATTTATACCGTCGACGAGGTTCAGCGAAGTGAAATCGCCTACGTTGAGTTCATATTTGCTGGTCTGCGCCGAGGCGCTGCATATGCCTGTGAGAGCGACAATAGCCGAGATGCAGAGGTTTATGTATTTTGCGGTCATATTTTATGTGAGAGATAAATCAGATTCTTGAGCAAGGCGCCGCTGCACATCGTCGATTATGTCGAAAAGCTCCTGCTTGGTGTCGGCGCGGAGCATGCGGATGCGCGTTTCGCGGAAGTTCGGAATCCCCTTGAAGAGCTGACACACAGCCAGATGGCGCCTGATGTGCAGGATGCCCCGGTATTCGTCGATGCGCTCGATGCTTTCATCAATCTGCCGGCGAAGGATGGCAAACTTGTCGCTGTGCGAAAGCCGGTGCTCCACTTTGCCGTGGAGAAGCATCTGCTTCATGTCGTTGAAAATCCAGGGGTTGCCGATTGCGGCACGCCCTACCATCACACCGTCCACTCCGTAGCGGTCGTAGACTTCCACGAGCCTTTCGGGAGTGGTGATGTCGCCGTTGCCGATGATGGGGATGCGGATGCGCGGATTGGCTTTCACCTGTCCGATCATATCCCAGTCGGCCTCGCCGGTGTACATCTGCGAACGTGTGCGGCCGTGCACCGTCAGCGCCTGAATGCCGCAGTCCTGCAGCTGTTCGGCCAGTTCCACGATAATCTTCGAGTTGTGGTCCCAGCCCAGGCGCGTCTTCACCGTCACGGGCAATTTTACGGCTTTCACCACTTCGCGGGTGATTTCCAGCATCTTGGGAATGTCGCGGAGCATACCTGCGCCGGCTCCTTTCCCGGCAACTTTCTTCACCGGGCAACCGAAATTGATGTCGAGAATGTCGGGCTTTGCCTCCTCCACAATCCGGGCTGCTTCCACCATTGGCTCCACTTCGCGGCCATAAATCTGTATGGCTGTGGGGCGCTCCTGCTCATGGATGAACAGCTTACGGGTGGTGGCGGCGATGTTGCGGATCAGGGCGTCGGCCGACACGAATTCCGAGTAGGTCATATCGGCGCCCAGTTCTTTGCAAATCAGGCGAAACGACTGGTCGGTGACATCCTCCATAGGGGCAAGCATCACCGGACGGTCTCCGAGGTCGACATTTCCTATCTTCATATCCGAAATCTGATGTAAAGTTACACAAATATGATTTTACAGTCAAGACGAGAATCTCCTTTGAGGAAATTTGGAACAATAAATTATCCGAAAGAGATTAAATAGCACGCTCCAATTTACCCAATGAGGGTTAGGAGCACGCTCCAAATTATCCCAGCGAGAGCACCGAGCATACTTCCGGGCGGAGCATCGAGGCCACTGCCAGCACATCGTCGGGTGTGATGGAGGCAATGGAATCGACCACTTCGCGGCGCAGGCGCACCCGGCCGGTCATCGTGACGGCGCGGGCTGCCGAGAGCACCGTCTGCTCCAGGGAGGATGAGGAGACGGTGAGCTGCCCGATAAACTGCTTCTTAGCGGCGGCGAGGGCGCGCGGGGTGAGCGGCTCCATAGAGATTTTCCGCAATTCCTTCAGCACGAGTTCGAGGCATCGGTCACGGTCAGCCGGGTCGCAGCCGAAGTAGATGTTCAGCAGGCCGCAGTCGCTGAAAATGCTTGTGGAGGCATCCACGGCATACACCAGCCCGCGACGCTCGCGTAGACTCAGGTTGAGGCGGGAGTTCATACCCGGGCCGCCGAGAATGTTGCATACAAGCGCTATGGCATCGCACCGCAGGTCGTCGATACCGGGAATTGATGCGCCCAAAACGGTGTGGCTCTGGTGTGTATCGATGTCGCGGCGGAGATTGAACGGCGCCACTGCAGCGGGGCGCACACGATTCAGCGGTGCGCCTTCGGTGCGGATGTCGGAAAATTCGCGCTGCACTTTGCGCAGCACATTTTCGGGTTTCTCGCGGCCAAGATAACAGGCGGTCATACGCGAGGCGTGGAAATTCTCGGCGAGATAGCTGCGGCACACCTCGGAGGTGAGGGAGTCGAGGCTCTCAGCCGTGCCTAAAATGTTGTGCCCCAACTGGCTGCCGGCGAAAAACAGGTCCTCGAAGTCGTCGAAAACGCTCTCCGACGGGGTGTCGAGGTAGCTGTCGATTTCATCGCGCACCACTTCCCGCTCGCGTGAAAGTTCGGCGGCGGGAAATTGCGAGTTCATCAGCAGGTCGGCCACCAGCTCGATTGAGCGGGCGAGGTTGCCGCGGGGCGCTACGGTATAGACCAGCGTCTCCTCCTTGGTTGTGTATGCGTTCAACTCGCCGCCCACAGCCTCCATACGGTTGTTGATGTGGTAGGCGCGTCGGCGCAGGGTGCCTTTGAAAATGGTATGCTCCACGAAGTGCGCCAGGCCGTGATGCGAGGAGGTCTCGTCGCGGCTCCCCACATTGGTGTCCACGCCGAAGTATTCGATTTCGGCAGGAGCCTGGCAGCACACGAGCCGCATGCCTTTGGGTAGTTGATATATTACAGGTTCCTTTGCGGAAGTTCTCATTATGAATAATCAGGCTGTAATGCTTGAATAATCAGTCAATAGCGCCGTGAAAAAAACGGCTGTAATGCTTGAATAATCAGTCGATTCTGCCATCGGCGCGCATCAGGGCGATCAGATGGTCGACAGCTTCGGCCGAGGGGATGTTCTTCTCGACGAGCTGTTTGCCGCGATAGAGACTAATGTTGCCCACACCGGCGCCAACATAGCCGTAGTCAGCATCGGCCATCTCGCCCGGACCGTTGACGATGCACCCCATCACGGCGATTTTCAGTCCGGGATACATTGAGGTTGCAGCTTTCACGCGGGCCACGGTCTCCTGCAGGTCGAACATAGTGCGGCCGCAACCGGGGCACGACACAAACTCGGTGCGCGTGGTGCGCTGGCGGGCTGCCTGCAGAATGCCGAGCGCAAGATTGTGGAGCGCATTGGTATCCATTGTGGCGGAGAGAATCTCCACGCCGTCGATGAGCCGGTTGTGCAGCAACGCGCCGAAATCGGCTGATGCGTGGATCACGGTGGCGTCGGCCGGAGTGTCGCCGTAGTCAAGTGATGCGATTACGGGATTGTCCAGCCCGAGCGCCCAGAGGCGGTGCACGGTGGCGGAAATGTCGCCCACCGGATTGGCGTGCGACGAGGTGAGAACCACTATCTTGCCTTCGATTCCGGCCTTTGTAGCCACAGCCTGAGCATCGACAGGTGTGACGCTATCAAGCCGGTGGCGCAGCTCTGTAGCGTCGATGCGCAGCAGCGTGGCCGGGTCGACATCGTCGTAGCCGAGCACTACGGGGAGTGCGTCGCCACCGACATTGCCGGTGCGGCGGGTGGGGCGGCGCTGCGGTATGATATGGTTATAGCCGGGCGCGGTTTCGCCGGAAATGTGCGGCGCGTCGGCTCTTCGGCCGATATAGTCGACAAGTTCGCGCGCTACAGGCACCTCATCTTCAGGCGGTTCGCTGAGTGAGACTCTGATTGTGTCGCCGATGCCTTCGGCCAGCAGGGTGCCGATACCTACGGCCGAACGGATGCGCCCGTCCTCGCCATCGCCGGCTTCGGTGACGCCAATATGCAGGGGGAAGTGCATCTCTTCGGCATCCATAGCCTTCACGATGCGGCGCACTGTCTCCACCATCACTACCGTGTTGGAGGCCTTGATGGAGATAACGATGTCGTGGAAATCATTTGCCACGGCAATGCGCAGAAATTCCATCGCGCTCTCCACCATACCGGCGGGGGTGTCGCCGTAGCGGCTCATAATGCGGTCGGAAAGCGAACCGTGGTTCACCCCGATGCGGATGGCGGTGTTGTGCTCCTTGCAGAGATTCAGGAAGGGCACGAAGCGGTTTTCTATTTTCTTGATTTCGAGGGCGTATTCCTCGTCGGTGTATTCCAGTTTCTTGAACGTGCGACCCGGGTCGACAAAGTTGCCGGGATTGATGCGCACCTTCTCCACGTGCAGGGCAGCCTCCTCGGCGGCACGGGGATTGAAGTGAATATCGGCTACCAGCGGCATCTCGCAGCCGCGTTCGCGCAGCTCACGGCGAATCTCCTCAAGGTTTGCGGCTTCGCGCACCCCCTGGGCGGTGAGGCGGTCGATGTCGGCTCCGGCGGCGGCAATGCGCAATGCCTGCTCCACCGAGCCGGGAGTATCCATTGTCGAGGTATTGTTCATCGACTGGAGCCTGACGGGCCATTCCGAGCCGATGCAGACGCTGCCCACACGGGTGGTGGAGGTGTGGCGCCTTGAATAGTCGAAAATGCTCATAAAGAAATATGATTTAAAACTGTAGCGGAATCGTGTGATACAGTTTCTGCTTTGGGAATCAGTTGGTTTTGTGCTCGTAGTGCACTTCGCGCAGGGCTTCGTTGGCCTTTACGATTTTGGCCGACAGCGACGCGCACCATGCCGAGTAGCGGGTGGCCAGGTCGGTGTCGAAGAGCGACAGAATGCGCACTGCCAGTACGGCAGCATTCATAGCGCCGTCGATGCCCACGGTGGCCACAGGGATGGCCGGTGGCATCTGCACGATGGAGTAGAGCGCGTCGGTGCCCTGCAGGGTGGCCGACAGAGGTACGCCGATTACGGGGAGCGGTGTGCCGGCGGCGATTACTCCGGGGAGTGCGGCAGCCATACCGGCGCCGGCGATGATAACCTTCACGCCACGCGAAGCGGCGTTGCGGGCGAAGTCGGCCACTTCGTCGGGTGTGCGATGTGCTGAGAGAGCCAGCATCTCAAAAGGTACCTGCATCATATCGAGGTAGTCGGCGGCTTTCTTCATCACGGGCAGGTCGGAAGTGCTGCCCATTATTATGCTTACTTGGGGTGTCATTTTATATATGTGTTACTGATGTTTAAACGATAGCTGGTACGGGGATTATTGAACGATAACGGGCACGGGAGCGGCCTGGAAGAGCCAAGCTGCAAGGAATACCCATAAGAATCCGTTGAGGAATCCGGCGGCCACCTGTCCTAAGGTATGGCGGCCAAGTATCAGACGGCTTGTGCAGATCAGCCCGGCCAGGAGGCAGATGGCTATGAATTCCCAGGTGAGGGAGAAAATGCTGTTTCCGCTGGCTATAAGATAGAAAACGATAGCGCAGAGGGCGCCTGCACCGGTGGCGTGACCCGAGATTTTCCACCAGCGGTTGACCACGGTGAGCGTAATCAGCGCCATAGTGCCGCCCAAAATAAAGAGCACAAGCCAGAGCGGGGCGTGGATCGTGTAGAAGTAAATGGCTACGCCTATGAAGCAGAGCGCTTCGATGATGTAAGGCCAGGTGCGGTCGTCCTTACGGTTGAGCATCGGGTCTTTCACCACGCCGAAGCGGATGAGCAGGAAAATGGCGATGACCGGCAGCGCGGTGGTGGCAAGGAATGTCACTAACAGCACAATCAGTCGCATCTGCAGGGGCACCAGACTCAGAAACGAAAGCTGCATTGCCAGAGCTACGGCGTAGGTGGCCATCAGCAGCGGTGAGAACAGGTTGGATATAACGGTGGCGGCGGTGGCCAGACCGTTGGATTCTTTCTTAGGAGCTTCTGTTTGCGGAGCTGTTTCTGCTGTTTGCGGAGCTGTTTCTGCAACTGGTTGCTCCGGGATATTTTCGTATGGCATTGCTAAATGTATATGCTTGGGGTTGAATGGAATTGACTTGTGAAATCGGAAGAGGGGGGAGAGAGAATGTATCAGGTGGGAGAGAGTGCGTATCAGGTGAGTGCGCGTCGCAGGCGCGCCACAGGGTAGCCCAACTTCTCGCGGTATTTGGCCACGGTGCGGCGGGCGATGGAGGTGTTGGCTCGGGCGTTGAGAAGCTGTGTTATCTGTTCGTCGCTCAGCGGAGAGGATTTGTCCTCGCCATCGATGATGCTGCGGATGGCGGCAAGTATGCTCGGCGTAGAATCCTCTGATTCGGCGGCAGTTGCGCCCTCCTGCACGGGAGATTTGTGGCGCCGCTCGTTGAAGAAGCTCCGCAGGGGATATGTGCCGCTGCGGGTGGTCACATATTTGTCCTGGGTGGCGCGGGAAATCACCGAAATATCGAGACCGGTTGCATCTGCGAGGTCGCGGAGCACCATCGGACGGATTTGCGATTCGTCGTCGGTAAGGAAAAACTGGCGCTGTAATTTCACTATGGCCGACATTACGGTGAAGAGGGTCTGCTGGCGCATCGACACCAGACGGATGAATTCTTCGGCCTCCTGGCGATGATGGCGGCGGAATTTCTCGACGGCCGACAGGCGGCTCCGTGCCGAAGTGCGGTCGGGTGTGCCGGCGGCTTTTCCTTCAGATTTTCCGGTGGATTTCCCGTCTGACTTTCCGGTGGATTTCCCGTCTGATTTTCCGGAGGATTTTTCCCCGGAGGGGTTTTCGCGGGCGAAGCTTTGCTCGATGGTCAGCTCCGGTATGCGGTTGAGAAGCCGGAGGGTGATGTTGTCGTCGTTGTCGACATCCACCTCAAAGTCGGGCACTACTACGGGCGATGTTGCCGCGGGGCCGCCACCGATTGCGGCTGCCGGGCGTGGGTTCAGACGCGAGATAATCGCCATAGCATCGCGCAGCCGGTCGAGCGTTATGCCCACGGTGGAGGCGATCCGGTCGAAATGCTTTTTCGCAAAAAGGTCGAAGGCGTCGCGCACCACGGTGATTGCATCTTCCACCGGCTGTGTGCGTGGCAGACGCGCAAGCTGGAGCAGCAGGCAGTCGCGCAGGTCGGCGGCGCCGATACCTGCCGGGTCGAGCGAGCGCACCATCTGCCACACCTCCTTCACCTGGTCGCGGGTGAAGATATGCCCTTCGGAAAAGGCGATATCGTCGGTCACGGAGGCGATGTCGCGGGTGAGGTAGCCGTTGTCGTCGAGGTTGCCGATGATGTAGCGGGCTATGAGCATCTGGTCGTCGGTGACATCCATCTGCGCTAACTGGGAAAGCAGCGAATCAAGCAACGAGTCGCCGGCGTCGGCCACAATCGGCTCGATATAGCCGTCGGGAGAATCCTGACGCGAAGCGTAGATGTGCGACCGCAGATAGTCGGGCACATCGTCGTCGCTGCCATAGTCGGCCAGCTGCATATCGTGGGCCGACTCAGCAAAAGTGCCGCCATCCTCGGTGTAGCCGTTTTCGGCATCACTGCGAGGGGCCTCGGCTGTGTCTTTTGCTTCGAGCGC
Source organism: Bacteroidales bacterium (assembly GCA_004557825.1). Lineage (GTDB taxonomy): Bacteria > Bacteroidota > Bacteroidia > Bacteroidales > Muribaculaceae > UBA7173. The sequence goes on along the minus strand of SFFL01000008.1, from coordinate 66,926 downwards.
GGGCATCTCCTCAAGGGCGTTGTGTACCTCCTGCTCAAATTCGGGGCCGGGCATCTCAAGCATACGCACATAACGCACCTGCAGCCGCGTCAGACGTTGCTGCAGGCGCTGTGTTTGGGTGATGTCTAAGTGCTGCGACACGCTTTTAAGCTCAGACTATATGTTTGCGGATGAATGGGATGCAGGTAAATTTTGCTGATAGAGAGCTGCCGGGGGAGGGTCAGCGCTTGCGGAAGCGCGATTTGGGAGTGTCCTTGGTGGTGTGCTTGTGCTTGGCCTGACCGGAACCCTTTGCCGGTTTGGCGGCTTTGGCTGATTTGGATGCCTTTGCGGCTTTGGAGGGCTTGGCGGCTTTCTCCTGAGTGGCTTTCTTGGCACGGGCGGCGCGGGCTGCGGCCACGGCCTTTTCAGCGCGACTGCTGCGCTTCTTTTTCTTGCCGGAGCCTTCGTCGTCGAGCTTGTGCGGGATGGCGCGGGCGGCCTTCTTCGCTGCGGAATTGGCAAGTGCCTGACGCACAGTGACTGTGGCGCCCAGGTCATCCTCGCCCTTGCGCTGATTGTGCGGGTCGACAAGGAGGAAATCGAGCTGCTTGCGCTCCAGGTTGGCGTTGGCCACACGGATGCGCACGCGGTCGCCCAGGCGGTATACGGTGCCGCGACGCCGGCCGCGGATGCAGTAGTTCTTTTCGTCGTAATCGTAGTAGTCGTCGGCCAGATCGCGCATAGGCACAAGACCCTCGCAGTGGTTGTCGTCAAGCTCTACGTAGATGCCCCACTCGGTCACGCCGGAAATCATTCCGTCGAATTCCTCCGAGATGTGGTCCATCATATATTCCACCTGCTTGTACTTGATGGAGGCGCGCTCGGCGTTGGCGGCCAATTGCTCCATATCGGAGGAGTGCTTGCACTCATCCTCAAGTTTCACCACATCTACGCTGCGGCCCCCTTTGAGATAGCGCTCCAGCAGGCGGTGCACCATCATATCGGGATAGCGGCGGATGGGGGAGGTGAAGTGAGTATAATAGTCGAAGCCCAGACCGTAATGGCCGATGTTTTCGGTGGTGTAGACCGCCTTGGCCATAGTGCGGATGGCAAGAACGGAGAGGAAGTTTTCTTCACCTTTACCCTTGACGTCGCGCAGCATCTTGTTGAGCGAACGGTTGATTTCGCCGGGAGTGCCTTGCGATTTCAGTTTGTAGCCGAAAGTGGCTGCCACGGTGGCCAGATCCTGCAGGCGCTGCGGGTCGGGCTGGTCGTGGATACGGTAAACAAACGGTTTCCCTTTCTTGCGGCCGACGGGCTTGCCGATGGTTGTGGCTACGGTCTTGTTGGCCAGAAGCATAAACTCCTCGATGAGTTTGTTGGCGTCCTTCGATTCCTTGATGTAAACACTGATAGGGTGCCCTTCTTCGTCGATATTGAAGCGCACTTCCTCGCGGTCGAAATCCACCGAGCCGTGCTCGAAACGCTTTGCGCGGAGCAGTTTGGCCAGCCGGTCAAGCTCGTTGATTTCCTGAACATAGTCGCCCTGGCCGGTTTCGATGCGCTCCTGGGCTTCCTCATAAGTGAAGCGGCGGTTGCTCTTGATTACGGTACGGGCGATGCGGGCATTCACGATTTCAGCATCGTTGTCAAGCTCGAAGATGCAGGAGAATGCAAGCTTCTCCTCGTCGGGACGCAGCGAGCAGATGCCGTTGCATAGCCGTTCGGGAAGCATCGGAATGGTGCGGTCGACAAGATATACGGAAGTGGCGCGCTCCTTTGCCTCGCGGTCGATGATGGAGTTGGGTGTCACGTAGTGGGTTACGTCGGCGATGTGGACGCCCACCTCGGTGTTGCCGTTTGGCAGCTTGCGGTAGGAGAGAGCGTCGTCGAAGTCCTTTGCGTCCTTGGGGTCGATGGTGAAAGTGATGACATCGCGGAAGTCTTCGCGGCGGGCGATTTCCTCCGGAGTGATGCCGGCGTCGATTTTCTCGGCGGCCTTCTCCACATTGGCAGGATATTTGTAAGGCAGACCGAATTCGGCGAGGATGGCGTGCATCTCGGTGGTGTTCTCACCGCTTTGTCCGAGAATGTCGATTACCTCACCGGTAGGATTCTTGGCGTCGTCGAGCCAGTCGGTGATTTTCACTATGGCCTTGTCGCCGGTCTTGCCGTTTTTGAGTTTCGACTTGGGGATGAAGATATCGCAGGCGAGGAATTTGGAGTCGGTTTTGAGGAATGCCACATTGCGGTCGACCTGCAGAGTGCCGATAAAGGTCTGATATTTCTTTTCGATGATTTCCACCACTTCGGCTTCAGGCTCCTGGCCGCGACGACGGGCGGCGATATGGATTTTCACGCGGTCGCCGTTGAGGGCGTGGAGCGAATTGCGCTCGGCCACGAAGATTGCTTCGGAATCTTCGTCGGTGATGACGGAGTTTTTGCCGTTGCTGCGGCGCACGAAAGTGCCGGTGGCCACCGAAGTGCGTTCGGGAGCCTTGTATTTGCCCGGCTCCACCTCGATGAGCTCGCCGTCGAAGGCCATTTCGGCCAGCATCATAGCCACCGCGCGCTGATTTACCGGGGTCTTTGCGCCTACGGCAGCGGAAACCTGCTTATAGTTGAACGTGTTGTTGGTCTGCTTCCAGATGTAATCCTCCACCTTCTGGCGGAGCTGGATGTAAGCCGACTGTTTGGATCCTTTCTTTGGCATAGCGGCCTGGATTATAGGTTAGTGTCATCTTGGAGGAAGTGCCGCGGGGGGGTATGCTCCGAAGCTGACGGGATATACTGTAATAACGTATAACAGGGCGGTCGGGTTTATATTACACCCTAACCGCCCTATTTGTATTGTAGGAAATTAAGCGTCGATGTTGGCGTAGTTGGCGTTGGCCTCGATGAATTCGCGGCGGGGAGCCACGTCTTCACCCATAAGCATCGAGAAGATGCGGTCGGCCTCGGCGGCGTCGTTGATTGTCACCTGCTTGAGCATACGGCCTTCGGGCGACATCGTGGTGTCGCGAAGCTCCTTGTCGCTCATCTCGCCCAGACCTTTGTAGCGCTGCACGCGGGTCTGCGGGCCGTACTGGTCGATGAAGGCCTGGCGCTGCTGCTCGGTCCAGCAGTATTCCTCCACTTTTCCGCGCGAGCACTTGTAAAGAGGCGGGGTGGCCAGGTAGAGGTAGCCCTGCTCGATGATGGGGCGCATACGGCGGAAGAAGAGGGTCATCAGCAGTGTGGCGATGTGGGCACCGTCGACATCGGCATCGGTCATAATGATTACCTTGTGGTAAGCCAGCTTCGAGAGGTTGGCCTCCTTGGGGTCGTTCTCGGTGCCGATCGACACGCGCAGGGCGCGGAAGATGTTGGTGATTTGCTCGGAGTCGAACACCTTGTGCTCCATAGCTTTCTCCACGTTGAGCACCTTGCCTCGCAACGGGAGGATGGCCTGATAGCGACGGTCGCGGCCGCTCTTGGCTGTGCCGCCTGCCGAGTCACCCTCGACCAGGAAGATTTCACACTCCTCGGCGGTGCGGCTGGAGCAGTCGGCGAGTTTGCCGGGGAGGCCGCCGCCGCACAGAGGCGACTTGCGCTGGATTTTGGTGCGGGCATCGTAGGCAGCCTTGCGGGCCTGGGCGGCCAGAATCACTTTGCTTACGATGGTTTTGGCCTCGGTGGGGTGCTCCTCCAGATAATTGTTGAGGGCCTTGCTGACGGCTGTCTGCACGGCGCCGATTACCTCGGTGTTGCCCAGCTTGGTCTTGGTCTGACCCTCAAACTGCGGCTCCATAACTTTTACGGAAACCACGGCTGTGAGGCCTTCGCGGAAGTCATCGCTGGAGATTTCCACCTTGGCCTTCTCGAGGAGCTTGTTGTCCTCGGCGTATTTCTTGAGGGTGGAGGTGAGGCCGCGGCGGAAACCTGTGAGGTGTGTGCCGCCCTCTATGGTGTTGATGTTGTTGACGTAGGAGTAGACGTTCTCGTTGAAGGTGGTGTTGTAGGTGAGGGCCACTTCCACGGGGATGCCCTGGCTCTCGGTGTCGAGGTGGATTACGTGGGGAATCAGCGGCTCTTTCGAGGCGTCGATGTAGGCCACGAATTCCTCCAGGCCGTTGGCCGAGTAGAACACTTCGCGGTGGGGCTTGCCCTCTTCGTCGAGGTCGCGCATATCAGTGAGCGACAGGGTGATACCGGCGTTGAGGAATGCGAGGTCGCGCAGACGCTTGGCCAGCGTGTTGTAGTCGTAGACCGAAACGGTGAAGATTGAATCATCGGGGAGGAAGGTCACTGCTGTGCCGTGGTCGTCGGCAGCGCCTACAATCTGCAGCTCGGTGGTGGGCTTGCCGTAGGCGTATTCCTGGCGGTAGAGCTTTCCTTCGCGGCGCACTTCGGCGCGAAGATATTTCGACAGGGCGTTGACGCAGCTTACGCCCACGCCGTGGAGGCCGCCCGACACTTTGTAGGAACCTTTGTCGAATTTGCCGCCGGCGTGGAGTACGGTCAGCACCACTTCCAGGGCGCTCTTGTGCTCTTTCTCGTGCATATCCACAGGGATGCCGCGGCCATTGTCGACCACGGTGATGGAGTTGTCGGCGTTGATAGTCACTTCAATGTGTGTGCAGAATCCGGCCAGAGCCTCGTCGATAGAGTTGTCGACTACCTCATAGACAAGATGATGGAGACCTTTTTCGCTGATGTCGCCGATGTACATGGCAGGGCGCTTGCGCACAGCCTCAAGGCCTTCGAGCACCTGGATGTTGCTGGCACTGTACTGCTTTTCTACTTGCTCGTTCACAGCATCCTGGCCGAGTGCATCCTGATCAAATAAATTATCTGACATATATCTTTGTAATCTTTTGAAACCCAAAGCGCTATCTAATCTGACAGACGCGGGCTTACCATTGTTCTTTAACGATACAAAATTACAAAAAAATCCCCGTTTGCGCAAACTTTTCCCTCGGAAATTTACTCTCCGGCAGCTTGCGCAGCAGTATTTGGCCACCCTGCAGAGCATTACTCTGCGGCGGCTTGTGGAGCGGGATTGAGCTGTGATTTGGTTATGCCATATTTTTCAGTCCTGGCATCGCGGATGATTCCCGACCAGTTCAGGCCATATCCGAAAATATATTCATTCCCGGCGGCATCCTTGTAGGGAATCATATCAAACGGAGTGTCTTCCGCCTGTTGTTCTACGGTGGCCATATCGGCCGGCATAACGAACGGCAATAACGCCGAAGGTTCGTGCCGCCCGGAGATGATTTCGAGAGCTGCCTGATTCTGCACGTCGAACGTGAGCAGGATGGCATCGGCAAGCGGCTCTATTTCGCTGATGACAAACGGATTGGTGGTGTTTACTACTACCACGAGGGGTTTGTTGCCGATTGCCGCACGAACATCGCGTACAAGGTTATAGTCGGTGCTGTTGGCAACTGTGGCGGAGCGCCCTTTGTAGCTGCTGTTCTCTCCGGCGATTGTTTTCTCGCGGGCTGCGGTGGCGGTATATGGCTTGTACTGCAGACTTATGGGGAGGTAGGCGTCGGTGGATGTGGCGAGTTTGCTGTAATCGTATCCGTAGCAGCCGAATGGTGAGTCAATGAATACGATTGCAAAGTCGGCCTCTGCGGGAGTGGCAGCGTGCTTGAAATACTTGCTTATGATTTTATCGCTGAGCGGGGTCACGGTTTTCTCCTCATTCTGTTCTTCCCAGTATCCGGAGTATGCCGGGACGGTGCGATTGGGGATGTCGACCGATTTTTTGCTGTCGACCGGCAGAACCGACTTGCCGTTCTTCAGCATAATTATGCTCTTGAGCTGTGTGTCGAAACCAACGTCGGAGAATCCCTTGCAACCCACTTTGGCTACAGTGGTATCTTTTCGTTGTTGCCGCCGAATTGGTCGCAACCGGCCATCAGTGCGAGATAATGATGCTCTACGACCGACTTATCTTCTACGCCCCAGGGCTTGCCGCCATGTTTCATCCCCTCGACATTGTGGGTGATGCACCAGTCGGTGCTCACCACACCGTCGAAGTGGTTGTCGGTGCGCAGCATTTTATCGATGAAAGTGGGGCTGAAACCGGGAGCGACCCCTGTAGGCTCCACGCCCACACATACGGAGTAGTCGGGCATCAGCGCCGATGCGCAGTGCGTGGGCCCGTCGAGCGATAATGCTCCCTCAAGGAATGGACGTGTGTGGATTGCGAAATTATGATTGGGGAATACGGCGTATTTGCCGAAATTATAATGGCCGTCGCGACCACCTTCGCCGCAGGCTCCGGTGCCGGGCCAGTGCTTGACCATAGCGTTGACGCTCTTATATCCCCAGCCGTTTTCCACCTCGGTGATGGTGTCGGTCTGCAGTCCTTCGGTATATGCCTTGGCAAGGTCGACAGCCAGATTCGGGTCTTCGCCGAGGGTATAGTTGTAGCGAAACCAGCGAGGATCAGTGCCTATATCTACCTGCGGAAAGAGGGCGGTGGTGAGGCCGAGCGCACGGTATTCTTCCGACACAATTTCGCCGAATCGCTTCATCACTTCCGGCGAGAAAGTGGCGGTAAGACCTAACATTCCCGGCCACATCGAAATCACGCCGCCACCGCCGGCATTGAATTCAGCATCGGCACGGGAGGTATGGCGGGGTCGGAGGAATTATTGGCAGGTACGCCGTGACCGATTGATTCGGCAAGCGCCTGGAGATGGTTGTTCCATCGAGCCGCTATGGCCGGACTTTCAATCTTAGTCACCAGAACGTGCCGGAGATTGTCGTCGATGATAAACCGGAGCTGTTCTTCCGTCAAAGTATCGGAAACCACTCTCTGATGCCCGCTGTAAAGCATCAGACCGGCGATTTCATCCTTCGAGAGTTTTGCGGCGAGATCTTTGGCGCGTTCGAGCGGAGTGCGGCGCCAGTCTTCATAGATATCGAGGTCGCTGTCGCGGTCGAGGTCCTTGAAGATTGCTCCGTCGACTTCCAAAAGTTTTACACCGGATTCTTACGAATACCCCAGACGCGGGCCATTGGATTGTTCCACGGTGGCAAATCCTTTGGATTCATGAATCGAATAGGCTGCAGCGCTGCCCCCTGATATCAGGGCAATAATCGATGCTATTATGGGGTATTTCATAGTGTGATTTCGAGAGGCTTCGGTTATGATCGGGTTATGATAAGCCGGCGGGAAGGTGTGTGCCGGATGACAGGCTCAGGAGCCGGGAGCGTCAAAACGAACTGGCGGTTCAGGAACGGGGAGCGTCGAAACGGAAGATTTCGGAGTAGATGCGGTCGGTGGCGCCGAGGTTGGAGCGGATGTATGCTCCGGCGGCTTCACCGGCTTTTTCGCGCAGAGGCTGCGAGAGCATAAGCGGGTTGATAGCGGTGTCGAATGATTCGCGGGAATCTACTGTGAATCCGCCTCCGCAGGCTATCAGGTCGGAGGCTTCCTTGAATTTCTGGTGGTTGGGTCCGAAGATTACCGGCATACCGTACACGGCGGCTTCGTTGAGGTTGTGGATGCCGGCGCCGAATCCGCCGCCGATATATGCCACGTCGGCAAATCGGTAGAGCGTGGAGAGCTTGCCGAAGGAGTCAACGATGATGCCACGTACTTTCGACATCCAGGCAGGTAGTTCGGTGCCCTCTTTGCGCGCTTTCTTAATGATGCGAATCCATTCCGACAGGAGCAGAACACGGTCGGAGAAACGGTTGCGCAGCGCTTCGAGGCGTGTTTCATTGAATTCGTGCGGGGCTATGATGAATGCCACTTCGGGGTGGGCGTTGAGCCAGGGCACATATATGTCTTCGTCGGCTTCCCAGGAGCTGCCGGCGATGAAGCGGCATTTGGCCGAGGAGGCGAATCCGGGAAAACCGGGAATGTCGACGGTGGTGCGCATCACATCAGTCACGCGGTCGAAGCGGGTGTCGCCGGCCACGGTGACGTTCTCCACGCCGATTACGCGCAGCAGTCGGCGCGAGCGCTCATCCTGCACGTAGAGCCGGTCGAAGCAGTGGAGCATCTTGCGGAACATACCGCAGCCTTTGCGGAAGAAGCGCTGACCGGGGCGGAAGATAGATGAGATGGAGTAGGTGGGGATGCCGCGCTTGCGCAGCTCTTCGAGGTAGTTGCCCCAGAATTCATATTTAATGAAAATGGCTATGGAGGGGCGGGCAAGGTCGAGGAAACGGCGCACACGGTGCGGTGTGTCGAAGGGTAGATAGACCACGGCGTCGGCGAAGGGGTAGTTTTTCCTCACTTCGTATCCCGAGGGGGAGAAGAAGGTGAGGAGCACGGGCACCTCGGGGTGCTCGCGCTTGAGGCGCTCAATCATCGGCCGCCCCTGCTCAAATTCGCCCAGCGAAGCCGCGTGAAACCACACTGCGCCCGGCTTATTGGCCATAAGCTTGCGCAGAGTGTCGGCGGTGTGATGCTGCCCGCGCAGCATTTTCCGCACCTTCTTGCTCTTAAGCGAAACAAGCTGCGCGGCTATGCTGTAGAGGCGTATGCCGGTGTTGTAGAGGCAATTCATCAGGCTTCGGGAACCTTGATTTCGGCAACTGCCCGCCTTACTCGGCGGATAGTCTCGTCGCTGCCGAGCAGTTGTGTAATCTCGAAAATGTGAGGCCCGGTGCAGCGCCCTACAAGAGCCAGACGGAAGGCGTTCATCACATTACCGGTGTGCAGGCCGTTGTTGGCAATCCATTGCATTACTACCGGTTCGGCTGTGGCCGGGGAGAGGTCGGGGAGCGTTTCCAGCAGCTTGATAAGGCCGTTCATCAGCTCGGGAGTCTCGGGCTTCCAGCGCTTCTTCACATCTTTTTCGGCGTATGCCTCGGGGGCGATGAAGAAGAAGTCGGCCTGGCCCCAGAGGTCGGGGAGCAGTTCGGCGCGGCTCTTCACCAGGTCGAGCACGTCGGCGATGTAGTCCTGCGAGAAGGCGTCGGCTTTCACGCCGGCAGCTTCAAGATAGGGGTAGAACATCGGCACGAGGTCCTTGCCGGGGGTGTTGAGGATATATTCGTGGTTAAACCATTTACCTTTTTCAAAGGCGAAACGGGCACCCGATTTCGAGCAGTGTGCGAAGGAGAATTTGGCGATGAGGTCGTCCATCGACATAATCTCGGTGTCGTCGCCGGGATTCCAGCCCAGGAGCGCCAGGAAGTTGACCAGTGCCTGAGGCAGGTAGCCGCGTTCGCGGAATCCCGAGGAGATGTCGCCGCTCTTGGGGTCGTGCCATTCCAGGGGGAACACGGGGAAGCCGAGGCGGTCGCCGTCGCGCTTCGAGAGTTTGCCTTTGCCGTCGGGCTTGAGCAGCAGAGGCAGATGCACAAACTGCGGCATAGTGTCCTGCCAGCCGAAGGCTTCATAGAGGAGCACGTGCAGGGGCGCGGAGGGGAGCCATTCCTCACCGCGAATTACGTGCGACACCTCCATAAGGTGGTCGTCGACAATGTTGGCCAGATGATATGTAGGGAGGTCGTCGGCGCTCTTGTAGAGCACTTTGTCGTCGAGAATGCTCGATGAAATGGAGACTTCGCCGCGGATGAGGTCGTTGACCTTCACGTCGCGGCCCGGCTCGATGAGGAAGCGCACCACATAGGGGGTGCCTTCGGCGATGAGGCGGTCCACCTCTTCGCGGGGCATAGCCAGCGAGTTGCGCATCTGCAGACGGGTGGAGGCGTCGTACTGGAAGTTGGGCTTCTCGGCGCGCGCCTTCTCCAGCTCGGCGGGGGTGTCGAAAGCTATGTAAGCTTTACCGGCGTCGAGGAGGTCTTTCACATGCTTGCGGTAGATGTCGCGGCGCTCGCTCTGCTTGTATGGGCCGTAAGCGCCACCTTCGCGCACACCTTCGTCGATGCCGATGCCGAGCCAGGCAAGCGACTCGTTGATATAGTCTTCGGCACCGGGCACAAAGCGCTGCGAGTCGGTGTCTTCTATTCGGAGGATCATATCGCCGCCATTCTGACGGGCGAAAAGATAGTTATATAGGGCAGTGCGTACGCCGCCGATGTGGAGCGGCCCCGTTGGCGACGGAGCAAAACGCACCCTTACTCTTCTCTGTTCCATTCGTGCGAATTTTTTGCAAAATTATACAATTTCCACGAAATAAGCCCTCTTCACGTGCAAATATTTTTTTGCTGAATAAAATAATTATGCTAATTTTGTGGCGTAAAGACGCCAAATTGGCTAAGTTTTAAAACATTTATAAATTTAATCGATTAATTTACAATGGCTTACGTAATTACCGACAAGTGTGTCGCCTGCGGCACCTGTCTGCCCAACTGCCCCGTGGAGGCTATCTCCGAAGGTGACATCTATGTAATCGACCCCGACACCTGCATCGAATGCGGTACTTGCGCCGAGGTTTGCCCCTCCGAAGCTATTATCCCCGGTTGATAATTGGGAATAACTAAAAAGCGCGCCCCGGTTTCCCCTCGTCGGGATTCCGGGGCGCCTTCTTTAATATGAAAGGCACCCCGGGTGCGTCTTCGTAAGCTGTTTTTTGAGCTTTATAAAATGAAAAAGATATTACTGGCGATTGCTGTGGCGCTGTCGGCTATGGCGCTCGCTGCCGATGAAAAGGAATACCTCCGCTATGTGGAGGAGGCCGACAAGGCTGTGCAGAAACAGGAATGGAACCGCGCCGAGGAGCTGCTCCGCGCCGCTATGCAGCTGGAGCCGTCGAATCCGCAGAATGTGATGCTGCTGTCGAATGTGGGGATGTTTCAATATTATCGCGGGGAGGATTCCCTGGCGCTGCACACTCTCTCCGAGGCTCGCGCTATCGCTCCGGCGTCGACGGTGGTGCTGGTCAACCGCGCAAAGGTGCTTACCGGTATGGGGCGTACCGATGATGCCATACGCGACTATGACCGAGTGATTGAGATGGATTCGGCCAATTATCGCGCTTATTTCGAGCGGGCGTATCTGCGGATGAACCGGAATGATTCTGTCGGCGCGGCCGCAGACCTCAAAATGCTTGTAAAACTGCGTCCCGACGACCCCAATACGCTGCTCATACTTGCCGTAAGCAGCAGCAATGCCGGGAGGTATGAAGAGGCGGTGTCGTATTACAATCGGCTAATCGCTAAGGAGAAACGTGCCGAATACTTTGGTGGCCGTGCGATGGCGCGGCTGGCGAAAGGGGATTTGGCCGAAGCATCCGACGATATCGGGCAGGGGCTTGAACTTGATCCGGAGGATGGCGAACTGTATTTCTGCCGCGCTTATATGCACCTGCTGCAATATGATGAAGCCGCGGCGAAAGCCGATGCCGCACTTGCTGCGAAATTTGGCGTGGACCCGCGCCGCATCGCCGACCTTTTCTCCCTGAAATAATCCCCCTTTTCAAAGCCCTTCGCAGGAGCGTATCAAAATTCCTGACGCGGACCATCCTCACTTAAAAAAACGCAAGAGTATAATGTGAGGGGGCTGGCGTAGCCTGCTGTCAGTGTAGCCGTGGGTGCAGCTGCGCGGAGCGCTGCAAACCCACGGATTTTTCGTTTCCGCCAACGGGAAGCGCTTCGTAGATGCGCGTCAGACCTAACTGCTCCTGACGCGCATCTACGAAGCGCAATATCCGTTATATAATCTTGAATACCAGGGGCTGGCAGCGCTACGCGCAGCTGCGCCCCTGGCTACACTGACGGTCGGCGCTGCCGACCCCCACGTTTCCAGCTATATGGGTGTGTCCCTACAAGTGGGTGCCGTTTACGTAAATTTGGCACACTCGCCTGCAGGTGGTTGTTTCGGGGATCAAAGGAGGGAGCTATAGAGAGCGCGGATGTCGTCGAGGGCGACTTCGCGGGGATTGCCGGGGGTGCAGACATCCTCGATGGCCTGGAGCGACAGCGGTTCTACGTCGGCCTCCTTGATGCCCAGATCGGAGAGGCGGGCGGGAATACCTACGCGGGCCGAGAGGGCTTTCACTGCGTCGACGGCAGCCTGGGCGGCTTCGTCGGGGGTCATACCTGAGATATTGACGCCCATTGCCTCAGCAATTTTACCATATTTCTCTACGCAGCAGGGCTTGTTGAACTCCATCACGGTGGGGAGGAGCACTGCGTTGGCCACGCCGTGGGGAATGTCGAACAGCGAGCCGAGCGGGTGTGCCATACCGTGTACCAGGCCGAGACCTACGTTGGAGAAAGCCATACCGGCTACATACTGTGCTACGGCCATACCGTTGCGTCCTTCGGGATTGCGGGGATCGCTGACGGCCACGGGCAGATGGCGAGAAATCATGCGGATGGCTTCAATCTCAAACATATCGCTCAACTCCCAGGCGGCTTTGGTGATGTAGCCTTCGATGGCGTGGGTGAGGGCGTCCATACCGGTGGCTGCGGTGAGACCGGCCGGGAGGGAATACATCAGCTCGGCATCGATAATGGCCACTGCGGGGATGTCGTTGGGGTCGACGCATACCATTTTCTTCTGCTTCTGCTCGTCGATAATCACGTAGTTGATAGTGGTTTCGGCGGCAGTGCCGGCGGTGGTGGGGAGGGCGATGATGGGCACGCTTTTATGCTTTGTGGGGGCGCATCCTTCCAGCGAAACGATGTCGGCAAATTCAGGGTTAGCCACTACGATGCCCACAGCTTTGGCGGTGTCAATCGAGGAGCCGCCGCCGATGGCTACGAGCATATCGGCACCGGTCTCTTTGAAAGCCTTGATGCCGGCGTTGACGTTGCTCACGGTGGGGTTGGGCTTCACGTCGGAGAAGATGGTGTAGGGGATTCCGGCTTTGTCGAGCACGTCGGTGACCATAGCGGCTACACCGAATTGCAGCAGACCCTTGTCGGTGACAATGAGGGGTTTGCTCTTGCCCAGACGGCGGATGGCTTCGGGCAGCTCCTGGCGCGCGCCCGGCCCGAAGAACGATGTCTCGTTGAGAATAAAACGGTTTACCATTGTTGATTCAAGGATTTTGATTATTTGGGAAGATGGAATACCGAGGAGATTTCACGCATCTGCGCGTCGGACATACCGTCGGGCACGAAGCCCATCGAGCGGGCGCACATATATATGTTGGCGCTCTTGTTGAGCACGTCCACCTGGTCGAATGCCGAGATGATATCCTCCTCTACGGCGAATACACCGTGCTTTTCCCACATCACTACGTCGTAGTCGTCGTCGATTGATTTGATGGTGGCCTGTGCCAGCTCGACCGACGAGGGGAGCATATAGGGCACCATACCGAGGCCGCGCGGAGCGAAAGCCTTCGTCTCGGGAATCATCGACCAGAGAATGCGGGTGAGCACATCCTTCTTGAGGAATTCGGGATTATGGCTCATAGCCACAAGCTCGATGGGGTGGGTGTGCAGAGAAGCCTTGTAGGTAGAGCCCTTGCCGATGAGGTAATTGTGTACGGCCAGATGGGAGGGAAGCTCCGAGGTGGGCTTCACGGGATTGTCGGCAATGATTTCATAGTGGGCGCAGTCGTCGGTGATGCGGATTACCGAGCCGTTCTCCATAGGGTTGCGGGCGAGGTCGCGCATACGGCGGTTTGTGCCTTTGCAGAAGAAATATTTACCTTTGAGGTTGGGCAGGGTCACACCGATGGGCACTGCGGGAGAGATTGCGGGCATAGCCCTCACATCGTCGTCGATGTTGTCGGTGACGTTGACGGTGATGTTGCCGCCGTTGCGTTCGGCCCATCCCTTTTGCCAGAGATAGCCTGCTACTTCGGCCACATCGGCTACCTGTTTGGCCAGTGCGGCGCGGTTGTCTAATATGGATTTCATATAAGTTGCGGTAGGAATGAAGATACGATAAGAATAACGATACCGGCTACAAGCACGGCGATGGTTTTATGCGAGCAACCTTTCCATTCTTTCAGGATGATGCCCCAGACATTGGAGAATACCACATTGAGGGCCATCAGAATGCAGAAAGCGAAGGTGAACAGGGTGGGGGATTCGGTGAGGAAACCCTTGCCCAGTGCAAGGCCGAAGAACTGGCTGTACCACAGCGCGCCGGCAAGCAGGCAGAACAGAAGGTTGTTGAGCCATACCGACCCTTCGCGATAGTCGCTCCATGTGTGGTTGCGGCTGTTCTGATAGAAGCAGTAGATGGCGTTGGTGACGAAGCCGCCGAGGGTGACGAGGAATGTGGCCGGGAGGCTCTCAAACATCGGGTTGACACCGGCAAACTTGATTTCGGCGCCCTGATAGAGACCGATGTTGAAGCAGGCCGACATAAATCCTGCAAGGAGCGCTACGGCTATCCCTTTGGGGAAGTTGAAGTCTTTTACAGCTTTCTTTTTCTCCTCGTCGCTCAGGGTGCTGGCCTTCATAGCGCCGGCCACACCGATGATGGCGATACCAACCAGAGTGACAATCACTCCGATAATCACCGCTGCGGTGATGGAGGAAGCCTGCCCTGTGAAAATCGGGGCAAGGATGGTGCCGAGGGCGGCGCAGGTGCCAAGCGCAATCGACTGGCCCAGGGCGACGCCGAGGTAACGCATCGACAGGCCGAAGGTGAGGCCGCCAACACCCCAGAGCACGCCGTAGAAGATTGTCAGCAGGGTGGCTCGGGGGTCGGCTGTAAACAGCTGCATAAGCGAGTGTCCCTCAGGTACGGCCAGGAGGGCACCGGCCAGCGGCAGAACGAGCCATGCGAAGAACCCCTGCACAATCCAGTAGCTCTCCCAGCTCCACCGGCGGATGCGGTTGATGGGAACGTAGCAGCTCGACTGGCAGAAGGCTCCTATGGCTATGATAAGTAATCCGAGCAGAATCATCGACACGGTATATTACGCAGGTTCAATGATTTATCGCTTGGATGTGACGTCGCTTTCATACTGCTCTACGGCGGCGATGAGCGATTCGCCTACGGGCACGTTGTTGCGGAGGCAGAATTCGTCGTAAACGGCATTCCAGGGGAGAGCCTTTGCTTCCTCCAGGAGGGCCAGACGCTGGAACTTCTTGTCGCTCAGCTCGTAGTCGCGCAGTGTGGGCAGCGGTTCGAGCAGGGCGCGGAGCATACACTTCTGGGCGGCGCGGCTGCCGATTACATAGGCGCCGGTGCGGTTGAGGGTGCCGTCGAAGTAGTCAAGACCGTAGTGTACGCGGTTGAGGGCGCCGGCACGAACGATTTCCGAGAAGAGGTCGAGAGTGGGGTCGTCCATAATGGTTACGTGGTCGGAGTCCCAGCGCACGGGGCGGCTTACGTGGAGCATCAGTTCAGGCACGAACAGCAGCATGGCGCTCACCTTGTCGGCTACCGATTCGGTGGGGTGGAAGTGACCGGTGTCGAGGGTAATCATCATATCGCGCTTCGAGGCGTAGGCGGTGTAGAAGTCGTTGGAGCCTACGGTGTAGCTCTCCAGACCGATGCCGAAGACCTTCGATTCTACGGTATCCTTCATCCAGTCGTATTTATGCTCGAAAATCTGGTCGAGAGAATCCTTGAGCAGTTCGCGGTAGAGATAGCGGTTGACGGTGATGTCCTTTGAGCCGTCGTGTACCCAGGTATTCATAATACAGGGGTCCTGCTGAGCCTCGCCGATGGCCTGCGAAATCTCGCGGCAGCGCTTTGAGTGCTCGATCCAGAAATCGCGGATGCCCTTGTCGGGATTGGCCAGCGAGAGGTCGCCCGATTTGGGATGCGAGAAGGAAGTGGAGTTGAAGTCGAGCTTGATGTCGTGCTCCTTGGCCCACTGAATCCAGCTCTGGAAGTATTCGGGAGTCACTTCGTCGCGGTCAACCACCTTGCCCTGGAAGTCGCCGTATATCTCGTGGAGGTTGAGGCGGTGCTTGCCGGGGATGAGTGCCATAGCGGCGAGGATGTCGGCGCGGAGCTCGTCGATATTGCGGGCCTTGCCGGGATAGTTGCCGTTGACCTGGATGCCACCGGTCAGGCCACCTTCGTGAGCCTCAAAACCGGCCACGTCGTCGGCCTGCCAGCAATGCATGCTCAGATGGAAGTCCTGCATCTGCTGAAGCACTTTCTCGGTGTCTACTCCTACGGCGGCGTAGCGCTCGCGGGCTATTTCATAAGCTTTGTTGATTGATTCTTTTTTCATAATTTATGGTAAGATAGATTGGTTAGACAGATGGATATAATGATGGAGGGATTTATACAGCAGGATTGAAGGTGGTGGTGGGCACATTCTCAGCGATGAGGCGGCGCATAGCACCTAAGTCGGGCACAAGACCGGCTGCCATAGCCTGGAGCATAATGTTGCCAAGGGCGGTGGCTTCGGCCGGACCGGCCACTACAGGCAGACCGATGGCATCGGCGGTGAGCTGGTTGAGGAAAGCGTTGCGCGAGCCGCCGCCGATTACGTGAAGGCGTTTCACCGGATGGTCGCTGAGCGAGATGAACACGCCGAGCACTTTGGCATATTTCTTGGCGAGGCTGCCGAAGATCGAGCGCACATACTGGCCGTGGTCTTCGGGAACGGGTTGACCGGTGGCGCGGCAGTATTCGGCGATAGCGCGTGGCATATCCTCCGGCGCGGTGAAGGAGGGGTCGTCGGGGTCGATGGTGCATACCTCCTTGCTGGCCTGGGCCATTTCCACAAGCTGGGGATAAGTGTAGGTTTTACCTTCCTCTTTCCATTTCTTGAGGCACTGCTCCAGAATCCACATACCGGTGATATTTTTGAGCAGGCGGATGGTGCCGCACACACCCCCTTCGTTGGTGATGTTGTGGCTCTCGGTGGTGGAGTTGATTACGGGCGCGGAGGTTTCGATGCCCATCAGCGACCATGTGCCGCTCGACAGGTATGCGAAGTCGGGATCGGTGGCCGGGATGGCGGCTACGGCCGAGGCGGTGTCGTGGCCGGCAACGGCTACTATGGGCACCTGCGGCAGGCCAACCTCGCGGGCAATCTCTTCCTTGAGCAGACCTATGCGCTGGCCGGGCTGCACGAGCCGGGCAAACTGGCGAGGCTCTGCCCCGCAGTCGCGCAGGATGGTGAGGTCGAGTGTGCGCTTGGCTGCATCGACAATGGCGCCTGTGGAGGCGATGGTGTATTCAGTGACCGCTTCGCCGGTGAGCATATAGCTCAGCAGGTCGGGGATGAAGAGCAGCTTTGCAGCGTGGCTCTGTGCGAAATCGCGACGGTGCTCATAGAGCTGGAATGCGGTGTTGAAGTCCATGTGCTGGATGCCGGTGCGGCGGTAAAGCTCCGAGGCCGGCATAGCTTCGCGGAAGAAGCGGTCGGCGGCTCCGGCGGTGCGCCCGTCGCGATAGGCGAAGGGGAGCGAGATAATCGAGCCGTCAGGAGCCACGCAGCCGTAGTCGACGCCCCAGGTGTCGATGCCCACCGAGTCGGGCACCACGCCGCAGCGGGCACATTCCTTAAGGCCGCGCTTCAGTTCTTCAAAAAGTGCGTAAATATTCCAGTGCAGACCGCCGTCGAGCGGCATCATAGCGTTGGGAAAGCGAGTAAGCTCCTTCATTTCGAGTTTCCCCTGGCCGTTGAGGGTGCCAAGAACCGAGCGCCCTGATGTGGCTCCGAGGTCGAATGCAAGAAAATTCATAGTATGGTTATGTATGAAATGATATATTTTTGACTGCGGCGATACATTGGCAGCCGATTGAAATTTTGGTTTTCTGTGTGATTTTGGTTTCTTCTCCCAAAATTAAGAAAAACAAATTTGTCATCGGCTGCCCATGTGGAAAGAATGTCTAAAAATAAATCTTTGTTAAGATTATTTTACAGTGTTTAATGAATTAACGATGCTCTTGTTGATTTCGCGAACACGGTCTTCGTCGAGTTTCATCATTTTTCGGTCGTAGGTCATAATGCCGTTGAGCTCGTTCTCCACGTCGGTGGTCTGAGTATAAACGGCACCGGTCACGCACCATGGGATGAGTTTGCGGAGGTTCTCCATCTGCAGCACGTAGGCATCGGTGAGTGACTTGCTGTCGGGGAAACCTACATACTCGAATACTTTACCGCTGCTCCAGCGGTGTTCGGGCACTACCAGGCCGAGGCCGCCGAACTCACCCACTACATTGGCGCGTTCGGGGTCGCGGGCGTAAACAAGCGGGTCGGGATAGTGGTGCCAGTCGAGGATGTCGCCGGCCATAAAGTTGTTGCCGCCGCTGGCGGGATTTACCAGACGGGTGGGATCGTATTCTTTTGTCCAATTGGCTGTTTCTACGGTCTCAAACTGGCCCCAGCCTTCGTTGAAGGGCACGAGCACACCTACGGCAGGGCTGTTGTAGATGAAGTCCATAATCTCGGTCCATTCCTTGCGGTAGTTGTCCTTTTCCCATTTGTTATACTGCAGCTCGGGCTTGGTAGCGTAGCACCAGCCTTCCCATACGGGGCTGAAGGTGTCGATTGAGGGCATATCCTGCCATACAATCATACCCAGAGAGTCGCAGTGGGCAAACCAGGTGGCGGGCTCCACTTTGATGTGCTTGCGAATCATATTGAAACCGAGGTCTTTAGTCTTGACGATGTCGAACTTCAGAGCCTCGTCGGAGGGAGCGGTGTAGAGGCCGTCGGGCCACCAGCCCTGATCGAGGGTGCCGAGCTGGAAGAGCGGCTTGTTGTTGAGCATCAGGCGTATATTGCCGTCGGGCTGACGTGCTGTGGAGAATTTGCGGAAGGCGGCGTAAGAGTCGACTTTATCGAGGGTTTTGCCATTCTGCTGCAGGCTCACGGTGAGGGGGTAGAGCTGTGGGGTGTCGGGCGACCAGAGCACGGCATTGTCGGGCATGGGGATTTCGATTGCCTGCGATGCAAGAGCTTTGCCGGTGATGCGGGAGCCGTCGAGATTGGTGAGCGATGCCACCACCACTGCATCGGGAGCTTCGGTGGTAAAGGTCTCTACGCGAAGCACTTTACGGTCGATGTCGGGGGTGAGTTTCAGACGGGTGATGTGCTGCTTGCTCACCGGTTCGAGCCATACGGTCTGCCAGATACCCGACTGGTTGGTGTACCAGATGATTTCGGGCACATCGTGCTGCTTGCCGATGGGGTGTTTCACCGACTGTCCGGGGTCCCAGGCCTTTACGGTGAGGGTGTTGTCGCCTGATTTCAGGGCGTTGGTGATATCGAGTGAGAAGGGGGTATAGCCGCCGGTGTGTTCGCCGATTTTTACGTCGTTGACCCATACCTCTGCTTTCCAGTCAACGGCACCGAAGTTGAGCATCACATGCTCTTTAAGCCATTTTGAGGGCACGCGGAAGGTGCGCTCATACCAGAGAGCATCGTTGGCTGTGACGGGGCGTCCTACACCCGACAGAGCCGACTGCGGAGCGAACGGCACGAGAATCTCGCCCTGGAAGGAAGCCGGTTTGGCGCTGTCTTTCGGAGTGATGGCGTATTGCCACAGACCGTTGAGGTTCTGCCAGTCGGCGCGTTTCATCTGGGGGCGCGGATACTCGGGGTGAACATTCTTCGGGTCGAGGTTTTCACCCCAGGGGGTCATAATGTTCACTTCTGCGGGCTTCCATGCCGATGCGCTGAGGGTGGCGGAAAGGAGCATGGCCGCGGCTAAAACTTGAATTTTCATAGAGAATTTTAGGTAAAAGATGTTGTAAGAATAAAAAAGATAAAAATGTAATATTAATACAACGAGGAAAACTTCAAAAACGTATATCCGTATGTTAAAAACTGTTTCATACGGAGCGCGTCACCGGTTGGCGGCGTTGAGGGTGAGAGAGGCCGGCTTTAGTCCTTTGGACGTGGCTTTGATTTTTATTTGGCCGGGCTGACGTGAGCTGCGGATTATGGCAAGACATTTACCATTGAAGGCTTTGCGGGATTTGCCATCGAAGGCCTCTCCGGAGGAGCGGTCGCCGTTGCCTAAGCCGGCAAGTGTGCCGGAGCCTTCTACCGAGAAATTGATATCATTGTCGGCGTAGGGCACTGTTACGCCATCCTTGTCTACGACATTCACGGTGATATACGCCAGATCCATTCCGTCGGAATGCACTGTGGTAGTATCGGGCGAAAGAATGATGGCGTGGGGTTTGCCTGCAGTCTTGATTTCATCTACGGCTACCTCTTTCCCTGCTTTGCGGGCTATGGCCTTGATGGTGCCTGGCTTGAAATTGAGCTGCCAGGAAATTTTCCTGGTAGGGAAGTCCTTGGTCTGCTTCACACCCTGCGATTCGCCGTTGAGGAAAAGCTCTACCTCGTCGGCGTTGGTATATGTAAACAGTTCGAGCGGCTGATTGTCGGGCCAGTTCCATCCCAATGACAAATCGCGGAAGTTGAGTGCTACGTTGTTCCACATCACATCCACTCTGTTGTCGTTGACGCCGTGGACAGCGATTTTTACCATATCCTTGTCGGAATAGATGCTCTGTATGTAATAGCTCTGCGGTTTCCAGAAATCGCAGTAGTCGATGATACCATTCCAGAACTTTGCAGGCCAGTCAATGGATTCACCCAGATAGTCGGTGCCACCCCAGTAGAATTGTCCGCAGTGATATGAGTGATCATATATGAAGAAATCCTCTCCATCGTTGCGAGTACTGGTCTCGCTCTGCATCAATATGAGTTGCGGGAAATTCTTGTGGTCGCGTTCGTAGTAGTTGGCCATATAGTTGTCGCTAACTACATCCATTTCAAAGGCAAACGGAGTGGGCTGCGATTCATCGCGAACCGGGAACATACCGCAGGTGACTTTACGTGTAGGCTCGTTCTTATGTATAAAATCCACCATCTTTTTCAACATCGGCACAAAGTATTCATCCATTCGGTTAACAGTGCCGGTATCGTATACTTCGTTGCCAACGCTCCAGATGAAGATAGAGGGATGATTCCGGTCGCGTTTTATAAACCATTCCAGGTCTTTCTGCCAGTTGTCTTCAAATTTTGCGTCGATTCCGTAATGATTCCATTTGGGTGTATCCCATTTGTCGAAACATTCGTCGAAGACCAATATGCCCATCTCGTCGCAAAGATTGAGTACTGCTTTGGCGTGAGGATTATGGGCAAGTCTGATAGCATTACAGCCCATTTCTTTGAGTCCTTGCAGACGACGGCGCATACCTTTTTCATAGAAGGCGCTTCCAAGCGGACCTAAATCGTGATGAAGATTCACCCCTTTAAGAAACAGTTTGCGGCCGTTCAGAAGGAAGCCTTGGTCGGCAGTGAACTGAATGTCGCGGATACCGAAGCGGGTGCTGTAAGTGTCGATGGTGTCGTTGCCTGCGACAAGTGTGCTCAGGGCAGTGTATAATGCCGGGGAGTCTACATCCCACCTTTCGGGAGAGTTGACAGCTGCGTCCTGCTTGAAGATATATGAGCTGTGCTTTGTTATAGGTGCTACAGCTGTGAGGGCCTTCACCTTTTTGCCATCGGGAGCGAAAATGTCGGTGTGCAGTGTCACGAGCCGGGTTGCATCGGAACTGTTTACAACCTCGGTCTGAATTGCTACATTGGCTTTATTGTCGTCGATGTAGGGGGTGGTGATATATGTGCCGTTTTCGGCGATGCTTATGGGGGAGGTGATGTGCATCCACACATTGCGGTAGATGCCTTCGCCGGTGTACCAGCGGGAACTCAGATAGGTGTTGTCGTAGCGAACGGCTATCACATTCTCTTGGTCGGGGATGATATGGTCGGTTATGTCATAGGTGAATCCGACATAACCGTTGAGCTGCCGACCTAATGAGTCGCCGTTGATCCATACCTGTGCGTCGCGGTAAACGCCTTCAAACTCTAAGGTGATGCGTTTGCCCTCAATTTCGGAACGGGGCAGAGTGAAACGCTTCCTGTACCAGCCGATGTTGCGCGGACGGAAGCCGTTTTCCTGTGTGGAGCCTTCCTTATCATAGTCTCCGTGGATGCTTCCGTCGTGGGGTACATCTACAGTTGTCCAGTCGGAGTCGTCGAATCCGGGATTGCGGGCCTCAGGTGCGTCTCCGAGGTGATATTTCCACCCGAAATTCATCAGCGAATCGGTGCGGATTTGTTGGCGGTGGTGTTTGTAGTCGACCCAGACCTTCATAGGGGTGGCGTCGCGGTTGTCCCAGAGGTGATAGGGGATGAAGGTGAGGGTGTAGTTGCCTTCATGGGCGGAGAGGGTGGAGTTGCCTTCACGGGCGGTGATTACTGTGCAGCCGCCAAGCAGGTCGGGACGCCACTCTGCGGTGTATTCGGTTGAGGGGGAGAGGTAGGCAGTGGCATAGTCGGGGTTGTCGATGCCCTCCATGCAGTAGACGATGGGTCCGCGGCGCAGATAGCGTTTGCCCAGGTCGGCTTTCACGCGCGGGTCGGCTGCGCATACTTCTACCTCCATAGGCATATCCACCTCTACCTTGTCGCCCGGTTTCCAATTGCGGGTGATGCAGAGATAGCCCTGCGATGAGGTGGCTTTCACGCGCTTGCCGTTGACGCTGACATTGAATTGCCCGGCCCAGTCGGGGCGGCGCAGACGCAGAGTGAATTTCTGTGCCTTTTCAGGGGTGAGGGTCAGCTCCACGTGGCCGTCGTTGGGGTAGAGAGTGCGCAACGAAGCCTGCACCGGTTTGCCGTCGATGGTGAATGTGGCATCGTTGCCGATGTAGAGGTTGAGCCAGAGGGTGCCGGGCGAGGTGGCATAGATGTATCCTCCGACCGATGGAAGGAAGCGGGAGAGCTGCGAGGGGCAGCAGGCGGTGTCGTACCAGGGCTGGCGATGATGGCCGCCGTCGCTTTCAAGAGGATTCACGTAGAAGAAATGGTCGGCGGAAAGGGAGATGCCGTCGATGGCGCCGTTGTACATCGCGCGCTCAAGCACGTCGATGTATTTCGAGTCGCCCTTCAGCGAATTCATACGCTGATTCCAGAAGCACATACCCACCGAGGCGCAGGTCTCGCAGTAGGCTTCCTTGTTGGGAAGGTCGTAGTCGTCGGCGAATCCTTCGGCGTGGTTCACGTTGCAGATTCCGCCGGTGGCATACATTTTGGCGCCGGTAATCTGGTTCCACATCCGGTCGAGCGCTGCCAGATAGGTAGTGTCGCCGGCTGCGGCTGCCACATCGGCCATACCGGTGAACTGATACATGGCCCTTACGCCGTGGCCGGTGACATTGGTGAGCTGCGAGGCCGGCACCACATCCATATAGTGCTCGGCGGGGAGACCGCAATTCGACCAGTCGCCGTTGCCCCTGCCGCGCTGCTCCAGAAGCCAGCGCGAGAGGTCGAGATAGCGCTTCTCGCCTGTGACACGGTAGAGCTTTACCAGCGCCAGCTCGATTTCCTGATGGCCGGGCACCCAATTGCGCTTGCCCGGACCGAAAGTGCGGTCGAGATAGTCGGCGAAGCGGATGGCCACATCAAGGAGCTTGCGCTTGCCGGTGGCTTTGTAATATGCCACGGCCGCCTCCATAAGGTGTCCGGCGCAATACATCTCGTGGCGGTCCATATTGGTCCAGCGGCCGTTGGGCTCCACGAGGGTGTAGTAGGTGTTGAGATATCCGTCGGGCTGCTGTGCGGCTGCCACGGTGTCGATAATGAGGTCGAGGCGGCGCTCCAGCTCCTTGTCGGGATGATTGATGAGAGTGTAGGAGCACCCTTCAATCATCTTGTAGAGATCGGAATCGTCGTAGAAAATGCCTTTGAATTCTCCTTTCTCCAGCCCTGCGGCTATGGCGAAATTCTTTACGCGCTGGGTAGATTCCTGGCACTGTCGGAGGCAGGCCGGGATGGTCACTGCGGCGTGCTTGTGCAGCAGCGGCAGCCAGAAAGAATCGTTGATTTTCACCTGCGAGAAATCCACCGGAGTGTTTTTCTGCAGGTTAGGTATAGCTTTTTGAGAGGAGGATGCATCGCCGGCCATCGCCGCAGAGGTTGCGGCGACGACGGCGATACAGGATATGAGGAATTTCTTAAACATTATTCTTGCGTTTTCTATTCAAGGAAATGTTGCCGGTCGAGGCTGTGTCAAAATAGCCATCGATTCGTTAATATAGGATTCGACACAACTTCGATGGGTTGAGGTTAGCGTGCAGCGGGACGGAGCACTACGTTGCGGATCTCGAAGGTGAGGGGAGTGCCTACCTGGAGCATACCGTCGTTGGTAAACTGGAATCGCATCTGCGAATTGGCGTCGCCCCACTTGACGGGCAGAGATGTAATCTTTGACTCCAGATCGAAAGTGACGGTGCGCCAGTCGTTGGCCTGCCATAGCTCGCCGAGGTTGTGATAGTTCTGCCCGATGGTCCCCCAGTCGAACGGATAGTAAATGAGTGTAAGAGCGCAGTTGTCGGAACTCTTATATTCAAAGGAGAGTGCCATATCGGTGCGCCGCAGCGGAGACCCGAGTGGTTCCCAGATTATATAACGTTCGGCCGCGTTGGTATCCATTACCATACGGTAGTGCCCTTCGCCGAGCTGTTCGATGGTCATACCCACTACGCCGTAGTCGAAGTTGACGGGTGAGGTACGGTTGAAGTCATACCAGAAGTGGAAAACGTCACGCGGGTCGACGGAGGGAGCGCAGGTGAATAGCTTTGTGGATGACTGCACGGGGTTGTCGGAGTCGTCGTCGATAAGAGCGTAGACTGTAAACTCGGTGTCGCCGAAACCAAGGTCGGTGAACTGGTTGGTGCCGGAGGTGTTGGCGTCGATGTAGTCCTCGATGTACATACCGTTGACATTGGTGTAGCACACATAGATTTCCACACCGATGCCGGAGTTATTGGTCCACTGCATAGTCACACCTCCTTCGTAGGGAGTGAAGGTGACGGAGTCGAGCACATACTGTGCGGCTCCGCTTACTGCCATAGCAGCACCGCTTACGGTGACGGGAGCCGAAGTGGCTCCGTCGTGGCCGCAGGCAGTGAGGGTGAAGGTGTGGGGATTCTCGTCGGTGAATCCGGGGAGAATTGTCGATGTCACGCCCGAAGCGTCGGCTGAATAGCAGCTGATTTTCCGGTTTACGGTCTCACCGGCCGAGTTGGTGTAGGTGATGAGCGTGTAATAATAATCCGGCTCGGTGGGATTCTGCCATTTCAGGATAACCGACCCGTAGAACGGGCTGCACTCCACGGCGCTGACAGGGCTGATTGTGCCCTGCTTGTCGTTATCATCGTCGGAGCAGGAGCTGAGGAAAAGCCCGCAGAGGAGGGTCAGCAGCATTATATAATGTTTCATCTTAATCTGTGAATTTGAAAGGTGAAAGGATAGTGAAGAACCTCAATGTTTACCAGCCGGGATTCTGCCAGTTTTCGCCGGTGTAATCGTTCATCTTGGTCACGTCGTCCTGATTGATGGGGAAGAGCAGATACTTGTCGGAGTTGGTGAGGCGCTCCATAAGCTTGAAGCGGGTGTAGGTGTACTGTCCGGCATAGTTGATGTCGATTTTCATACCGGTGACGAATCCGTCGGTCTGGTCGAGAATCTTCCATCGGCGCACGTCGAAGAAGCGTTTCTCCTCGAAGGCCAGCTCCACGCGGCGCTCGTTGCGGTAGCGTAGCTCAAACTGCTCTTTGCTAAGGCCGCGGGGCAGCGCGGGCATACCCACGCGGGCACGGATGGCGTCGAGGGCGCCGCGGGCCGAAAGAGCCTGCCCTTTGACCGACGACTGTACCAGCACGTCGGGTCCGGCGGAGTGGTAGGCAGCTTCGGCGAAGTTGAGGTAAAGCTCAGCCAGACGGTAAACGGCCATATAGCCGTCGCCGGCCAGGTCGATGCCCGAGCGGAAGTTGTTGAACTTGCGCATATAGTAGCCGGTGCGGGTGTGGCGGCGGTCGTTCACGTCATCAGAGATGCCGCTGGAGCCGCCGACATAGGTCTCTACCTGGTCTTTGCGTCCGTCGAGATAGCGGAGGGCGCCGTTGTAGTAGATTGAGCCGTAGAAACGCGGGTCGCGGTTGGCGTAGGGGTCGGAAGGGTTGTAGATGGTGTTGTCGCGGTTGTAGTTGGGCTTGAGGTGGTCGCTGTCGAGATAGGGCTGCTCAAGATTGAGTACGGGCTGGCCGTCGGTGGTCTCGTAGCAGTCGACCAGCTCCTGCGAGGGGCAGGCGCCGGCGCGGGTCTGACCGGCAGTGGTGGGCAGGCCGCAGTACATCCACACGTTCATCTGTGCGGTTGACTCGTAGATGGTCTCCTTGTCGACCGAGCGCGAGGGGTCGCTCTGTGTGAAGCAGTAGTAATCGTAGGCGCTGTAGGCCACAGTCTTGGCCGGAGCGGTGGTGAACAGCTCGTAGCCGTGGTTGAGGCACTGGTCGAGCGCTTCCTTGGTGATTTCGGTAGCTACATCCCAGGTGTACTTCGATGCGCCGCCGTTGTTATTCAGCGGTGAGGCAGCGAAGAGGGCTGCTTCCGACATCACTGCGTAAGCGAAACCGCGGGTGAGTTTGCCGCGCTCGTTGTCGTTGATGTTCCAGCGGAAGCCGAAAGTGCCGGTAGGCTCGGGAGTGGAGAGGGCGCGCTGACACTCGGAGATCACGAAGTCGGCGATTTCCTCAAAGGAGGCGCGGCGGTCGGTGGAGTAGTCGTGACCGGTGGAGTAGGGGATGGTGAGCAGGGGTATGGGGCCGTAGCGCTTGGCCAGCTGCAGGTAGTAGTAAGCGCGGGCCACGCGCACCATAGCTATCCATCCCTGCTTCTCCTCCTCGCGGAAGGTATCGGCGCAGTATTCCGGGTCGTTGATGTAGAGCAGGAAGGTGTTGCAGCGGCGTATGCCGGTGTAATAGTGCGCCCAGCAGTCGCCGATGGGGTTATAGAGAGGCGACATAGCGCCCTTGTAGTAGTTGGAGATATTGCCGTCGGCATAGTCGTCGGCATCGTGAGCCTCGTCGCAGACTGAGGCCAGCGGCGAGCCGTCGATGCTCAGACCCGGCTGCACCACATACGCCATACAGCTGGTGGCATACTGTGAGGTGCGCTCATACTGGCCGAAGATGTCGTTGTAGCTGGCACGGCCGTCGGCAGGCATCTCAAGGTCGGCGCAGGAGCCCAGTAGCAGGGCCAGAGCCGGATATAAAGTGGTTTTATATATTGTTTTCATCAGAGGATGGATGTTAGAAAGTGAGCTTCAGACCGATGTTGTAGACACGGAAGGGCTGGAATGTGGTGAGATAGCCTACCTCCGGGTCGATGTACTTCGACTTCATATTGTCCCAGGTGGCGAGGTTGTGGCCCTGGAAGGAGATGCGGATAGCCTCGGCCTTGATTTTCCGGGAGATGAACTTTGGCAGTGTGTAGGCCACCTCGATGTTCTTGATGCGGAAGAAGGAGGCGTCCCAGCAGAAGAAGTCGCTGGCCACATGGTTGGTGGACTTGTTGAGCGAAAGGGCGGGGAAGGTGATTTCTTCGCCATTGTTCCAGCGCTCGGGAGTCCAGGCGTGCTCGTGAATGTCGGTGAACACACCGTCGAAGGCGTTCTCATAGATGCCGGTGCCCGACATCATTGTCGACACTTTCGATGCGCCCTGCATAAGCAGGCTTACTTCGATTCCTTTCCAGGAAGCGCCAAGGGTAATGGTGTAGGTCTGGCGGGGTATGGAGGAATAACCCAGGGGAGCCATATCCTTTTCGTCAATCACCTTGTCGCCGTTGAGGTCCTGATAAATCAGGTCGCCGGTGCGAGGTGTGCCGAAGGAGTAGGTCAGACCCGAGGCTGCGATTTCTTCGGGGAAGTTGAAGAAGCCGTTGCCGTTGGAATAATCCACCAGATAGCCCCAGGGTGTGCCGTAGGAGAAGCCCTCGGTGCGGGTAAGGTAGGCCGAGCCGTTGGGCTGGCGTGTCTCGTTGATTGAAATCACCTTGTTCTTGTTGTAGGCGAACGAGCCGCCGATGGTGACGGTGAGGTCGCGGGTGAAATTATGGGTGTAGAGAGCCGAAATCTCATAGCCGTGGTTCTCCATCTTGCCGGTGTTGGTGCGGGGATAGTTGCCCAGAGCCACACCCTGGAAGGAGGGGATAGCGTTGGATGAGCCTACGAGCATATTGTCGGTGCGCGATTTGTACCAGTCGAAGCTGATGTTAAGGCCGTGGAACAGACCGAGGTCGAAGCCGTAGTTCTGCTTTTTCATCTTCTCGGCGGTGAGGGCGGGGTTGCCCATCAGACCCTCGTTGCCGGAAACGTCGAGATAGTCGGCGTAGAGCATACGGGCGCTGCCGAGCTGGTCGTTGGCGGTGATGCCGTAGCTGGCGCGGAGCTTCAGGTTGTCGAGCCAGGTGAGGTTGCGCATAAAGCTTTCACGCGAGATAATCCACGCGGCGGAGATGCCGGGGGTGGCTATGTAGCGGTGGTCTTTGTTGAACTGGTCGGAGCCGGTGTAGCCGATGTCGCCGCGGATGAAGTAGCGGTTGAGGTAGCCGTAGGTGGCGGTGACGCCCATGCTCTCGCGCTTGTAGGCGAAGGGGCTTTTCTGCAGCTCCTGATTCTGATACATCAGGTAGGCGAATGCATCCACGTAGTGGTCGCCGAAGATGCGGCGGTATTTCACCTGGCCGGAGAGGTTGAGATTCCAGTCCATCGAGGAAGCCTTGCCGTAGGCGAGGTTGGAATTCTCGGAGGTGCCGTACTTGGTGAAGTATAGGCTGTTGCGGTCGTTGGTGCGGATCCAGCGCTCGTAGTCCTGTGTGGTAGAGGTCTGGTTGACCGATGAAGCCTGGTAGGCCATACGTGCGTCAAACGAAAGTCCCTTGGTGAGGAATCCGAGGTCGACACCGATACCTGCCTGTGCGGCCACGTTGACGGTGAGGGTGCGGATGTAGCCCGAACGGTTGAGCATACCGTAGGGGGTGCTGGTGCAGTTCTGTGTCACCACTACCTGATTCCCTTCGCCGGAGAACTCATCGATGGGAGTGAGGGGGCCGTAGGCTGTGGGAGGCAGCGCGAAGAGCGAGGAGTAGACAGCGGCAGTGGAGGCGCCGGTAGTCTTTTCGTTCTTGATGTTGCCGGCAAGCGAGAGGAAGCCGGTGAGGTAGGAGTTGAACTTCAGGTCAAGGTTTGTGCGGAAGTTGTACCAGTCGCTCTTGGGCTCGGGGTTGTACTTGTCGTTTTCCTCGGTCTTGAAGTTGGATGTCTGGTGCAGATAGTTGACTGAAGTGAAGTAGCGAGCCTTCTCTGTACCACCGCTCACGGCCACACCTGCGCGGGTCATCAGCTGGAGATTGTCGCGGAACATATCATACCAGTTGTTGTCGACATATCCTTCGGCGTCCATCGAGGTGTAGTTGTCGATATCCCACTGCGAGAACTGCGAGAAGGCGCCGAGACCGTCGTTGTAGCCGGCCTGATTGCGGAAGTTGATATACTCCAGCGAGGAGTAGATGCGCGGGTGGCGCGACATTTTCTGGAACGACTGGTCGAAGGTGACCACTACGTTGGGCTTGCCGATCTGGCCGCGCTTGGTCTTTACGGAGATTACGCCGTTGGCGCCCTGAATGCCGTAGAGCGCCAGGGTGGCGGCATCCTTGAGCACGGTCACCGACTCCACTTCTTCGGGTGTGAAGTATACGTAGTTGGTGCCGGGGCAGAGCACACCGTCGACAATCATCATCGGGGTGGTGCCGTTGACGGTGGAGAGGCCGCGGATCCACATCTGCAGGCCGGGGTCCTCAGAGGAGGGAGCACCCTGCGAGGGGATGTGCGAATTCTCGCGGATGGTCAGGCCGGGCAGCAGGCCGTTGAGGGTCTTGGCCATATTGGGGTCGGGCGTCTTGGCCATTTGGTAGCCGTAAGCCACAGACACAGCCCCGGTGAGGGCGTCGGCGGGCACGTCGAAGTAGCCGAGGTCGATAGTGTTCTCCGTATTGTAAGCCACATGCGTAGCGGCGGAGTCGGCCTTCTCTTTCCCCGGGGAATTGGCTCCGGCTGCTGTGACGGGCACACCGGCTGCGAGAGCCATATATATTAGATATTTGTAACAGTTCATTTTATCTGTATTAACTGTGATTGAGAAAAAGGAGGATTACCATCCGGGGTTCTGCCATTTCACGCCGGTCACGCCTTCGAGGCGGGCAGCTTCGGTAAGCGGAATGGGCAGCAGCTTGTCGCGCATTTCAGCGCCGCCGCGCATATTTTCCCAGATAGAGTAGCGCTCGTAGCGGAAGGTGCCGTCGGGCTGCTTGATGGGGCGCATGCCGGTGAGGTAGGCGCATACGTCGTGCATATCTTCGAGCGGTTTCTTCCAGCGGCGCACATCCCAGTAGCGGGTTTCTTCCCAGGCAAGCTCCACACGGCGCTCGTTGCGCACGCGCAGAATCATTTCTTCTTTGCTCAGGCCTGCGGGAAGCGCCGGCATTTTCACACGTGCGCGGATTTCGTCGACGGCCTCCTTGGCTTCGTCGAGATGCCCTGCTTCGGCAGCAGCCTCAGCGTAGTTGAGGATAACCTCGGCCAGGCGGAAATAGCGATGCGAGGGGGTGTTGACTTGAAATTGCGAGCCTTGCGAGGCGCCGGGCGGCACGAGCTTGCAGTGGTAGTAGCCGGTGCGGGTGAAGTCGTCGGTCGATGAGAGGTCGATATGGTGCTTGCCGCCTTCAAATGTCTCCACTACGTTGTCGACGCCCTGATACATAAAGTGGGCGCCGTTGTAGAGCATTGTCTCGGCCATACGCGGGTCGCGGTTCTCGTAGGGGTTGTTGGGGTCGTAGCAGCTTTTGGGGTTATAGTTGGGCTGCAGGTGACGCTCGTCGAGATAGGGGCGGGCGAGGTCGAGGACAGGCTCGCCGTCGGTGGTGTTGAAAGCGTCGGCCAGCTCCTGTGTGGGCACGCAGCCTGCGGAGTAGGTACCGTCCATACCTGAGCCTATATAACCGATGTGCCATACGAAGCAACCTGCATCTTTGCCCTGCCAGATAGTCTCCTTGTCGCGGGGTTCGGCACTGTAGTCGACCCACTGCGTTACGAGCTGTCGGAGGCATGCGGCATCACCGGTGCCATAGGTGTTGGGGTTGGTGCAGTGGGTGAATAGCTCGTAGCCATTGTCTTTAAGCGCCTGCACTGCCTGGCGGTTCACTTCATACGCCTCTTCCCAGTGGTCGGCGCCCTCGTTGAAGAGAGGTGATGCGGCGAAGAGCATCATCTTGGCCTTGATTGTCCAGGCAAGAGCCTTGGTCACGCGGGTAGCCTCGGAGGGGGAAGTGATGCGCCAGGGAAGATTATCGGAGTAGATGGCGAAGTCGCAGTCGTTTTCGATGAATTTGGCCACATCGTAGACCGATGCGCGGCGCAGTGTGGAGAAGTCTGCGTCGAAGGCCACAGAGTTCTCGAGAATGGGCACCTGGCCATACCATTTCACCAGTTCGGAATAGAAATATGCGCGGAGCACGTGGGCTTCGGCACGCATACGGTCACGCTGTGCTTCCGAGGCCACGGCAGCCTTGTCGATATTTTCAAGGAAAAGCGAGCAGTAGCGGATTTGCTGGAAATATTTGTTCCAGTAGTCGCCCTCTGCGCCGCCGAAGCGCGGACCCCAGTCGGAAATAGGATGTTCGGCGGCTGATCCTTTGCCTGCGTAAACCTGGCCTGCAGGCTCACCGGCGCAATCCCAGCATGTCCAGCCATCATCGCTTAAAGCATTGGGAAGCGTTTCCCAGCCCCAGTAGAAATAGCTTTTCTGCGGTATGTTCAGGTAGCAGGTATTGAGGAAAGCGGCCGTCTTCACCGGATCCTTAAAGACTTCATCGAACTCCATGGAGCCGTCGGGCGCTTCGTCGAGGACATCGGAGCAGGAGGTGGCTCCCGCGAGGGAGAGTGCGCCGGCAAGGATGTACAGGATATGTTTTTTCAGTTTCATTGCGGTTATAGATAGGTGAGAGAGGTTAGAATACTAAGTTTACACCGAAGTTGACGAGCTTGTGGAGAGGATATGCAGCTTCCCAGTATTGCTCCGGGTCGATGGTTTTCTGCTTGATTTTCTTGAAGGTGAGCAGGTTGTTGCCCGAAATGTGGAAGCGGCACTGCTTGACACCGATTTTCTTGAGCCACTGCTGCGGCAGCGAGTAGCCAAGCTCAATGCTCTTCAGACGGATAAAACTGCGGTCCATAATGAAGTAGTCGTTGGGCTGCATCGACACGGTTGTCACTGTGCCCAGAGCCGGGTAGCGGATTTCCTCTCCGGCGGCGTAGCGCTCGGGAGTCCATGCGTGGCGGTGCTCCTCATTGAAGTAGCCCTGGCCCGCCGTTTCTATCACACCCCAGGAGTTGTAGGTGCGCGAAGCCTTGCCCAGACCGGAGAAGAAGAAGGAGAAGTCGATGCCGCGCCATTCAATCTGTGCGCCGAAGCCGTAAGTGATCTGCGGCACGTTGGTGTAGCCGATGGGGAGGTAATCTTTGTCGGAGATTATGCCGTCGCCGTTGACATCCTTATAGAGGAAGTCGCCCATACGGGGAGTGCCCATCTGGTAGGCTTTCTTGGCCCATTCGAGTTCTTCGGGAGTGTTGATGAAGCCATTGCCGTTGGAGCGGTCGATGGTGTAGCCGAATTCCTGGCCCACGCTGTAGCCGGTCTGGCGGTAGCGGCAGGCATAGTCCTCGCCAAGCTGTGCTTCATCGATGTCGGTAATCTTGTTTTTGTTGAAGCCGAAGTTGCCGTTGAAGGATACGAGGAATTCCCCGAAGCGGTTGTTGTAGCGGGCTTCGATTTCATAGCCGTGGTTGTCGATTTTACCCATATTCACCTTGGGAAGGTTGCCCAGAGGCACACCCTGCAGGGCGGGCACTGTGCCGCGCGAGATGAGGATATCCTTGCGGTGCTCGTTGAAGTAGTCGAAGGAGAGGGAGATGTGGTCGAAAAGCTTCAGGTCCACACCGTAGTTCTGCTTCACGGCTGTTTCCCAGGTAAGGTTCTCATTGCCCATACGGCCGATGTAAACGCCCTGACCAAGACCGAGCGAAGGGGAGAAGCCGCCTCCCATAGTGATGGAGGAGAGATAGAGGAAGCGCGAGGAGCCGAGTTTGTCGTTGCCGACCTTGCCCACCGATGCACGGAGCTTCAAGTGAGTGAGGATGCGGTTCTCGCGGAGGAAGGATTCGTTGGAAACAACCCAGCCGGCAGAGAAGGCGGGGAAGAAACCGAAGCGGCGATCCTTGGCGAACTGTTCGGAACCGTTGTAGCCCACATTCACCTCGGCCAGGTAGCGGGAGTCATAGTCGTATGTCACGCGGCCCGAGAAGCCCAGCATATTGTAGGGAAGGTCGGGAGAGGCGGTCTGCCAGTTGTCGCGCTGCATAAGGGCCATAGCCGTGAGGCGGTGCAGACCGAAGTTGCGGGCGTAGTTGATGGAGAACTGCAGGTTGAGGTAGTAGTTCGATGAGCTTGCGCGCGAGGGAGTGGAAATCACATCGTTGGCGTTCAGACGGATAGCGTTGTAGTAGCACTTCTCGTCGGGCGACTTTGCCGGATATGCCTGGTAGAGGTTGTACATCCTGGTGGCGGTGGTCGTGGTGGAGGAGAAAGCGTCGAACGAAGCCATAAACTTGGTGCTCAGGCCTTTTGTGATGAAGTCGAGACCCCAGTCGAGAATCACCGAGGAGTTGAGGCTCAGGTTGGTGGAGCGCTGGTAGCCGCGGTAGTTCATATCGGCATACTTATTGTCCTTGGGGTCGGAGACGGAGCTGGGCGACACCGGTTCACCGGCGGGCACCACTGTGCCGTCGGGGGTGGTGTAGCCGGCCACGGTGGTAGGCCCCTGTGAGTTGGGGGGCATACTGATGGCGTGTGCGAAAAGGTCGGCCGTCATATAGTTCACATCGCCGCCGTAGAGATCGCGTGCCTGGGGAGAGTTCACTTTCTCAAGGTATGAGGCCAGATTGACCGAGAGCTTGAGATTGGAAGCTAAGTTCACATCCACATTGGAGCGAAAGGTGTAGCGGTTGAGGTGATAGGAGGGGTCGTAGCCCAGCTCCTTCTTGTCTACAGTCTTGAACATACTCGACTGGCCCACATAGCCTACGTTGACGAAGTACTGCATACGTTCGCTGCCGCCGTTCATATTCAGGTTCACGCGGGTCTGCGGTGCCCACTTCTTGAAGAAGTAGTCCATAGCGTAAACGTCGGGGTAGAAGGCGGGGTTGGCGCCGCTGCGATACATATCTATCATATAAGGTGTGTAGGGAGCCTCGCCGCCGGGGTTGTCGTTGAGGAATGCCTCATTGCTCAGCGCGGCATATTCCCAGGAGTGAATGCGGTCGGTGGAGGTGGTGAACTTCTGCAGCGAGAAGTCGACCGATGCGCTCAGCTCCATTGTGCCCTGCTGGCCGCGGCGGGTGGTGATGAGGATTACACCGTTGGCGCCGCGCACACCGAACACTGCCGTGGCGGAGGCGTCTTTAAGCACGGTCACTGTCTCCACCTCGTTGGGGTCGAGATAGCTGATGCCGTCGCGGGGCACGCCGTCGATAAGAATCAGCGGGTTGGAGCCGTTGACTGTGCCGGCACCGCGCAGATACATTGTCACACCGTCGGCACCGGGGCGGCCGGTGGTCTGCATTGTGGCAAGACCGGGCAGACGGCCCGAGAGAGATGCCGCGAGGTTAGGAGCGGCATTCTTCTTGATGTCTTCGGTCTTGATGGAGGCCACGGCACCGGTAACGGAGATTTTCTTCTGTGCGCCGTAACCTACCACCACAACCTCGTCGAGGAGATTGTCGTCGGGGTCGAGGGTGATGGCCAGGGAGCCTGTGTGCCCCTGGGTGGATACTTCGCGTGTGGTGTAGCCTACATAGGAGAGGCGCAGCGTTGCCCCGGGCCGTACATTGATGGTGAATTCACCGTCGATGTTGGTCATAGTGGCATTTGTGGTTTTCCCTTTTTCGGCAACGGTGACGCCGATGAGCGGCTCGCCGTTTTCGTCGACAACAGTGCCTTTCACTGCCGTTCTTGCCGGAGATGCCGAAGCGGTCTGAGGCTCGGCGGCAGCGGTGGAGGAGGCTGATGCCGGAGGCGCTGCCATCACAGCCGTGGCCGTGAGCAGAAGCGCCATTGTGGATTTTGCACTATGTATTTTCATGTGGAGATTGGTTTCTTATGAAAAATGAGTGGCGCGCATCTCAGTCGTTGACCTGGTGGATGATTTCATCCCAGTCTGTGATGCCGATAAGGCGCTTGTAGGGGTCGAGGATAGTGGCCTCGTTGGGGGTGCCGAATGCCTGATAAACATACCAGGAAGGCTTGGGAGCGAATGAACCGTGTTCAATATCCTGCTGTCGATAGTGCAGGCCGAGGTTGAGCGAGCCTTCAGTGTCGTTGTCGGCAATAGCGTGCCAGATCAGAGTCTCGATAGCCGAAAGGCGTTTCACCTTGTTCAGCGCGTAGGCGGCGCAGGCAGCCTGATTGTTAAGTTCGGTCACGGTATAGTTGGGGGTGGAAGCGCCCTGCTCGGTGAGCCAGCAGCAGCGGATTTTATTGCCCTGATACATATTCACCGGGGTCTTGAGCCACTTGTCGAGCACCTCCAGATTCTTCATCGTCAGCAGCTCGGTATTCATCGAGAATGTGGCCGATTTGTCGAGCCATGTAGTGGGGCTGAAGTTCTCGGGGTAAGCGTGATAGCCTACGCCCCAGTCGAAGTCGCCCTCTTTCTGGCTATGGAGCACCAGCTCTTCCAAAATCTTCTTCGATGCGAAGCTGTTGCGTGTGGCGGTGAGTTCTTCTTTTGTCCATTTCTGAGTGAGGGGTACCATCACTTTTACATTGGGATTGTACTGCTTGATGATGTTATATCCCAAACGGATCGATTTGTTGTACATATCCACATACACGTGGAAAGGCTTCCAGCCGCAGTTGTTCCATTCGGCGGGCTCGTCGATTTCGTTGTGGAACACATAGCGGTGGATGCGGCCGTGTGAGCCGTCGGAATAGCGCGAGGCGATGAAGTCGACGCAGGCAGCCCAGTAGTTTACGGCCTTGGGCACGGTGAGGTTGACCATCGGGAAGACGCCGGTGCCGGGCAGACCGTAGTCGGGATGCTGCAGGAGCATACCGATTTCGTGAGAATAGTTGCGGTCAGTTACATCGCTGTTGGGTGTCTCCGCGCGGAGCAGGAACACGCCGAACACGGCTATGCCGCGGCGCTGCAGCTCCATCAGTATCTTGTCCTGGCGCTCGAAGAAGCTTTTGGAGAAGTAGTATTCCTGGCCCATATAGCGGTGTTTGATTACCTGGTCGCCTCTGGAGGTGGCCTCAGCTTCTGAGGTCCACATCACGATGGAGGGAATGCAGTGCACCATCACGGCTTTCAGACCGAGGTGGTCGAGGTCGCTGAGACGCTCCGATATATATTCGCCACCCTTGGTGATGTCGCCCGAATAGTCGACATAGCCGGTGCCTTTGCTGGTGTCGATGCCTTCGCCGTCGACGTAGCGGGCAAACGATACGGCTTTCTCACCCTGTGAGTCGGTGGTGACAAGGACAAATTTCGATAGCAGACGGTCATAGTTGTAGCCGTCGTACTGTGTGGCTCGGTCGAGGGTGATGGTGAAGGTGCCGGCGGGCACGTTGAGGCTCGGCTTCTTGAATTCCTTCAGCAGGAGCATATCCTCGTAGGGGGTGACCTCGCCAAGGTTTACGGTGCCCGATTCGTTGTTTACACCGGTGATGGTCACTTTGTCGGTGCCGACTTTCACAGAGGTAATCTCAGAGGAGTAGGAACCTTTGAGATACTCGGGCAGACGCTCTTCGAGCAGGTCGATGTTCTTCCAGTGCTCTTCCTCGCTGTCGGCGGCGCTCTTTTCCTCGGGGGTGAGATTGCGCAGACGCAGGTTGCGCACCATCAGGAGCACATCCTTGCGGGCGCCTATGTCGATACGCAGGTAGTCGCCGGGCTTGCCCCATCCATATTCGCGGATTGAGGAGGTGATGATGCAGGTGTAGCTCTTCCATTCGCTTGGCGAGGCTGTCATGTCCTCGAACTTTTTCATGCGGTCGGTCGAGATGGGGTCACCGAAGTAAAGTTGTACATCTTTAATGTCTTTTGAACACTTATACTCGAATGACAGCGCTTGTGCTTCCAAGGGAATGTCGGTGGTAAGCGCCTGGGTCTTGAACCAGGGGTCGCGACCGTTGGTCATAATCTTGTACTCGCCGGATTTGTTGCGGGAGATGTTGATGTCGTTGACATCGGCGGTGTTGATCGTCAGCGGCACGGTCACGGTCTCGCCGGGAATCGTTTCGCTGCTGCCACCTCCGGCAGCCGGCTCAGGCATATCTTTGTCGGAGCAGGCCGACAGCACAAAGCCTGACGATGCCATAAGGAGCATTAGAACAGTTGATAATTTCTTAAACATGGTAATAACTGTAGATAAGATTTTTAGATTATTTTCGGAATGGATGGCAGATTATTTGCCGAAGCGGTAGGAGCCGGAACCGGCGTCGACAATCCAGTCGGTGGCGTTGGCCTTGACCGAGCGGATGCCTTTCTCTTTGCGCGGTGTGGCGGGGAACAGGCTCTTGGGAAGGTGGATTTCTGCCGAGCAGTTGGCCGGCACGGTCACCTGCCAGTCGATACCCTTGTCGGAGCGTTTCCAGCGGCTGTCGTAGCGGCCGGAGGGGGAATTGTAGGTGGCTTCGGCGTGGCTGAGTCCTTCGGGGAAACAGGGCTGCATCAGCACGCGGCGGAATGCCGCGGGATTCTCGGCGTTGCGGATGCCGCAGAGGTCTTCGTAGCACCAGATGAGGAAGTCGCCGATCATCATCACGTGATTGCCGGAGTTCATATCGGGTGAGGCGGTGTCGCCGTTCCAAAGTTCCCAGATGGTGGTGGCACCCTGGCGGGCCATATAGCCCAGCGAGGGGTATGTGTCGTTGGAGGCCAGGCGCAGAGCCAGGTCGGGGCGCCCGTTGCGGGTGAGGGTGCGGAGCATATATTCCACGCCTACCAGGCCGCAGCTCACGTGGCCGTCCCACTTCACTTCGGTTTCGTGCACGATGTTGTTGAGCACTTTCTGCTCATACCCCTTGGGCACGAGGCCGTAGAAGAGAGGCATAA
The DNA here is from genome assembly GCA_004557825.1 of Bacteroidales bacterium. GTDB lineage: Bacteria > Bacteroidota > Bacteroidia > Bacteroidales > Muribaculaceae > UBA7173. Next base: position 29,103 of record SFFL01000008.1, on the reverse strand, counting down.
GGTTGCCGGTGACGGCATTGTTGGCGTAATAGCCCTTCTCATAGTTGAACAGATGGCGGTTGAGGCCGTCGGCGAGCGAGTCGGCCACGGCCAGATAGCGCGGGGCGTCGGCATCGTTGCCGGTGACATGGGCGAAGTTGGCCATACGCTTGAGCACCGAGTTGAACATAGCGGTGGAGAGAATGCGCTTGTCGGGCTTGCGGCTCTCATCCTTCGAGTGAATCAGTTCGGGCGATTCCGGGGGGAGGCACCAGTCGCCGAAGCAGTCGTTGGTGTGCAGGCCGTCGCGCACATAGCTGTTGATATTGAAGTCGGTCCAGCGCTTCAGTGCGGGATAATGAGCCTTCACGGTGGCGGTGTCGCCGTAATTTTTCAGCAGCATATCGGTCACATAGACGAATGCGCCGCACCAGGTCACGTCGCGGGCGTCGCAGTACCAGTACTGCGGCGATACTTCCGAGATTGAGCCGTCGGGGCGCTGAGTGCCCTCGATGTCGGCAATCCATTTTGAGTAGAGAGGCTGAATGTCGTTAAGAAATGTTTCGCCCCAGCAGTTCATCGTGCGGTCGCCGAGCCATCCCTGGCGCTCGTCGCGCTGCGGGCAGTCGGTGGGGATGTTGCGGTAGTTGGAGCGGATACCCCAGATGCAGTTGTTGAACACCTGATTGATTACCGGGTCGGAGCAGCTGAATGTGCCGGTCTGCGGCATATCGTCGTAGATTACCACGCCTGCGATATCGGAAGGTGAGGGAGTCTTGTCGAGGCCGTCGATTTCGGCGTAGCGGAATCCGTGTATCACAAATTCAGGCTGCCAGGTGGCTGTGGCATCGGAAGCGGGGGTGTAGATGTCAGTAGCGCGGGCGTGGCGCAGATTGGCGGTGTAGAGTGTGCTGTCGGGGTTGATTGTCTCGGCGAAACGCATTACCACGGGGTGGCCGGGGGTGCCAGCGATTGTGGCGCGCATCACACCGGCAAAATTCTGGCCGAAGTCCACTAATATTTTGCCCGATTTGAGGCGTGTGACGCTCTTGGGCGTGATGGAGTGCATCGGCCGCATCGGAGGGCAGGGCTGCGGCAACAGTTTCCCCTTGGGAGCGTCCATTACATCGGCGCTCTGCCAGGCGGAGTCGTCGAAGCCGGGAGCGCTCCAGCCTGGCATCTCCTTGCGGGCGTCATACTCCTCGCCGTCGTATTCATGGTTGGCCACAATCGGCCCGGCGGCGGTCACGCGCCAGGAGGAATCGCTGACCACCGATTCGGTGGTGCCGTCGGTGTATTCGATATCGAGCCGGGCAATCATCTTTGGCATACCGATGCAGGAGCCGTCGAAATGCATCATATTGCGGGGCCAGAACTGGCGGCCGCTGCCCAGCGAAACACCCAGTACGTTGTCGCCGTGGCGCAGAAGCGGGGTCACGTCGTAGGTGTTGAAATAGACGTAATTGTCGGGGAAGGTGAGCGCCGGGGCGTAGTATTCGTCGCTCACGCGCTGGCCGTTGACGTAGGCATTGTAGACACCCAGACCGGTGGCCGACAGGGTGGCACGCTTGATTTCTTTACCGGCGGTGAAGGGCTTGCGCAGATAGCGGGCGGCCAGACGGGCGTGGTGGTAATCGTAACCTTCGCCCGGATTGGTGATGGAGTCAAGACCGATCCACTGAGCCTGCCAGGCGTCGGGCGCGATGGGGGTGGAGAAATGCTGCGGCTTGCTCCAGGAAGAGTTGCCCTTGTCGGTGGTGACGCGCACACGCCAGCAGTAGTCGCTGCCAGGCTTCAGCTGAGGGCCGCTGTAGCGCACTGCCATATCGTCTGAGGCAAAGTGCTCGCTCCAGAGAGTACGCCCGGCCTTTAGGTCGGCGGGAGTGGCGGCCACCTCGATGTCGAAGCCGGTCTGCCGCAGGTCGGACTTGTCGGAGTCGATCGTCCAGGAGAACTGCGGCTGGCCTTGCGGAATGGCTACTGGCACGGCCTGGCGGTTGGTCAGCAGGCCCGTCACGGCCACTTTCCCTGCCATTGTGGCCGGGAGAAGGAGCATCGCGCAGGCAATTGTTGTGGTGAGGTAATGTCGGGTCATCGTATTAGGAATTATGCGGTATATTCTGATTGATTTATTGGTGTATCTTATTTCTGAGTGTTAATCATTGTGTTTATTTGCCGAAGGTGTAGGAGCCGGAGGCGGCGTCGACTATCCAGTCGGAGGCGGTGGAGCTGACCGAGCGGATTCCATCGCCCTTGTGCGGTGCTGCCGGGAAAAGGCGGCGGGGAAGGCGGATTTCCGCCGAGCAGTTGGGAGGCACGGTCACTTCCCAACGGGTGTGGCCATCGCTGTTGCGCTCCCAGCGGGAGGTGTAGCGGCCGGAGGCGGAATCGTAGGAGGCCTCCGCCGAGGAGAGTCCGTCGGGGAAGCAGGGCTGCATCAGCACGCGGCGGAAGGCGGTGGAGCATTCGGCGTTGCGGATGCCGGCGAGGTCTTCATAGCACCAGATGACGAAGTCGCCGATCATCATCACATGGTTGTAGGAGTTCATATCGGGTGCGGCGGTGTCGCCGTTCCAGAGTTCCCAGATGGTGGTGGCTCCGCGCTCGGCCATATATCCCCAGGAGGGGTAGGTGGTGTCGGAGGCGATATGCAGAGCCAGGTCGGCGCGACCGTTGCGCGAGAGAGTGCGCATCAGATATCCCACGCCCACCAGTCCGCAGGCAATGTGGCCGCCCCAGCGCTCCTCGGTTTCGCGGGTGATATTTTCGAGTACTTTCTGCTCATATCCCTGCGGCACGTGGCCGTAGAAGAGCGGCATAAGGTTGCCGGTGACGGCATTGTTGCCGTAGAAGCCCTTTTCGTAATTGAAATAGTGGCGGTTAAGCCCCTCGCGAAGCTCGGCGGCTATGCGCATATATCGGGCGGAATCGGCAGGTTCGCCGGCCATACCGGCAAAGCGGGCCATTCGCTGAAGCACGGAGGGGAACATTGAGGTGGAGATGATCGGTTTTTCCGGTTTGCGGCTCTCGTCGTTGGAGTGAATTAATTCGGGCGACTCGGGAGGAATGCACCAGTCGCCGAAGCAGTCGCGTGTCTCCAGGCCGTCGCGCACGTAGGCGGTGATATTGTGGTCGACCCAGCGTTTCAGCGCCGGGTAATGCTTCATAGCGGTGACACTGTCGCCGAAATGCTTGTAGAGCATATCGGCGGAGTAGAGGAATGCCCCGCACCAGGTCACATCCTCGGTGCGCTCGTTCCAGTATTGCGGTGCAACTCCCGAGATTGAGCCGTCGGAAGTCTGCGTGGCCTCAATGTCGGCAATCCATTTGGCATAGAGCGGCTGATTGTCGAAGATGAAGCTCTCGCCCCAGCAGTTGATGGTGCGGTCGCCGAGCCAGCCGTGGCGCTCATCGCGCTGCGGGCAGTCGGTGGGGATATTGCGGTAATTGGAACGGATGCCGCGGAATGCGTTGGCGTAGACGCGGTTGATTACCGGGTCGGAGCAGGAGAAGTGCCCGATCAGTGGCATATCGTCGTATATGACGGCGGCGGTGAGGTCGGAGGGGGAGGGGAGATAGTCAAGTCCGTCGATTTCCATATAGCGGAAACCGTGGGTCACGAACGATGGCTGGAAGGTGCGGCGCCCGGTGGAGGCGGGCGTGTAGATGTCGGTGCAGTTGGCTTCGCGCAGGTTGGCTGTGTAGAGTGTGCTGTCGGGGTTGATAACCTCGGAGAAACGCATCACGATGGGGCGCCCGGGGGTGCCTGAGAGGGTAGCGCGCACGTTGCCCGACATATTTATGCCGAAGTCAACTAAGATTTTGCCCGATTTGAGGCGTGTGATGCTCACGGGCTTTACGGCGTCCATCTGCCGCATCGGGGTGCAGGGCTGCGGGAGCAGGCGCCCGGCGGGAGCATCCATCAGGTCGGCCTGCTGCCAGGCGGTGTCGTCGAAGCCGTTGGCGCTCCATCCGGGCATTTCCCTGCGGGCGTCGTACTCCTCGCCGTCGTATTCATGGTTGGCCACAATCGGCCCGGCGGCGGTGACACGCCAGCTGCCGTCGGTCACCACGGAGTCGGTGGAGCCGTCGGTGTATTCAATGTCGAGACGTGCTATCAGTCGCGGCATACCGAAGCCCGCTACCGGCTTGCCCTGACGGGCGAGCCAGAAGTAGCGGCCATTACCCAGGGTCACGCCCAGGGTATTGCTTCCCCGCTTCACCAGCGGAGTAACGTCGATGGTATTGAAATAAACAAGATTGTCGTAGAAGGTGATGGCCGGAGCCAGGAAGTGGTCGTTGACCTGATGACCGTTGACGAAGGCTTCGTAGGTGCCCAAGCCGCTGATCGAGAGCACGGCGCGCTTCACGGCTTTGTCGGCGGTGAAGGGGCGGCGCAGATAGCGGGCGGCCAGACGTGTGTGGAGCGAATCGCTGTTCTCGCCGGGGTTGGTCATAGCGTTCATACCAATCCAGCGGGCATTGCCCCATTGCTCGGGAGAGATGGGGGTGGAGAAGTGCCGGGGAGCACTCCAGGGAGAGCGGCCTCGGTTGGTGAGCACGCGCACCTGCCAGTAGTAATCGCGGCCGGAGGCGAGCGCCGGGCCGTCGTAGCGGCATCCCATCGCATCGGTGGTGGCATCGGTGCTCCAGAGTGCCTGACCTTTGCGGAGGGCATCTTCAGAGGTAGCCACGCGCAGCTCATAGCCGGTCTGCTGCAGAGCGGATTTGTCGCTGCCGATGGTCCAGGAGAATGTCGGACGGGCGTTGACTATCCCCTGCGGATTCTCGCGGTGGTCGGTACACGCATTCTCGACTACAACTTTGCCTGCCGCCCCAATCGGAGCGACAAGCATAGCTGCTGCCAAACATATATGTGAAAATTGGAAACCCATATAACTCAGTATGATGAGCGGGGGATGGGGGAGGTTAAGTTAGTGAATAGTTCTTAGATGGTAGAGCTGAGATTTCAGTTCTTAGTTCTTAGTGCTGAGATGGTAGATTGTGGGGTCAGAAGGAGACGAGGCGCACATTGCGTACTTTCACGTGGAGAGGCTTGCCGAAGTTGGGCTGGCCTGCGTTAGTGCGTCCGGGAATGTCGTAGAAGTGCGGACGGAGCACCTGTCCCGCACCGGAGCCCCAGTTGCCGTGAGCAAGGCGGTCGGCCAGCGAGATCGATACCGACTTCCATTCACCCTCCTCGGTGGGGAGAAGGTCGCCCGACTTTTCGGCCCATTGGTTGTCGCCGCCGCCGTTCTTCGAGAAATATAGAATCTGGAAGCTGTTGATTTCCTCCTCGCACTGGTATTCAAGCTGCAGGAAATATTCCTTGTTGGGGTCAAGCGCATCGGGGATAGCGGAGGTGAACACTTCATATTCCTGTGCGGGATATTCGCCGTAGAAGTTGAAGTCGTATTCGCCGTTGGTTTCTGTCATTGTCGACACATCGGGAGTACGGTAGCTGCCCAGCTCAAGGGTGAGGTCGATGGCATTCATCTCCGAGGGGTCGCGGTCGCTTACCACGATGCAGACATCCTTCAGCTCCAGCTGGCTCAGACCGGCCAGCTCGGGGTGTAGCGAGCCGTCGGCTGCGCGGAAAGAAAAGCGTATCTGCTGGTCTTTATTGTCAACGCTGCGGCCCCACGATTTGGCGCGGACAGCCGAGGTGATGTCGTGCTTGTAGAGCGCCCAGCCATCCTTGTCAGGCTCAGCGTCGGCCGATGCGGGTACATCGCCGATGCGGATTGATGCTGCCCAGTCGCGTGAAGGATCCTCAAATGGATACAGGCCGGTGACGAGCTGCCAGGCTGCGGAAGCGCGGTATTTGAATTGTATTTCAATCTTATTGGATACGTCGTAGGAGAGAACGCGGGAGAGGGGGTCAGAGCTGATGAAGTGCTCCAGAGCGGTGCCCTTATCATTATATGAGTCGTTGAAGAGAAGCAGGTAGGTGCTGCGCTGACGGGTGAACGACACACCGGAGTAGATGCCGTGGGCATTCTCCATTTGCCACCATGCACCGCGGCCGGGGGTGAAGGTGAGGTTGTAGACGTTGGCGTCGGCCGATTCGTTGTTGCCCTGCTCTATATCGGTGCTTTCCAGGCAGATATCCTTGATCTGCATAGTGCAGGTAGTGTTCTGCTCGGGGCGGAGCCAGATTTTCAGCCGGTGGCCTATGTGGCCCCAGTCGTATTCGTTGACGTCGTTGGAAATGACGAACTTTGCCACTGCCCATCCGTCTTTGTCGACGTCGACCTGGCTGACGGGCTTGATTTCGCCGCGTGGTACGGCGCTGTTGGTTTCAGGATTGTAGAAGCTGAGCGAGAAGCGGGGTATCTGTGCGTCGGTCTTATACATAAACACGAGCGATACGTTGCGCTTGGTCAGTTCTTCGGTGAGCGGCCGGGTGAAGATGTAGATGTCGCCCTGGGTAGCTCCGTCGATGGAGAGATTGTAGATTCCGGAGGTTTCCGTAGCCTTGATGTTGGAAATGGCCGGTTCTTCGCCGACTGTGGCCGAAGCATCGGTGACGAGCTGCAGGGGAGTGCGCACCGGTGCGGGGTCGAACGTGCCTATGCCGCCGGTGTCGGTGGGATTCGGATCGGAAGCGCTGCTGAGATCATCATCGTCGCAGGCTGTGATGGCTACAGCCGCCAGCGCAGCAGCCCAGCACACTGCAAGGTTGCGGAAAACGTGGAGGTAACTTTTCATAGAGGGTTTTGAAAAAAGGCCGGCAGCGGACCGGGAAGAACGGAAATCCGCGATTCGCTACCGGCTACTTAAAGAGAATGGTGAGAGTTTTTTAACCGGCAGGCCTTCTTTACCTGCCGGTTATGTTTGGGAAAAACCTGGTTTACAGGAGCATTATCGGAGAATAACTTTGGAAACCTTGTTGCCGCGGCGTACGATGTAGAAGCCCTTTTCAGGGTTCATAATGCGCTGACCCTGGATGTTGTAGTATTCGGGTTCGCCGTTGAAGATCACTTCCTCTTCAGCAGCATTGTCGACAACTACGTTCTCGATGCCGGTAGGAGTCATATTACTTGATTCAACGAGCTGTGTGCCGGGCACAAGCTTGAGGTCTTTTACTTTTACATTAATAGGTTTGCCATATTTGCCGTTTCTGCGAGATGCGGGTGTTGATTCTACAATGTCTTCATCTTTATTTGTACGATCGTGATTGTAGAAGTGAATACGCATATTCTGTCCTGCCTTACCCCAGGCACAGTCACCTCGGTTGGAAAGCGGGAGATAAACCTGAGTCCACTGTTTGGTGGCGGGAAGTGTGCGGCTGGGAGAGCTACCGATAATAAGTGCGGGGTTTGTGCTATCCCAGTAGCGTGCTACAAATTCATTGATGATATCGTCAGCCTGATAAGAGAATGTCAGATAGTAAAGTTCGTTATCAGGAAGGTCTTCAACAAGAGAACTTGTGAAAGCCTCGTATTCTACAGTCTGAGGGAATTGACCGCAGAAGGTGATGTCGTAGCTTCCGTCGGCTTGTAGAGGGTCACCTTGGTGATTCCCGATTGCAGTGAAAGTGAGGTCGATAGGCACAGGTTTGGTGGCGGGAGCGTTTGTAGGTTCGAAACGCAAATTGCGTACCTGAACTTCGAGTGGTATGCCGTAATTAGCACCATTTTTATCTATATATGAGTGGTCGTTGAAACCGATACGTAAGACGCTTTCGACAAAGCGACCCCAATCTTGTGCTTCAGCGCGTCGGGTAATTGGAATTGTTATTTTTGTCCATTCTTTCGATTCGGGAATTGGGGCAATACCGGGTTGGTCAATATTATTGCCTATCTGGAGACCGTCAACCAAAACTTTGGCCCAATATAATACTTGGACACAGTCAAGAGCAGGGCCTTTATATTCGAAAACGAAATTGTAATCCACATTTTCCAGCATGGGATGCTCCAGAGGAGATGTCCAGCAAGTATATTCGATTTGGGGGAAAGCACCTTGCCAACGGAGAGTCAGCTCACCCTCGGAGTTTTTCTCCCATTTTGTATAAGCTAAATCCTTGGGCGCTAACACATCTTCCTCGTTGATATCTACATGTAATATATCAGTACTTGTCGGGGATTGCTTTTGAACCGGCACAAATCTGAGGTTTTTGACTTTTACGGTCAAAGGTTTGCCGTAAGTTTCTACTAAGTCAGCATTTTCGCGATTCCTCGGACGGAAATGCAAACGAAGCTTTTGATTTAACGCTGTGCCGAAGCCATGTAAAATGCGATCGCCGAGGTAAAAAGCTCCGTGACCCCATTCATCGCCGGAAGTAGCTGGGAAAACAGATTTATATTTACCCCAATCAGTATTAGTCCAGTAAAGTACTCCAGCATCATCGATTGTTTCGTCGCATTGATAATCAAATTCGAGATTATAGACGCAACCATTAAGTAATACCATATCTGTCCCGGTTGTAAACACCTCATATTCGGTGTAAGAGGAGGGCTGTCCGTCCGGGTTGATGTTTTTGCCGAATGTGCCGGTAAATTCAAGAGTATAGACTCCATCCTGTTCGGTAATAGTAGTGCTCGGCTGTGGTGTTACCAGATCAATCCCTGCGGGGATGTCGTAGTTTCGATATGCAAAGGCCGATAGAGCTGCCACTGCACATAATCCAAGTGTAAAAACTTTTTTCATGGGTTAATTGGTTTGGTTAGACTATATTAGTTAGTATTTTTGTTGTGAATATTTTTGAGTTTTGTTTTCTATGGTTTACTGTTTTTAGGTATATGGATTATTATTATTGTTTAATGATTGCTATTGAAAAATAAAATTTAATTGCCTTAAAATTTGTGGTAAGCAAAATTAATATGCGCGAAAGGGTTGCTTTTGTCTATTCGTTTAATTAACAATCGTTAGCAAAATGGATATTTTTGTATTAATAAAAGTGAAAATCTGAAACAAATCGAGGGGTGATGAAACAAATCCGATAATGCCAAATGTGAAAATATGTAAATTTTCCGCTCCGTCTCGCCGTTTTTTGGCCCAGATTTTTCTTTCCGTACCGCCCAAATGGGCCATTCGGATATATGTTTATAAACATATTCCAAAATTTGTCAGAATAGAAAAATGGCTTCTGTGGGGGAAAGCCTTTGACTTTTCAAATAAAAATGGTAATTTTGTCAGTTTAACAGTGCAAGCACTCCGGCGATGGCCGGAATCCCCTGCTTTATCTCTGAAAGCTATGTCGGTAAATAAAGTAATTCTTGTAGGCAATGTAGGGAAGGCTCCCGAAATACGCTACATCGATTCGCGCCCCTGCGCCACGTTCTCGCTCGCTACCACCGAACGGGCTTACCGCGCCGCCAACGGGGCGGAGGTGGCCGAGCGCACCGAGTGGCACAACATTGTGATGTGGGACCGCGCGGCCGAAATCGCCGAGCGATACATCTCGAAGGGCACAAAGCTCTATATCGAGGGTAAGCTCCGCACCCGCGACTGGCAGGACCGCAATGCCATCAACCGCAAGGTCACTGAAATCTTTGTGGATACTTTCGATATCCTCTCCCGCCCTACACAATAATATATAGGTGCTCTTTGCGAAAATTAATACACAATAATATATAATGGAAAAAGAAAAGAATTTTGCCGAAAACGCATCCGCCGATGCTGCCGGTGCAGTGTGCGGCGATGCCGCTGCTGCTAAAGCGGGCGCTTGCGCGGCAGGCGCAGCCGACGCGGTGGCCGACGTTGACCCCGTGGAGCTGCCCGAGAATGCGTTCCGCGAACTGGCCGCCGACGAGAATTATCGGCCGCTGATGCACCCGGCCCGCGAATACCGCGAGGTGACTCCTTACTCGGTGTCGATGGGTCTGATTCTCTGTGTGATATTCAGTGCGGCCGCCGCATACCTGGGCCTGAAGGTAGGGCAGGTGTTTGAGGCTGCCATACCTATCGCCATCATCGCCGTGGGTCTGAGCGGTGCCCTGGGTAAGAAGAATGCTCTGGGGCAGAATGTGATTATCCAGTCGATCGGTGCCTGTTCGGGCGTGATTGTGGCCGGTGCCATCTTCACTCTGCCGGCGCTCTACATCCTCGGCGCTAAGTACCCTGAGATTTCGGTGAATTTCTTCCAGATATTCCTCTCGTCGCTCCTTGGCGGTGTGCTTGGTATCCTGTTCTTCATCCCCTTCCGCAAATATTTCGTGAAGGATATGCACGGCAAGTATCCCTTCCCGGAGGCTACGGCCACCACACAGGTGCTGGCCAGCGGTCAGAGTGCCGGTGCCGCTAAGGGTGGTTCGCAGGCCAAAACGCTGGTAATTGCCTCGCTCATAGGCGGTATATATGATTATGTGGTGGCAACTTTCGGCTTCTGGGCCGAGACGCTCTCCACCACCGCCTGTTCCTGGGGTCAGGCCGTGGCCGCAAAGACGAAACTGGTGCTGAGCTGCAACACCGGCGCCGCCGTGCTCGGTCTGGGTTATATCATCGGATTGAAATATGCCTTCATCATCACTGCCGGTTCGCTCTTCGCCTGGTGGGTAATCATCCCGCTGATGGGCACTTACGGCAATGCTGAAATCGCCGCTATGGAGCCTGATGCCATCTTCGGCAACTATGTGCGCATGATCGGTATCGGCGGTATCGCTATGGCCGGTATCATTGGCATCATCAAGTCGTGGCCCATCATCAAGCAGGCCGTGGGGCTTGCTGGCCGCGAATTCAAGGGTGGTGCCCGCGCCGAGGCAAAACCGGTGCGCTGGCAGCTCGATATCTCCATGAAGCATATCGTGTTCTTCATAGGGATTGCGCTAGTGGCCGTGCTGCTCTTCTTCTGGTTCGGCGTGATCCACAACTGGTGGCAGGCGCTGGTGGCCTGGGTAGTGGTTACGATTATCGCGTTCCTCTTTACCACGGTGGCTGCCAATGCGATAGCCATCGTAGGTTCCAACCCTGTGTCGGGTATGACGCTGATGACGCTGATTATCGCTTCGGCCATCTTCGTGGCTATTGGTCTGAAAGGCACCTCGGGCATCGTGGCGTCGATGGTAATCGGCGGCGTGGTGTGTACGGCGCTTTCGATGGCCGGCGGTTTCGTCACCGACCTGAAGATCGGCTACTGGCTGGGAAGCACCCCGCGCAAGCAGGAGTCGTGGAAATTCTTGGGCACCCTTGTATCGGCTGCCACTGTGGGCGGTGTGATTATGGTCCTTAATCAGGTATACACGTTCGACCCGAGCAATCCTTCGGCGCTTGTGGCTCCGCAGGCCAATGCTATGGCCAAGGTGATTGAGCCGCTGATGATGGGCGGCGACACCCCCTGGATTCTCTATATGGTGGGCGTGGTGCTGGCTCTGCTGCTCAACTGGCTGGAAGTGCCTGTGCTGGCCTTCTGTCTGGGTATGTTTATCCCGCTGTCGCTCAACACTCCGCTGCTCGTGGGCGGCGCCATTGCCTGGTTTGTGGCCCGCAGCTCGAAGGATAAGAAAATCAGCGACTTGCGCCGCGACCGCGGTACGCTCATCGCTTCCGGTCTGATTGCCGGCGGCGCCCTGTTCGGCGTGTTCTCGGCTCTCACACGTTTTGCCGGATTTGAGTATGTATGCCCGCTTGAAGGCACTACCGTGCAGATCCTCGGTGTGGTGGCTTATGTGCTGCTCATCGGCTATCTATGGTTCGACTCCGTGAGGGTTAAGCCTGTCCGTCCCTCCGACGACACAATCTGATGATTCTCCGAAAGGAAACACGTAATATGGACCGCCGGATTCTGCGTCTGGCGGTTCCTTCTATTCTTGCCAACATCACCACTCCTCTGCTGGCCCTGATTGACACAGCTATCGCGGGCCATCTGGGGAGTGAGCGCTATCTTGCGGCCATAGCCGTGGGCGGGGTGATGTTCAATATGCTCTACTGGTTTTTCTCGTTCCTCCGGGCGGGCACCTCGGGGCTGTCGGCACAGGCCTGCGGCGCGGGCGACCCGTCTGCTTCGGCGCTGGTGCTGGCGCGGTCGCTGTTGGTGGCGCTCACAGCCGGTGCGCTGATGATTCTCTTTCAGGAGGGAATATTCAAGATGATGGTGTGGTTCCTGGAGGCGAAGCCTCCGGTGAGCAGCCTGGCTTCGGTGTATTTCCATCTGCTCATCTGGGGCGCGCCCGCCGTACTGGGCAACTATGCCATGGCGGGGTGGTTCTTAGGGATGCAAAACTCGCGGATGATGCTGTGGGTGTCGCTGATAATCAATGTGGTAAACATTGTTACCAGTCTTACTTTGGTGTATCTGCTGGATATGGGGATTGCGGGCATTGCCGCCGGTACACTCGTGGCGCAATGGACCGGCTTCGGTGCGGGGTTCCTGTTTCTGAAGGGCTACCGGATGCCGCGGCCGAAGTGGGCCGACATTTTCCGCTGGAATGAGCTGCGCCGTTTTTTCAGCGTGAATGTGGATGTGATGCTGCGCACGGTGTGTCTGATAGCCGTGACGCTATGGTTTACCCGCGCCGGGTCGGTGCAGGGTCCGCTGATTTTGGCTGTGAACACGTTGCTGATGCAGCTGTTCCTGCTCTTCTCCTATATGATGGACGGTGTTGCATTCGCCGGTGAGGCACTGGTGGGGCGCTATGTGGGCGCCCGCGATGTGCAGCATGTGCATCTGTGTGTTAAGCGGTTGTTTGTGTGGGGAGCCGTGTGGGCGCTGCTGTTCACGCTGGTGTATTTCTTGGGCGGGGAGGGGATACTCGACCTCCTGAGCGACGATGCCGGGGTAAGGTCGGCGGCTCACGAGTACTTTGTGTGGGCGCTCACCATCCCGCTGGCGGGCTTCGCGGCCTTCGCCTGGGACGGGGTGTATATTGGCGCCACGCTCACACGGCGTTTGCTCGTGTCGATGGCAGGTGCCTGCGCCACATTTTTCCTGCTATATTATCTGCTTGTGCCGGTGATGCACAACCACGGCCTGTGGCTGGCCTTCATCGCCTACCTGGCAATGCGCGGCATCTTGCAGACGCTCCTCTTCAAAGTCAATTGATTTTGCCGTTTGTTGCCGTTTGTTGATTTTGTTGTTGTTTGTTTTTGTTGCTTTTGTTGTTGTTTGTTGCTTGTTGTTTTTCTGCTTTTCTGCTTTTCCTTTTTTGCTTTTTCTTTTTTGCTTTTGACGTATCCGATTGTAGGGGCGCGGCGCCGGTAGGCGTGCTCCATTATCACGAAGTAGTTGACATAGAAGACCGCGATGTAGACTGCGGCTTTCATATAGCTGCCCCAGCGGAGCTGCGGCACCTCGCGGAAGGGGCGCCCGGTGGCGGCAAGAATTTCCGGCAGGATGAAAATCAGGCCGAGGCAGATGATGTGGGTGAGGAGGCGGGTCCAGCGCTCGCGCGAGGTGGATTCGCAGCGGTCGCAGAGAAGGTCATCCTCGCCGTTGAGTATGTTGATGAGTGTGTTCACAATGCAAATATACAATCAATTATGCGCCCGCGCAATAGGCCCCGGGCAAATTTTTCCCGGCGGGGAATTTTGCCCGACGGATCGGTCATTTTTGCCGCCAAACAGAAATCGTGAGGCTCTTTTAGCACTTGGCGAGGGGTGTTGCTGTGGCCTTCCGGGCGGCGGCGTGTGGAAGCGCGAGGGTATTGTTGATGGCGGCGTGTGGAATCGATATGGAGGCTGTTTTTTGCCGTCGGACAAAAATAATGGCTCCGGCGGTTGGCCGTGTGGCTGATTTTGTGTAACTTCGTAGCGGCAAAGATTTATGGAAAGTTTCACACTTAACATCCGTGGCACGCTCCGCAGCTTTTCCCATCCGCTGGTGATGGGGATTCTGAATGTGACGCCCGACTCGTTTTACGCCGCGTCGCGCACGATTGCCGACAGCCGTAAGGCCGTCGACGATGTGCATAAGCCGGCCGTGGCTGCAGCCGCCGCACGGCTTGTGGCCGAGGGTGCCGACATTATCGACGTGGGTGGCTACTCCACGCGCCCAGGTGCCGAGGATGTGAGCGAGACCGAGGAATGGCGCCGCGTGAGTATGGGTATCAGTGCCGTGAAGGCGCTTGGCCGCGATGTGCTGATTTCGGTGGATACTTTCCGTGCCGAGGTGGCGCGCAGGAGCATTGATGCCGGCGCCGATATTATCAACGATATTTCCGCCGGGCAGCTCGACAGCAATATGATGGCTGTGGTGGCTTGCGCGCGCGTACCATATATAATGATGCACATGCGCGGCACTCCCCGCGATATGACCCGCCGGACCGACTATCCCGCCTCGGAGGGGGGTGTTGTGGCTACGGTGGCCCGCGAGTTGCAGCAGAGTGTGGCGCAGGCCGAGCAGGCCGGAATCGCCGACATTATCATCGACCCCGGTTTCGGATTCGCCAAGACTCCGGAGCAGAACTATGAGCTTCTGCGTTCGCTCGACGCACTGCGCAGCTTCTTCCCCGGGCGCCCCGTTCTCGTGGGCATGTCGCGCAAGTCGATGATATACAGACCGCTGGGACTGACCCCCGCCGACTGTCTGCCGGGCACCGACGCGCTCAACGCACTGGCGCTGGAGCGGGGCGCGCAGATTCTGCGTGTGCACGATGTGGCTGCCGCCTGGCAGGTGGCCCGGGTGGTGGATATGACATTTAATTCCGCAGGCTGCGTATGATTGAAAGTTTCGGCATAAAAGATATACTGGATATAGTGCTAGTGGCGCTGATGCTCTACTATCTCTACCGGATAATGCGCGAATCGGGCACCACCAACATCTTCTACGGTGTGCTGGCATTTATCGTGCTCTGGGTCGTGGCTTCGGAAATCCTGGAAATGAGACTGATAGGCTCGATTCTCGACAAGTTTATGAGCATCGGCCTGCTTATTCTTGTTATCCTGTTCCAGGACCAGATCAAGCGCTTCCTGGTGGAACTTGGCTCGAAAAAACGATGGAAATTCCTCACATCCATTTTCCACCACCGCAAGGATGAGGACAATACCGCCGACCTGCACACCCGTGTGATGCCCATCGTATATGCCTGTATGGCAATGGCTAAGAGCAAGACCGGCGCCCTGATTGTGATTCAGCAGGAGGTGCCGCTGGAGTCGTATGAAAAGACCGGCGATTTTATCAACTCCGAAATCAATTCCCGGCTTATCGAGAATATCTTCTTCAAGAACTCGCCGCTCCATGACGGGGCTCTCATCATATCCTCCAACCGTCTGAAGGCGGCCGGGTGTATCCTGCCGGTGAGCCACGACACGAATGTGCCCCGCTCGCTGGGTCTGCGGCACCGGTCGGCGCTGGGTATCTCGCAGGCCACCGATGCCTTCGCAATCGTGGTGTCGGAGGAGACGGGCAACATCTCCGCGGCCTATCGCGGAAAACTGAGTCTGCGGCTCAGTTCCACCGAACTTGAGAAGCGGCTGTCGTCGCTGCCGGTGCCTGTCTGATGCCGTTCACAGTTGTTTTATAATTGACCTTAACACATAATACCTCACAACATTAACTCAATCATAGAGAAAATTATGCAACCGAAATATTATCAGGACAATGTCCTGGAGATTTATCAGAATTCCTTCCGCGAATATTGGTCGCTGCCGGCGCTTGCCGAGTTTGGCTCCACCGAAGTGCTCACCTACGGCGAGTTTGCGCGCCGTATAGCCCGCATCCATCTGTTCTACAAGCAGATGGGGGTGAAGAAAGGTGATAAGGTAGCGCTCCTGGGAAAGAATTCCGTGACCTGGGTTACATTCTTTATGGCCACCGTGACCTATGGCGCCACCATCGTGCCTATTCTCTATGAATTCAATGCCCACGACAGCCAGCACATTATCAATCACTCCGATGCTACCATTCTGGTGGTGAGCGGCAACACCTGGGAGACATTCGATTTCGAGCAGATGCCATCGCTGCGATGCGTATTGTCGCTGGAAACAAGGCAGGTGCTGGCCGAGCGCGTGGCTGAGGGCGGTCCGTCGGCCGAGAAAATCGTGCGGAATCTCACCCGCAAATTCCGCGCCAGATACCGCAACGGCTTCCGCCAGCAGGATGTGGAATATCCGAAGGTTGAGAAAGATGATGTGGCCGTGCTCAACTATACATCGGGCACCACCGGATTCTCGAAGGGCGTGATGCTCACCTACGACAACCTTGCCGGCAACGTATGTCTGGGCATCGAGACGCGTCTGCACTACGAAGGATCGCGCGCGCTGTCGTTCTTGCCGCTGGCCCACGCCTACGGCTGTGCGTTTGATATGCTCGTGCCGCTGGCCACCGGCTCCTACGTGACTATCTTCACCAAATCTCCCACACCCAATCTGCTGCTCAAGGCGCTGGCGCAGGTGCGCCCCAACCTGGTGATTTGCGTGCCGCTGATTCTCGAAAAGATTTACCGCAAGCAGATTGTGCCGATGATTACCCGCCGCGCCATCCGCTGGGCGCTGGCCGTGCCATTTATCGACGGAGCCATCTATGCCAAAATCCGCAACAAACTTGTGGAGGCCTTCGGCGGCTGCTTCGAGGAGATTATTATCGGCGGCGCTCCCCTCAATGCCGAGGTGGAAGCCTTCCTGCATAAAATCAAATTCCCCTTCACGGTGGGCTACGGCATGACCGAGTGCGCACCGCTTATCAGCTATACCCCCTGGCGCGAGTTCGTGCCCACTTCCTGCGGCCACATTCTGCCGAATATGGAGGTGAAAATCAACAGCGACGACCAGCAGAATATCCCCGGCGAAATCTGTGTGCGCGGTCAGGACGTGATGGCCGGATATTACAAGAACCCCGACGTGACTGCCGCCACAATCGACACCGAGGGCTGGCTGCACACGGGCGATATGGGCACCGTGACCGACGGCACTATCTTTATCCGCGGCCGCTACAAGACGATGATTCTTTCCGCTTCCGGGCAGAATATCTATCCCGAGGAAATCGAGGCCAAGCTCAACAATATGCCTTATGTCAACGAGAGCCTTGTGGTGGAGCGCGGCAAGGGGCTTACCGCCATCGTCTATCCCGACTACGAGCGTATGGATGCCGATGGTATCACCGACATCAACGCACTTATGCCGCTGATGGAGGAGAACCGCGTGGATCTTAACAATCTGGTGGCTCCCTACGAGCGCATCGACCGCATCCAGCTCATCCCGCACGAGTTTGAGAAGACCCCGAAGAAGTCGATCAAGCGCTATCTATACAACTGATGAAGGAGCAGCCCCGTCAACAACTGATTGACACACTGCCCCGGCTTTCGCTCCCGCCCGCCCATCTGCGGGTGAAGCTATGCAGCGACGGTATCCGCCGCATCTACGACCGTCTGCGCGACAAATTCGTGGCGCTGACGCCCGAGGAGTGGGTGCGCCAGAACTTTACCGCTTATCTGATTGATGCGCTGGGCTATCCGGCTCCGCTGATGGCCAATGAGGTGGCCCTCACCTTCAACGGGCAGCGGCGCCGCTGCGACACGGTGCTCTTCGGCGGCCGTCCGCCGGTGCCTTATATGATTGTGGAGTATAAGGCCCCTGAAGTAGAGATTACCCAGCGGGTATTCGATCAGATTGCCCGCTACAACCTCGTGATGGGTGCCCGGGTGCTTGTAGTATCCAACGGCCTGCGGCATTTCTGCTGCGTCAGCACCGCCGGAAGAGCCGCCGGAAACACCTCCAATGGCGCTGCCAAAGTCTCTAATGGTGTTGCCGAGGCTCCTGAAAGTGCTGTCGAAGCGGCGTGCCCGCCCTATCGGTTTATCAGCGAGCTGCCCTCCTATGATGAGTTGCGGGAAAGATTCCCGATTTGATTGCAGGAAAAATTCCCGATTTAGATACGA
Organism: Bacteroidales bacterium; assembly: GCA_004557825.1. Classification (GTDB taxonomy): domain Bacteria; phylum Bacteroidota; class Bacteroidia; order Bacteroidales; family Muribaculaceae; genus UBA7173. Next base: position 11,371 of record SFFL01000008.1, on the reverse strand, counting down.
TTCTCCGCGCCTGCGCGTTATTTAGTTATGAAACTAATTCACACCATTATAGCTTCAGTGGCATGCGCCGTAATGCTGGGTCTGCTGGCATCGTGCGGCGGTGCGAAGCTCTCCGTGGCCAACGAGCAGTATGACCGCGGCGAATATTTCGAGGCGCAGAAAACCTACCGAAAGGTCTACAATAAACTCACAAAGCGCGAGGAGCGTCCGCAGCGTGGCGTAGTGGCCTACAAGATGGGGCTTTGCTACGAAAAACTCGGTATGAGCGCCCGCGCTTCGTCGGCGTTCGCCAATGCCATACGTTATAATTATCCCGACTCTACGGCTATCCTGAAAATGGCAAAGTCGCTGCAGGCAGAGGGAAAATATGCCGCGGCCGTTAAGGCTTACGAGGATTATCTGAAACTCGACCCGAAATCGGATACCGCGCAGATAGGACTTTCGGGCTGCAAGTGGGCGATGGAGCGCAAAGCTACCCCCACGCGCTATATCGTAAGACAGTCGAAACTGCTCAATTCGCGCCGTGCCGACTACGCTCCGATGTTCATCGACCCATCGGCGGCTGATGTGCTCTATTTTACCACCACCAATGAGAAGGTGACCGGCGACAAGAAAAGCGAAATCACCGGTATGAAAAAGGGCGACATCTGGATGTCGAAAAAGAATGAAAAAGGGGAGTGGCAGCGCCCTGAGGCGCTGGAAGGGGAACTGAATACCGAGATGGACGAGGGTGTGTGCTCATTCACTCCCGACGGCCAGACGATGTATCTGACCCGTGCGCGTCGCGAACCCAACGCTTCCACATCGGTGGAAATCTTCACTTCGCAGCGCTCCGATGCCAAGTGGTCGGCACCGGTGAAATATGAGATTCTCAACGACACTGTATCTGCCGTAGGGCATCCGTCGGTTTCGGCCGACGGTAAGTGGCTCTACTTCACATCGGATATGCCGGGCGGTCAGGGTGGCCGCGACATCTGGCGCATCAATCTGCTCGACAAGCAGGGTTCGCTGGAAAATATGGGTGAATTCATCAATACGCCCGGCGATGAGATGTTTCCTTACTCGCGTACCGATTCCATCCTGTATTTCGCATCCGACGGTCATCCCGGCTTTGGCGGTCTCGATATATTCAAGGCCACCCTCACCCCCTCGGGCGGCTGGAAGGTGGAGAATATGGGCAGCCCGGTCAACTCTGCCGCCGATGATTTCGGCATTACTTTCGGTCAGGGGGAATCGGGATTCCTCACATCGAACCGCGGCGACGGCCGTGGCTACGACCATATTTATTCCTTCGTGCTTCCCGACCTGGAGATATGGATTTCGGGCTGGGTGCTCGACCGCGACGAGGAACCGGTGCCCAATGCCGTAATACGCATTATCGGCAAGGATGGCTCAAACCAGAAGGCGGTGGCCAACCCCGACGGGTCGTTCCGCTTCCCGCTGCAGCGCGGCGTGGACTATGTGATGCTGGCCGGAGCGAAGGGCTATCTCAATGCTAAGCAGGAATTTACCACCGATATCGCCGAGGAGGATGCCGAATATAATGTGGATTTCATCCTGGCCTCTATCAATAAGCCGGTGGTGATCGACAATATCTTCTACGACTTCGACAAGGCGGTGCTCCGCGACGAGTCGAAAGCCGCCCTTGACGAAATGGCGCAGATTATGCGCGACAACCCCAATATCACTATCGAGATGGCGTCGCACACCGACCGCGTGGGCAGCGATGAATACAATATCGGGCTGTCGCAGCGACGTGCCAAATCGGTTATCGATTACCTGATTTCGGTAGGCATCAAGGCCGACCGCCTGCAGTGGCAAGGCTACGGCAAGAGCCGCCCCAAGACCATCACCAAGAAGCTCGCTCGCCTCTATCCGCAGTTTAAGGAGGGCGACGTGCTCACTCCCGAATATATCGAGAACCTCTCGGAGGAGGATGCCGAGGCTGCCGACCAGATTAATCGCCGCACGGAATTCCAGGTGCTGTCCATCGACTACGAGATGTATTGATTCCTCTGGGGAGTCCGTCGTGATACTTAGTAATTTCAGCGGCTGTTCGTGATAATTAGCAAATTTTCAGGAAAGTGAAATTTCGTACAGAAATAACGCCATTGGCCGGGCTGACCGGCGCCATCAGCCACGACTCGGTGGTGTGGACAATCGGTTCGTGCTTCGCCGACAACATCGGCGACCGTATGCTTGCCGAAGGCTTCCGGGTGGAGGTGAATCCGCTCGGCACCCTTTACAATCCTCTGAGCATCCTGCGCAGTGTGGCTGCGGTGGTTGAGGGGAAGGTGTACGATGAAGGAGATTTCTTCGAGTATGAAGGGCTGTGGCGCTGCTATGATTTCCATTCCCTCTTTGCCAAACGCACTGTCGGAGAATCTGTCGCGATGGTCAATTCCACGCTGGAGCGTCTGCGCAGCCAGTTGCCGAAACTCACCACGGTGATTCTTACGTTTGGGTCGGCCCGCTGTTTCCGGCGCATCGACACCGGCGCCGTAGTGGCCAATTGCCACAAGCAACCGGCACGTCTATTCCACGTGGAGGACCTCACGGTGGATGTCAGCCGGGAAGCAATCAGCGAGACCATTTCGCTGCTGCAGCGCGTGGCTCCGAATTTGCGGAACATAATTCTTACTGTCAGCCCGATACGGCACATCTCCTACGGGCTGCACACCGACCGCTTATCCAAATCCACACTCCTCTTGGCTGCTTCGGCGCTCTGCACACCCACCGATGCAACTGCGGCTAAAACCGATGTGACCACGGGGAATGCCGCCAAAGCTGCGCCGGAAGTGACCTATTTCCCAGCCTATGAGATAATGATGGATGATTTGCGTGACTATCGCTTCTATGCAGCGGATATGGTGCATCCGTCGGAGGTGGCGGTGGATTATATCTATTCCATCTTCACATCCTCGTTTTATAGCCCGGCCACGATTGCCGAGGCTGCGGCGCATTTGAAAGATTTTCGCCGCTCCCTGCATCGCCCTCGCTGAAAGTGGCCGCAGACTACGCCGCATATTGTCGAACCCGCTCTTATGGTGAAAAAGAATTTGGTGGGGAAAGGGGATTGTTGTAATTTTGCGGAAAAGTTTAGGAAATAATGCTCACTGATAATATATCTGCCGGAAAGGACGCTGAGGCGCTGATGGAATTGATTCCGCTTACCGATTCACGTTCGCTGACGAATGCGCCGCAGACGGTGTTCTTTGCCCTTCGCACGGCCACCGGCGACGGTCATCGATATATCCCCGACCTGTATCGCCGCGGCGTAAGGAAGTTTGTGGTCGAGACCGGCTACATTCCCGCCGACGATATGGCCGATGCCACATTCATTGTTGTTGATTCTCCGCTGGATGAATTGCAGCGCCTTGCAGCGCAGAAGCGCCGTGCTTCCTCGGCCCGCGTGGTGGGTATCACCGGCAGCCGGGGCAAGACGCTCGTGAAGGAGTGGCTTGCCGGTGTAGCCGGACAGGATATGAGCGTATGCCGTTCGCCGCGCAGCTATAATTCGCAGATAGGTGTGGCGCTGTCGGTGTGGCAACTCTCCGGAGAACACGCGCTGGGCGTTTTCGAGGCGGGTATCTCGCGCAAGGGTGAGATGGAGCGCCTTGCCAATATTATCAACCCCGACATAGCGGTGCTCACTTCGGTCGGCTCCGATCACGACGATGGTTTTGCTTCGCGTGAGGAGAAAATTGCGGAGAAACTTCGGCTCGCTACCGGCATTTCCTCTCTGGTTTATCCGGCCGATGATGCGGCTGTCTGCGCCGGTGTGGAGGCCCTGAAAACTCAATCTCCACGGATTGAGCTTCGTGGCTGGACGAAGGAAGGGAAGCCGGGTGCCTGGCTTGATGTGAAAATCTCCGAATCGGGGAGCAATATCCGAATCAGCTATAACGCTGCCGATGGGCGGAGTGGTGAGTTCACATTGCCTTCCTGCCCCTCCTGGCAAATCGACAATGCCTGCACTGTGGTGGCCACGCTGCTTGCGCTGGGCTATGCTCCGGCAGATATTGACAGCCGGATGGCCGGCACAGCCCCAACCGGTACACGTATGCAGGTGACCGATGGCGTGAACAATTGCCTGATTGTGCACGACGATTATCTCTGCGACCTCTCCTCGCTGTCGCTCGCGTTGGATTTTGTGGGCCGACGGGCCACGGCCAACCGAACGCTTACCGTGATTCTCTCCGATATCGCTTCCGACGGCGGCGATGCCGACTGCGACGATACCTATCGCCGCGCCGGTGAGATGCTGCGTCAGCGCGGTGTGAGCAGGGTAATAGGTATCGGTGCCGATATTTCGGCGCGATTCGCTCTGTTGGGAATCGACGGATGCTGTTTTGCAAGCACAGCCGAAGCTCTTGAGCATCTTACGCCTACCGATTTCAATTCCGAACTGATATTGCTGAAAGGATCGCCGGTGTTTGAATTCACTCTGCTTGTGAATCTTCTCGAAGCCAAGACCCACGAGACCGTGCTTGAGGTGAACCTCGATGCGATGGTCGATAATTTCAATTTCTTCCGCTCGAAGCTGAAACCCACCACCGGCATAGTATGTATGGTGAAAGCCTCGGGATATGGCGCCGGGTCGCTCGAACTTGCCAAGACTCTGCAGACTCACGGCGCTGCCTATCTGGCTGTGGCTGTGGGCGATGAGGGCGCCGAACTGCGCCGTGCGGGTGTGACGATGCCTATAATGGTGCTCAACCCGATGGTGCTCAACTATAAGCAGCTGTTCGACAATCAGCTCGAACCGGAGATTTTCTCCTTCGAATCGCTCGAAGCCATTATATATGAGGCCAAACGCGCCGGGATGAAGGATTATCCCGTGCACATCAAGCTCGACACAGGTATGCACCGCCTCGGTTTCCGCGAGGAGGATATCCCCGCGCTGCTTGAGGTGCTCGACAGCACCGACGCAGTGCGTCCGCGCTCGGTTTTCTCGCATCTGGCCACCGCCGACTGCCTCGATCAGGATGTGTATACGCTGGGGCAACTCGAATATTATCACCGCTGCTCCACCAAAATTGTGGAGCATTTCCCCTTCAAGGTGCTCCGCCACGTGCTGAACACCGCCGGAATGTTGCGATTCCCGGAATATCAGTATGATATGTGCCGCTTGGGAATCGGTTTGTACGGCATACCTGTGCTCAATAACGGCACTGAGGATGCTCTGCGCCCCATTTCGTCGCTTCGGTCGGTGATCATAGCCATCCACCGCTGGGAGCCGGGTACCACTGTAGGTTATGGCCGTCACGGCGTAATCAGCCGTCCGAGCTTGGTGGCTACCGTGCCGATAGGATATGCCGACGGCTTCAACCGTCATTGTGGCCGAGGCCGGTGGAAGGTGGCTGTAAATGGCCGCCTGTGCCCCACGGTGGGAAATATCTGTATGGATATCTGTATGATTGATGTGACCGATGTGCCGGGCGTGCGTACCGGCGACGCAGTCACCATCTTTGGTCCGCTGAATCCGGCCACGGCTATGGCAGAGGTGCTCGACACCATCCCCTATGAGTGCCTCACCTCGGTATCGCCCCGCGTGCGCAGGGTCTATTACCGCGAAAGCTGATTTGTCCGCACCGGGCGGTCGGCGGCATCAGTCTGCGCTGGCGGCATCAGTCTATTGTTATTGGTATCAGTGGATTGCTGTGTTCAGAAGAATGTAGCGCAGCATTAGTGTGAGGATGAGGGCGTAGAAGCCTGCGAGCACATCGTCGAGCATCACGCCCCAGCCATTGGGCACGCGCTCCAGTTTGCGTGCCAGCGGGGTCTTCACAATGTCGATTACGCGGAACATAGCGAATCCGAAAAAGCCTAAGAACAGCGTGTATTTAAGATTGCCCGGTACGAGAGCCACCAGGCAGGGAATCCACGTGCCCACAAATTCGTCGATTACCACCGAGCGGGGGTCTTCACCCCAGTAGCGCTCCATCACATTCGATGTCCAGGCTCCGGCCACGGTGGTGACAACAACCAGCGCCGCAGTGACAATAACCACTGTGGCAGGCGCGCAGAGCCAAGCTATCAGATACCAGATGAGCAGGGCCAGGAATGCTCCGGCTGTGCCGGGAGCGCCCGGGCAGAATCCTGTGCCCAGACCTGTGGAGAAAATTACGTGAAACCAGGGTGCTTCCCCCAGGGGGTGATTGTTATTGTTGCTCATTTTCAGATTCAATTTATATTTCTCGCTGCGGCGGTTTTGGAGAAGAACTGCAACTGCGTTAGTGCGGAGTTGCGGCGGTTTTGGGATGTTCGCGCTGCAGCGGGGCAGTTTTGCTTATTTATTTTTCGGTGTATAACTTAGTTTAACTTCGGTGGGCCATTTTATTGCCCAGGCGGTCTGTATCTTTGCAATGTAATTAAAACAGAACGCTTTATGAATGCAATTCTCTCCTCACGCTATTCTCTCTTCAACGACACACTCACCGGTCCGTCGTTCGGTATGTCAGCCGACACATTCGCTTCATCCGTTGCCGGCACTTCTGCCTTCACGGCTGACGCTGAAGAATATGCAGCTCCTGCATTTGAGATATCGCCCGACGATGTAATCTTCGTCGACGTGACCACTCTTGGCCGTCCGGTCGGAGGCTTTTCGGTGAAAAGCTGCTCATGCCTTGCCGACGTGATTGAAGCGGTGCGTCGCCGCCTGTCAAACCGCGAAGGTCTGCTTTCGCTTACGCTTCGCAATCGTTCCCGTGGCACCTCTGTGCGCCGGGTAGTGCGCCTGAGCAAAGGCTCGGCAATGCTGTGCAACAGCATCGCCGGTGTGGCTTAATCGCCCTCTGAAAATCAGAGGGGAGCGCCGTGGCTCCTTACGAACTCAGGGCCTGAGATGCAGCGGCACGCAGCGAAGCAGATACTCCCGGGCATCCTGCCAGGGGATATATATGTCGGGCGAATCGGGGAAAAGCGCCACGGGCTGCTCGTTGAGGTCGAACCGCGCATACACTTTCCCCGCTTTCGTGCGGAAAAGAATTATCTGAAGATTGGCGGCCATAGGCACTATTGCGAAATCGCGCCAGTGCAGAGCCGTGGTATCGAAATAGTTGGTGAGGTAGTAGCACCCTTTAAGCCTCATCAGCGACAGCAGCGGCATCAGGGTTTCGGCGTGCCCGAAACGCAGGACAGCACAGTAGGGCTGTTTCCCATCGGCAGCCAAGTCGGCCTGCTCAATGAGGTCGACAAGCATAGGCGCGGCCAGTTCGGCCGGGGTCTGGGAGATTGTGGTGAGGGTGCGCTGCAGGTAGTGGCGGAGGTTGGTGCAGCTCCAGGCCGCGTTGGCTTCGTCGAGCGTGAAGAAATCCTGCATACGAGAGGGGAGACCCATAGCCGAAAGTCCCTGCAGCAGGTGGAAGATATGGTAGGTGAGTTCCTGTGCCTGTTCGTTGGAGAGAGCAGCGCCGTAGTCGGCCTTGAAAAGCTTCCTTGCGGGAGCCGATGGCATAGCGGTGCTGAACTGCATATCGTAGGCCTGGCGCCAGTCGCCGTTGCGGAGCCATTGCGTGTACTCAGGGTCGAGGTCGAAAAAGCGCACCAACGGCGAGTTCTGCCTGCCGGCCGAAGTGAAAATCTCCACATTGTTGTTGAGCCGGTCGAGCTGATGGGTAAACTCATACATACTCATCACGCAGCGCGGCGAATATGAGCTGATTGCGTTGACCTTGGAGCCGATGAACAGCGGGCCGAAGGTGCGGAACATACGCGAGGCTATGCCACGCTGCTCGGCCATACCGAGCGAGTCGAGCGCGCCCCAGCGGTTGCGCGAAGTTTCGGCAATGAATTTCGTGAGAGTCAGTAGCTTACGTCCGGCATCGGAGAGTGCTTTGGCCGAGTCGGCCTCGTTGAGCGCTTTCAGCACCGGCACAACCACCTGCTGCGACGATTGGAATCTGGCGCCGTGACGCCCTATGTGGTTGACAAAAATGGGAGTAAGGGAGTCGGGCGTGGCTGTAGGCTGCTCTGGAGCGGGGTAGGGCATAGCCGAACCTTCGCACTGAGCAAAGGTGTAGCGCGTATCGGTAGGATCGGCGCCGGCCGCTGCCAGCCATATCAGGCATACAAGATGAAATATGATGTAGCGTTGCATTTTCCGGAAATTTAGTAACTTTGCAAAACCAGGTACGAAAGTACGAATTTATGCTGACTATTCAAAATATAAAAAAGATTATTGCCGCCAATGAGGGCGAGCAGGCGCTCCAAGCGATGGAGCAAATGGAGCAGGATCCTGCGCTCAGCGATGTAGAGAAGGCCCTTGTGCTGGCCGAAAAAGGTAAATGGCTCTGGGTGCGAGAGCGACGCGCACAGGCAATCACCGCGTATGAGGAGGGCGCACGGCTCGACCCCACAGGGCCGTCCGCAATGCTCCTGGAGCATTCGCGCGATATTATGGATTTCTTTAATCCCGATCTGCTCAATCCGTGATAACGCCGTTGTGGCGCAATCTCTGATAAAGTCACTGATGCTCAATCTCTGATAAAGCCACTGTTGCTCAATCTCCGAATGGTGCTGTAGCGGATTTGGCTTCTTGCCTGTGTTGCCGGGCGAGAAGCCGAACATAATTTACAGTACGGATGTTATAATTGTGTCCGTCATTTGATTATTGCACGTTTCTTCTACCCTGTTTATGAATGGGAAATTTAAATTTTTACTGATGATAACGGCGCTCGTTTTCCCCGGTCGTATGGCGGGGGAAAACGGCTCCCTTTTTTCTGCCGAGCCTGCGCGCGCTTTTCTAAGCGCTGCCGACTGCCTCGACCGTGCCGGCCGCTATTCCGGCGAAGTGAAATATTCGGTGGCGCTGCCGATGGCCGACGACGATGTGGTCTACAACATCCGGCTCAGTTCGGCCGACTGCCCTTCCGACACACTGCTTGGATTCAGCTATCTGATTGACTGGCAGTTGCCGGTGAATGAGGGCGCCGACACCGTGGCCGGATTTACCGACTATTATCCCGGGCACCTTTATATCTACCGCGACCGCAGGCTTCGCGAATATCATCACGACTGGGATTCCATCCCCTTCGGCGGAAAGTCGGGCGGAGTGCAGCGCAGCGGACAGTTTGTCGACCTTTTCCCCCGCATCATTGCCGCCCGTCTGCGCGAGATGGCCTCTGATTCCACTTACACGCTGTCGGTGGCTCGCGGAAATGTGGAGGGAGCACCGGCGCTGCTGCTGAAAGCACGCCGCATACTCAATGGTCAGGAATGTCTGCAATCAGAGTATTCCCTTGACCCTTCCACACTTATGCCGCTGCGCATCTCCTCGCTGTTCAATCCGGGGATGTTGGGAGAACAGGAAGTTACCGCCCTCTATGGTGCTTCCTCACTGCCTGCGCCGCCTGCCGCCGAGGAGGAGATAATCGCGCTTTATCCCACGATTTTCGACCGATACCGCACCAGCAACTATTCCGTGGAGACTCTACGCGGCGAGCCGATGCCCGGATTCGCGCTGCCTACGCTCACCGGCGAACGATATATGCGCAACAAAGGTGACCGATTTCCCAATCCTACCGTGGTGGCTCTGCTCGACCCGGATGTCGACACAACGGCCGAAACAGTGGCTCTTCTGCGACGCGCACTCGACCGGCTCCCCTCGCAGACCGATTTGATTTTCGCCTTCAAATCGAGCGACATCGACACTGTGGAGGCGCTTACGGGCAGATTGCGCCCCGGCGAAATCTGCTTGCTGTCGGCCGCTCCGCTGGTGAGAAGCACCGGCGCGAATGCCTTCCCGGCCATCCTGCTCTGTGATGCCGACGGCACCGTTTCCTCTGTGATACTGGGCTTTAGCTCCACACTGGCCGATAACCTGACCTCAAGTGCAGCGCTGTTGAAGCCGTGACAAAAAAATGCAAAATCGACTAAAAATTGCGACCGTAACGAAAAATTTATGTAAGCTTTAATTCCACGTGAACCAACCGCAAGGAAGTATTGTTTTAGATTTAAAAATTGTTTATTATGGAAACTGTTTACTTCAAAGGCGCTCCCTGCCACACCTGCGGAAACATCCCCGCAATAGGAACAAAAGGTTATTGCTACACTTTCGTCACACCCGAACTTAAAGAAATCAATTGCGCCGACTTCCGCGGCCGTCGCGTGGTGCTCAATATTTTCCCCAGTCTCGACACCCCGGTGTGTGCCGCTTCAGTCCGCCGCTTCAATGCCGAAGCATCAAAGCTGAAAAACACTACCGTGCTCTGCGTGTCGATGGATTTGCCTTTTGCCGCCGGCCGTTTCTGCTCGGCTGAAGGGCTGAAAGATGTGATTCCCGCATCGGCATTCCGCTTCCCGATGTTTGCCGAAAACTATGGCGTGGAGCTGGTCGACGGGCCGCTGGCCGGACTGCTGACACGTGCGGTGATCATTCTCGACGAGGACCGCAAGGTGATTTATTCGGAACTTGTGAACGAAATCACCGAGGAGCCGCACTACGATGAGGCTCTCGATGTGCTCCGATAGTGCTATTTATTCAGAATTTTCGTAACTTTGCCGCGTATACAGGTATATAAAAGTATATGAGCAAGAAAGGCAAAGGAAATTCTCCTGAAAAGACCAACGCCGCACGGCTTCTCGACCGTGCCGGCGTGGCTTATAGGCTTGTGCCGTATGAGGTTGACGAAAACGACCTCGCCGCTACGCACGTAGCCGAGTCGCTCGGCGAAGATATCAATAAGGTGTTCAAGACACTCGTGCTCCGCGGCGAACGCACCGGCGGAGGCGACTATTTCGTGTGTGTTGTGCCCGGCAATGCCGAGGTAGACCTCAAGAAGGCTGCCAAAGTGGCCGGGATGAAGAAAGCCGACCTTATTCCGATGAAGGAATTGCTCGGCCTCACCGGCTATATCCGCGGCGGTTGTTCCCCCGTGGGGATGAAAAAGCCATTCCCCACCTATTTCCACTCCTCGGCCTTGGAGCAGGATCTGATATATATCAGCGCCGGAGTGCGCGGCCTGCAGTTTGAAGTTGCTCCCGCCGACCTTATCGCCTACACCGGTGCCGAAGTCGCCGACATTATCCGCACGGAATAATCGTTTATCTTCCCGGCAATGAACACATTCGGCAATATTTTCCGACTTACATCTTTCGGCGAGTCGCACGGTTCGGCTATGGGCGGTGTGATTGACGGCGTGCCCGCAGGTATTCTGTTCTCGCTCAAAGAGATGCAGCAAACCGTTGATGCCCGTAGACCGGGCACCAAAGCGGGCGCTTCGCCCCGATGCGAGTCCGACCGCGTGCGCATCCTCTCGGGTCTTATGGCTTATAATCAGGCCGATGGCTCGCTGTCGGCGCTGACCGATGACACCGACATCGTGATAAGCCTGGGCACTTCCATCGGTTTTATGGTGGAGAATGGCGA
>SFFL01000007.1 GCA_004557825.1 Bacteroidales bacterium | reverse complement strand
TCAGCAGGTGATCTTTTTTTTACGATGATCAGCGGATAACCACTTTCGAGGCTTTATCGCCCTTGACGCAGATGTATAAGCCGGGGGTGAGTGCATCGGCCGATACCTTTACGCCGTTAAGGTTGTAATAAACCGGAGCTACATCCTCAGCGGCATCTGTGTCGACTTTCTCCACACCTACTAATGTATTAGGAAGAAAAACCAAATCCTTTCCATCATTATCGCAGTCAAGAGCATATCCCGTATTTACAACATAGAAGTAAGCTCCAGGATTCCGATGATTGAAATTTGTGATAACAATAGGCCAAAGCTTTTGAGTTGAATTATTCGGATCATTAGGAATTGATTCTATAAAGCTTTCACTTACCTTAAATTTAATCGTCTCATTGGGAATCTGAATTCCTTCGCAATTGATAGGAGTTAATTTATTAATATCGAATTCAGGGTAAATTGAAAGCCCATTGTTAAGACCTGTAAGGGTAAGGTTGCCGGGGGCACCAACTGTCACCAAAGCACCAGCAGAAGAAGTGCAATTGTCAAATGTCACACCGTCAAGAACCAGATCACCAGCCGATTGAGCTACCAGAGCACCATTAACATGATTGTTTTTAAAAGCAACATTGTGAAGTGCTACGCTTGATGTGGCCTTATTCAAAATAACAAAATTGTTCTGATAATCAGCAGACTGATAATCAGCAGACTGACTCAGCGTAAGATTTTTTACCGTTACGTGCGTATTTGCAGTTGTGCCATTCACTACATATCTATCCGTAGTACGTGTAAGGGTCACACCATCCTTTGCACCTGCAATCTCTATCGTCTTGCCAGCAAAACTTACACTTGACGTAAATTTGACATCTTTATACAGAAGAATTCGGATATTATCTCCAGTTGTAAAATCTGCCGCTTTTGGGAAATTGGCCATTGTAGATGAAGTAGTTTTGCCTTCAACGATCTGCACCAACAATACATTGTTATTTGCAAGAGCTACAATATTGCCATCCTGCGGGCCTAAGATATAATTTGAACCGGATGTCGCTACCGAGAACATCTCAAAATCCTCTGTTCCTTTAACTACGACGTCATTGCCCGTCATACTTGAAGCAAGGCTCAAATCAATATTGCTGCCTTCAGCAATGTTGTCGGCAGTCAAAGAGGATGTTTTTTCGTTTAATCTTACCGTATAATTGCATTTACCCCCAATGTTCACGGAATATCCACCCTTAGCACAGAATACGTTATAATTATTGGGAATAGTGCAATCTTCAAACGCAACATTTTTCAGACCGCTGGAAACTGCATTGTCATAAATCCTTATTGCGCCATTAGTTGCTTTAGTTGCAAATCCTTTTACTATAACATTTTCCATAGTCAAGGTACCAGATTGCTGTTGGATAAGATTTCCGGCAAAATCAGCGCCGGTAACACCTTCAACCTCAACCATTGATATAGTCAGATTTTTCAACGTGAGGCCAACATTCGCTTGTTGCAAATTGAAAAAAAGACGGAAAGTATTATCTTTTGCACGCCTTTTTATATTAATGGTAGCATCTTCACCAACACCCTCAATCGTAAAATTCAAATTTGCAACTGGATTAAACGTCCATGTGCAATCCACACTTCCTGAAATCAAAATAGTTTCGCCATCCTGCACAGCACCCACTGCTGCTTTAAGGTTGGTGTAGGATGTCTCGCCAATCTTGATGTCGGCGGAGGCGGCAAATGCTACGGCAGATAGCATCACTGCAGAAGCAAAAAGTTTTTGAGTAAAATGATTTTTCATGTTATAGGTCGTTTGTAAAAATTTTTCTGCCACAAAGTTATAAAAGGCGATTTCTGCCTCCAAACAGTTGAAAAACCTTTCAACATTTCAAGTGCTGATTTCAACGCTATATTCCGCATTATCAGCGCCTCTGCACAATTCTTATATGCTTTTACACAAATTTTACATCCTATAATATACTCCTCGCAATCTTTTACACATCCGGCGAATTCCGGCTCAAAAATCAGTAGTAAATTTGCATTGTAGAAAATTAGTAACGTACCGTGAAAAAAATCTTCATCTCAGTAGCACTTCTTCTCCCGGCGGCTCTTTCGCTTAAAGCCGACCGCCCGAACGTGATATATATCATCACCGACCAGCAAAGCGCCTCGGCTATGAGCTGCGCCGGCAACTCCGACCTCAAGACTCCTAATATGGACCGCCTGGCCCAGCGAGGCGTGCGCTTCACCAACGCCTACTGCGCCCTCCCCTTGAGCGGTCCCTCCCGCGCGGCAATGTTCACCGGCATGATGCCCTCGCAGTGCGGTATGAGCGAAAACGAAACGCCCCTGCCCGACTCGCTAAAGGTGAGCACTCTGGGCAATCTTATGGAGAACGCCGGTTACTACGGCGCTTACGCCGGTAAGTGGCACGTCAATACCAACTCCATCCCCGAAGAGAAGGCCTTCGGCTTTCACCGCATCCACCCCAACAACGACCGCGGCCTGGCTGAGGCTGCCGTGAAATTCCTCGATGAATATAAAGGCGACCAGCCATTCTTCCTCGTGACATCGTTTGACAACCCCCACAACGTGTGCCAGTATGCCCGCGGCCAGCGCCTCCCCGAGGCAGAGATACCCGAACCGGCATCGGTTGACGACTGCCCCAATCTCCCGGTCAACCACCTGGAGCAGCCCTACGATCCTGCAGTGCTCCACTGGGAGCGCCAGCAGAATTTCCGCCTCTACCCTACTCACGATTTCACCGCCGACGACTGGCGCCGCTATCGCAACACCTACTACCGACTGGTAGAACACGTGGATGCTGAAATAGGCAAGATTGTCGACGAAATCGACCGCCGCAACCTCTGGGACAACACCGTGGTAATCTTCACTTCCGACCACGGCGACGGCCAGGGCGCCCATCAGTGGAATCAGAAAACAGCCCTTTGGGAAGAGACCGCCTGCATTCCTATGATTGTATGCGCTCCCGGCAATGAAAAGAACGCCGGCAAGGTGAGCGAAGCCCTGGTGTGCAACGGCATCGACCTTATGCCCTCGGTGCTCGACTGGGCCGGAGCACCCGTGCCCTCGCGCTGTAAAGGTCAAAGCTACCGAAAAGCCGTGGAGAATCCCGACAAACCCTCGGAGCGTGAATATCTCGTCACCGAGACCGACTTCGCCCAGACCGGAGGCACCCGCGGCTGGCTCGTGCGTTCTCCTAAATATAAATATGTGCTCTATGAAGCCGGCAAAAACCGCGAAGCCCTCTATGATATGACCAACGACCGCACCGAGATGCGCAATCTGGCCGTGGAAAGCCGCTACAAACCTGTGGTGGAGGATTTCCGCAAAGTTCTCACACAGTGGTTCAACGACAACCCCGGCGGACTCCCCTACTCGCGCGTGCGCTTCATCCCCGTCAACTGACATTTTTCACCCTCATAAATCAAAACAATCTATTCACTACCTTATATAATATGAAAAACCTCCATATCGCATCCCTGCTGCTGGCCGTGTCGGCAATCGCGTGCACCCCGACCCATACCATCGAGGTGTGCAACAGCTCCGACATCGACCGCAACGGTCAGCTCGCCGAAGTGCCCGTGCGCGACATTGTAGCCGTTATGGGCAACCAACAGTTCGTAATCACCGACAGCGACGGCACCGAGGTGCCCTACCAGATCACCCACGATTCCCTTCTGGTATTCCCCACCACCGTAGCTGCCAACTCCACCACCACCTATCAGCTTCGCCCCGGCACCCCCGCTCCGGTCGACACCATCGCCTGCGGCGCATTCTACGCTCCCCGCAAAGATGACTTCGCTTGGGAAAACGACCGCTCGGCCTACCGTGCCTACGGTCCCGCCCTCCAGGCCACCGGCGAAAAAGCTTTCGGCTACGACATCTGGACCAAATCCGTAGCTCATCCCGTAGTAGCCAAGCGCTACCATGATGCCTTCGCCAAAATCAGCAGCTTCCACGAAGATAATGGCGACGGTATGGATGTCTACGCCGTAGGTCCCACTCTTGGCGCCGGCACTGCTGCCCTGCTCGATGCCGAGGGCAACATCATCTTCCCCTGGTGCTACGAGAAATATGAGATTCTCGACAACGGCCCCCTGCGCTTCTCGGTAGCACTCACCTACCCCGAAACCGAAGCCAACGGCTCGAAAATCCGCGAAACCCGCGTCATCACACTCGACGCCGGCGAATTCCTCAACAAGACAGCCGTAACTTACGCCGGACTCGACAGCATCTCTACCGTTGCACCGGGCATTGTGGTACACACCGACAACCCCGACGGATATGTGCTCGACCCCGAGCGCTCGATTATGGCATACGCCGATCTCACCGACCATCCCGACGACCAGAATGGTGTGATATATGTAGGCGTGGTGGCTCCGGCAGCCGACTCCGTAGCCAACGAATCCTTCGAGCAGCCGCAGGGCAATGCCGCAGGGCATTTGCTGGCCAAGAGCAGCTACAAGCCCGGCGACACATATATATATTACTGGGGGTCCGGCTGGTCGAAAGGATTTATGCCCGACTGGGAAAGCTGGATCCAGTACCTCAACGACTTCAGCGACCGCCTGAAATCGCCCCTGAAAATAACTATTAAGTAACAACCTGCTAATACAAGTTGGTTTTATTAAAAATAGTGAACTATTAGCACCCATTCACCACACAACACTATTTATTTAACTATCTTTCAAAGAATTATTTTATAACTTTGCGATTGCAAAACCCAAACGCATATATTTTAATATACATGAAGAAACACTTTTTCCTTCCCTTAGCCTTGCTTTGCGGGACCTTCCTTATTGCAAGCGCTGATCCAGGTGCAAACATACGTCTGACCGACGTGAGCCTTATGCACGAAAGCCGCGACACTCCCTATCCCACCGACGGATGGGTTGAGAACGAACGCGCCGTTTCTTTCCAGTGGCCTATGCCCGTGTGGGCGCGCGGTAAAGGCGCTCCCCTCGACGGTATGGAACACACCGTGAAGAAAGTCGACAAAAGCAAGCTCCACTACAAGCTCCGCTACTCCACCGACAAGACTTTCCCTGCCGGCAACACTACTGCCGTAGAGACTATCTGGCCTTTCTATAACCCCGCCAAACCGCTTGCCCCCGGCAAATGGTACTGGCAGTATGCCTATGTGAATGAAGATGGCACCGACCAGTGGAGCCCCGTCTACTCCGTCACCGTCAGCGACAACAAAAACATCTTCGCTCCCCCTTCGTTCGACGAATTCATCGCCAAACTCCCCACCACGCATCCCCGTATCCTGGTAGATGCCGCACACTGGGATGAATTCATCGAAAACGCCAAGGACAAGCCCGAATACCAGTGGTATATCGACGTGGCCAACAAAGCCCTCGAGACCCCAATGAAACGTGTGGAAGATATCCGCACCGATGCCGTGGCCAACCTCGACACACCTATGAAGCGCAAAGCTTACCTCACACGTGAGTCGCGCCGCATCATCGACGCCGAGGAGAGCACCTGCGACGGCCTCATCCGCGCTTACCTCCTCACCAAAGACCGCCGCTACGCCGACGAAGCCATCCGCCGCATCACCACAATGTTCTCCTGGGGCGACAACCCCAACGTGCAGGGCGACTTCAACGACGGCGCTATCGTGTCGATTGCATCCATGGCCTACGATTCCTTCTACAATCTGCTCACCCCCGAGCAGAAGAAGCTCTTCCTCGAGCAGCTCAAAGGACGCATCGCCAAGATGTATGCCCACTACAATAACTATCTTGAGAACCACATCGCCGAGAATCATCTCTGGCAGATGAACTTCCGCATCACCTCGCTGGCCGTATACGCCACCTACGGCGACTACGACGAAAGCAAGCTCTGGGCCGACTACTGCTACAACGTATGGCTCTGCCGCTTCCCCGGTCTGAACCGCGACGGCGCATGGCACAACGGCGACAGCTACTTCACCGTCAACACCCGCACCCTGGTGGAAATGCCCTGGTTCTACTCCCGCGTAACAGGCTACGACTTCTTCTCAGATCCCTGGTATGATCTGAACACCCTGTATACTATGTACCACTGCCCGCCCTTCCAGAAATCGGCCGGCAACGGCTCCTCGCACCAGAATGTAGGCCGTCCCAATGCCATCCGCATCGGCTATCTCGACGCTATGGCCCGCATCCGCAACAACAGCATCGCTGCCGACTTCGTGCGCCGCACACTGGCCAAAGAGCCTGAATACCTCAAGAAAGCCCATCTGAGCAAACCCGGCGACCTGTCGTGGTTCCGTCTGTCCTGCGACAAACCCCTCCCCACCGGTCCCGGCCTAACCGCGCTGATGCCCGGCTACACCTTCCCTGAAAGTGGCCTCGCTTCCTCCTGCAGCAATTGGGATGTGAACGGTGCCAACCATATGTGGAGCTTCCGCTCATCGCCCTACGGCTCGACCTCTCACGCCATCTCCAACCAGAACGCATTCAATACCTTCTACGGCGGCCGTCCCGTATTCTACAGCTCCGGCCACCACACATCCTTCACCGACCGTCACTCCATCCTCTGCCACCGTGCATCGCGCGCTCACAATACCATTCTCCCCGACGGTATGAACCAGCGTATCGGCGTGGAAGGCTACGGCTGGATTCCCCGCTACTACAACAGCGACAAAATCAACTATGTGCTCGGCGACGCCTCCAACGCTTACGGCAATGTAATCTCACCCCTCTGGCTTGAGCGCGCAGAGCAGAGCGACGTGAAGTTCGATAAGGAAAACGGCTGGGATGAAAACCACGTCAAGACCTTCCGCCGCCACCTGGTTGACCTGGGCAACACCGGCTGGATTCTCGTTTACGACGAACTTGAAGCCGACAAGCCCGTGTCGTGGCACTATCTGCTCCACTCCGTGGCCGGCCCCATCGAAGTCGACACCACCTCCAACTCCTACGTGCACATCTCCACTGTGAACCGCGGTGCCAAGGGCGATGCATTCCTCTTCTCCTCCGGCAAACTCCAGTGCGACACCACCGACCAGTTCTTCGTGCCCGCTGTAAACTGGCTCAAAGGCGATGCCAAGGGCAATTTCAAGAAATACCCCAACCATCACCACTTCACCGCCAAGTCGGAGAAAGCTCCCGTTTACCGCTACGCAGCCTTGATCAACACCCACGCGCTGAAGCACCCCTCGAAGACCCCCGAGATTCGTCCCGACGGCCGCATCCGCGTGCCCGGCTGGCTCATCACCGTCAATCTCTCCACCGAGGGCAAGCCATCCTTCCGTGTGGAAAAAGAGGGCGACGAAGTGATTGTCAACTATCAGGGCGAGGAGACGATAATCGATGAAAACGGCTACGTCACTACCCTCACCGACCAGGTGCCAAACCTTGAAATTTAACCTTTCAGAGATATTACCGATGAAAAAGCTCTTAATCTTACTGCTGGCTATGGCTCTGCCCTCCGTGGCAGCGCTGCAGGCACAGGCGCCGCGAATCCGCACCTCTGCTACTCCGGCGCAGACAGCCGTCAAGGGCGCTGAAGTGCCCAAGGCACCCAAGGCAGCAAACGCTTCCAAGGCCGCTAAAGCCGGGAAAACAGCCGACGCTACCGCTGTAAAAGGAAAGAAAAAAGGTGGCAAAAAAGCACAGGCAGTTGCCACACCCTCGTTCGACCGCCCGTATATGGCTATCAAGACCAACGTGGCCTACGACGCTCTTGCCGTGCTCAACCTCACCTACGAGTGCCAGTTCGCCTCGCACTTCACCGCCGAAATTCCGGTGATGTGGAGCCTCTGGGACTGGAAAGAAGACCGCGGTGTGCGCACCGTAGCCATTCAGCCCGGTGTGAAATACTGGTTCGGCACCCCCGGCAGCGGCCACGCCATCGGAGCCGACTTCGACCTGGCCTGGTACAATGTGAAGTGGGACGACGACCGCTATCAGAGCGCCTCACGCCCCGCTATGGGTGTCAGCATCAACTACGCCTACTCGCTGAATCTCGGCAAGAACTGGAAAGCTGAATTCTCGCTCGGCGTGGGCTACATCAACACCCGCTACAACACCTATTATAATATAACCGACGGTGCGCTCATCGACACCCGCACCAAGAACTATTTCGGCCCCACACGCGTGGGCATTTCCCTGGTATATTCACTTTAAAATTCCCCCGATACGATGAATAAATTTCTGAAATTTCCGGCTCTGGCTGCCTTCACTCTTATGTGGACCGGCTGCACCCTTACGCAGGAACCCGAAGGCGAGGGAATCGACCCCACACAAGTGAAAGTCGACGTGGAAGCTGTGCTTCACCTGGCCATTCCCGACAATGAAAATGCCTACGACGACATCCTCCCCAGCGTCACCGGCGAATACACCCGCCGCTTCATCGTCGAAGCAGTCACTCCCGACGGCACCGTGGCCGAGCGCCAGGAAAGCTTCGCCACCCTTGAAGAAGGCAAAACCGAATACACGCTGAAAACACGTATGCGCCTCAACGCCCGTCAGTATAAGCTGCTCGTATGGAGCGACTACACCGAGGCCACCAACCCCACTGCGCCGCTCTACTACAATGCCTCCTCGCTCACTCCCGTGATGCCCAACGGCAACTATGTGGGCAACAACGACCGCAAGGATTGCTTCCGCGCCTGCGAAGACCTCGACCTGCGCGCACTGCGCGACTCCTGGGACGCTACCGTCACCCGCGACGTCACCCTCACTCGCCCCGTAGGCCGCTATGAGATCATCACAACCGACCTCGGCGCCTTCCGCAAGCGCCTGGCCGACGGCTCGATTTCCGGCACGGAATTCACCGTGAGAGTGCGCTACGCCGACTATCACGCCACCGGATACAATGTGCTGCAGAATGTGCCCAAGAATTTCCTCTCCTACACATTCTACCGCACCACTCTCACATCCGAGAACTGGAACGCCGACCAGGCTTCCATGCGTCTGGCCTTCGACTACTGCTTCGTAGAGCCCGGCACCGCCGGTTCGCAGCTCCCGCTGGAGATTGAGATTGTAAATGAAAAAAACCAGCAGGTATCGCGCTCGGTAATCACCATACCCGTGGTACAGGGCTACAACACCGTGGTTTCCGGCCGATTCATGACCGGCACCGACGATGGCTCGGTCAACGTCGACTCTGAATATGACGGCACCATCGACATCGACCTCGGCAAGATCTAACCAACACACAAAATAAACCAACTCACACAAAAATATAATCAACTTTAATGTCTCATATAAACATGAAAAATTTTTCAAACCTTCTGATCGGGCTTAGCGCAGCATTTGCCTTTACCGCCTGCTCCTCCGAGGAAGCTCCCAATGTAGCTCCTACCGACATCACAGTCACAGTTGCTACCGACGCCACCATCAGCCGCGCCATCGCCACCGTTCCCGGCTATGACCTCACCTGCGTAATGCAGCTTGTCGACGACAACGGCGCCACCATCGGCACCCAGGCCACCGCTTCGGCCGCCACCGGCAGCGCATCCTTCACCATCAAGGGCACCGACATCGAAGCCGGCGCCTCGAAAGCACTCTTCTGGGCTGAATACGTTCCCCAGGGCAGCACTCCCAAGGTTTACAACAGCTCCGACCTTACCAACATCAGCTACAACGTCACCACTTTTGATATGACCGACGCCAACCTGATGGCAGCCGCCGACGCATTCGCCGGTACAATCACCACCCTGAGCAACGGTGCATCGGCAACCCTCTCCCGCCCGATGATCCAGTTCAACTTCACCCCCACCAACCCCGAAGCTGCTGCAGGTGCCACCACACTGAAAGTTGCCTACAAAGCTACTTCCGGCTTTAATGTGCTAACCTCCAACTGCGTGGCTGACGCCGCTCAGGAGCTTACCTACAACAACGCTTCCTTCGATCCCGCAGCCAAGTGGATCACCAGCTACATCTTTGCTCCCGCAAATATGTCGACCTTCGCCGAGCCTATCACAATGACTGTAGGCGGCGGTGTGAATGCTGTGCTCACCATTCCTGCCGACAAGGTGCCCCTCGATGCCAACAACATCGTCAACACCTCCGCTGAAATCACCATCGGCGGCGACACCAACCTCGACGTTGACGTAAATGTCGACATCAACGGTTCCTTCGACAACGAACCCAAACCCGCTGTATTTGAAGTTGGCGCATACGTCGACGCTGCCGGCAAGCCCGTCTCCGACAAAGCCAATGCCGCAGGTATCATCTACTACGTAGGTGCTTTCGGTGAAGATGTTCCCGCAAACTATGCAGCTGCCTACAGCAGCAAGACCATCAAAGGCTACGCTGTTGCCCTTGAGAATATCTCAGCTACCCGTCTTTCCTGCGGTGACAAAGCATATGGCGACATTTTCGTAACAAACGAAAAGACCTCGACCAATGGTTATCAGACCACTCCCTATATGCTCGAAAAGCTTGCAGGCTCACCTATTATTGAAGCATACCAGACTTGGACTGCCGCCCACGCTCTCAACACCGAGAATGTTTCCGGCTGGTATATTCCCTCCAAAAATCAGATTTACGATTTCCTGTCTATGCTCTATCCTCACGGCAAAACTCTTGCCGACGCTGAGCCCGCCACCGGTACCGACGCTTTCAAAGCTCTCTTCCCGCTTTCGCAGATGAACGACTCTAAAAAGACCGTTATGTATCTTTCTTCGACAGTCAATACAGCCAGTCCTGCCGAATACTCGCAGGCACGTGTGAATATGGCCGACGGAGCAGTATCTTTTGTATGGCCCGCATCTTTAGGAATTGTCAAAGATCCTAACCGTGTGGCTCTTTGCCGCGCGATGTTCACCATCTTTGAATAATCTAACGACGGAACACCGCTAAATCCAAATTGCGGCTTTAAGCCTCATAGAACACCGACGGGAAGCCCGGAAATGGCTTCCAAAGCCCCGGGCTTCCCCTCGGATTCTTGAAAAATTTTTCACAAAGCCCTGAAAAACATTAAAGATTAAACTGTAATGAACTGGTTACATAAACTTATACTCGGCAGCGGCGCGCTCTTTATGCTCGGAGCCTGCACCCACACCGAAGAAATTACTCCGGCCGGCACACCTGAGGGCGATATTAAGGTGAAAGTGGCCACCGAAAGCGCCGTAGCTTCGCGCGCCGGCGTGGCATCCATCCCCGGCTACACCCTCAAATGCGTTATGCAGATGTTTGCCGACGACGGCGTGGCCGTGGGCACCCGCGAAGTGCTCACTATGACCGACGGCGCCGCAGAATTCGTACTGCACGCCAAAGACATTGCCAACGGCGCCACCAAGGCCGCATTCTGGGCAGAATATGTGCCCGACGATGCTCTGGCTAATCCTAAAATCTACAATAGCGACAATCTCTCGCAAATCACATACGCCGAAACGGCTTTCGACCTTACCGACAAAAACCGTATTGCTGCTGCCGACGCTTTCTGCGGGCTGCTCACAACGCTCAAAAACGGCGCTTCCCTCACTCTGACACGTCCGATGATTCAGCTCAACTTCGAGCCGAAGGACGCCACTCCCGCTCAAGGCACAAAGAAGCTCGTGGTTGAATATGAAGCCCCTTCCGCTTTCAGCGTAATCACCGGCACATGCGACACCGAGTCGTATCAGAAGCTCACCTACACCGACGCGGCCTTCGACCCCGCGAAGACTCCTTGGTTCACCAATATGATTATCGCGCCGTCGAATATGTCGGTTCTTGATAAAGCTATCACAATGCGTCTGAGCGGCCGCGCCGACTACAAGATGACTATTCCCGCCGGTTCGATTCCTCTCGACGCCAACCACGTGATCAACGCCACCGCTGAAATCACACGCGCCGAAGCACAGGACCTCACCGTAGGCATCACCATCGACAACCAGTTTATCAACGACCCCGACCGCGAGGTGGAAATGGTGGTAGGTTCCTACATCAACACCCGCGGACGCGCCACCCTCGACAAGAAATCGGCCGTAGGCATCGTGTTCTATATGGGAGCTATCTCCGGCGACAACATCGGCAACTATCCCGAGGAATATGCCGGACGTACCATCAAGGGCTACGCCGTGGCCATCGAGAATATCGCCAAGGCGCGCCAGGTATTCAATGCCGGCTTCGTAACCGACCTCAAGCCCTGCGAAAGCATCGTCAACGGTATGCAGAACAGCGAGAATGTGCTCTCCGCTCTCGGTGAATCGGCCTTCCACCAGGCCTGGACAGAATGGACCGAGGCCCACGCAATGACCGCCGAGGCCAACACCACTCCCTGGTATCTCCCCGCACGCCTGCAGATGGAGGAATGGATGAGTATGCTTATGGTCACCACCAATCTTCGCAATGAGGTAATCGGCGGCTCGCCCACCGGCTCGCGCGAATTCAGAGCGCTCTTCCCCCTGAACACCATCTTCGACCGCTCGCCGTTTGCCAACTGTATGTACGCCACCTGTTCGGTCAACTCCAACGGCAACATCCAGGGCACCAGCCTTACCGCTACCGAAAACGGCACAAACGGCACAGTACGCTTCTCGCAGATCAACGTCAAGACCAAGAATCAGAGCGTGCTCGGCCGACCGATGCTCACTATTTTTGAATAATCGCCTTACTCTCCGCCAATAAATGAAAATTCACAGCCTACTTGCCTCTGCGGCAGCCGCTCTGATCCTCGCTTCCTGCTCCGACGATGCTCCCATCAGCATCGTCGAGCCGGAGCACAAGATGCAGGATGTGCCCGAGCTGGGCAACCCCTCGGAATATCACGAGAAGCTCCGCACTGTGCCTTACCCCCGCTCCACCAACGAGCTGTTCATCAACCCGGCTCCGCTGATTGTGCCCCAGGGTATGAAGAAATCATCATACCTGCAATTCGCACTGTCTTCGTCGCCCGACTTTGAGGAGAGCGCCACCGAGCTTTCCGGTCTCGTGGCCTGGAATATGTGGAATTGCCACCACAAACTGCAGCCCGGCACCTGGTACTGGCGTTTCCGCAACGTCAGCTCCTCCGGCGCCGAAGGCGAATGGAGCGACACCTACGACTTTAAGGTCACTGGTTCCGAGCCGGTGTTCGTCACTCCCACATGGGAGCAATTTCTCTCGATGGCTCCGCAGTTCTCGCCCCGTCTATACTGCTTCCTCGATGCAAAACTCGAGGCAGCCCGCAAGAACGCGCCCAACCATCCCGAATACGCATCTCTGCTGGATCGCGCCAACCGCGCACTCAAAGTCGACTACGCATCTTCCCTGCAGAATCTGTACGCCAAGCACGACGACCTCTATGCTCACGTAGAAAACCTCTATCAGGCTTATCTGATCACACGCAACGATGAATACACCTCCAAGCTCATCTCCCTGCTCGAAGCTATGATTGCCTCACCCTGCAGCGAGAGCGTGCTTTACCGCGACAACTTCATCACCTCTACCGTGACCTTCGCCCACGCTGCGGTATACGATCTGCTGGCCGACCGCCTCTCCTCCTCCGTGCGCAAAGCTGCCGAGGATTTCGTGTCGTATCAGTGCCGCCGCTTCTATGTCACAAGCCGCGGATATGAGGAAAACCACATCTTCGACAACCACTTCTGGCAGATCAACTACCGCCTGATGTTCTTTGCCGCTCTCACGCTCTACGACCGTCAGGAATATCCCTACCCCCTTACTCTGCTGGAGTATCTCTACGAACTGTGGACCGCCCGCGCTCCCGCCTCCGGCTTCAACCGCGACGGTGTTTGGCACAACGGCACAGGATATTTCACCACCAATGCCAAGACTCTGGCTTATATGCCGCTGATGCTTAGCTACATCACCTGCACCGACTTTACCAAGCATCCCTGGTATCAGAACGCAGGTCAGGCTCTCGCCTACACAATGCCCCCCTCCGGAGCTAACGTAGGCTTCGGCGACGGTCAGGAGAAATTCCTCGCCCCCAACCGGCAGGTAGCCGCATTCACCGACTTCCTCGCCCGCGAGACCGGCGACGCATACGCATCCTGGTATGCTTCCACACGCAGCGACCTGGTGCATGACGACTGGGAAATGCGCATCTACCGTATGTGCAACGAGGACAACTACAAAATCGACCTCCCCGCCGATGCGCCTCTGCTCACCTGGTATAAGGACGCAGGAGAAGTGGCTATCCACTCAGCTCTCGGCGACACAGAAGATGATATGGCTATCGGCTTCCGCTCCAGCCAGTTCGGCTCCGGTTCGCACACCACCTCCTCGCAGAATGCCTTCAACCTCATCTTCGGCGGCAAAACGGTATTCCGCTCCTCCGGCTATTATCAGAGCTTCAGCGACGCCCACAACCTGATGTGGTACCGCCATAGCCGCGGTCACAATACCATTCTGGTCAACGGCATTGGTCAGCCCTACGATACAAGCGCCTACGGACGCATCCTCCGCGCAGGCTCCAACTCCTCCATCGCCTATGCTCTTGGCGACGCCTCCAACGCTTACTGCGGTTTCACCAAAGATGAGATGTGGCTCACCAACTTCAAGAACGCCGGCGTGGAGCAGACTCCCGAGAATGGCTTCGGCCCCACTCCCCTCACCCGCTACTACCGCCATCTGGCTATGCTCCAGCCCGGTATTATGGTGATTTACGATGAACTCGAAGCCTCCGAGGCAGCCCGCTGGGACTGGCTCCTGCACAGCCCCGTGACATTCGACATCGATACCGAGGCCGGCACACTCACTACGACTAACGCTGCCGAACGCATCCACTGCCGTGTGACTCTCCTGACTTCGGCCAACGCCGACCTCAGCCAGACCTCCAAGTTCCTCGTGCCCCCCGCTACCCAGAACGCTTCTTATCCCGACCAGTGGCACTTTACCGCCCGCATCGACTCTAAGCCGAAGGTCAGAATCCTCGCCATCTTCCAGCCGCTGAACAGTTCCGACGAATTTTCGGAAGTGACCGGCGGCAACGGCGACTGGACAATCGACGACTGGACAATCACCGCTTCACTCAACCCTGAGGAAGCACCCTTGCTCCACATCGTCAACAAGCGCACCGGAGCTATGCTCGATATGAGCAACGCTGCCTCTGTAACCGACGGCAAAGGCACCACCTACTACCGTCTCTACAATCGTTCCACTATGATTGTGGAAGGCCAGAAAGCCACCGAACTCACCGATGAAGAACCCATCTCTTCAAGGATCTCAAGATAACCCCTTTTCATTCGATAATTTAACCCGAATATAACCGAATATAAATGAAAAATATACTGACAGCCATTCTGCGCCGCATCCTGCCTGTGCTTCTTTTCACAGGCGCGGCCGCACTCAGCGCTCACGCCGCCCCGGTGACCGTTACCGGCACCGTGCTCGACAGCGAAGGGCTTGAGGCAATCGGTGCAGTAGTGCAGGTTAAAGGCTCCGACACGAAGGTAATCACCGACATCAACGGTGCTTACAACATCAAGGTCGACAAGCCCCGCAAGGCCGTTCTCACCTTTACATATATCGGCTGCCTTACCAAAGAAGAGCCCGTCAACGGCCGCACGAAGGTCGACGTTGTGCTCCAGTCAAACAATAAGGTACTCGATGAAGTGGTGGTCATCGGCTATGCCACTGTAAAGCGTAAAGACCTTACCGGCTCGGTATCATCGATGCGCAGCGACGAAGTGATGAAGACCCCCGGCGGCGACGCCACACAGGCGCTTGCAGGCCGTATGTCGGGTGTGCAGGTAGTGCAGTCCGACGGCCAGCCCGGCTCATCGCCCTCCATCCGTGTGCGCGGCGGTATCTCCATCACACAGGACAACTCCCCGCTCTACATCATTGACGGTGTGCCTAACGAAGACGGTATGAGCAACATCAACCCCAACGACATCGAATCAATCGACGTGCTCAAGGATGCTTCCGCCACAGCCATCTACGGTGCCCGAGGCGCCAACGGCGTTGTGGTGATCACCACCAAGAGCGGCGGCGAAAACGACGGCAAGAACACCGTTTCGTTCGATGCGTATGTGGGCTGGCGCCATCTCGCCAACAGGCTCAACACCCTCTCCACCGAGGAATTTGTGCTTGCCGATTACGAACGTGTGCTCGGCCGAAGCAGCACAGCTCCCGAGGATGGCGGTATGAACTCCTGGCAGCAGCGCTACGGCGGCTTTGCCGACATTCACGCCAACTACGGCAATCGTCCCGGCATCGACTGGCTCGACCGCACTATGGGTCGCACCACCCTCACTCAGAGCTACCGCGTGACTTTCAGCGGCGGCAACAAGAAGCTCAACTACTATATGTCGTACGGCTACTTCGACGATGAGGGCGCTATGATTCACTCCGGTTCGGAGAAGCACTCCATCTCCGCCAACATCCGCTCGGAAATCAACAAGCGCCTGAGCATCAACGGCCGTATCAACTACGACGTGCAGAAAATCACCGGTGCAGGTGTGGCCGGCAACGGCACCAACTCCGGCGGCTCCAACGTCAACGCCCGCTTCAACAAGCTCTCGCAGATTCTCGCCTACCGCCCCACTATCGGTATCAACGGCAGCGATGAAGAGCTGCTCTACTACGATGATCCTATCCTCAAGGATGACTCCGGCAATACTCTGGTCAACCCCGTGCTCGCCGCCGCATCTGAAAAGGACGACCGCAAAATACGCACCATCCAGGGTGTGGCCACCATCACCCTCAGGCTTGGCCGAGGCTGGACATTCCGCTCCACCGAAGGCACCCGCTACCAGAAAACCGACCGCACCCTCTTCTACGGTCCTGAGTCGATTCTCGGCAAACGCAGCGGCATCTATGGCTCGGTGCGTAACACAGAAGCCGGTTCTTTCTCCACATCCAATGTGCTCTCCTATGACAAGCGCTGGAAAAAGACTCACCACCTGATGGTGCAGCTCGGCCAGGAATATGTGAAGCGCTGGACCAAATATGTGGAGACAGGCGTGCGCGACCTCCCCACCGACGACTTCGTGCTCGATGATATGGTGATCGGTACTCCCTCGTCGGCCTCTTCCTCCTATAACGACGACGACCGCCTCCTCTCTTTCTTCGGCCGCGTGAACTACGACTACAAGTCGAAATATATGTTCACCGCAACATTCCGTGCCGACGGCTCCTCGAAGTTCGGCAAGAACAACAAGTGGGGCTACTTCCCCGCTGTGTCCGCCGCATGGCGTATGGTGGAGGAACCCTTCATCGCCAACCTCGGTATCTTCTCCGACCTGAAGCTCCGTGCCGGTTACGGTCTGGCCGGCAACAACCGCATCGGCTCCTACAACTCACTGGCGCTTATGTCGACTATTCTTACCGCCGTCGGCTCCACTACCCGTCCGGGCTACGCTGCCACTCAGATTGCCAACCCCGACCTGAAGTGGGAGTCAAACAAGACCTTCAACCTCGGTGTTGACCTGGGCTTCTTCAACAACCGTCTGACCATCTCCCCCGAATTCTACATCAACAGCAGCCACGACCTTCTCATCAACGCCACGCTGCCTATGTCGTCGGGCTATCAGACAATGCTCATCAATGCCGGCGCCACACGCAACATCGGTGTTGATATCGCTATCAACTCCATCAATATCGCCAACCGCGATTTCACATGGAAGTCGACCCTCACCCTCACCCACAACCAGAACAAAGTGACTTCGCTTGTGGGCGGCGACCGCCAGCTCTACGAAGCCCGCTTCGGCTTCAACCAGAACACTCACCTTCTGGAAGTAGGCAAGCCCATCGGTCAGTTCTACGGCCTCGTTACCGACGGTCTGTATCAGGTAAGCGATTTCAACTACAATCCGCGCACCAAGGCATACACTCTCAAGGAGGGTGTACCCTATCAGACCAACCCCAACCTCGTGCAGCCCGGTATGTGGAAGTTCAAAGACCGCGACGGCAACGGCATCATCGATGAAAACGATAAGACCGTCATCGGCAATGCTTCGCCCAAGCTCTACGGTGGTTTCAACAACTCCCTCACCTGGAAGAATTTCGACCTGAGCGTGTTCCTAACTTTCAGCATCGGCAACGATGTGCTCAACGCCACCAAGCTCGTCAGCGCGAAAGTCGGATGCACCAACAATAATGCTCTCGACATCGTCAACAGCTCCAACCGCTGGATGACTATCGACGCCGCCGGCAACCCCGTCACCGATCCCTCGGCTCTGGCTGCCCTCAACGAAGGCAAGACAATTCCTGCCTACTACGACCTTGAAAACGGCGACAACTATGTGCACTCCTGGGCTGTGGAAGACGCTTCCTTCCTGAAGATTTCCAACATCACCTTCGGATACACTCTCGAGAACAAAGCGTTCTTACGCAAGCTGGGGCTCACTAAGCTCCGTGCCTACTTCACCGGCAACAACCTCTATACCTTCACAAAGTATACCGGCTTCGATCCCGAAGTATCCACTATGCGCTCACCCCTCACCCCCGGTGTCGACTTCGGCGCTTATCCTCTGAGCCGCACATTCCTGTTTGGTCTCAACCTCACTTTCTAAGCTTCTGCTAAAAATGAAAATACACAAAATATCTAAGTTCGCCCTTCTTGTAGCCGCTGCCGGCATCTTCGCCTCCTGCGAAGATACCCTCACCGAAACACCCTCTTCGGGCTACGATAAGGAAACCTACTTCGACAGCGCGGAAAAGGCTGAAATGGCTATCCTCGGCATTATGAGCTCCATCTCCGACTACAACCATTACGGTCAGGACGAAATGGCTATGCCCGCCTCCGACGATATGTACTTCTCCTCCCGCACACAGTCCGACAATACCATCAACGACATCACCCACTACCGCTATAACTCCGGCAACAACTGGGTGGAATATCTCTGGCGTATGAAGTACCAGGGTATCGACCGCGCAAATGTCGCTATCCAGGGCATAGAGGCTATGCCTGCGTTCGAGACCGACGCTACTCTGCGCAATCTCGCCGGTGAGGCCCGCTTCCTGCGTGCATTCCTCACCTTCGACCTCATCAAATACTGGGGCGAAGTGCCCTTCACCACAGCTCCCGCCGACGCTTACGACACCTCGTTCCGTCCGCGCCGCACCTACGACGAACTTTACGACCAGGTAGTCGAAGACCTCCATCTTGCCATCAGCATGATGCCCTGGGCTTCGGCCGGTTTCTCTCCCGAGCGTGCATCGCAGG
This sequence comes from Bacteroidales bacterium, assembly GCA_004557825.1. Lineage (GTDB taxonomy): Bacteria > Bacteroidota > Bacteroidia > Bacteroidales > Muribaculaceae > UBA7173. The sequence continues at coordinate 74,486 of SFFL01000007.1, read as the reverse complement.
GAGCAGCCCGCGCTCTGCTTATGCGCGTGCTTCTCCAGCGTGCCGGCCACCGTCTGCTCCCCGACGGCACATTCTACCGCCCGTCGTCGAGCGTACGCCACGCCTGCTACAATGAGGTAATCGCTCAGTGGGAAGCTTTCCAGGAAAACGGCTACCACGGATTCTACCCCGCAGGCTACGCACAGCTCTTCAAAGATGTGTCGGGTCTTGTGCTCGACAGCCGCGAGAATATCTGGGAAGTGGCTATGTATCACGACCAGGGCCGCCGCAGCGGTTCGGCCTGGGGCATTTACAACGGCCCCGCTGTAGCTCAGCCTTCCGGCCTCTCCACCTCGGTGGCTGCCGCATATATGGGCCGTGCACAAGGCTTCCTCCTTGTGATTCCCGAATGGTACAACTTCTTCGAGGAAAGCGACGAACGCCGCGACATCGCTATCTGCACTTACCGCTATATCTGGAATGCCAATACCCAGACACAGGACAAGCAGGAGCGCCAGAACACCTCCTGGTATGTGGGCAAATGGCGCCGCGAATGGATGCCTAAAGGACAGGCCAACAAAAACCTCAACTACGGCGACGTGAACTTCTGCCCCCTGCGCTACTCCGATGTAGTGCTTATGGCTGCCGAAGCTTACAATGAAACAGGCGAAACGGCCCAGGCCTGGCAGCTGCTCAACAGCGTGCGCGAGCGCGCCGGTGCCACCGCCATCACCAACTCCAACTATCAGCGTTTCATCGGCCGCAACCTCGCCACTGTGCCCGTAAACCAGTACATCGACGACAGCAACGACCAGGGCAAATTCCGCGTAGCTCTCTATTTCGAGCGCGGTCTGGAACTCGCCTTTGAAGGTCAGCGCAAATACGACCTCATCCGCTGGGGTGTGCTCGACAAAGCCATCAAGCTGTTCGGCGAAAAAACTGCTGTGAACAACCGCACTACACCGATGTATCAGGCAAGTCAGAATTTCATCCACGGACAGCACGAGCTTTTCCCCATTCCGCTGAAGGAAATTCAGAGCAACTACGCACTTGAAGGTAAGAACAATCACGGATTCTAATCCATAATCACGGATTTCTAACGTAATATGCACTATTTCAAATTATTAATTCTCCTACTTGTAATGATGCCCGGCGTCGCTTATGGCGCTGAGGCATCGAAAGTGCTCTCTCTGCTCGATCTTTCCCGTCCGGGGCTGGAAAAAGTAGCCGCCGCTCACGCTGCCGGCAATGATTCGCTTGCCGCCGTCGAATTGCTCGACTATTTCCGCCATCGCACAGATGTGAATAGTATCGGTGTTGACCCCGATAATGTGAAGCTCTCCAAAACCGACCGAAAATGGGCCGACGATGGTTTGCGCCACGTATTCTTCGTGCACAACGGCTACCAGCCTTCATATTTCTACGGCGACGATATCAACTGGCAGTACTGGCCCGTAAAGGACAATGAGCTTCGCTGGCAGCTTCACCGCACAAAATGGTGGGTGCCGATGGGCAAAGTTTACAGAGTCACCGGTGATGAGAAATATGCGAAAGAATGGGCATACCAGTACCGCGACTGGATTGTCAAGAATCCCCTTACTCAGTTCGATGGCATAAAGGACAGCAATCTCGAGGATGCCGACAACGTCTACTTCGCCTGGCGCCCCCTGGAAGTATGCGACCGCCTGGAGCACCAGATCGAACAGTTCGAGCTGTTCCTCCCCTCGGAGCATTTCACTCCCGATTTCCTGCTCACATTCCTCGACAACTATCACCGTCACGCCACATTTGCAAATACTCACTACTCGGCAAAGGGCAACCATCTGCTCTTTGAAGCGCAGCGTGTGATTTTCGCAGGCGCCTTCTTCCCCGAATTCCGCGAGGCAGCCGCCTGGCGTAAAGCCGGTGTGGACATTCTCAACCGCGAAATCGTAAAGCAGGTGCTCCCCGACGGTGTGCAGTTTGAACTTGACCCCGGCTATCATAAAGCTTCAATCAATATCTTCGGCAAAGCCCTCCAGATGATGGATGCCAACGGCTACCGAGGAGAATTCCCCCAGTCATACCTCGACGCTGTGAGAAAGATGGTTGAGTTCACCTACAATATCTCCTCTCCCGACTATCTCCAGCCTCTGTTCAGCGACAACCATCTCACTACAAAGAATGTGATGCAAAGATCCTATAAGGAATGGCTCAAACTTTTCCCCGACGATTCCGCCCTGCGCTATTTCGCTACCGACGGTGCTGAAGGCACCCTCCCCGAATACACCTCGCGCGCATTTACCGACGGTGGTTTCTATGTTATGCGCAATGGCTGGACCCCCGACGCCACCGTGCTCGTGCTGAAAGCCGGCCCCAAAGGCGAATGGCACAACCAGTTTGACAACGGCACATTCTCCCTCTGGCACAATGGCCGCGATTTCTTCCCCGACTCGGGCAGCTACATCTACGGCGGCGATTCCACCGTAATTGCGCAACGCAACTGGTTCCGCCAAACAGCCGTGCACAACACTCTCACTCTCGACAACCGCAACCTTGAGAACCGTGTGTCGAAGCATATCAAATGGGAGACAACGCCCCAAGGCGATGTAGCAGTGGTTGAAACACCCGGCTACGAAGGTCTCACCCACCGCCGTGCTGTGTTCTACGTTGATAAAAAATTCTTTGTAATTGCCGACGAAGCCACCGGCACAGCCAAAGGTGATGTGGCCATCCACTACCAGCTCCTCCCCTGCGACCCCGAAGTCGATTACAAGAACAAATCCATCGTCACCAACTTCCCCGACGGCAACAACATCATCCTGAAAGTGTTCGGTGCAGACAAGCTCACTAAAGAGGAAGGATGGATGTCGCAGGAATACCGCAAGAAAGAAGAGCGCCCCGCCTTCGCATTGTCCACCGAGAAGAAAAACGACAAACCGGTACGCTTCATCACAGTGATTATACCCACCGACACCCTCGATGCCAAGCCTGGCAAAATCAAAGCCCACTACACCGGCCCCACCTCCCTCGTTGTAGAAATCGACGGCAAAAAATACCCCCTCTCCTTCTAATCCCCACGCGGCGCTGCCTCCCCGGTAGCGTCGCGCCTCTTATTAGCGGAGGAGGTTGGCGCGGATGATGGCGGAGGAGGCGCGCGGGGCTTTCTTTATGTGCTCCAGCACCTGCGGATTGATCCCGACGGTATCGCCGACAATGCGTCCGGAGGGGTCAAGAGCATACTTCGGCGAGAGTGTGTTCAGCGCCGATATGCCCAGCCCGGGGAATGCACGGCTGTCGAGCGAGTCAGCCGATGGCTGCAGTCCTGCCATATCTATCAGTGTCGGATATACATCGGTCTGCCCCATAACCACGTCGCGGCGTCCAGGTTGCGGCGCGTTCACCACAATCAGAGGCACGTAGCCTTCATCGTCGACCAGTCCGGCAAAACGGGCGTCATTGCGCAAGTCGCGCCTCCACCCCGAGATTCCCTCGTGGTCGCCGGCTATCACAATCATCGTTCGTTCAGCATCGGGGCGGCTCATAATATAATCCACCAACCGCCCCACGGTAGCGTCGGTGTAGTTGATCGACATTATATAGTCGCCCAAGGGTGCTGGATATTGCTCCTTCAGGTTCAGCCGACGGAATTCCTCGGGTATCGTGAACGGAGCGTGTGAGGAGTATGTGAGGATTTCAAGAAACGCACTTTCTCCCTCCGGCCATATCTCGCCGCTGCGCATTCTGTCGATTACCTGGGTTGCAAACGAGCCGTCGGAGGGATTGGTGGGATGCGTAAACGATTCCGAGCAGTCCCAGTCGTCGCGGAAATGCGTCACATCAAACCCGAAATTCATTACCATCACCCCCTGATTCCAGGTGGTGGGGCGGTCGCCCGAAAGGAAATAATTGCGGGTGCCGCGCTGCTGCTTCATCATCTTGCCCAGATGTGGGTAATTATTGTCAGGGAAACGCATCGAATAGACATACTCGGGTATGGGCATCAGCCCGGCCGTCATCAGCAACTGGCCGTCGATGCTGCGTCCCGGTCCCACCTGTGAAAGTACACGCCGGGCAAAGAAGGTGCGGGCGGTGTCGGCAACTAACCGATTCAGACAAGGTGTAATTTCGTGCCCCTCAACCTTTGCTCCGATTGGCCACGCTTCAAGCGACTCTACAATGATCATCACAATATTACGTGGCACTGACGAGCTGTCGGCATACACCTCTACCCCACCATTTCTCCGCATTTCCACCGACTCACCCAGCACTCGAAGTGCCTCCTGCTTCTCAGCCTCCGAAACGGTGACACTGCTCTGCATCAGATCAGCCACAAATGCTCCGGGCAAAGTATATATCACCGGAGGCGTTGTGCGATAATAACACTCATTTTTGAGCCATTCGATATGTCGCAGCGGCGAACCTACGCAAAGACCGTATACTCCGGCAGCAACCGCCATAACGCCAAGCGCAGCCAGATATCCCCGGCTCCGCGCCTTCTCCGGCACTCCGCATCCGGCATCTCTCCGTCCAGTAAAATATAGACCGATAATAGTAACAATCGTTATAACCGGGAACAACACATCGCTCCAGCGCAACGACTGCAATATGGCATCGCCAAATTCCATCACATTGCCGGCAAGAAGATAACTGGCCGGAGGAATGGAGCTGAAATATGTGCGGCAATACATCAGATTGGCAATTGCCAGTCCGTCGACCAGCAGAAGCACTACCGTCTGAAGCCAACTGCGGCGCATCCATACCGACGGAGCCGCCAGCAGCAGCGCCAGCAAAACGCCATAAATATATGTGCCGGCGAAACTCATACCGCGAAATGTGGTCGTCAGGCTCCAGAGCACATCGAAAGCCAGTATCGTGGCAAAGCATCCGCCAAATGCTATGATAAATCTGCGGTCCTTCAGTCCGCCGAAAATGTTCGTGATTTTTCCCATTATGGAAACTGTGATAGCAAAATTTACCACCGTATTTTACTCGGGGGCGCAGAGGGGGAGCTTGAGGAGCTGGTCGATGTAGTTGAGGATTTCAGAGCGTCCGCGGCGGTCAACCGAACTGCTCTTGAATATCGGCGGCAATTCCTCCCATTCTTCAAGCAGCTGTGCGCAATAATCTCCGGTAACCTTTTTGGCAGCCGAGGAGGTGAGTTTATCGAGCTTTGTGAACACAATGCAGAAGGGCACTCCGTTCTCGCCTAAAAAGCGCATAAACTCCAGGTCGATTTTCTGCGGCATATGTCGGCCGTCGATTAGCAGGAACAGGCAGGTCATCTGCTGCCGCTGCAGGATATATTCGCGGATAATCCGCGCGATTTCAGCCCTCCCCTCTTTGCTGCGCCGGGCATAGCCATATCCGGGAAGGTCCACCAGATACCACTCATCATTTACCAGGAAATGATTGATCAGCAACGTCTTGCCGGGAGTCGAGGAGGTCATGGCAAGCCCCTTGTTGTTGGTGAGCATATTGATCAGCGACGACTTGCCCACATTCGAGCGGCCGATAAATGCAAACTCATGCCGCATCTCCTGCGGACATTTCTGTACCGATGAATTACTTACAACAAATCTTGCGGAATTTACGATCATTGCTTCAAAATTTTCTTCAAATTTAACTATTCTACATCTTATAAACAAATTTCTGCCGATTTTGACTAACTTTGCACTGCGAATCCTCCTTTCCCACTGAATGAGAAATCCCTCCCGACAAACCGTTTTCCACTTCAGGCAATTCGATGTATGCAATGCCCGAAGCGCTATGAAGGTTGGCACCGATGCTGTGCTTCTCGGCGCCTGGGCAGGCCGGGACTTTACCTCGGGAAAAGAAAGCGATGCACCCTGCGGCGATGCACCATGTAGCGATGCCCATCCCGATTCTAACAGCGGAAATACTCCGAAAATACTTGATGTAGGCTGTGGCACCGGGGTAATTGCCCTGATGATGGCGCAGAGGTTTCCTTCGGCGCAGATCTACGGCATTGAGATTGACCCGGATGCGGCGGTCGAAGCTGCCGGAAATTGCGCCAATTCCCCCTGGGCCGACCGGCTGTCGGCAATCAATGCCGATTTCACCAGCCATATATTCCCACAAGGCGCAAATGGATTCGATATCATCGTGAGCAATCCTCCATTCTTTACAGAAGGCTGCGGCGCACTTCCCGGCGAAGATGCCCGCAGGATGGCGCGCCACGATTCCTCGCTCTCCCTCCGTGCCCTGCTGTCGAAGGCCACGGAATTGCTCGCGCCCGCCGGACATATTTACCTGATAATGCCTGCCGAATGTGAAAACGACATCATCTTCGAGTCCACAATGCTCCGGCTCTCGGTCAACGAGATTTGCGCCGTATCTACCGTGCCGCGAAAACCTCCGCGGAGAATTATGGTTGACCTGTCATTGCTCTCCTCCTCTGCCATCCGGCGAAGCGCACTGTCGATTCACACACCCGATGGCGGTTTCTCCCCCGAATACACTTCCCTTGTAAAAGATTTTTATCTTCATTTCTGATTAGATTACTTCCATATTAACTAATATGACATACGACATAAACAAATACCGACTGACACGCCCAGGCACTGCTCTCGGGCTGCTTATCTGCATCTTCTTTTTCTGCCTCGTTCTGGCCGGGCTGATTCTGCCCGCAGTAATGGGCCGCATCTCCAACCCCGTGGCCGCCATACGCATAGCCACCGTTATCCAGGACCTGCTGATTTTCATCATCCCGGCCATTGCCACCGCGATGATTGTAACCAAGTTGCCGGCACGTCTGCTGGCCATAGACCGTGGCCCCGGATTGACCGGCACCGTGCTGGCAGTTATCGTGCTTCTCGTGGCCGTTCCGGCTATCAACTGGATTGTGGAATGGAATAAAAGCTGGCATCTGCCCGAGTCGATGGCCGCGATAGAGACATATTTCCGCCAACTCGAAGAAGCGGCTCAGGCCACGTCCGATATGCTTATCAAAGGTTCCTCCGTGCCCGGACTGATTGTATCGGTACTGATTGTGGGAGTGCTTGCCGGATTCAGCGAAGAACTCTTTTTCCGAGGCGCACTGCAGCGCATTATGGGTATGACCCGGCTCAACCACCACGCAGTGGTCTGGAGCTGCGCCATTATCTTCAGCCTTTTCCACCTGCAGATGTTCGGCTTCGTGCCGAGAATGCTACTTGGCGCCTTCTTCGGCTACCTGCTGGTTTGGAGCGGCTCGCTCTGGTTGCCTGTGATTCTGCACATCACCAATAATTCGCTGGTAGTTATCTCTGAGTATTACGCTTCCGAAGCGCAGGCTTCTACAGCCTCCAATCTTAGCACCATCGGCTCCGACCTCAGTTCACCTGCTCAGATTGCCTATCTGATTCTCAGCGTGCTGCTCACCGCCCTCGGCATCTTCCTCCTCTACCGGCATTATCACGCCCGCTCCTTAGCCGGGGAAGCATAACAGCTCCTGCTTCTACAACTTCCACTCTTCCCTACTGCGCCGCCCTTCCCCTCAACGCAATGTGAAGGAGAATGTCGTCAGCCCCGTTTCTGCCGAGGTTGTCAGCGAGAACTTTGCCTGATGCGCCCTCAGAATATCCGTCACAAGCATCAGACCAAGTCCGCGGTCGGGATGCTTTGTCGAGAAGAAAGGCGTAAACAGTTTCTGCGATACCTCCGGTGAAATTCCCTTGCCATTGTCGGTGACAGAAAGCCGGCAACAGCGTTCCATTCCCGCTTGCTTTTCGTCGGTCAGTGACACTGTAATCACTCCCTGCGCTTCCAAAGTTCCCGACGTTTCGGCCAGTCGGGCAGCTATACTTTCAGCTGCATTTTTCACCACATTTATCAGCACACGCTCCATCAGCATAGGGTCGATGGCGATGCGCCGCTCCCCTTCTCCGAGATTGTAATTCAACTCTACGCCGTAGCTCGCAGCAAGAGCCTGCAAGGTGGGCTTCAGGCGCATAATCCAATCGCCGAGATTGACCTGCTCCATAACCGGTGCCGGGAGCTTGACTATATCGGCATAACCGCGCACAAACTCCACCAGATTGGCACAACTTGTGCCGCAACCGGCGATTGCGCCCGACGTAAGCGCATCGTCGGAGTGCATTTCGGCCAGACTTTCCAGCACCGACATCACACTCCCGAGGCTGTTGTTCACCTCATGGCCAATGGTGCGCACAATGGTGTTGAACATCTGCTTCTCCGCAGCCGCAATCTCTTCGGTGAGTTTTTCTACCAGTATGAAACGCCGGCGAAATCCCTTATCCATAAACCACAGCCGAGATATGCGCACAATCAGCGAGTCGGCCACACGCACCGTAGCAGTTTCTCCATCGGCCACCGCGTCGATAGCTTTGGTAAGTTCTGCCGACTGCATTTTATCCCAGGCAGGATTGGTCTGCACAATTTCTCCATCATAATTGCAGATAGCTATGCCCAGCGGCGAGGCATCCACAACTAGGCTAAGGAAGCGATCCTGCTCTAACGTCTTGAGGCGTTCGGCACGCATCGAATCTATCAGCGTATTGTATAGCTCCACAATCTTATCGGCGTCGGCCTGACCTGTAGCCCGCAACCGGCTGGCAAAATCCTGCTCACGCAACAGGTACATACCGTTTTGCACGGCTTTGAGCGGGGTAAACACGGCACGCGCCAAAAGAGCTGTCACCAGCACCATAGCCACGCACAGCCCTATGATCCAGGCCGTTCCGGCATTGCCGACAGCACAAGCCATAACGGCTACCGCCAGCACAACCATCAGTATGATGTAAATATGGTATCTCATAATTTGTACTTTTCAATACGCCGGTAAAGCGACTGACGGGTGATTCCTAACAGCTTTGCAGCCTCCGACATATTGCCGCCGCAACGGCGCAAAGCATCCCGGATGGCCTCGCTCTCCATCTCATCGAGCGTTTCAGTGTGTTCTTCGGCTTCGTTGCGCTCCTTGCTCCGCGCCAAAGCCTTCTTAATCCGTGCTATAAGGTCGGTATTGCTCCACGGCTTGGTAATATAATCGACCGCCCCGTAAGTCATCGTCTCCACAGCCTGCGGAATCGTGCCCCAGGCAGTAATCATTATCACCGGCATCTCAGGCCGCAGCACACGTATCTTGCGCAGGATTTCCACACCCTGGCGCCCAGTGGTGGAAAGCGTCAGATTCATATCAAGAATCACCAGCTCCACACGCTCATCGCGCACAGCTGCAAGCGCATCATCCTCATTGCCGACAGCCCACGGCTCAAAGCCGGCGCGATTCAAAGCCAGCGACACCGACATTCTTACTGCATTATCATCATCTACAATCAGAATCATAGCACAAAGTTACATTGTTTCCATAAAAACTCCCCCTACATCCGACAAATTTTATCAATATCGGCATTGATATTATCGTGATGCTCATAATCATAAAGCGTCAGCGACCGCAGGCGGTACCAATAATTCCAATACTTATACAATTCATTGATATACCGGCGCTTGCTCTCATCCTTTTTGGTCTGCGAGTCGTTCAGGTCGAGCGTAGATATTTTACCGATCATAAAGGTCTCGAAATTGGTAGTATACCGCTGACCGGCTATTTCATTTGCGCGCTCGGCAATCCGGAGCTGTTCCTGCTGATTGCCGAAACGCTCGACCAGAACGAACAGTTCCTGATTGAAGTCGAGCGACTCCTGCCGCAGGCGGCTCTCCGTAACCCGTCGGTTGCTCTCGGCCACCTTCACCTTGCCGCGTCGCTTGCCCCAATCGACAAGTGGAATCGACAGCCCTACCTCAATCAGCTGGTTGCCGCGTAACCGGCTGTAAGCATCGCCAAGCCGGTGGTCGGTGCCGGTAAATCCTGCTTGAGCATACAGTTTTATCTGGCGCAAATCACCTTTGGCTTTCGCCACCTCATAGTCTGCCTCAAGCTGACGGCGGATAATATTTTTCGCGAACTTATTGTTGGCCAACGCACGTTCGAGGGCATCGCTGTAGGTAATCTGCGCCACAGGCACGCTTTCAGGCACCACCGGCACAATCTCCACATCCTCGCCCAAATCCAGGTACGATCTCAGAGCAAACATATCGCTTTTGAGTGTACTCCGACATTCGGTAAGATCCGACCGGGCATCGAGCACATTCAGTTCCATCTGCCTCAGGTCGTTCTCGCTGATGCTTCCCATTTTGCGCTTCTCCACGGCCACGGCATAGAGTTTGTTGGCGTTATCGAGGTTCTGACTGGCGATAGCCACATTCTCATAGCTCATCACAAGAGTGAAAAAGTAGTTTACAGTGGTCTGGGCCATATCCTCCGTAGCGCTCAGAAACGCGGCTTTTGCTTCCTGAAAGCGCACAGGCTCTATGCGACTGTCCCATTTAAAGCTGTTCACGCCGAAAATCGGCTGCTGCAAAGTCAGCGCCACAGGTATAGTGAGGAAGCGGTTCGACCCGCCATCCTCAAACTGCCGCATATAGTCGAGCGAGGTGCTCAGGCTCACACTGCCGCCGGTGAGAGGGATGTTCTGGTTGATTGACAGTTCGGCCTGCGCATCAAGATTGTGGGTGCGCACAAAGCTGTACTCTCCGGCCTCGTTCATATACGATGTGTAGCGGTCGTTGTAGGAAGGGAGCGTGGCCGAAAGAGTAATCTCCGGCAGGCGCTCGGCACGATAGCTGCGCCACTGCCAGTAGGCGGTTTTCAGCTCGTCGAGCGCCACGGCTGCGTCCACACTCTTCACACGCGCCATAGCTATGGCATCGTCGAGTGTAAGCGACAGCTCGCGTGCCGCCCCACTCACGGGGAGCAGCAGCGCGGCCAGCGCAATCGTGTGTATGAAAATTCTGTTTGTCATTGAAATTAAAGACAGGAACCAAACTACATATCTTTGAGCGCTTCGGCCGGATTCACGGCGGCAGCCTTCCGGGCCGGAGCATATATGCCGGCGATGATTAGCAGAGCCAGCACCACTACGCTGATAATCACCGCAGCAACCTCCGCATTATTGTCAAACGGCATTTCCACAATCTCCGCCAGATTAGTCACAATCCATATCGTCAGAGGCATCGTTATCACCACGGCCACCGCAAGCAGAATCATACCTTCGGCAAAGAAGCGTAGATAAATGTCGCGGTTGGTGGCGCCGTTGACTTTTCGGATGGCAATCTCCGGCACACGTTGCTGAGTGCGGAACCAGAAGGTGCCCAGAAATCCGAGGAAGACCATCACCAGCACAAAGAGCGCGCACGCTGTAATACTCCTTACTGCCTGTACTACATCCATCTGGCATATATCTCGTTTATCAGAGAGTGTGGATAGATTGGTCAGGAAAAGATTGCCCGACTGCTGGTCGGCTATCGTGAGCGACTCGATGAATTTATGTCCTGTGCCCGGTTTCACGCGCAAAGCTATCACCTTTGCATAGTTTACAGGGATTGGCTCATAGCAGGTACCGGCATATAAAGGCTCGTAATCGCTGCGGCGCATAGGCTGCGCCACTGCGCCCACGTGGTAAGTGACCGGCGGTTCGTCCTGCATTTCCACATCTTTACCCACAAACTCAGCAGCTTTAGGGGCGTTTTCTTCATAGCTGAATTCTGTCTCGGAAAGAAGGATATATCCTTTGCGCATCATATCGGCCAGCTGGCTTGGAGTCTCACCTTTTATACCACGTATCTGGAACACTTCAATCATCTCCGGCGACATACCGCGGTCGTTGATGTGAAAAGACTTCTTTCCATCTCCGGGAAGCGAAATCGTTCTGCCCCAGAAATTATACTGGTAAGGGATGGCATTGCCCGTGCCGTAACCGATTTTCTCCACATATGGGTTGGAGCGCAGTTTGGCGATAAGCATATCCAGATCGGTTGCAGCCGAGTGGGTGCTGTCGTAGGCCACATAACCCTCGCTCTCCTCGCTCAGTTGATTTACGTCTGCCACATAGATGTCGTCGATATCGGTGTCCAACACCGGTTGTTTCATATCATATATCGAGTACATTATGCCGAAGATAATCTGCAATACCAGCAGCACTATCACAAGCTCGATGACGATCCAAATATTTGAGCGCCACTCATTGAGCATCTGTTTCAGAAGTTTACGTTTCATAATCTTATGTAATATGGCTGTAGGTTTACTTTGCGTTGATTGCCTCCACGGGGTTAAGGCGTGAAGCCTGCCAGGCCGGCAGAGAGGCGCTTATGAGGTTCAGTATAAAGCAAACACCCACGGCTATGAGTATGGTGCCGAAATTTATTACCGAACCGATGTCGGGAGTGATGCCGCTTCCATAGGTTTCCATATCTTCATACAGTCCGCTGTAGGTCAGTGCGAATGTTATGCCCAGGGCCACGCCGACAATGCCGCCAACAAGTGTGATCAGGAAATTTTCCCAGATTATATCTGTGATTACGCGCAGGCGTGTGCATCCGAAGGCACGGCGCACGCCTATCTCACTTATGCGTTTGCGCATACGGCTGTGAAGCAGGCTGCTGAGGTTGATGGCCGGCACAAGGAGAAGAATGGCATAGAGCGTATAGCGCACATACGAGTCGGAAGTAGTGTCAGGAGTGGTGTTGCTGCCACGAAGTCCACCTGATACAGTGGCCTGATCGAAGGGCGCTTCGTGATAGACAGTTTTCTTCCCTTCGGGGCGAAGCTCGGTGTCAAGGATTGCGTAGCGGGCTTTAACCTGCTTGCGCACAGAATCGAAATCCACCCCCTCCTCTACAAGGAGTGCCGCAGTTGTACCGCCGAATAAGCCCTCTTTATCGCCTCCGAATGCAATGAAAACGTCGCCGCAGGCTGTGGTGGCCAGGAAGGAGTGATCGCTCACCACGCCTACAACATTGTATTTTTTATGATTGAGGCTGATTTCACGCCCCAAGCAGTCGACGGTGCCAAAAGCCTTGCGGGCGGTGCGCTCGTTTATGACCACCACCGGCAGGCTCGCGTCAGCTTCCTCCTGGGTATAGTAGCGCCCGGCAATCAGTTTGTGGTCAAACACCTTGAAGAACTCTGCATCGGTGGGGCGGCAGTATGCATTGAAGTATTTTCCTTCGATGCCGGCTGCCGTCATCGTTTCGAGATACTGTGAATACGATACACACTCCACCCCTTTAAGTCCGTCGTACAGTTTTTGCGCGGTAAGGGTACTCATGCTGCCCGACGAGTCATTGCCTTTTTCATCTTTCACATGGATATACTGCCCTATCAGCAACCGGTCGCGGCAGCTTTCCGGCGAAAACGGCACAACTTTTACACGTGATGTTATCACCACCACCATAAACAGGAATATGGATAGCACCGTAGCTATAAAGGTGACTGTGCCCACAAGCGGCTGCTGCCGCATGTCGTTGATTATCTGACGTATTTTCTGTTTCATAGCTTAGAAGCACCATTTATCCGATTATGCGGCCGTCGAAGAAGCGCACGATACGGTCGGTTTCCTGCGCCTGCATTTCATTGTGGGTGACCATTATGATTGTGGTGCCATCCTCCTTGTTGAGTCGCTGCAGCAGCGACATCACCTCTGCACCCATCTTGCTGTCGAGGTTGCCGGTAGGTTCGTCGGCCAGCACTATCTGCGGATTTCCTACGATGGCGCGGGCTATGGCTACTCGCTGCGACTGTCCGCCACTGAGCTGGGTGGGCAAATGATGGATGCGGTGCGACATCTCCAGTCGTTCAAGCACTTGCTCCACGCGCTCGCGGCGCTGCCGGGCGCTCACACCCTTGCGGTAAAGCAGAGGTATTTCCACATTGGCAGCCACATCGAGTGTGGGTATCAGGTGGAAGCTCTGGAACACGAATCCCAGGTTTGCGTTGCGGAAATGCGACAGTTCCCGGTCGCTGAGTTGGCTGCAGTCGCGGTCAAGGATGGTCACGCAGCCTTTTGTGGGTTTGTCGAGCAAACCTATGATATTGAGCAGCGTGGATTTGCCGCAACCGCTCGGCCCCATAATGCTCAGAAATTCGCCTTTGTTTACATCGAGGTTAACGTTTTCGAGCGCGGTGGTCTCTATTTCTTTGGTGCGGTATACTTTTTCAATACCGTTTAATGTAATTATTCCCATTTGATTTTGAGTTTATTCTTATTGCTGTAATGTTCGGTATCACTGATGATGATTTTGTCGCCCGGTTTGAGTCCGTCGAGGATTTCCACATAGTCGCGGTTGCCGTCGCCTACACGGATACTGCGCCGGACAGCACGATCTTTTGAGTCGAAAACAAACATACGGTAATCCCCCTCTCCTTTATAGAAGGCTCCGTTTGGCACTCGCAGCACTTCGCTTTTATAGTCGAAACTTACCTGCAGTTCGGCTCGGGCACCGGAACGAAGACGGCTGTCGCGCGGATTGTCGAGTCGCACCACAAACGACACCACTCCCTGGCGGGCCTGCGGGGTGATATTGCTGACAGTGCCGGTAAACTGTGCCCCGCTTATGCGTATGGTTACGGCCGCTCCGGGTTGCAAGCGGTCACTGCTCCCTTCCGGCACCTCGCCTATCACCTTAAAACTGGAGAGGTCGGCCACAACGGCCACCTTCTCACCGGCACCCACACGGGTGCCCAGATCGGTGGTGATATATGTAAGCACTCCATCGAGCGGCGCCGGGATGCTGCCTCGGTGAATTGTCTTTTCCATCAAAGCAATATCGCGGTCGGCCGTACTGACATTGAGGCGCTGGCTTTTTTCAGCGGCGGAAGCTCGCTGACGCTCGTTACGCAACCGGGTGCGAAGCTGCTCAAGTTCGAGCACGCCTGCGCGATACGCCGTTTCGGCCTGTCGCACCCGGTCGCCGGTGCCGCTTCCGATGCTGTCGAGACGCCGTTCATTCTCTACTTCGATGCGTTGGCGGCTCACATTCATCTCGCTTACCTTAATCTGCATTTCCAGGTCGCTGATGTCGGTCATATTGCTCAACTGAATCTGGCGAAGCTGTTGCTCCTGCATCGTGCGTGCATCCTGCAATTTCCCAAGTTCGGTCTGTTCCTGCTCCAGGTCAAGCAAAAGCAGTGGCATTCCGGCCTTAACCGAATCGCCCGGCTGAGCATATACGCTGAGCACACGCGACTCCACCGGAGAATTTATAATCTCTTCGTACGCCGCCACAATGCGGCCGGTGGCGGCAACCGTGATTTCGATAGGTCCGCGCTCTGCCGTGCCCACCGTGATGTCGCGGCTGCTTACCGTAGGTGCTATATTATATAGGAGCACCGAGAGTGCGGCAATCCCCACAGCAGCGGGGATGCCCCACAAGAGCAGTCGTTTGCGCCGCTCCAGGTAGATCTCTTTTTTATCTATAGTTTTGTCCATCGTTTCGGAATCAGAGTGAATTTCTCTGTCACAAAACTATAATAAAAAAGTGCGCATTGCAAGCGTCGCTGATTATCAGCGCATTACGTTGAACATCTGTGTCCGCATCCGTACATCCGACAAATAAATCACAAAAAACGACTGCACCGTAGACGCAATTCTACGATGCAGTCGCTCTGAATTATTCAGATTGAAATCGTGTTTCTCAGTATGTCGGAAAACTTTATGGAAGCAGGGTGAATGATGCGGCAGTAAGTCGCTCGCTGTCGGGGCCGGTCATCACGATAAACTCGCCAGGCTCTGCCACAAAGTCGAGATTGTAGTTATAGAATTTCAGCATTTCAGGAGTGATGCGGAAGGTGACATCGCGGCTCTCTCCAGGTTTGAGGTGTATCTTCTCAAACCCTTTTAGCTGTTTGATCGGACGGGAGATTGAGCCGACCACATCGCGCAGATAGAGCTGCACAGTCTCGTCGCCTTCGCGGGAACCGGTATTGGTCACCGTCACAGTGGCATCTATCGCTCCATCCTTGGCCATCTTGTCGGCACTCAGGTGCACCGGTGAATAGTCAAAGGTTGTGTAGCTCAGACCATAACCGAAGGGATAGAGGGCTTTAGTAGTGGAATCGATATAACCGGTGGTGAATTTCTGTGTTCTGCCATCGGCAGGAGCCGGACGGCCGGTTGGCAGTTCGTCGTAGTGCATAGGCAGTTGGCCTACGTTGCGCGGGAAACTTACGGTAAGTTTGCCCGAGGGGTTAACATCGCCGAAAAGCACGTCGAACAGCGCGTCGCCGGCTTCAGAACCGGGCGACCATACCTGAAGGATGGCGGGCACGGTGGCTGCTTCGTCGGTGAGAACCACTGCACGACCGGAGAAATTTACAAGTACAACAGGCTTTCCTGTAGCCATCAGGCGGCGGAGCAGTTCTTTCTGGCATTTGGGAAGCTCAAGATTGGTGCGCGACGAACTTTCGCCCGACGACAGTTTATGTTCTCCTAAGAATGCTACAACCACGTCGGCTTTCTCTGCGGCATCTACAGCTTGCTGGTATGCGGCTTCGTTGGCGGGATGATACTTGAAGGAGGCATCCCGGCCAAAGGTATAATTATATATGTCGGAGGGCACGCTGTCGATAAACTCCGCGCCACGGGCATAGAGGATTTCGCCTTTCTTGCCAAGACGTTTTTTAAAGGCATCAAGAATCGGGGTGCATAGTGTAGAATCGGCACACCAGGCCCAGGTGCCGAGGATATCGTCGCGGGTGTCGAGAATCGGACCAATCAGAGCTATCTTGCCCTGCTTTTTCAACGGCAGAATATTGCCCTCATTTTTCAGGAGCACAAAACTTTCAGCCGCAGCCTTGCGTGCGAAATCGCGGTGCTCTTTGCT
This sequence comes from Bacteroidales bacterium, assembly GCA_004557825.1. GTDB lineage: Bacteria > Bacteroidota > Bacteroidia > Bacteroidales > Muribaculaceae > UBA7173. The sequence goes on along the minus strand of SFFL01000007.1, from coordinate 57,845 downwards.
GTACATCACTTTCTTGGCTTTCTTAACGTCGCAGAAGCGATACGGGTCATCGAAGAGGCCGAGTTTGTATTTGGCCTCAAGGATGCGGCGGCATGCCAGGTCGATGTCGGCTTCTGTGATGCGGCCCTGCTGCAGGGCACCCTCCAACTCGCGGGTGTAAGCCTCCGCACCTAAATCCATATCCAGTCCGGCTTTCAGGGCAAGTACAGCTACATCGCGCATATCGCCCATACCGTGGAATCGCATTTCCTGAATCGAACCGGCATCGCTCACTACGAAGCCGTCGAATCCCCACTGGTTGCGCAGCAGGTCGGTCAGCACCCAGCGGTTGCCTGAGGCAGGAATGCCGTCGACGGTGTTGAACGAGCTCATTGCCGACCCGACTCCGGCATCGACAGCTGCCTGATATGGAGGAAGATACTCGTTATACATACGTTGGCGGCTCATATCCACCGTGTTGTAGTCGCGGCCGCCATCGGGTGCGCCATACAGCGCCACATGTTTTACACAGGCCATTATCCGACCCGGTTCGCTGAAGGTGTTATCTCCCTGGTAGCCCTTAACCATAGCTTTGGCTATCTCGCTGCCCAGGTATACATCTTCGCCGCTGCCCTCCGACTGGCGTCCCCACCGCGGGTCACGGCAGATGTCGACCATTGGCGAATAGGTCCAGTTTATGCCATCGCTGCCCGATTCTACGGCGGCCACTCGGGCCGACTCCTCGATAAGGGGCATATTCCATGTGGCCGACAAACCAAGCGGAATGGGGAATATTGTACGGTAGCCATGAATTACATCCAGGCCAAAAATCAGAGGTATATGATTGGGATCGTTTTCCACGGCATATTTCTGCAACTCGGCCACACGCTCGGCACCCATCAGATTAAGCACGCCGCCCACTTCACCTTTGCTGAGACGGGGAGCAATGTCGGTCGTGGCAATAGGTCCGGTGCCCAGGCCATTTGCACCGCACAGATTCAATTGCCCTATCTTCTGTTGCAAAGTCATCTTCTGCATCAGAGAGTCAACAAACGAGTGCATCTCGGCATCGGTGCCACGGGCATCTGCCCCGGTGCAGGCTCCAAAGAGCATTGCCGCTGCAAAAAATATTTTTAACGGTTGATTCATTATGATTGATTTATGGTTAATTCAAATTTCTATATAGCACACATATTCCCTGCGGGAGCGCCGCACAAGCACAATCCGCCCGAAATATGCCGCTAAATTAGAAATTTTCATCATAAACCATTTGCGAATCAATCCCAAAGTTTGTCAAATACGTACAAGCCACAAAAAAGGCATAAAAAAACCTGAGGTTCCTTCACAGGATCTTCAGGATTAAAGCCAAAAGGCAAATTTGTGATTCTAAAAGAGTTGTCTATGCAACTAAAGTGTAGAGATTATATCTTACTTACATTCATCTCATCCGCCCTACGAAGCGATACCTCCCGGCGTGACTTACACAGATGCGCAAAACGCATTTGCCGCAAGCGGATGCTTTTCGACTGCAAAGTTACAACAATTATTTTTCCCGTCAAATTATTTCCACAAAATCTTCACCCAAAAAAATTTCGCAGAGTCTTGAAAGGAATCGTCGTATTCATCTTACTCCTTATATATTAAAGGAGTCGATGTAACGGGGGATTAGGATGCGGAGGGTGTATTTTCCTGAGCGGCGGGAGCGGGGGTGGCGGCACGGGCGTCGAATTTCTTGCGATAGAAGATGAAGCTGCGGCCAAGGTATTTCTCGCGCACTACCGGGTTCTCGGCAAGTTCTTCCGATGTGCCCTGGAAAAGTATCTTCCCTTCGAAAAGCAGATACGCACGGTCGGTGATACGGAGCGTCTCCTGGGCGTTGTGGTCGGTGATAAGGATGCCGATATTCTTCTCTTTCAGTCGGTAAACCACTTCCTGAATATCCTCCACTGCGATAGGGTCGACACCGGCAAACGGCTCATCAAGCATAATGAATTTGGGATTGATGGCCAAGCAGCGCGCTATCTCCGTACGGCGGCGTTCACCGCCCGAAAGCTGGTCGCCGAGGTTCTTGCGCACTTTCTGCAGACGGAATTCCGAAATCAGGCTCTCAAGCTTTTCGCGCTGTTCCTCGCGGGTCATATTTGTCATCTCCAGAATGGCGCGGATATTGTTCTCAACCGACAGCTTGCGGAATACCGACGCCTCCTGCGCAAGGTAGCCTATGCCATTCTGCGCACGCTTATATACCGGATAATTCGTTATATCTTTGTCGTTCAAAAAGATGCGACCCTCGTTAGGTGTAATAAGTCCGGTGGTCATATAGAACGTTGTGGTCTTACCGGCACCGTTGGGTCCAAGCAAACCCACGATTTCTCCCTGCTTGACATCAATCGAAACATGGTTGGCAACCGTGCGCTTGCCATATTTTTTCACAAGGTTCTCGGTGCGGAGCACCATCTTTTCAGGAACCTCGGTCACGGGAGTATCTGTCACAGCAGCTGTTTCTTCCGCCATATCCATTTCATTTTAATTTGCAGATAGAAGCCTTGCGCAGACGTCCGTCAATAAAGTCAGTAAGCAAGCCGATTGCCACCGAATTGGTGCCACCCTGCGGGATAATCAGGTCGGCATAGCGCTTGCACGGCTCAATGTAGCGGCAGTGCATAGGCTTGAGCACCTCCTCATAGCGGTCGATCACCATCTGCGGAGTGCGGCCGCGCTCTATGCAGTCGCGGGCAATCACACGGATCAGTCGGTCGTCGGCATCGGCGTCGACAAAGCATTTCACATCCATCATCTGGCGCAGTACGGGGTCGGTAAGCACAAGGATTCCTTCCACGATTACCACATCGCACGGCTTCACGCTCACCGTCTCTTCCTGACGGGTACAGGTGAGATAGCTGTAAGTAGGCATTTCTATGGCGTTGCCCTTCTTGAGCTGGCGCAGATGCTCCACCAGGAGGCTCCATTCTATCGCATCGGGTTCATCGAAATTGATTTTGCTACGATCCTCAGGCGGAATGTGCGACGAATCCTTATAATAGGAATCCTGCGGAATCACCGCTACCTCTCCTGCGGGAAAACTCGAAAGAATCTTGTTCACCACAGTAGTTTTGCCTGAACCGGTGCCACCGGCTATACCAATGATTAACATTTATGATGGTGTTTAATAATTTTAATGGCGAAATTACTAAATTCCTCGCACATATTAGCAGTACCGCTGATTTTTTTCTGGAAAATTTCTTAACTTTGTCACCGCTAAAGATGAAAATTCTATGATTATAGAGAAATCTCTGGGGCAGTTCGGCAAATATTGCCGGTTTATTGTCCGCACATTCAATATTCCCGACAAGTGGAGCGTCTTCGGCCGGCGCACTGTGCAGGAGGTGTCGAAGCTCGGCGTAGACTCCATCCCGCTGGTCATCATCATCTCGCTCTTTATCGGCGCAGTCTGCACCATACAGATGAAGCTCAACACCACCAACCCGCTTATGCCTGCCTATTCCGTAGGTCTGGCCACACGCGACATCGTGCTGCTTGAGTTCTCCAACTCCATCCTCTGCCTTATTCTTGCCGGCAAAGTCGGTTCCAATATAGCCTCGGAAATAGGCACTATGCGTGTCACCGAGCAAATCGACGCCCTCGACATTATGGGCGTCAACTCGGCCAACTTCCTGGTACTCCCCAAGATTGTGGCTTTCGTATGCTTTATGCCGGTGCTGAGCGCCTTCTGTATCGGCACCTCACTCCTCGGCGGATATTTCGTGACCATCTTCACCGACCTGATTTCCACCTCACGATACACTTACGGCATCCAGGCCTTCTTCAACGAATGGTATGTGTGGTACGGTCTTATCAAGAGCCTCTTCTTTGCATTCATCATCTCCTCCGTGGCCTCCTTCTTCGGCTACTTCGTGAAGGGTGGCGCGCTGCAGGTGGGTAAAGCCTCAACCAACGCTGTGGTTTCCTCCTCAATTCTCATCCTGCTTTTCGACGTAATTCTCACCAAACTGCTGCTCCAATGATTGAAGTAAAAAATATCACCAAATCATTCGACGGCAAGACTATTCTCCACGACGTCTCCGCCACTTTCTATACCGGCAAAACCAACCTGATTATCGGTCAGAGCGGTTCGGGTAAAACCGTGCTGATGAAGTCAATCGTGGGCCTGGTCACTCCCGAACAGGGTGAAATTCTCTACGACGGCCGCGACTTCCTGAAAATGGATTCCCGCCAGGTGAAAGACCTCCGCAAAGAGATAGGTATGCTCTTCCAGGGGTCCGCACTATTCGACTCAGAGACCGTGCTGGGCAACGTGATGTTCCCCCTGATGATGTTCACCTCGATGACTCAGGGAGAGATGCTCGACCGCGCCCGCTTCTGCCTGGAGCGCGTAAACCTGCAGGGCGCCGAAAACAAATACCCCTCGGAGATTTCCGGCGGTATGCAGAAACGTGTGGCCATCGCCCGCGCCATCGCCCTAAATCCCAAATACCTCTTCTGCGACGAGCCTAACTCAGGTCTCGACCCGCGCACTTCTATCCTTATCGACGAACTTCTCCACGACATCACCCACGAATACAATATCACCACCATCATCAACACCCACGATATGAACTCGGTGCTCGGTATCGGCGAGAATATCGTATTCATCAACAAGGGGCGCCGCGAATGGATCGGCGACAAGAAGCGCATCTTCACCACCACCAACGAAGCCCTCAACGACTTTGTGTTCGCTACCCGTCTGTTCCAGCAGGTGAAGGATTATATCATCAGCGAAGGGCACACCAACCCTCCCCACGATACCGACTGACCGCGATCCTCAGAGACCTCTGCCCCATCCCTGCGGCTCAGGAAGTAGCTTGAGCGATTACTTTCTCAAATACACATTTTTATATCTTCTTCACCCGGAAATCAGCCTGATTTTCCGGGCAAACCGCATTTTAACCTTATTTAACTATAACACACCCCGACCGCACCTCTTTTTTATTAATTTTGCACTAATTTTAACCTTATTATAGTTATATGCAATTCTCTGTTAAATCCGCCCTTTCTCTGATTGCGGCCACATTTATGCTTGCCGGTTGCTCGTCGTCTACCGAAAACGACATCGACTATCTGGCAGTAAAATCCGACAAAGACTCCAACTGGGGTATGATCGGCCCTGACGGCAAAATTCTCTTCGACGACGAATTTGAGAATCGCCCCTCAGCTGTAATCAACGGTCTGTTCACTGTTGAGGAAAACAAAGGCATATCGGTGTACAAAGCTGCCGAAAAGCCCGAACTTGTAGCCGACCTCGAAGGCCTTAAAGATGCCGGCGTGATGAGCGACGGTGTTATCCCCGCCACCCGTCCCGGCGAACGCATCAAATACTACAACGCCGACGGCAAGATGGTATTCGAGTTGCTCCCCTACAAGAAAAAAGAGCTCACCAATGTGCGTGCATATTTCTCCGACGGTATGGCTGCCGTATGGGATGAGGAAGACAACATCGGCTTCATCAACAACAAGGGCGAGATGAAGATTGAGCCCAAATATGCTACCTGCACCGAATTTTCCGAAGGCTATGCAGCTGTGGTTAAGAAAGCTGACATGGAAAAGGAAGATGAAGCCGGCGAATCGGCTGAAAGCGAGGATGGTCCTTCTTATCCCACATATATCATCAATAAGAAAGGTGAAGAAGTAGCCAAGCTCACCGGCATCGCCATCACTTCAAATATGATCGGCGGCAAATTCGCTGCCAAGAAAGGCGACCGCTATGGCTTCGTTGACAAGAAGGGTGAGTTCACCAAGCTTCCCTCCAAGGTTCAGTCAATCTGGGATTTCAACGAAAAATTTGTTGTCTATACCAGCGAGGACTCCAAAGTGGGCGTAATGAATATGGATGGTGAAATTGTGATTCGTGCCAAATACGAGTACATCTCGATGATGCCCGGCGACAAATTCCTCTGCAAGAGCAACAGCAAGAAATTCTATATCGTAAACGCCAACGACGAGCGCGAGACTACCTTCGAAGATATGGACTATCTCGTATATCTCAAGGGCTTCGGTCTTATCGGCGGTGAAGAGCACGCAATCTCTTTCTATAAAGAAGATGGCGAACCTCTCATCAAGAACGATTTCTATGATATTTCAGCAAGTGCCAACTCGCTCGTAACCACCGACTATTTCAATGCCACCGGTGCTGCCGACAAGCTGGCTTCATACATCACCGAGAACGGCGCTTGCGGCGTGACCATCGACACTCCCCTTTACAAATACTTCAAGGGCGAACCTAAGGACTACTCCGGCGTTGACCGCTATAACTTTGAAGATGTCAAAGGCGGCTTCCGCTACAGCATCTCCGGCTACGCCTACACCAACTCCTATGTTGTAAATTCGGTACCCGTTTACACCACTCAGACCTACTACGGCTACAGCTTCCAGAACTTCGACCACTACAATTATGTATGGAACACCGAAGGTATGGTAAATCTGATCCGTATGGAGCTTAACGCCTCCGTAGAAGGTCAGTTCAACACCCTCAAGGAAGCCTTCACCAATGCTATGAAGGCCAAGGGCTTCACAGTAGCTGCCAACACCAAGGCTTACACCCTCTTCAAAAAGGGCAAAGTAAACGTATTCGTTGGTCCCGACAGCAGCTACGACACAAGCTCGCTCGCACTTGTCATCTACGACGCCAAGGGCTGGGACAGCAACCGCGCCTCCCTTATCTCCAGCGCTGAAAGCAACTACGAATCAATCGCCGAAAAGCAGAATACCAAAGCCACTTCCAAAGATGTAGAAGAGGCAGTTGAAGTTGTTGAAGCAACAGAGGCTGTTGACACCGTAGCGGTAGAAGAAGTAGCAGACGTAGACGTAGTAGCAGCTGATACTGTTTCTTTGAGTGTGTACTCAGCTAAATAAGCTAACTCAGCTAAATAAGCTACCACCCACATACCCGCCTCACCGACTTTCCGCCAAAGCGGCCCGGTGAGGCGGCTTTATATACTCGCTCCGGCATATTTAAACTTTTTTAAGGAGAATACAGCTACGTAGCAACATACTTTGGCATAGATTTTGCCGTTATAGTATATAATCGCCGGGCAGTCAACTGGTATTGTCGACCCGGCTCTAAATTATAAGGAGATTTAAATGGACATCAATTTCACCGAACAACTCAAAAATGTTCTGGAGCTCAGCCGAAGGGAGGCTGTGCGCCACAACAGCAACATTATAAATCCCGAGCACCTCTTTCTGGCTGTTCTCGGCGATACAGGGTCGCAGGTGTTCTCACTGATGGAGCAAATCGCCCGCAACGTATCTGTATATCAGCTCCGCCAGGAGCTTGACAACTCCCTCTTCGACACCACTGCATCGCTCTACAGCGGCGATGTGACGGCCAGCGACCTGAGCAACCGGCTTATTAAGCTCTCGGTGCTTGAAGCACGTATGCTCAAAAGCGACGCCGTAGATGCCATACACCTTGCATTGGCTATCCTGCACAACCCCGAAGTGCAGCGGATGCCGTTCATCGCGCCGTTTCGTCAGGCAGGTATCGACTACCCGTCGCTGCTGGGTCTGCTCCAGAACAAGGCCGACAAACCGGGGCTCACCGCAAGCTACGCCGATGAGGATGAGGAAGATGAGGACGAAGCTCCGCAAGGTTCTTCGCAGCGCCCCGCCGAGGACCGCTCGGCGCACCAGTCTGCACGTCAGCGCGGAGGCAACGACACACCCACCCTCGACAAGTTTGGCAACGATATGACCCGCGCCGCTGAGGATGGCCGACTTGACCCCGTGGTGGGCCGTGAGGTGGAAATCGAGCGTCTGGCTCAGATTTTGAGCCGCCGCAAGAAGAACAATCCTGTGCTCATCGGCGAGCCCGGTGTGGGCAAATCGGCTATCGTAGAGGGTCTTGCACTGCGAATCGTGCAGCGCAAGGTATCGCGCATCCTGTTCGACAAACGCGTCATCTCGCTTGATATGGCTTCGCTCGTGGCAGGCACAAAATACCGCGGCCAGTTTGAGGAGCGCGTAAAAGCCATCCTCAACGAACTGTCGAAAAGCCCCGACGTGATTCTGTTTATCGACGAGCTTCACACCATCGTAGGAGCCGGCAACGCCGCCGGTCAGATGGACGCAGCCAACCTGCTCAAACCCGCTCTTGCACGTGGCGAAATCCAGTGCATCGGTGCCACTACCCTCGACGAGTACCGCAAGAATATCGAAAAGGATGGTGCCCTGGAACGTCGTTTCCAGAAAGTAATGGTTGAGCCTACTACGCCCGAAGAAACGCTGCAGATTCTTCAGAATATCAAGGATAAGTATGAGAAGCACCATAATGTGATTTACACCGATGATGCTCTCAAGGCTTGCGTATCGCTCACTGAGCGCTACGTTTCCGACCGCAATTTCCCTGACAAGGCCATCGACGCCCTCGACGAGGCCGGCAGCCGCGCACACATCACCAACATTGTGGTTCCTGCCGAAATCGAGCAACTTGAAAAGGAAATCACCGAAGCCGGCGCCGAGAAGCTGGCAGCCGCCCAGGCACAGAATTTCGAGAAAGCAGCCTCTTTCCGCGACAAAGAGCAGCAACTCAAGCAGCAGTTGGCCGATGCCAACGCCCGCTGGGAGAAGCAGCTTGAAGCCGATAAGGTTGTGGTCGACGAAGACAAAGTGTCGGAGGTTGTGGCTATGATGACAGGTGTACCGGTTCAGCGCATCGCACAGGCCGAAGGCGCCCGTCTGCGTCAGATGGCTCCGAAACTCAAGACCGACATTATCGGGCAGGATGCCGCTATCGACAAGATTGTCAAAGCAATCCAGCGCAACCGTGTAGGTCTGAAAGACCCCAACAAGCCCATCGGCACATTTATGTTCCTCGGCCCTACCGGTGTGGGTAAAACCCATCTGGCCAAGAAACTCGCCGAATATCTCTTTGACAGCGCCGACACGCTTATCCGCGTGGATATGAGCGAATATATGGAGAAATTCACCGTGAGCCGCCTCGTGGGCGCGCCTCCGGGATATGTAGGCTATGAGGAAGGTGGCCAGCTCACCGAAAAGGTGCGCCGCAAACCCTACTCCGTTGTGCTCCTCGACGAAATCGAGAAGGCGCATCCCGATGTGTTCAACCTGCTCCTGCAGGTGCTCGACGAAGGGCGCCTCACCGACAGCCTCGGTCGCCATATCGACTTCAAGAACACGCTGATAATTATGACGTCGAACATCGGCACCCGTCAGCTCAAGGACTTCGGTTCGGGCGTGGGCTTCTCCACCCGCGACGCCGCCAAGGAGAAAGAATACAACGATTCCGTAATCCAGAAGGCTCTCAATAAGGCTTTCGCTCCGGAATTCCTCAACCGAATCGACGACATCGTAATGTTCGACTCGCTCGACCGCGACGCCATCTTCAAGATTATCGACATAGAGCTTCGCGGATTCCGCAGCCGTATGACCCTGATGGGATACACCCTCGATATCACCGACGATGCCAAGAACTTCATCGCCGACAAGGGCTACGACCAGCAGTACGGTGCCCGTCCGCTCAAGCGTTCGATTCAGAAATATCTCGAAGACCCGCTGGCAGAGCTGATTATCAATTCCGAACTGCACCCCGGCGACACCATCCGTGTTGACTTCGACAAGGAGGCCGGCAAAATCACCACCGCTGTGGTGGAGAAAGCCACAGCACTCGACCCCTCTGAGCAAAAAGCTCTCAAGCAGCCGGAAGCCCCTGCCGCAGATGCCGACCACTCTCCTGCTGACACGGAAAGCTCCGCCGACTGACATATTACTGACAGTTTTTAACATCATTTATAGAAAAATGCCAATCTTCGGGATTGGCATTTTTTTTGCACATTGTTATATATGTATACACTTCTCTGAAATTTACTCCCGTAAAATCTAAAAAACACATATAACAATGGCAACAACTAAAGGCAACATCGGTGTAACCACCGAGAACATCTTTCCTGTCATCAAGAAATTTCTTTACAGCGACCACGAAATCTTCCTTCGTGAGCTCGTATCCAACGCTGTGGATGCGTCGCAGAAACTGCGCACTCTCTCTTCGTTCGGCGACTTCAAAGGTGAAGTCGGCGACCTACGCGTGTATGTGAAGGTCGACAAAGAGGCCGGCACACTCACCGTAAGCGACCACGGTATCGGTATGACATCCGAAGACATCGACAAGTATATCAACCAGATAGCTTTCTCTGGAGCAGAGGACTTCCTGGCAAAATACAAGGACACCACCAATGCCATCATCGGTCACTTCGGTCTGGGTTTCTACTCGGCATTTATGGTAGCCAACAAGGTGGAGATCCTCTCCCTTTCCTATAAAGATGGCGCTGAAGCCGTGCGCTGGACCTGCGACGGCTCCCCCGAGTACACTATGGAGCCTGCTGAGAAGGCTGAGCGCGGTACCGACATTATCCTCCACATCGATCCCGAAAACGCTGAATTCCTGGAGCAGGCACGCATCGACACACTCCTGCGCAAATACTGCCGTTTCCTCCCCGTGCCCGTGATTTCCGGCAAGGAGCAGGAATGGAAGGATGGCAAGATGGTCGACACCGACCGCGACAAGGTGATCAACTCCACCGAGCCGCTCTGGATGAAGAAGCCCGCCGACCTCACCGACAAGGATTACCTCGCTTTCTACCGCGACCTCTATCCCGGTCAGGACGACCCTCTGTTCTGGATTCACCTCAATGTCGACTACCCCTTCAACCTCACCGGCGTGCTCTTCTTCCCCAAACTTCACGACAATTTTGAAGTGACCAAAAACCGTATTCAGCTCTACTGCAATCAGGTATTCGTCACCGATTCCGTTGAGGGCGTTGTGCCTGAGTTTATGATGCTCCTGCAGGGCGTGATCGACTCCCCTGACATTCCTCTGAATGTATCGCGAAGCTATCTGCAGAGCGACTCGGCCGTGAAGAAAATCTCCGGCTACATCACAAAGAAGGTGTCGCAGCGTCTCGAAGACCTCTTCAAGGCCGACCGCGCCGACTTCGAAAGCAAGTGGGACGACATCAGTATCTTCATCAAATACGGTATGCTCACCGATGAGAAATTCCGCGATGCCGCCATGAAGTTCTGCCTCCTGAAAGATACCGAGGGCAAGTTCTTCACCATCGACGAATACAAGGCGCTCATCGAACCGGCTCAGACCGACAAGGATGGCACTCTGGTATTCCTCTACGCCACCGACCCCACCGAGCAGTATACATATATCAAGGCCGCCAACGACAAGGGATATTCCGTACTGCTGATGGATGGCCGCCTCGACAGCCACTTCGTAGGGTTGCTTGAAAACAAACTTGAAAAGACCCGTTTCGTGCGCGTCGATTCCGACATCGTCGACAATCTCATTCCCAAGGCCGACCGAAAAGTGGCCGACCTCTCGCAGGAGGACCGTGATATGCTCACCACGCTGTTCAATTCGCAGCTTCCCAAAAACGACAAGGCTCAGTTCTTTGTCACCTTCGAGGCACTGGGCGAGCAGAGCGCTCCTATCGTCATCACCCAGAACGAGTATATGCGTCGTATGAAGGAGATGGCTGCTATGCAGGCCGGTATGAATTTCTATGCCGATATGCCCGACAGCTACAACCTCTCCGTCAACGTGGAGCAGCCCGTTGTAGCCAAAGTGGTGGCTGCTGCCCGCGAGGCTCTTTCCGAAAAGGTGGCTCCGATTGCCGCTGACATCAAGGCCGACAATGAGAAGATTGAGGCCGTAAACAAGGAAGTGAAAGATCACAATCCTTCGGCCGAACAGCAGCAACAGATCAACGACCTTATGGCTGCCGTAGACAAGATCCGCAAGAATCAGACCGAGATTATTTCGCAGTACGCTGCCACTCAGCCGCTTGTACGCCAGCTCATCGACCTGGCCCTGCTCGGCAACGGTCTGCTCAAAGGCGCCGACCTCTCGCAGTTCATTACCCGCTCGGTATCGCTCTTGTAAGAGCCGACGACAGCCTTGGCGCTATTCGTGCATTAGCACCCATCCTCCCCCCAGGGCTTTTCCAATTTTGACCAACAAATTCTCCTTCCCTGCCATATAGGCTCGGAAGGAGTTTTTTGATATTATGGCGTAAATTCGTACCTTTGCATCGGATTTGGCGACAACACACCATCGTTTATGAAACGACTTACGATACTTCTTTTCTGTCTGATTTCAGCTATTATTTGTTCCGCACAGGAAATCCGGGAAGGCATCTCTGCCCCCGAATCTCCGGCCGACAGTGTAGCTGCGCCCCGTAAGCGCAATATCATCCAGAAAGTAATCGACTATTTCGCCCACTCCAACGAAGATAAAAGCGACAAGAAATTCGACATATCCGTTATCGGCGGTCCGAGCTATTCAGAGTCGACCTCGCTGAAAATTGCCGCCCTTATCTCAGGTATGTATAAATCGCGCCATGATTCCCTCACGCCACGCAGCGATGTCTCAATCTATGGCCAAGGGTCAATCACCGGCTTCTACAACTTTGGCATCCGAGGCAATCACTTCTTCCCACAGGACAAAATGCGATTGGTTTACGACGCCAATTTCTGCCACTTCCCGTTGAAATTCTGGGGCATCGGTTATGCCCAGGGCGCCAACAAAGCCAACGAAAGCGACTACACTCTGCTTCAGAGCGAGGTTTCACTGCAACTGCTTTTCCGGCTTCCGCACCACATCTTCATCGGTCCGGCCGCTCAGTTCAGCTACAACAAGGCCACGAAGCAGGAGCGCCCCGACCTTTGGGACGGGCAGGATACGCGCCTGTTTAATTACGGTATGGGCTTCGTGCTCTCCGTCGACACCCGCGACCTCCCCGGCAACGCCTCCACAGGATATTACATCGGCTTGAATCAGACCTTCTTCCCCCGTTTTATGGGCAACGATTACACCTTTTCGCGCACAGAAGTCTCGGCAATGTATTACCATCGGTTCTGGGCTTCCGGTATTATGGCCTTCCGTGTACACGGAGCGGCCGCCTACGGCAACCCATCCTGGGCAATGCTCCCCACGCTCGATGCCGGCAATGCCGTGCGCGGCTATTACGAAGGGCGCTACCGCGACAAAAACGAGCTTGACGCCGTGGTGGAGGTGCGCCAGCATCTCTACAGGCGATTCGGCTTCGTGGTATGGGGAGGTATCGGCTCCGTGTTCGAGCATTTCAGTCAGATCAACCGTCATACACTTCTCCCCACAGCAGGTATAGGTCTGCGGTGGGAATTCAAAAACCGAGTAAATGTGCGCGCCGACTTCGGTGTGGGCAAGCACTCAAAGAGCTTCAGCGTAGGTATCAATGAAGCTTTCTAAAAAACTTAGCACTACAGTGAGGAATAAAAAATTATATATACCGGTCATAAAGAGTTTGCACCGTTTCTTCCGCGACCCGCGCAATCTTGCCATCTGGGTCTGTGTCACGCTTATGGCGGCGAACATCGGCCTTTGCTACACCGAAGGGATGTCGCTTTCCTCTTCGCTGGTCAATCTGTTTCTCCCCTTCGGCGTGTATATGCTTCTGATGGGTCTGTGGCGCAAAACCGGTGCCACCACTCTGCTGATGCTGCCGTTTATGATTTTCGCGGCTTTCCAGATAGTGCTTCTCTATCTCTACGGCGGCTCAGTCATAGCGGTGGATATGTTTCTCAATGTAGTCACCACCAACGTATCTGAAGCGGCCTCGCTTCTGGCCAATCTTCTGGTGGCTATGTCGATTGTGGTAGTGCTCTACATCCCGCCGCTGGTATGGGCGGTATGGAGCTTAATAAAGCACCGCTACACCGGCAGCGGATTCCGCCGGAAGATGCGTATGTGCGGACTTATCTGCATCGCCACCGGAGCCGTGCTCACCGCCATTTCCTATGCTTTTGTGCCCCGCTACAGCTTTGAGCACGAAACTTTTCCCGTCAATGCCACCTCCAATCTCGTAGAAGCCTGCAGCCGTTACCGCGAAACTTCGCATCACGCCGAACTTGCCGCTGATTTCACTTATCACGCCACCCCTACGCATCCCGATTCGCTCCCCGAAGTGTATCTGCTCGTTATCGGCGAGACAGCCCGTGGTGACAACTGGCAGCTCGGAGGCTACAACCGCCCCACCAACCCTCGCCTATCAGCTGAGAATGGCGTGGTTTTCTTCCACAAATCTATCTCGGAATCCAACACCACCCACAAGAGTGTGCCGATGCTCATTAGCCATGCTTCGGCCGAGAATTTCGATTCGATAGCCCACTACAAGAGCGTAATCACAGCTTTCCGCGAAGCCGGATTCCATACAGCTTTCATCTCCAATCAGGAGCGCAACCGCTCCTACACGGAGCACTTCGGCAACGAGGCCGACACCACCATATACATTCCCACTCCAAAAGGGGTTGAGCACGCCTACGACCACGACCTGCTCCCCAAAGTGCAATCTCTGCTGGCCGACTCCGCGCACCGAAAGCAACTGATTGTGCTCCACACCTATGGCTCACACTTCCGCTATCTCGACCGCTATCCGCGAAAGTTTGCCCGGTTCACTCCCGACCAGACAATCGACGCCGCCAAGAGCAACCGCAAGATTCTGATTAATGCCTACGACAATACCATCCTTTACACCGATTATGTGCTGGCCGAGCTAATCGACACGCTCCGCAAAACCGGTGTGCGTTCCGCTCTGCTCTACGCATCCGACCACGGCGAAGATATCTTCGACGACAGCCGCAGCCGTTTTCTCCACGCGTCGCCCGTGCCCACTTGCTACCAGATTCACCAGGCTACACTTGCCTGGCTTTCTCCCGAGCTGAGCCGCGAAGACCCCGCTATGGCAGAAGCGCTCAAAGCCAACGGCACAAAAAGAGTAGCGCCGCAGAAATCGCTCTTCCCCACAATAATGCAACTTGCCGGCGTACGCTCCCCCTACGTCACCGACTCCCTGTCACTTGTGTCGCCGCGCTACAATCCCGCGCCCCCCGTCTACCTCAACGACCTGAACAAAACTCTCCCCCTCGACGACTGCGGCCTCACCTCCGCCGATATGATCCACCTCCTCCCCCTCCTCCGCTAAACGGAGTCGAGAGATAATTTATTCGGTTCTACAATTTTATCAACTTTCTAAGTATTAACAACTTGCCGACCATAACTAACTTGCTATTTCAGGGAGGGGAAATAGCGGAGGAGGGAGGCCATTGTCAGGGCATATTCCAGATTAACGGAATTGTATTCAAGGGTGGCTTGCGAGAAATATGATATTTCCTGGAGATAGTTCAGAAGGGTTATCTCGCCCCCTTTCAATGCCATCCGAAGCAGGCGCAGATTGTCGGCGCAGACTATCGCCGGGCCGAACATATCAAGCCGTTGCTTCAGCGCGGAGGCTTTCAGTAAATCAGATTTCACGGATGCTGTCAGCTCGGCAAACGCTGTAGAGTTTTCGGCTTCCAATGCAAGCAAATCTGCCACAGCCGACGACTTCTCAGCCGACCGCGACCAAACGGGCAGAGTAAGTCCGGCTGAGATTCCATTGAAATGGTGACCATCCTCAAAGGCGTGTACATAGCCCAGGCTCAGGGATGGAAAACGCGATTTACCTGCCAGTTCAACCTGTGCCTGTGCTGCCCGGCGAGCTGCCAGCATCGACAGGTATTGCGGCGACTGCTTGATGGCCTTGTCGAGCGTCTCCTGATCGACGTTCAGCGCCGACTCCGCTTCATCTTCCGGATGCGCACATTCCTCTGAGGGGTCGACAAGATGCCCCTTGGGGAAAGATGATGCCGTAGGCGTAATGTGGAAATAGGGATACTCCGTAAGTTGCCGGAGTTCGTCGGCACTGATGGCGCCACGCGAAAGCGCTATAATTTCCTGCTCCAACGCTTCCATACGTCCGTCTACCTCAAAATCAGCCGAATAAGCCTGTGCGTGTTCGATACGAATCTTGTTCAGGTCGAGAAGTGTTGACTCGCCGCGCTTCCACGCACGTTCGTATGCAGTGCTCAGTGAGTCGAAATTCTGGTGGATTTCGTGCAGAATGATATGCTCCTTATATACTCCTATATATTCAATGAGTTTCTTCCTTGCCTCCCACAGGTTATCAGCTGACAGAGCCTGACGCTGTGCGCTTCCGGCAGAATCGAGCGCAGCCACTACCCTTCCGGCAGCTGCCCGGCGCCTGAAATCGGGGAGTTTCTGCGAAACGCCAAGCGACCAACGGTTTTTTTCTCCCCTGTCGTGGGGCCACAGATACTCCATCTCAATCTCCGGATCCTCCGGTGCAACTTCGGCTCTCACGGCAGCCTGCTGCCCCTTTACCGATTCCGAAGCCGCATCAAGCGATGTGCTTGCCCCGGAAAGCCGCGAAGCAAGCGTATCGAAAAGATTGTCGGCCTGCATCGGCAATGCCGGGAGCATCAGCGCCAGAGCCAATGCAGACAACTGCATAATTGATTTACCGGAGAGTCGTTGTTTCGTTCTTAGAATAGTAAAGGATCTGAAGATATTACTCATTTATCATTATGTTTTTTCTCGCCACGCGAGATATAATCATAGAGAATCGGCACCACAAAAATGTTAAGCACCGTGGAAGATACAAGTCCGCCGAGAATCACCACAGCCATAGGGCTTTGGATCTCATTTCCCGGCTCTGTGCCTCGGAGAGCAAGCGGAATCAGGGCGAGCGCCGAAGTCAATGCCGTCATTATAATCGGGAGCAGACGGTCGGCCGACCCTTGCATTATCCGCTCGCGAAGCGCCACATTTTCGGCCTGCAGATGATTGTAACGTGACATCAGCAGCATACCGTTGCGGGTGGCGATGCCCAGCAGCGAAATGAAACCGATAATGGCCGGGATGTTCAGCTCGCTGTGAGTCAGCACCAGAATCAACACGCCGCCAATCATTGCCAGCGGCATATTTATCAGAATCACAAGCGACTCCTTCACGCTGCGGAATTCGCCGTAGAGCAGCAGCGAAATCACCAGCAGGGCCAGGAGCGACGTCAGCGCCAGGGTGCGCGAAGCAGCCGCCTCGCTCTCAAACTGCCCGCTGTATTGCAGCGAATACCCCTGGGGCAATTTCACCTCCTGCGCCACACGCTGCGAAATCTCATTGACGGTGCTACGAAGGTCGCGGCCGTCGACATTGGCAGAGATTACCAGACGCCGGTTGGCGTTCTCACGGTTAACCGTATTCGGTCCGGTGACCGACCTGATTTCCGCTATCTGCCCCAGCGCCACTTTACCCTCTGCGGCATCCACCGGGAGGTCGGCCAGACTCTCCGGCGACAAATCTTCGGGGAGATCATATTTCACCGTAAGGTTTTGCGGGAAACCTTCGTCGAACACCTGCGACACTGCCTTCCCGGCAAGTGCCACATCTATCAGCTCGGCAAAACGGTTCATCGGTATGCCATAACGCACCAGCATCTCCCGGCGAGGAGTTATGGCTATCTGAGGCCGCTCGGTCTGTTGCTCGATATTGACATCCACCACCCCCGGCACACTCTTTATCACCGCACCAATTTCACGGCCTGTGGAGTGCAGCAGGTTCAGGTCGGTGCCGAAAAGCTTTATGGCAATCTGCGCCTCAGTGCCCGAGAGCATCGCGTCGAGACGGTGCGAGATGGGCTGACCGATTTCGATATTAGCGCCAGGAATCAGCGACAGTTTATGCCGGAGTTCCGCCACCATCTCGCGGCGCGAATGGCTGCCGTTGAGAGTGTAGGGAGCCTCAATTTCCGAAACATTCACACCGAGCGAATGCTCATCAAGCTCGGCGCGGCCGGTCTTGCGGGCAACTGTGTTGATTTCCGGCGTCGACAGGATAATCCTCTCAGCCAGCCTGCCCACCGAGTCGCTTTCCGCCAGCGAAATGCCGGGGAGAGTAGACACATTGATGGTGAGCGACCCTTCGTTGAATCCGGGCAAGAAGCCGCGGCCAAGGGTAAAGAACAGCGCCACAGCCACGGCAAACATACTGCCGGTGCCCCAGAGCAACGGTTTCGGATGAGCCAGGCACCACTGGAGCGCACGCCGGTAGCCGCGCTTCATCGCACGGGTCATTCGCGGTTCTTTCGACAGCGCCTTGTCCTCCTTGGCCGTGCCAAGCAGATAGGAGCATAGCACCGGAGTAAGCGTCAGCGCCACAACCGTAGATGCGGCCAAAGCCACAATGAACGCTATGCCCAGAGGCGTCAGCATCCTGCCCTCCATTCCGCTGAGGAAAAACAGCGGCAGGAATCCGGCAATTATTATCAGCGAGGAATTAAAGATGGGCTTGCGCACTTCGGTCGACGCCTTAAAGACCACTTTCAGCACCGGCTGACGACTGTCGCGTGGAAGCGACATATTTTCACGCAACCGCCGGTAAGTGTTCTCCACATCCACTATGGCATCGTCGACAAGCGAACCGATGGCTATGGCGATACCGCCCAATGTCATTGTGTTCACCGCCAGTCCTAACGCGCGGAGAATCAGAATTGTCACAATCACCGACACAGGCAGCGCTATCACCGACACGAGCGTGGTGCGCAAATTCATCAGGAAGAAAAAGAGCACTATAATCACCATCAGCGCCCCTTCGAGCAGCGCCGACTGCAGGTTGCTTATGGAATTGTCGATAAAATCAGCCTGCCGGAAAATGTCGGTCGACACCTTCACATCGGCTGACAGATTCTTTACAGCGTCGGCCAGTGCTTGCTCCAGTTCCTCGGTGAGTTGGATGGTGCCGACGCCCGGTTGCTTCGTCACAGTCACGAGCACCGACTCCTCCCCTTTTACGGAGGCTGTGCCGAGCCGAGTTTTTTTGCCGCCATACTCCACACGGGCTATGTCGGCAAGGCGCACCATCGAGCCGTTGGCCGCCGGAACAGCCAGCAGCGCCACATCCTCTACCGATTTGGTGGCGATGTCGCCTTTCACAATGTATTCATTGCCGCGCGAATAGATCACACTGCCGGCGGCATCGGCATTGCTCCCTTCGAGCGCTTCTGTAACATCGGCGAGCTTCACGCCATAAAACTTCATCTTTTCGGGCGAAAGGAGTACCTGCATTTCAGTCTCCTCGCCACCGATAACCGACACCTGAGCCACACCTTTCACGCCCAGCAGTCGCCGTGTGATGTCGCGGTCGACCCATTTGCGCACTTCGCGCACCGAAGTGCTGTCGGGAGTGAAACCTATGATAAGTATTTCGCCAAGAATCGACGACTGCGGACCCATCACGGGGGTGCCGACACCCGGCGGAAGCTGCGACTCCGCAGAAGCCAGTCGCTCCGAAACAGTCTGTCGGGCTCGGTAAATATCAGTATCCCAATCAAATTCCACCCAGACCACAGAGAAACCTGTCGATGAGGCCGAACGTGTGCGGCGCACTCCCGATGCACCGGTCATAGCCGTCTCCACAGGGAATGTGACAAGGCGCTCCACCTCCTCCGGAGCCAGGCCCGGTGCTTCGGTCATAACCACCACAGTGGGTGCGTCGAGGTCGGGGAAAATATCAATTTCAGCGCGTGTAAGCTCCAGGCAACCGGCCACGATAATCAACCCGGTGATTATCAGCACAGCCACCCTGTTGAGCAGCGAAAAGTGTATTATCTTGTTCAGCATCTCTCAGCGCGCATTAATGATTATGTGAATGACCTTCAGGCACTGCGCCCGACGATTCGGCGAGACGCACATAGGTGGTGCCGGCGGTTACTACCTTATCCCCGTTTTTTATACCTGACAGGATTTCGCGGCGCGCCCCGTCGGTGGCTCCAAGCTCCACTGCCTGCTTCCGGAAATGACCAGGCGAGTGAAGAAGATAAACAAAGTATCTTCCCTGCTGCTCGCTGATTGCCGACTCGGGCACTGAAATCACACCTTCGCGCGGCGTTCCGAGCAAATACACATCGCAAAATGTTCCGGCGATACCTTGCACCGATTCGGGTAATGAAAAGTAAACGGGAACATAGCCGGCCTGCGCCGTCACGGTGGCGCCCGATGCGGCAATCGGAGCGGATAAATCCACTAATTCATCGGAATATGACGGACGGAATCGTGCGCCGGTGATTTCTCCTAATTCTGCCGAGCGGGTGGCCGGAACATCGGCACGGAGCGACAGCGAACGGTTAGACCCAACAGTGGCGATAGCCTGTCCGGCATCGACATATTGCCCGTCAACAGCCTGTATAGATGTTATCACGCCCGCCACCGGAGCTGTGGCCGAAGCGTTGGCCCTTGGACCGCGTCCCATCGCTACCTTTGCCTCCTCCACACGCTGGAGCGCGGCATTGTAATCACGGGTCGACACGATTCCCTCGTCGTGCAGAGGTTTCAGCCGCTCCAATTCGCGGCGGGCGGCATCGTAAGCCACACGGGCAGCCTCATTCGGGTTGCCACCTGCCATACCGTCGGCCGAAACCGTCGCCACGGTCTGCCCGGCGCTCACCATCATACCTTCTTTTATATTGTGCGGGAAATGCACAATGCCGCTCTGACGCGCCGACACGATTCCTTCCGATCCGGGCTGCGCGGCAATCTCGCCCGAAACCTTCAGCACCCGGGAAAATTCACCGGGCTGCACCGCAATGGCCTGCACTCCCAAGGTTTTCACTTGCTCCTGGCTCAGATGAATCAAATCCTTATCCTCATCTGCAGCAGCTGATTCATACTTTTCAGCGTCGTTGTGGCCCGAGCACATCGGCAATAGCATCATACACATCGCGGCGGCGCCTGCCGCAGCCACTTTGCGCATCCATCGACATTCTTTCAGACCGAAATTTATTTTAGTTTGCTCCATTACTTTCTAAATTTTTAGAGTAATTCAATAAATTATTGTGCAAAAATATGAATTACTTTATGCAAATCAGTTGCATTTAAATTGCAAAGATACAAATTTATTGTCGATTTTTCTAAGAAAAATTCGTAACTTTGAAGTCGTGGAGCCAAAACCTCCACTTTATTCATCTGCTGCATTATGACATTTCTTATTATTTTAACTTCCGTCCTGTTTCTTTTATGCATCGTTTTAGCGCTCTTTATGCTGAAAGCTATGCGCAGTGAAGCCCAAATCAGGAATCAGGCCACCGTGAGAGAATCCGAGCTGAAAAATCAGGCCGTTGTCCGTGAAGCTGAGCTGCAAAGCGAAGCCGCCGCACTCCACACGCGCAACGATGCTCTTAGTCGCGAAATCGAGGCAATGGAAAAGCGTATCGAGGAATCCCGCGAGCAGATGAAAACCATTGTGCAGCAGCAAGAGGAGCGTTTCAAAAATATTGCCACGGAAATCCTTAATAATTCCACCAAGCAATTCAACGAGACTTCCAATCAGCGTCTTGGCGACATTCTCAATCCTCTCAAAGAGAACATCGAGAATTTCCGCAAGGTTGTCAGCGATACATACAGCACCGATGCAAAGGAACGCGCATCACTGCAGAAGGAGTTGCAGATACTCTTTGAGCTGAACCGGTCGATTGGTCGCGAGGCCCGCGACCTCACCAACGCTCTCCGCTCCAACTCTAAGGTGCAGGGCGACTGGGGCGAAATGATTCTGGAACAACTTCTTGAGAAGTCAGGTCTGATCAAAGGGCAGCACTTTGAGGTGCAGGTCACACGCAATGAGGATGGGAAAGTGCTCCAGACCGCCGACGGCCACACCGGCCGCGCCGATGTGGTGGTGCATTACCCCGACGACCGTTGCCTGGTCATCGACTCGAAGGTTTCGCTCACCGACTTTATTGATTTCGTGAATTATTCGGCCGACGATTCGCCGGAAAATGTGGAAAAACGCCGCGAGGCCGGCCGCAAGCATGTGGCGTCGGTGCGTCAGCATATAGCAGAACTTGCCGCCAAGGGCTACCAGGATGTCGTAGGCAAAAAGCGCCTCGACTTCGTGCTGATGTTCATTCCCAACGAAAGCGCATATATGGCTGCTATGCAGCTGGAACCGGGGCTATGGCAGGAAGCCTACGACAAGCGCGTGCTCATCGTATCGCCTACACATCTTATATCGGTGCTGAGAATGCTCTCCAGCCTCTGGAAGCAGGATTCCATCAACCGCAACAGCGAGGAAATTGGCCGTCTGGCCGGATTGATGCTCGACAAATTCTCACTCGTGGTAGAGTCGCTCGACAAAATCGAAAGCTCCCTCGAAACCACACGCAAATCTTACTCCGAATGCCGCAACCGTCTTGCCGACGGCAAAGGCAATTTCTTCAGCATCGCCGGGAAAATCCAGGCCCTCGGTGCCAAAAACACCCGCCGCCTCCCCGAGAGCTAATCAGCCGTTTATACAATACATATACCTAATGGCTAATCAGCCGATTATAGGATACATCTACCCTACCGATCACCGGTCAACTATTGATTTCTCTGCCGGAGCGGTCGCCGGCGATTTTTGCGGATTTAAACTTTTTTCGTAATTTTGCACCCTGTTAACACTTCCCACACACAGTGCTGACAATGGATATATGTCTGTGAAGACACTATAATTTTCTAAGGTACAATTATTTAGGTAAAAAAAGAAATGAATTTCTACAGTAAGGTCGACTTCCGGCCCAAACTATTTTCATCTCTCCGCAATTATTCTTCTGAAAAATTCAGAGCCGACCTCGTGGCCGGTATAGTAGTAGGCATCGTGGCTCTTCCTCTGGCTATCGCCTTTGGTATCGCCAGCGGTGTAAGCCCCACAATCGGCCTCATCACCGCCATTATCGGCGGCTTTCTTGTGTCGGCCCTGGGCGGCTGCACGGTGCAGATCGGAGGCCCTACCGGTGCGTTCATAGTAATCATCTACAACATCATCGCCACCTACGGCCTGGAGGGGCTGGCAATAGCTACCTTTATGGCCGGTGTGATTCTGGTTGCCCTCGGGTTCTTCAAACTCGGCACCATCATCAAGTTCATCCCCTATCCCATTGTGGTAGGCTTTACAGCTGGTATTGCCCTGACAATCTTCTCCACGCAGATCAACGATTTCTTCGGGCTTGGCCTGCGCAATGTGCCGTCGGAATTCATCCCCAAATGGATTGCATACATCACTAACTTCGGCAACATCGACCTCACCACCCTATGCGTGGGTCTGGTATCGCTGGCCATCATCATAGTCACACCGAAGATTTCCCGCCGCCTGCCCGGCGCACTTATCGCCATCATCCTCGTCACCCTGGCTGTAGCGCTGATTCCCGGACTCCACGTCGAGACAATCGGCGACCGCTTCGGCTCTCTATCCACCGACATTCCCGAGCCTCACAGCTTCACGCTCGATATGGCCACCATCAACCTCCTGCTCCCCTCGGCCTTCACCATCGCCATCCTCGGCGCCATCGAGTCGCTGCTGTCGTCGACCGTGGCCGACGGTGTCACCGGCACTCACACACGCACCAACACCGAGCTGATTGGTCAGGGCATTGCCAATATGGCCGTTCCATTTTTCGGAGGCATACCTGTCACCGGCGCCATCGCCCGTACGATGACCAACATCTCCAACGGCGGTCGCACCCCCGTAGCCGGTGTGATTCACGCCGTGGTGCTCCTGCTGATTTTCCTCTTCCTGATGCCGCTGATCAATCTCATACCTATGGCCTGCCTGGCCGCCGTGCTTATCGTTGTGAGCTACAATATGAGCGGCTGGCGCACCATCCGGTCGATTTTCAGCAACCCCAAGAGCGACATCACAGTGCTGGCCGTGACCTTCTTCCTGACGGTAATCTTCGACCTTACCATCGCCATCGAAATCGGTCTGATTCTCGCGGTTATCCTCTTCCTGCGCCGTGTGATGGAGAACACTGAAATCAAAGCCTATTCCGGCCAGCTCGAAGTAGACGAGGATACGGAATTGTCGCGCCATGAAGTGCTCGACATACACCCCGGAGTCGAGGTCTACGAAATCAACGGTCCATTCTTCTTCGGCGTGGCCACTAAATTCGACGAACTTATGCGCACCACCATCGGCGAAAAACCGAAAGTACGTATCATACGTATGCGAAAAGTGCCCTTCATCGACTCCACCGCCATCCACAATCTTGAAACACTTATCACCTCCTCGCGCCAGGAAGGAATCCACGTGGTGCTCTCGGGCGTGAAAGAGAATGTGCGCGAATCGCTCATGCACGCCGGCATCGACCGCATCATCGGCGCCGACCATATCTGCCCTCACATCTCTGTGGCAGTAGAGATGGCCAACCGCATCGCCAGCCAATCCTAAATCACCCCTGCCACACCGGAGGGTAACACCACCCGGGCGCTGTGTCAAAATAGAAAGCAAAATAAAAGAGGCTGTATCAAAAACCCATTCGCACGAAAAAAGTTATTGATACAGCCTCCCAACGTTTGTTAGACTATAATTACGTTTGTTAGACAATATTACGTTTGTTAGACTCTATTACGTATTGTAAGACTATTATTATCCTATTCAATCATTTATAAAACTATATTATCCTATTCCATCATTTATAAAGAAGGGTGGCAGTGGCCCGACAGGGAGCATCGGCAGAAAAGCGCACCCAGCGTGCCTGAAAATCTGCGGGGAATTCTTTTTTATTCCAGTTCTTTATACAGCCCACACGAGGATTGAATCGCGCTGCCAGGGTATCGGCGGCGGCAATCATCATACGGCTATAGTCGGAAGAATCGTTCAGACTCAACCCCTCGCCGAAACTGCAGTTAACCTGGAACCCAATATCGTGGTCGGTTTCCTTACACGATGAACCGGCCAGGCTCAGGATAACGGCGGCAAAAACGAGAAATTTGAAATAACTTTTCAGCACGATGTGATTCAGGAATTTTAATGATTGATTATAAGGTCTTATTTTTTGTCAAGCTGGGAAAGGGCGAAGTTATATGCGCCGATAGAGATAGCTTTTGAAGCTCCGAGTTTGCTTACCGTTATGCCGGTACGTTTCATCGGGTCGTAGATTACCTTCCGGTCGGTGCCTGGGATGGTGATTTCTCTGGAATCGCCGACTACAAACTTGGCAAATTCAGCTTCATCGTCGAGGTTGAACACACGCATTGGGAGGCGGCCGATGCGGTCGCCGCTCAGAGTACCGATGTCAGAGCGCATCTCTTTCAGCAGGCTCGGCAGGATATATTTCATAGCGCCGGTAAGTCCGCCGCCCACTACGACTAAGGAATCCGACAGTGTCACGGCTGTGGCAAATGCATCTCCGGCAACTTCGCCAAACCGGGAGAATGCATCGCGGGCCGCTTCCGGGTTGCCCTCTTTTTCGCCTTCGGCTATTTTAAAAATATCGTAGGGGGTAAGGTCATCGCCTTCGTAGCCGCTAAGCGCCTTATATTCACGAGTGAAGGCACGGATTGCGGCATAGTCCTCCACGATATTGTCGGGGTTGGTTTTACCTCGCAGGCAGAAGGTTTCCACACAGGAGTTGTTGCCGGTGTTGAGCTGGCCGTTGATTACCTCGCCGATACCGAGACCGGTACCGAAGGTATAGCCTATCAGGTTTTTATACACTTTATGGCATCTAAATCTGCAATCCGCTTGTTTATCGCCGGGAGAGCGCCGCCGGTGGCCTCGCCGAAGGCAAAGAGGTCGCCGTCGTTGTTGATGAACACCGGCACTTTGCAAATCTCCTCAAGATATGGTCCGAGGGCCACACCATCGCGAAACGACGGGAAGTTGGGCAGGTACCCGCCTATGATGCCCGAGGGATAATCAGCCGGCCGCAAAAGGGAAGTAGACAGTGCAATAAATCCCCTGTGCACAATATATTCGATTTTAAATCGTATTATTTATATCGTATGAAATTTTACAATCATTATAACCGCATCACATTAGAGCCATGAAACATTATCTTCTGCTCGCCGCAGCTCTGCTTCTCACCACATTTACCTCCGGTGCCCGCGAAAGAATTTCGATTCTCGGCGACTCATATTCCACATTCAAAGGGTTCCACGAACCATCTACCAACGCCACCTGGTATTTTGCCGACCAGGACACGATACAGACCGACGTTTCGCGCGTAGACCAGACCTGGTGGCACCGTCTGATTAAAGAGAATGGTTACCTGCTGGAGCGCAACAACAGTTTCTCCGGCTCTACCATTTCCACGACCGGATATTTAGGCGAGGATTTCACCGACCGTTCCTTCAACACCCGCATCTTCGACCTTGGTTCGCCCGACATAATCCTGATTTTCGGCTCCACAAATGATTCCTGGGCTAATTCTCCCATCGGCGAATTCAAATATTCCGGAATCACCAAAGACGACATCGCCAGCTATCGTCCTGCTTTGGCCAAACTGCTGGAAAACGCAATTGCCCGCTACCCCAACGTGAAAATTTACTTTATGATTTGGGATGGCAACAAGCCCGAAATCATCAGTTCTGCCGAAACTATCTGCAAGCATTACGGCATTCCTATGCTCGTAGTGAAGAATATCGCCACGAAAAACGGCCACCCCACCATAGATGGAATGGCCGAAATATCACGTCAGGTCGCAGCCTTTATCAAGTAGATTACTCATCTGCGGGGAAAAGGCGCTGCAGCCAGTTGTCGAGGGCATAAATCATACTGTTGTGCCCCGGGAAATTCTCAGAGAAGCCAAACCCGTGTCTGCCACTGGGAAAAATGTGCATCTCTACCGGACGGTTAGCCTTCATCATAGCCTGATAGTAGGCGATGGAATTGGCGGGATTTACACAGTCGTCGTCATTGGCGTGCACCAGAAATGCGGGAGGAGTATTGCCATCCACACGCAGTTCGGTACTGAATTCAAGTTCCTTAGAGGGTGTGGCACCGCTGCCCAACAGGTTGATACGTGAACCGTGATGTGTGAGCTGAGGAGTCATGGAAATTACCGGATAAATCAGCACCGAGAATGCCGGACGGGCAAGTCCTTTACCCTCTTCACCTTCGGGCAGAGGGAGCACCGAGGTGATAGCCGAGAGGTGGCCTCCGGCCGAGAAGCCCATAATGCCTATGCGGTCGGGATTAATGCCAAGATCTGCGCTTTTCTCCTTCAGGATACCAAGAGCGCGCTGTGCATCGGTGATAGGCTTTTTAAAGTCGCCGTTAGGCAGACGGTAATTCAGAATAGCCACAGTGTAGCCATTGTCGTTGAACCAGTCCACCCAGTCATATCCTTCATTCTGCATCGACACAAAGCCGTAGCCACCGCCGGGAGTCATCAGCACGGTTGTGCCGTTGGCTTTCTCTTTCACGGGCTGATAAATATACATCACTGTGGAATCGGCGGGAGTGCCGTCGGGGTTCACATCGTGATTATTCCATACTACAGTGACACGTTCGGGTTTAACCGGCTGCGCGGGAGTCTTTTTCTTTGCAGCGGCGCAAGGCACAATAAGTGCGGCAGCCAATACGGCAAGTGCGATTCGGATTGGTTTCATTATAATATTAAAGTGGTTAGGTATATATGCTACAATTAGGGTTAAAAACAAAAAGAAAAGTCAAGAGCGGTGATTCTTCTCTACAAAGGTATGTATTTACACAAAAAAATCCAACAAACCGTTGGATTTTTTAGTTCACATTACCTGTGATATGTCTGAATTGAGGCAGTATCAGTGGTGGCGGCGCGACCAGTCGGCAAGATTCTGAAGGTCGACAAGCAGTTCGTCGCCAAGATTCTTCGGCTCCGAGGGATTCTTCTTCAGCTTACCTGAAATGGCTGCCATTACATCGAAAACACCATTTTTGTCGGGCACGCCCACTACAAATTCAGCCACATATGTATAGAGTTCCTGACCATCATTACCGAAAACTGTAGCCTCATAGGCAAGTTTGCCGGCTCGGTCATCTTTCGGTCCGACACAATATATTACATTGGCGCGCACTTTCTGCTCACCGGCGAGGTCGAGATAAAATTGTGCTTTATCGTAAAGATGTGGGTCAGACTGCCCTACATCCTCAAATCCGGCATCTACAATGCTTTTGTCGAGGCGGGGCCATATCGAGACATTGGTGAGATTACGCCAAACGAGTTCGGGGGTAAGATTCTCCACTTCCACGCCACCATCGGCATAGAAAACATCATTATCCCGTGCATATTCGGGAGTAAATTTAATCTTGGAAGTAATCATTGTTATATTAAGTTATAAAGGTTTACTGAGTAATTTTTGCTCTTCCTTAATATAACCGAATTACCGCCTTGATTGTTTACTGCTATGCACCACTAAAGCGCTTCTGAGGAGCTACAACCCTACTTATCAGCGGGCGAAATGCACTGTCGGCTCAACGGGCGAAACGGGCTGCCAGCTCCTCGTGCTCCGAGGAGGCCAACTCCCATACCGACATAGCGTTTTCCAGATTGCGCTGAAGACGTGCGTGCTGATCGAAAATAGATTCGCCCGACGCCGCATCCGCGCCACTGCCGGTATCGCCGGATGCCAGCCTAGCCTCTATGGCAGCTATCTCACCTTCGATACGCGTGATTGCGGTCTCCGCTTCCTCAACTTTCTTAGCCGCCTTGCGCAGCATTTTGTCGCGCTCGCGCTGCTCGGCATAGGTCAGTTTCGGAGCCGACGGAGCACTTTCCTTCTGAGGAGCCGACGAAGTCTTACCGGGTTCTGCCTTAGCCTCGGCTGCCGGTGCTTGTTTCAGAGCCTGCTTCTGAGGCTCAGTGCCGGTAGCACGCTCCAGTTCGCGGAGCGATGCAAGTTTTTTCTTCTCCAGGAATTCATAGATTCCGCCGAGACATTCTCTTACCTTGCCACCTCCGAATTCATACACCTTCTCTACCAGTCCGTCGAGAAATTCACGATCGTGGCTAACAACGATCACAGTGCCCGTAAAATCCTTTATGGCCTGTTTGAGAATATCCTTCGTGGCCATATCCAGGTGGTTGGTAGGCTCGTCGAGTATGAGCAGATTCACCGGCTCAAGGAGCAGACGAATCATCGCCAGACGAGTTTTCTCGCCACCGGAAAGCACTTTCACTTTCTTATCCGATGCCTCGCCTCCAAACATAAACGCACCAAGGATGTCGCGAATTTTTGTGCGTATATCGCCCACAGCCACTCGGTCGATGGTGTCGAATACGGTAATATCTTCATCGAGGAGCTGTGCCTGATTCTGCGCGAAATAGCCGATTTTCACATTGTGCCCTACCTTCAGTGTACCGGTGAAAGGAATTTCATTCATAATACACTTCACCAGGGTGGATTTGCCTTCGCCATTCTTCCCCACAAACGCCACTTTCTCGCCGCGTTTGATGGTGAAGGTGCAATGGTCAAACACTTGATGGTCGCCGTAGCGTTTGCCCACATCCTCCAGAATCAGAGGATAGTCGCCGGAGCGGGGAGCCGGAGGAAATCGCAGATTCAGGTGCGAGGTATCCACCTCATCCACCTCTATGCGCTCTATCTTGGCCAACTGCTTCATACGGCTCTGCACCTGCACAGCCTTGGTGGCTTTATAGCGGAAACGCTCAATAAACGCCTCCGTATCGGCAATTTCCTTCTGCTGATTCTGATATGCACGCATCTGCTGCTCCACCCTTTCCTTGCGCAGCTGCACAAACTTTGAATAATTCACAGCATAATCGTAGATCTTTCCGCAGGAAATCTCGATGGTGCGGTTGGTGACATTGTCGATAAATGCGCGGTCGTGGCTCACAAGCACCACGGCATTGGCTTTCGTGGCCAGAAATTGCTCCAGCCACTGAATCGACTCGATGTCAAGATGGTTGGTAGGCTCGTCGAGCAGCAGCACATCGGGCCTACGCAGCAGAAGTTTTGCCAACTCTATGCGCATACGCCAGCCGCCGGAAAATTCTGATGTGAGGCGGTTGAAGTCGCTGCGAAGAAAGCCAAGACCAATCAGCGTTTTCTCCATCTCGGCCTCGGCATTCTCACTCTGCTCCATAGCTAACCGTTCCGACAGGTCAGCCACATCGTCGATTAGCCGCTGATAGTCGGCCGACTCATAATCGGTGCGCTCGGCCAGCTCTGCATTGAGCCGGTCGAGCCGCTTCTGCATATCATCAATATGCGAGAAGGCTTCCCTCACCTCCTCCACGACGGTGCGTGTGTCGGTGAGCTTCATCTGCTGGGGGAGGTAGCCGATAGTGGTGTCGGCAGGCACCGCCACCTGGCCGGAGGTAGGCCGCTGCAATCCGGCGATGATTTTCAGCATCGTCGATTTGCCCGCACCGTTCTTGCCCACCAGGGCTATGCGGTCGCGGCGGTTTATAACATAATTGATATTGTCGAAAAGCGATTTAGCAGAAAATTCTACCGAGAGGTTCTGTACAGAAATCAAAGCCTTTAGTTGATTGGTTCATTAAAAAAAGTCAGCGACGCCGCAGAGGCATAGCCCGTCAGGAGCAATTCGCAGTCGCAACACGTCAGCAGCAATTCGCAGTCGCAACACGTCAGCGGCGGCGCGGAAGATGCCTGATTACAATCCTGCGCGACTCGGTGATAACCATATCCACCGCCACATCGTGCGGTTCGCTGGGTATCTCCTCGTCGAGGAGCTGGAAATCGAAGCCCACACCCACTTTGGCAGCGCGGGTGGAGGACAACAGGCGGTCGTAATATCCCTTGCCGCGACCCACACGGTTGCCCCTGCGGTCGTATGCCACAGCCGGCACAACCACCATCTCTATCTGGGAGATGTCGGCCACGTCGTCGCCCTGCGGCTCCTCGATTTGGAAGGCGCCCAAGGCCATCCGCGAACGGTCGTAGGGAAGGATGTCGAGGTTCACGCCATTGACCCTCGGCAGGAAGAAATGCTTGCGTTCTGCCCATTTGTCAAGAAATTCCCTGGTTGGCAGCTCATCGGGGAGCGAGTGATAGAGCAATATGTTTTCTGACAGGGCAAAGGCTGCCGACTGCTCCAGACGGCGGAACACTTCGTATGCGGCAGCGCGCTTTTCAGCGGCGGTAAGCAGACTTTTACGAGCCTTTACGCGGTTGCGGATTTCTTCCTTATTCATTTCAGATTCATTTCTTGTTATTGGCCGGAGTGCCCTGCGGACGATAGGTTATGGGGAAAGCCGCCGTACCGTTGAGAAGTTCCTCCACCGCGCGTTTCACATTCACGTCGGCAGAGTTTGCTATCTCAAAGTAGGCGTTATATCCCATAGCATCGCGGGCTATCAGGGCCTTCAGTTGATTAACAATCAAATCGTGCGAAATGTTGATATAATACCAGCGGGCAGGTATGCCGTTGCGCGAGGCAAACAACACAAATTGCCGCAGCAGGGTGTCGTCGGCAGGCAGGAGTTGCTGAAGTTCCTCCACATTCTTGGCGCCTTCAAGCAGCTCGCGGTTGTCGTCGACAAAGTCGAAGGCGAAGCGCTGAAGCAGTCCGGCATTGACCACATTAATATAATATGAAGTTACGCCGGAGGTGTCGTTGGGCACGAAGATATCGGGCATAATGCCACCGCCGGAATAAACCGGACGGCCACCTACGGTGGTAAACTTCTCACCGACATTCATCTTTATAGAATCGGCCGAGAACATCTCGCCACGGTTGTAGCGGTCGATTATATCGTGCTCGTAGAGGTTGAGGTTGGAGTAATCTTTCTGTATGCAGCGGCCTGAAGGTGTGTAATATCTACCTACGGTCAGACGCACAGCCGACGAATCGGGCAGCGTCATCTGCCGCTGTATCAAGCCCTTGCCGAACGAACGGCGACCGATGATAAGACCTCGGTCGTTGTCCTGCAGCGCACCGGCGAAGATTTCCGACGATGATGCCGAGAATTCGTCAAGCAGAACCACCACCTGACTTTCACGGAATGAACCGTTGCCGTCGGCGGGGATTACGGAATTGGCGTCAATCACACGACCTTTGGTGCTTACGATTATCTGGCCGCGGTCGAGGAATTCATTGGCCATCATATAGGCTATTTCCATATATCCGCCGGCATTGCCACGAAGGTCAATGATATAGTCCTGCGCGCCCTGGCGGTGCAGGTCGTTGAGGCTCTGGAAGAATTCATCGTAGGTGGTGCGGCCAAACTTGTTCACTCTCACATAGCCGATGCCGGGCGAAACGATATACGATGCATCAACCGTATTCACCGGAATGTCGCCGCGGGTGAGGTCGTAGTGCAGCAGTTTCTTGGAATTGGACCGGCGCAGAGCAAGTTCCACGCGAGTGTCGCGAGGGCCGCGCAGACGGCTGAGCACCTGTTCGTTGGTAATGCCCACTCCGGCCACATCCTCGCCGTCGACCTTTACGATACGGTCGCCGGGAAGCACGCCCACCTTCTCGGCAGGGCCGCCGGAAATCACTTCAATAACCTTGATGGTATCGTTGTCGATCATAAACTGGATACCGATACCACTGAACGAGCCTTCAAGGTCGTCGTTCACAGCCTGCAGGTCGGCCGCCGGAATATAGGCGGAGTGAGGGTCGAGGTTCGAGAGCAAACCGGGAATCGACAGTTCAATAAGGCTGTCGAGGTCCACGTCATCCACATAGTCGTTGCGGATGAGATTGAGTATAGTCTGGAATTTCTTCTGGGCTGCGGTCGGACCGCTCTCGCGGTTAACCCATTCGCCGGCTAAGAATCCGGCCACAAACACTACCGCACAAATCAGCGGCACCCAGATTGATATTTTCTTATATGGTGACATAACTGAGAAATCAGATTTCAGAAGAGAGCGAGGGGATATGCACACACTCCACACCGGCACGGCGCAACAGCTCGATTCCGTCGGTTATCCGGTATAGTTCATTGTAAACCACACGGCGGATACCGGCCTGAATAATCAGCTTGGAACACTCCACACAGGGCGAAGCCGTGATGTAGAGCGTTGCACCGTCGGAGGAATTATTGCTGCGGGCCACTTTGGTAATGGCATTGGCCTCGGCGTGAAGCACATACGGCTTTGTCACACCATATTCATCCTCGCATACATTCTCAAAGCCCGAAGGTGTGCCGTTGTAGCCGTCGGAGATTATCATTGAATCCTTGACGATTATGGCACCGACCTTGCGGCGCTGGCAGTAGGAATTCTCTGCCCAGATGGCCGCCATACGCAGATAGCGGCGGTCGAGAAGTTCCTGCTTAACTGAATTTTCCATTCCTTTTTTAGAACAGTTTCTTAAATAGCCTGCAAAGTTACGCATTTTGCCTTGATTTCGCAATTATTTCGTCGGTTATTCATACCGGAATTTGTCAATATTGCTTAAAAAAATCCGAGCCGGGAATAATATTTTGCGCGGCCGGGATTTTTTCGTAAATTTGTAGGCTATAAACATCCCGTGACAATTCATTTCACAGGGAACAAACACCGACTTTATGCGTAAAATCTTCAGATATTTCCCCATACTGATTGCCGGCCTGCTTTCCACCGCCACCCTGCTCTCGGCCTGCGGCAACGACAACGACGACCCCGCACAGCCCTCTGTCACCCTCCCCGCCGGAGCATCCACCGATATCACATTCGCCAGCACCGATGCTATGGTGCCGTCAGCAATATGCTTTGTGGCTACAGGCGACTGGAGCGCCGACATTCTCCCGGCATCTGAAGCAGCCGCCGACAAGGATGTGTCCTGGCTGGTCATCACGCCCTACAGAGGCGTTGCCGGCAACAAACAGCTTACGGCTGTGATGTCGCCCAACCTGAGCAAGAAATCACGCTCAGCCATTGTGAAAATCAACTCCGTGAGCAATGCCATTCTTTTTAACATCACTCAGCTTGGCTCACCGGCCGGTGGCGGCGAAGACCCCACTCCCGGCACTCCCGAAGCTCCCGAATCATCTAAAAATCAATAAGCAATGAAATACATCGGAGCACACGTGCCTGTCAGCGGCGGCGTTTCCAACGCACCTGTTGAAGCCGCTGCTATCGGAGCTAAAGCTTTCGCACTGTTCACCCGCAACCCTTCGCGCTGGAAATCTCCCGCAATCTCCGACAAAGAGGCGGAAAAATTCCGCGAGAACTGTCGCATCAACGGATACGAACCGCAATATATACTGCCTCACGATAGTTTCCTGATCAACCTTGGCGCACCCGACCCGGAGAAGCTTGCACTTTCGCGCACCGCTTTCCTCGACGAATTCCGCCGTTGCGAGCAACTGGGTCTCACACGTCTGAATTTCCATCCCGGCTCGCATCTCAACCTCCTGTCAGAGCACGATTGCCTGGCCCGCATAGCCGAATCAATCAATATGGTGCTTTCCGATACTAAAGATGTGGTAGCCGTAATCGAATCTACGGCAGGTCAAGGCTCCAACCTGGGTCACCGCTTCGAGCATCTTGCCGAAATCATCGACCAGGTCGACGATAAATCACGCATCGGCGTGTGCGTCGACACCTGCCACACATTTGCCGCCGGTTACGACATCTCCACCCCGGCCGGTTACGATGAAACCTGGAAACTTTTCGACGACATCATCGGCTTCGATTACCTCTACGGAATGCACCTCAACGACTCCAAACGCGGTGTTGGCTCGCACATCGACCGCCACGCCTCGCTCGGGCAGGGTGAACTCGGCCTCCCCTTCTTCGAGATGCTGATGAAAGACACGCGTTTCGACAACATCCCTCTGATTCTCGAGACCCCCAATCCCGAAATATGGGCCGAGGAAATCGCCCTCCTCTACAAACTCTCCTCCTCCCCCGCTTTATAACTAAAATCTAAGCTCTCAGACCTAAAATCTCAGCTCTAAGAACTGAAATCTAAGCTCTCAGCACTAAGAACTCCTCTCTCCCTCTCTCGCACCTATTAACTCTTACCTCGTACCTTTATATTTTCTTACATTCATTTTTCCTTTATCATGAAAACTAAACCGGATTTAAGTTTCTGGAAACTTTGGAATCTGAGTTTCGGATTCTTCGGTGTGCAGATTGCCTATGCACTGCAGAGCGCCAATGTGAGCCGCATCTTTGCCACACTTGGCGCCGACCCACACGACCTCAGCTACTTCTGGATTCTTCCCCCGCTGATGGGTCTGGTGGTTCAGCCCATCGTAGGCACTGCTTCCGACAAAACCTGGACCCGCATCGGCCGACGTCTGCCCTATCTGATTGTAGGTGCTGTGATTGCCGTAATTGTGATGTGCCTGCTCCCCAACGCCGGCAGCTTCGGGCTGACCGTATCATCGGCCATCCTTATCGGCTTGGCGGCGCTGATGCTCCTCGACACCTCCATCAATATGGCTATGCAGCCCTTCAAGATGCTGGTGGGCGATATGGTCAACGAAAAACAGAAGGGTCTGGCCTACTCCATCCAGAGTTTCCTCTGCAACGCCGGATCAATCGTGGGCTACATTTTCCCCTTCCTGCTTACCTGGATTGGTTTCCGCAACACAGCCGCCGCCGGCGTGATTCCGCAGACGGTAGTCTTCTCATTTTATTTCGGCGCAGTAATCCTGCTGGCCTGCGTGATTTACTCACTCGTGAAAATCAAGGAATGGCCACCGAAGCTTTATAACGAATACAACGGCATTGCCGACAGCGAGGACTCTGGAAAGAAAAAGGAGAAGACCAACCTGCTCAAACTCCTTGTCAACGCCCCATCAACATTCTGGACCGTCGGACTGGTGCAGTTCTTCAGCTGGTTTGCCTTCCTCTTTATGTGGACCTACACCAACGGCACTATCGCCAAGAACGCTTTCGGCTGCCCCGAGACTTTCACCGTAACCGGTATCTCACAGCTCTCGCCCGATGGTAAAACCGCCGAAACTTTCTCCGCCAAATATATCCTCGACGCCGATAACAATGTGATCGTAGAGCACGGTAAACCCTGCGTGGCCGGCATCATCACCGCCGACGGAAAATTCATCAGCGGTCGCACCATCGCTATGCCCGACACTCATGTGGAGGCTGTCGATATCAAGAACGGCGGTCTGAATGTCCAGGCTCCGGCTCAGGGTGTTGAGATTCTCTCACCCGTAGCCACCGACGGTCTTATCGCTTCGGTCAATGGCGTCGCATCGTTCGACTTCAACAAGGACATCAACACGCTCGACGGCGCTGTGATTGTCGACGGCAAACGAATTTTCACCACCACCTTCCGGATGGTCGACTACCTCTCGCGTATGGCCGGACCGACCGAACTGACCCTTGCCGACATCTGCACCCACGACCCGCATTCGGGCGAACTTTTCCTCGACGGCACTTCCAGGGCCACTCTTTCCGATCCCAAGGCAGCACGCCTGGAGAAATCGGTTGTGCTCAACACCGAGTCAGCAGAGTATAACGACGCCGGCAACTGGGTAGGCATCCTCTTCGCCATCCAGGCCATCGGTTCTGTGCTCTGGGCCATAGTGCTTCCGCAGTTCCGCAATCGCAAATTCTCTTACTCGCTGAGCCTCCTGCTCGGAGCCGCCGGTCTGATTTCCTCGGGCTATCTTACCGACCCCTACCTGCTGTTTATCTCCTTCGCTCTCATCGGATGCGCCTGGGCTGCCATCCTGGCATGGCCTTTCACCATCCTCACCAACTCCCTAAAGGGTGGCAATATCGGCGCTTACCTCGGCCTGTTCAACTGCTCAATCTGCATCCCGCAGATTGTTGGTGCCCTGCTCGGCGGTGTTATCCTCTCACTCCTCGGCAAGCCCGACCAGCTGGCTCCGCAGAACCTTATGATGGTGGTAGCCGGTGTATCGCTCATCCTTGGCTCCATCGCCGTGATTTTCATCAAGGAGCACAAATCAGAATAAACACGCACAGCTAATCTGAAAACACGCACAACACAATGAAAAATCCATTATATCTGCTTGGAGCCGCTGCAATAGCTGTCACAGCATTCTCCTCCTGCTCCGGCCACGAAGAATATGATGCCTACGTAGCTTCTCTGAAGGCTCAGCCCGCCGCAATCGACACAATCTCATCAGCCGCCTCTTACGCCGCCCGGCTCGACACCATCGCTGCGAAAGCCGCTGAATTTCAGCAGCTCGGCATCAAACTCAATGAAACCCAGAAAGCCGAACTTGAGGCTCTTTCGATAGAGATTCAGACGGCTCTGACCAACACCTACAACCGCTTGGCACAGACGCCGATGCCTCTTGATGCTGAGCTGTGTGCCGACGCTCCGGTTTCACCCGACCCGGCCGACTCCGCAGCCGTTGCCCTGAATTAATCTCCGCAGCAAACTATACAATGCCCTCTTCCCTATATTTTTCGGAGGAGGGCTTTTTTTATTAACATCGGGCAAAATTTACGCCATTTTTTACTTGTGTGTATCGCAGAAATCGTTAACTTTGCAGATAGTTTCCACGACAGGCAGATCCCTGTCGCACCACTTTTCGTCGCATAAACCTGATTCTCACCAATTAAGCGCTATGAGCCTCGTTATCGAACATCTGGAATACCTGCTGCTGCGGCACGACTGCGTGACGCTGCCGGGCATCGGCGCCATTTTGGTTCGGTATCAGGCTGCACGTTTTGCTCCTGCCGATGAATATTTGATGCTTCCGCCGTCGCGGCAACTGGCTTTCAACGCCGCTCTTTCGGAAAGCGACGGGCTGCTGGAATCATCTGTAAGCCGAAAATCGGGTGTATCGTTTGAAGTAGCCCGCGATATGGTGGCCGACGATATCGCAAGCCTCCGGGCGCAACTTATGGAATACGGGCGTATTCCTCTCGGGCGCCTCGGCTTCCTCAACGCCACAGAATCGGGCACAATAACCTTTGAACCGGCCGACGTAGCCCGCTGGGATTTCACTTATTTCGGGCTGAAGCCCATCAAGTTGCGCGGCATCGTATCGAACCGCGATGTAAACAACACCTCCGAACCGGTAATTCTTCCCGCTATCGAAGCACATACACCCGACGGCGATATGCCCGACAGCGCCGAACCCACCACGCGTCCGAGCCGCCGCAGCTTCGCCCGCATTGCTGTGGATATTGCCGCTTCGGTGGCCCTTCTGCTCACGCTCGCCCTTTTCTTCTGGAATCCGATATATGTAAGCGACGAGCCGGTCAAGGCCTCGATTGCGCCTGTGGAAACAGCGGTTAAACCCGCCGAAAACTCTCAGACAATCTCCGCCGAAAGCGCCACTGATGCCGAGGACATTCCTGCTGCCACAGATGCAGTAGAGAATGTAGTTACTACCACTGAACAATCTACAGCCACTACCGCTGAACAGCCGGCCGCACTGACCGCTGAAAAATCGCTTGCGCAAACCGCTGAAAAGCCGGTAGCTAAAAAGGAAATTCCATCCAAGCCCACCTCCATCCGCTTCAACGAGAACGATGCCTTCTGCGTAATTGTGGCATCGCTCCCCACCGAAGAACTCGCCCACCGCTATATCGCAGAACATCCGGGCCGCAATCTCGGCATACTTCCGCAGGATGGAAAGTTCCGCGTTTATGGAGCCACCTCGGAAAGCTACGATGATGCCTCCGCTCAAAAAGCAAAGCTCGGAGTAGCAGGTGCCTGGATTTGCCGTCGCTGATTAGGCAAAAAATCGGCTTCATTCGTTTGCGTCATCTCCTCCTCAATCTGCACAATATACCTTATTACATTCAGTCAATCAAAATATAATGGATAGCTTCTACGATCTTCTCATCAATCGCCGCAGCATCAGGCGATATACATCCGAGCCCGTCGACCCTCAGCACGTGCGTCTGATTCTTGAAGCCGCACTTATGGCTCCGTCGTCGAAGAGCGTCCGCCCCTGGCAGTTCGTTGTCGTCGAAGACAAGGCTGTACTGGCCGAACTCAGTCAGTGCAAACCGGCTTACGCCACCAGTCTGCTCACCGCTCCTTTGGCCATTGTGGTCACCGCTGATACAACCAAAAGCGATGTTTGGGTGGAAGATGCGAGCATTGCTGCTATGCTGATGCAGCTGCAGGCCGCCGACTTGGGTCTGGGTAGCTGCTGGGTGGAAGTGCGCGAGCGTTTCCGTGCCGATGGCGAACCCTCGGAAGAATATGTTCGGCAAGTACTCGGCATTCCCGAGGAATTCGGCGTGCCCTGCATTATTACCGTCGGTCATAAAGACGAAGAACGCAAACCCATCAACACCGAAAAACTCCTTTGGGAGAAAGTCCATATCGGTAAATGGCAATAATAATAGCGGTATTCGGTAAATGGCAATGAAGATAGCGGTAATCGGAGCCGGGAATGTGGCCACACACCTTGCACTTGCACTGGCCCGCGAAGCCGAAGTAGTGCAGATAATGTCGCGCACGGAAGAGTCTTCTGCCCTTCTCGCAGAGAAAATCAACAGTTTCTATCACAACGACATCTGCGCACCCATCACCTCTCCTTCGCTGCTTCGTCCCGACTGCGACCTTTACCTTATCAGCGTCAGCGACAGCTCCATAGTCTCGGTCGTGGAATCCACGCCCGACTTCCCCGGCATCTGGGTACACACCTCCGGGTCGGTGCCGCAGACCGTCTTTGCCGGCAGGAAGAGTCGCTATGGCGTGTTTTATCCCCTGCAGACCTTTACACGCGACATTCCGGTTGACCTGCGGCAGGTGCCGATGATGATTTCGGGCTGCGACAAGGCCACGGCCGACACTCTCTGCGCTCTCGCCTCTACCCTATCCGAGCGCGTGAAAATCGTCGACGACAGCATCCGGCAAAGCATCCACGTGGCGGCAGTGTTCGCCTGCAATTTTGCCAATATGATGTGGGTGGATGCCGACGAACTCCTTCGCGAGCAGGGGCTTGATGTCACTTACTTTCTTCCCCTCATCCAGGCACAACTCGACAAACTGCGCACGATGTCGCCGCGCGACGCTATGACCGGTCCGGCCCGGCGCAACGACGGCAATGTCATAGACTTTCACCTCTCGAAACTCAGCGGAGCCAAACGAGCCGACTACGAGCACCTCACCGCCCGCATCCTGGAGCTTTACGGTCTTGACCCGAAGAAACCCGTAAATTGATTTTCCCAAAGAAAACCTCAAACTGAAATATATGAGCAAAACCGCTTACGACCTTACTAAGATAAAAGGTATCGCCTTTGATGTGGACGGCGTACTGTCGACATCCACTATTCCTCTGGGCGACAATGGTGTGCCGCGACGCACCGTCAACACCAAAGATGGTTATGCTCTGCAGTTTGCCGTGAAGCAAGGCCTTGCCGTCACGATAATCACCGGCGCCGTGTCGCCCGGCATCGAGGAGCGCTATCGCGGTCTGGGCATAAAGGAGATTTTCAGCGGCGCCGGAATGAAGCTGCCCGTGCTCCGGCAATGGATGCAGCAGCACAACCTCTCCGCCGAGGAAGTCTGCTATGTAGGCGACGACATCCCCGACTATGAATGTATGAAATTTGCCGGACTTTCAGTTGCTCCGGCCGATGCGGTGCCCGACATTCTCGAAATCGCCGGATATATTTCTCCGGTAGCCGGAGGCCTCGGTGTAGCCCGTGACATACTTGAACAGATTATGCGCGCGCAGGGCAAGTGGGCAC
Source organism: Bacteroidales bacterium (assembly GCA_004557825.1). GTDB lineage: Bacteria > Bacteroidota > Bacteroidia > Bacteroidales > Muribaculaceae > UBA7173. The sequence goes on along the minus strand of SFFL01000007.1, from coordinate 17,600 downwards.
TGTCCGACAAGGCTTTCGGCTGGTAAACCATCCACACTCCACCTCTTCACCGCATCGCTCTCTCTTTCAGTCCACTTCCTCCCTCTCTTTCATTCTTTCCCCTATGGCACAAAACGATAAACATATCTTTCCACCGCTGGGCAATTGCCGTATACTCCTTGCATCTCATTCGCCGCGCAGGCGCGAATTGCTGGGACATCTCGATGTGGAGGTGGAAATACTTCCCCTGAAAGAGGTAAGTGAAAGTTATCCTGCAAAAATCAATCCGCGTGAGGTGCCCGCTTATATATCGCGCAAAAAGGCTCACCCCTACATCTGCGACCTGAAAGATGGCGAGATTCTGCTCACCGCCGATACCGTGGTGATAAATCGTGGCGAAGTGCTGGGCAAACCCACCGACGCCTCCGATGCGGCCCGGATGCTGCGGCTGCTATCGGGCCACACCCACGAAGTGGTCACCGGCGTAACCCTGGCCACAAACAAGAGGATGGTCACATTCTCCGAGCTGACAGAGGTAGACTTCGCCCCGCTCACCCTGGAGGAAATCGACTATTATGTCGACACCTTTATGCCGCTCGACAAGGCCGGAGCCTACGGCATCCAGGAATGGATAGGCTACATCGGCATCAAAGCCATCCGCGGCGACTATTACAATGTAATGGGGCTGCCGCTACACGCACTCTACACCCACCTGCTACCCTTCGCCAACGCCTTCCGCCGCATCGAGCACTAACCCATCACAGTCACTTGCGGAGCATCACTTTCTTGCCGCCGCAAATATACAGGCCGGGGACAATCACCTCATCGGGCGTGTCAGCCACACGTATGCCCTGAAGATTATAGACCGGGGCGCATAAAGGAGAATCAGTATTTTCACCTCCATCGGCGTCAACGTTCTCGATGCCACTTGCAATAATATCAATCACGCTGGCAAATTCTTTCCAGGTATCGGCAGCCTTATAGCTGCTGACAGTTCCCTCAGGGACAACAAGCGTAGCACCATTCAAAGTGGCATGAGTGAACACATTTGTACCGGTTGCTGGGGGCGTATCGGCGCCCACTATCACTTTGGTGAATGCAGCGGATTCGCCGAACGCTTCAGTACCAATCGAGGACGGGGAACCTAAATTCACGACAAATTCGCGTTCGCCCGCAGCACGATTTCCGGGTGCTCTGTTCGGTGCGGCACATCCTAATCCCTGGAATGCCCATTGCCCGATAGCGCCTGTTATGCTCGAAGGAAGAGTAAGCGATGTAAGGTTGTTCACACTCCAGGCGAAGCAGGCTTCCGGGATGGCAGTCAGACCGTTACCAAATTCAAGCGTGGCGATATTTGCAAACTTGAAGCAATAGCTGCCCATAGCGGTGAGCGAATCAGGTAGCTTCAGCGCAGTAATCTTGCACTCCTGGAAAGCACCGGCACCTAAGGTCTTGAGCGTTTCCGGCAGAGTAATTGATGTAAGTGCCACACAGCCGGAGAAAGCCCAGTCGCCTATCGTCTCCAAACCTTCGTGGAATTTGACATCGCTCAGCATCTTGCAATTCACAAACGCACTTACGCCGAGACTCTGCACTCCGGCCGGGATTTCAACCGATGTCAGCGCTGCATCATTTGCGAAGCATTCGTTAAGCATCACCGTCACTGTTGAAGGAATATTGATTTCCTTCAACGCCGTGCACCCTTTAAATGCCCAGCCGCCAATCCATACCAGCCCTTCATTGAGCCTTACCGTGCTTAGCGACGTACAGTTTTCAAACACTGCACCCTGAATATATTGCAGATGCGAGCCTGTAGTAACCGAGGTGATATTCGTAGCGTTCTGGAAAACATTGGCAGCGAGATGCGATACATAGTAGGTCTTTCCATTGTATGTCACCTCATCGGGAAGCACCAGTTCCTGAGGCAAGTCGCTTGTCGTGACTCCGTGAGCAAGCTGCAGCATTACATACGAATCTCCCATAATCTTGTAGCCGAACAGCCCCCGGGCGAAATCATAGCATTCCTCTTCGATGGCGAAATTATCCCAACCGGTGTTTTTGTATGCGGCGGCACATTGCGCCGGCACATACACCTTGGCACTCGTCATCACATCGGCATCAAACGCCGGATTGGCAGCTCCGTCCTCTACCTTGTAACTGCTGTCGGTAATCGGCTGCAACATTCCTTCCTTCAGTTCAATTCCCCGCAGTGCCATATGTTCCTGCGCAGTGCCGCCGTCGGTCGTATGATACGACATCATCAATCGCCCTGAAAAATCATAGAACAGATTGCTGTGGCCGCCATTGTCGCGGTTAAGCTGCTCAGAGGTCTGTTCCCACGGTCCGGTAATTTTACCGCTCTTAGATATTGCCTGCCCCACGGCATATACCGTGGATGAGTGAGCGCTCCACGTCAGTATCAGATATCCGGTCTGCTCGTCGCGATATACGCAAGGACCATCCGCGATATAGGTGTTATGGCCGTCGATTACACTCGATGAGCGCACCCAATTCCCTGCCGACGAGGAGAAAAGCAGAACCGGCTCTCCTTCAAGCGCCGTTAGTTCTTTATTGAATTTCTGAGCGTAAATGCGGCCGTCGTAATATTGCGTCAGCTCACCCGAATATATCATCCAGGGCTGGCCGTCGGTATCGACATACAGGCTGCCGTCGATACACATCATATCGCTTGGCGTATAGTTCAGCTGCCCTGCCGGTAGAGTCTCATGGAAATTGCTTTCCGGGCTATCATCGCTTCTGAAAAGCGTGCACCCGGCCTTTATCTCAAAATTTGAAAGGTTCCAATGACTTAAATCCGACGTATCTTTCACGCGTCCGAAAGTATCGAAGATATAATACTTGCCATCATATACATACATATCCGGTGCCCAGTTGCCCTCGTTGCCCAAGAATCCGGCAGAAGGGAGCCAGCCCCAGTCGCAACTCTTCCAGTTGCGTAGGTCGCGGCTCTTGTACGGTTCAATACCGGGAGTGCCGTTGACCCACCGGGGCATATATGTATAATAATGGTGTGTCTTGCGGTCGGCATATACAAAGGGGTCTCTTAGCACCATCTGGCTCAGCGGGCGACTGTAAGTAGGGTCATCGAATATATACTCCGGAGGAGTGGCACCGGCCAAAACAATCGTCTCAAGCTTACACCCGCGAAAAGCATATTCTCCTATATAGGTAAGCCCCTGAGGCAAAAACAGCTCTTTAAGTACGGAACATCCGTCGAAGCATCCAGCTCCAATTTCGCTCACCGTATAGCTCACACCGCCATGGCTCACGCTTTCCGGGATAGTGAGCTTTGCTCCCACAGCGCCCTTGTCGAGGCACGATTTTACCTCCACAAGATTCTCGTCGCTGTCCACCACACGGTAGTGCAGATTGCCCGAGTCAAATTCAGCTGATGCCACAGGAAGGACCCATTGCGGCGTGACTGCCGACGCAACTGAAGCGCAGGTGAGGAGAGTAAGAAACGGAATGATTCTTTTCATAGCAGGATAGTACGGTAAAGAAATGCAATGCAATTCACATAGATAAAATTGCGCTGCAAAATTAAATCAGCCGAACTATTACAGCAAATTGAGCACTACGTTTACACTACGCTCTCACGCGTTTGTGCACTTTTAGGGCTAATGTTCGCATGGATAGCGCCGGAAAATCAGAATCGGCGCGCTATCTCGGAGAGAGGAATCTGGCAGATGATAGTAGAGCCTTCAGGAGAATATGTGGGGTCGGGCAGCGAAAACAGGTCGGCCAGCAGCCTTTCGGCTTCGGCCGGCAGCTGTACTTCATTGGCACGAATAGCCGCCGACTGAGCCAACGATAAGGCGAGGCGCCGGTGGATCGACTCACGGGAATTTCCCGTCTCAGATGCTGCATCGTCAATTATTTTCAGAAGCGACTGCGCAGGGTCGGCATTGCCAAGGATTGCAGGCACTCCGGAAATTTCGCACTGAAACATCCCTTCCCCATCGGCTTTCTCCAACGAAAACTCATAGCCAAGCGCCCTGACCTCATCATTCACAGAATCGAGCACGGCACGCTGCTCCGGGGTAAGTTCCACTACCTGTCCGAACATCACCTGCTGCGACTTTCCCACCGATTGCTCTGTTTCCTTCAGGAAACGCTCATAGAGCACCTTCACATGTGCGCGGTGCCGGTCAATCACAATCAGGCTGTTCACTCCGGCCGTCACCAGGAAACGGTTGGCCAACTGCAGCACACCTCCGACATTCTGCCAGCTGATATCCATCCCCGGGATAGCATTTAGCGCGCTGGCCTCAATCGACGCGGGAAGGTCGGTTTCGTCGGTCAGGAAGCTTTCGGGCGTCGGCGCTGCAGTGTCGGCACCTGGCACTCCGGTCTCGGGTGCGGTGGCGCTTTTGAAATCGGCATAAAGTTTCTCCCAGTTATCGAGCGACGATTTGCGGGAAGAACCGGAGTATCCGCTGTTGAGCCGCGACGGCGCAGCAGTCTGCACGGAAGCGCCACCATCCTCCGTATGCGCTTCACTCGAGCGCTTTGTGGGAGCAAACGGATTATAGTCTACATCGATGTTCAGCTCGGGAGCTGCCCCGGCATCAGGATTAAATACCGGTATCTCCGGCGCATCATCGCTGAAATCGAGCGCGGGTGATGCGTTGAATTTGCCCAGCGCTTCCCTCACAGCTGCGGAAAGAATTTGCCAGATGGCTTGCTCATTCTCAAACTTGATTTCCGACTTGGTGGGATGAATGTTCACATCAATCGTCTGGGGCTCCACCTCGAAGTTAATGAAAAAGTTGGGCTGATGGTCGCTGGAAATCAATTGCTCATAGCAGCTCAGCACCGCCTTGCGGAAATACGGGTGAACCATATTACGCCCGTTCACAAAGAAATATTGAAGCGCATTGCGTTTGCGAGCGTGCTCGGGCAGACTTATGAAACCGGAGATTTTCACCAGCGGGGTCTCCGTTTCCACCGGTATGAGCTGCTTGTCGATTGCGCGGCCAAACAGCCCGGAGATGCGCATCCGCAAAGAGCCGGGGAGAAGCTGATGGAGGGTGACATCGTTATGCCAGAGTTCAAACTCCACACCAGGGTTCACCAGCGCCAGGCGTTCAAATTCATGCAGGATATGGCTCAGCTCCACCGCATCCTTTTTCAAGAATTTGCGGCGGGCAGGGAAGTTGAAAAACAGATTCTTCACCGAGAGGTTGCTACCGGGAGCACACGCCTCGGGCACCTGCGACACAAACTTTGAGGCTGCCAGCTCCAGATGCGTACCGAGCGTGGCATCGTGCTTCATAGTGAAGAGGTCGATCTGAGCCACGGCGGCAATGGAGGGGAGCGCCTCACCGCGGAAGCCCATCGTATGCAGCTCAAACAGATCGGAAGCCTGACGTATTTTCGATGTAGCGTGGCGCTCGAAAGCCAGTCGGGCGTCAGTATCAGACATTCCGCATCCGTCGTCGACCACCTGGATAAGAGTCTTGCCGGCATCGCGCAGGAAAATTTTTACCTGCGTGGCACCTGCATCAATTGAATTTTCCACAAGCTCTTTGATCACCGACGCGGGGCGCTGAATCACCTCGCCTGCAGCAATCTGATTGGCCACTGAATCGGGAAGAAGCTGTATAACGTCGCTCATATCGTCTGTTTTATTCTATGCGCTATTATACGGAAGCACTGAAATTATTGCACCTATATATAATAACCGCACCACAAAGTTAGCAAAAATTTCCCGGCATCCCAACAATTCCGCACCCGCTGTTGTTATATAAGCGAACGTCCCGAAAGGAAGAACTTATCCGACCTACACAGGGAAAGCCCCGCAAGGCCGCATACCTTATAGAGTTGTTAAGTTTTTAGGTTTAGGTTGTTTCGTTTTCGGCATCTGCGCCGCGACCGATTTCTTCGGTAAGCCGCGAGAGCCGGTCACGGACAGACGCCGCAAAACTTAGCAACTTTTTTATTAAGAAAAAAATTAACACAAAAATATTTCACTCCGTTTCAACTTTGTTTAATACCGAATGTTATTAAGGTATAAAACATCAAGACATTAAATCGTCAATATTCACTAACAACTATTTAGATATGAAAAAAGCTCTATTAATGATGACGCTCATGCTGGGTTGTATGAATGTTTTCGCTCAGAAAATCGACAAGAACGAACTCAAACAGCTTAACGCTTTCTTGTCTCAGCCGGCTGAAAAGGCCGCAACCAACGCCGCCGCTCTCGGCATCACCGATCTCAAATCGCCCGCTACCTGGGCCGGCGTAACTGTAGCCAACGGCCATGTTACTGCAATCGACTGGAAGGACAAACAGCTTGCAGGCGACCTCAACCTCGCAGGTTTCACCGCTCTTACCTCAGTCGACGTTTCCCGCAACAAGCTCACAGGCCTCTCGGTTGCCAACAGCGCAGCCCTCACCGACCTCAACGCCTCGCGCAACAAGCTCTCCACCGTCAATATGGATGGTGCCAAAGGTCTGGTAAACATCAAACTCTACAAGAACCGCATCACTCAGTTTGAGGTTACCGCCCTTCCCTTCGTAGAAACTGTCAACATCTCCAACAACCTTCTTGTTGACCTCGACGTTTCCAACTCCGCTACGCTTAAGACCCTCAACTGCCAGGGCAACCATCTGGAAAACCTTTTTGTCGCCAACTGTACTGCTCTTAAGAACCTCTACTGCGGCTACAACAAGCTCACCACTCTTACCTTCGCAGGTCTTACCAACCTTCAGAACCTCAACATCGACAGCAACGAAATCAAGAACCTGATCGTATCGAATCTTCCTTCGCTCAGCTCCTTCCTCTGCTCCGATAACAATATGGACCGTCTGCAGGTTAACAACTGCCCCCGTATGCTCGACCTCGTTTGCTCCTACAACAATCTTACTCAGCTTAACGTAAATGAGTGCCCCCAGCTGATCTTCGTAGACTGCTCCTACAACGACCTTACCCAGCTCACCCTCTCGAATCAGACCTTCCTGCAGCGTCTGCTCTGCAACAACAATCAGCTCCAGATGCTCGATGTTTCCTTCGACCAGGCTCTTACCTACATCAACTGCCGCTACAACATGATTACCGACCTTCGCACTATCGGCGACAACAACCTCGGTATGATTGCCTGCCAGTGGAACTATTGATAAGCCCAACACGCAGAATAGGTTAATACATCACATTCAACATATTTGACACCCAACGCACCCACGAGGCGATAACCCTATGCCTCATCTTAATAGAGAGTGAGCCGCGACCCTTACCGGGCCGCGGCTCACTCTTTATTTTTGTATGCAGACGTATCAACCCGTAGGGTCGCACCCAAGGTGCGTCCGCTTAAACGCACACTGCGCCTAACACCAGTGTATTCTGCAGCAGTTGATAGCAGCTGATAATTGATAGCGATTTAATTAATTGCCAAGCTCTGAAAGGAATTTGATGCGCATCAGGCGGATTTCCTCCTCCGAGTAATCATTGCCAAGCTCCTTGATGGCTGCTGACAGTGAGTCGGAGTCGGCCTCCTTGAAGTACTCGAAGATATCCTCCTGATGGTCGTCGTCGATTACCTCGTCGATGAAGTAATTGATATTGATTTTCGTTCCGGAATAAACGATCGCTTCAATCTCGTCGAGCAGTTCGCCGAAATCCATACACTTTGAATTGGCAAGTTCGTCGAGGTCGATTTTGCGGTCGATAGCCTGGATAATCGAAATCTTAATGCGGCTCTTGTTGGCCACCGAGCGCACGCGCAAATCCTCCGGGCGCTCTATTTCGTTTTCATCGACGTGGGTTTTGATTACCTTTACAAATTCCTCGCCATAGCGCTTTGCCTTACCGGCGCCTACACCGGTGATGTTGGCAAGCTCTTCGATGGTGATGGGATATGTGGTGGCCATTGCCTCCAGCGACGGGTCCTGGAAAATCACATAGGGCGGCAGGTTGAGGTGCTTCGCTATCTTCTTGCGCAAGTCCTTCAGAATCGAGTACAATTCCGGGTCGACGGCGCAGGCAGCTCCGCTCTTAACTACTACCTCTTCCTCGATTTCGCTGAAATCATTATCCTCCACTACCTTGAATGCAGTGGGCTTGGCAGCGAATTTCTTGCCCTTGTCGGTGACAATGAGCAGGCCGAAATTCTCCACTTCGCGGTCAAGATAACCGGCGATGCAAGCCTGACGGATGACAGCGTTGAGGTATTTCCGGTCGGTGCCCTGCAGGCAGCCAAACGACTCCAGTTCATTATGGTGATAGGTCTTTACATCGTTGGTTTCGCGTCCTACGAGCACGTCGATTATATGGTCAGCTTTAAAATTACCTTTCAAAGCGGTGATGGCTTCAATCACCGCACACAAATCTTCTTGAGCATCCACTTCTTTCTTGGGATTTACACAGTTGTCGCAGTTCCCGCAGTTATCCTCATCAAATGTTTCGCCAAAATAATGAAGAAGGGTCTTGCGCCTGCACACCGACGACTCGGCATACGAGGCTGTTTCCTGCAAAAGGTGCTTGCCGATTTCCTGCTCCACAAGAGGCTTGCCCTGCATAAATTTTTCAAGCTTTTTGAGATCTTTTGCAGAGTAGAAGGCCACACACGAACCCTCACCGCCATCGCGGCCGGCTCGCCCGGTCTCCTGATAGTACCCCTCAAGGGTCTTGGGCATATCGTAGTGAATCACATATCGCACATCGGGTTTGTCGATACCCATACCGAATGCTATGGTGGCCACAATTACATCGATCTGCTCAAGCAGGAACGCATCCTGATTGGCCGAACGGGTGGCGGCATCCATTCCGGCGTGATAAGGGAGAGCGCGGATATTGTTCACCTTCAGAAATTCGGCAAATTCTTCCACTTTTTTGCGGCTCAGGCAATAAACTATGCCTGATTTGCCTTCCCTTGCCTTGATATATTTGATGATATCTCGGTCGATGTTGGCGGTTTTGGGCCTTATCTCATAGAAAAGATTGGGGCGGTTGAACGATGACTTGTAGACCACGGCATCGTTCATACCCAGATTCTTCTGTATGTCGTGCTGCACCTTCGGAGTGGCGGCAGCGGTAAGGGCAATCACCGGACGCTGCTGTATCTCATTGATAATCGGACGAATCCGCCGGTACTCCGGGCGGAAGTCGTGCCCCCATTCCGAGATGCAGTGCGCCTCATCGACAGCGTAGAATGAAATAGGAACTGTTTTTAAAAATTCAATATTATCTTCCTTTGTAAGCGATTCCGGAGCCACATACAGCATCTTGGTCTTGCCTGAAAGCACATCGGTCTTCACCTGTTCGATGGCAGCCCGGTTGAGCGAGGAGTTCAGGAAATGAGCCACACCGTCGTCGGCCGAGAAATTGCGCATAGCGTCGACCTGATTTTTCATCAGGGCTATCAGCGGCGAAATCACTATGGCGGTGCCTTCGCTGATAAGCGCCGGCAACTGATAGCAGAGCGACTTTCCGCCGCCGGTAGGCATCAGCACAAACACATCGTGCCCCTCAAGGAGCGATGTCATTATCTGCTCCTGGTTGCCTTTGAATTTGTCGAAGCCGAAGTGTTGCTTCAGGGCCTTTACAAGCTGTTGTTTTGTAGTCATGGGAATCGGAAAGGTTAGAGAGATTGGAGGAAAGAGGGAGAGAGAAGAGTTCTTAGTGCTGAGAGCTTAGAGTTTAGTTCTTAGTGCTAAGTGCTAAGAGCTAAGAGTTTAGTTCTTAGTTCTAAGAGCTAAGAGCTTAGTGTTCAGAGCTTAGGAAGCTGTGGGCGGGGAGAGTCAGGCTTCCTTTACAGCGTCTTTGTTAAGCTCGAAATGCGATTTTTCAAGTTTCTCGCGCACGTAGTCGGCCGTGACGTCGAATGTTTTACGGGTGCCCGAGGGGGCTTCGTACATAGCATCGATCATCACTGTCTCCACAATGGCTCGCAAGCCGCGGGCACCAAGCTTATACTCAATCGCCTTGTCCACAATCAGGTCGAGTGCTTCGGGTGTAAAGGTGAGCTTCATACCGTCCATCTCAAAAAGTTTCTCATACTGCCTTGTGATGGCATTTTTCGGCTCGGTGAGCACACGGCGAAGCGCATCCCTGTCGAGGGGATCGAGATGCGTGAGGATAGGCAGACGGCCGATGATTTCAGGGATGAGGCCAAACGACTTCAAATCCTGCGGCGCTACATAGGCCAGATAATTGTCGCGGTCGATGCGCCCCTTCGATGCGTCGGTGGAGTAGCCAACAACGTGGGTGTTGAGGCGCTGGGCTATCTTGCGCTCGATGCCGTCGAAGGCACCGCCGCAGATAAAGAGAATGTTCTTCGTGTCGACCGGAATCATCTTCTGCTCGGGGTGCTTGCGGCCACCCTGCGGAGGCACGTTCACAATCGATCCTTCGAGCAGTTTCAGCAGGCCTTGCTGCACACCTTCGCCCGACACATCGCGGGTGATGGAGGGGTTGTCGCCTTTGCGCGCGATTTTGTCGATTTCGTCGATGAAGACGATGCCGCGCTGGGCACGCTCCACATCATAGTCGGCCACCTGCAGCAGGCGTGTGAGCAGACTTTCAATGTCTTCACCCACATAGCCGGCCTGGGTAAGCACCGTGGCGTCTACAATGGTGAAAGGCACTTCAAGCATCTTTGCTATGGTCTTGGCCAGGAGGGTTTTACCCGTGCCGGTAGGACCTACAAGGATGATGTTGCTCTTTTCAATCTCCACATCGTCGGCACTCTCGCCCTCTTTTTTCGAGCGGGTGCTTTTTTTCTTGGCCGCATCTTTCTGATACTGAGCCAGACGCTTGTAGTGGTTATAGACAGCCACCGAAAGATAGCGCTTGGCACTCTCCTGCCCTATCACATACTGGTCAAGAAAGGCACAAATCTCTTTCGGTTTGGGGAGCTTGTCGAGAGCGGGAACGCCGTTGGCAGCCCCTTTCATCGATGCACTCGATCCTCCCCCCACCTGGTGGCGGTACTCGGAGAGGATTTCGTGAATCTGATCGGCGCACTCGGCGCACATATAGATGCCGGGGGCAATGGCCGACGGAATCAGCACTTCCGATTCCGAGCCGCTGCGCCCGCAGAATGCACAATGTTCTTCTTTTACTTTTTTTGCCATTTTAGCGAATTAGTAAACTCAGTGACGCGCTTTCACCAGCACATCGTCAATCATACCGTAAGCCTTGGCCTCCTCGGCAGTCATCCAGTAATCACGGTCGCTGTCGCGCTCCACTTTTTCAAGCGGCTGACCGGAATGGTCGGCGATAATCTGATACAGCTCTTGCTTAAGCTTGAGAATCTCGCGGGCTGTGATTTCGATATCGGAAGCCTGACCCTGTGCGCCACCCATCGGCTGATGAATCATCACACGGGAGTGCTTCAGAGCGAAGCGCTTGCCTGTGGTGCCGCTCACCAGGAGCACGGCAGCCATCGAGGCGGCCATACCGGTGCAGATTGTGGCTACATCGGAGGAGATGTACTGCATAGTGTCGTAAATACCAAGACCGGCATAAACCGAACCGCCGGGCGAATTGATATAAATCGACACATCCTTGCCCGGATCCGACGAATCGAGATAGAGCAGCTGCGCCTGAATCACATTGGCGGTATAGTCATTGACTTCAGTGCCCAGGAAGATGATGCGGTCCATCATCAGACGCGAGAACACATCCATCTGGGCTACATTGAGCTGACGTTCCTCAATAATCGTGGGTGAGATATAGCTGGAACGAACAGCCGCATCAGTGGCGGAAATGTACTGGTCAAGCGCAAGAGAGTTCATCCCCAGATGCTTGACAGCATAATTGCGGAAATCGTTATTCATATTATTTCTATAATTTAATTAGGATGAAGAGAGGGAATCCGCTACAGCTCCGCAGAGCCGCGCGCAATTCTAATTCAAAGATAATACATTTTTCTCTAATTTCAACAATAGGCAGTGAAAAATTTCTCCAATATTGTCAATTTCTCCACAATTCTATGTACCGAGCAGCCGCAACCCTCCAAATAGAGCAGTCGCAACCCTCCAAAGAGAGTAGCTGCAACCCTTTATATAAAGCAACCGCAACCCGGAGTGAATTCCCGGATTGCGGCTGTATCTTTGCGGTCAGAAAGGCCGGAATCAGTCTTCAGCGTTGACGAGCTTCTTGAATTCGTCGAGGCTTACGGTCTTCTGATCGATGGTGACCAGAGCGCGGATAGCGTTGAAGAGCTTGGTGTCGCTTGCCTGCTCGTAGAGCTGACGGGCATAGTTCTTATCCTCAAGCATACGCTTTGCGTAATCGGTGATTACGTCGTCGGTCATATTGAGCATACCGTACTGGGCGAACTGGCGCAGAGCTACCTGCTTTGCGAAAGCGAGCATATCATCTTCGGTAACCTTGATGTCCTGCTTCTCAGCGATCTTGTTCTTCACAAGTTCCCACTTGATTGAGGGGAGCATCTTGTTGTACTCGTCGGCGGCCATTTCGTCGGTCATCTTGTCGTTGCGGGCACCGAGCCACTTCTTGAGGAATTCGGCGGGGAGCTCGAAGTTGCCGAACTTCTCAACCAGGATGTCGCGGGCATCGATGTTGAACTTGTAGTCGCTGTTGGGAGCGAGCTCGCGGGCAATAAGTTCATTGAGGGCTGCGAAGTATTCCTTCTCATCCTTCACTTCCTTGCCGGGGAACACTTCCTTGTAGTAGGTTTCGCCAAGTTCCGCGGGCTTCAGAACGATGATTTCCGAGATAGCCAGCTCGAAGTCGGCGGTAACCTCAGCGGCGCGCTCCTTGCTGATATTGAGCATCGAAGCCAGAGCTGCCATATTCGAGCCTTCGGCTTTAGCGGGATTGAAGACCACCTTGTCGCCTACTTTCTTGCCCAGGAATTTGTCGGCTTCAGCCTTGTCGGCGAAGTGCTGGGGCGATACGATACCGTTGATTACCTGGATAGCGTTCTCAGTGGTGACAACTTTGCCCTCGGCATCAAGCTCCATAATGGCGCCCTTGACCAGAGCGGTGGCGTCGACAGTGTCGCCCGGCTCCTGTGAGCCGAAGCGGTTGCGCAGCGAAGCATCCTGCTCCTTTACCATCTCGTCGCTCACGGCGATGGTGTAGTAAGGCACGGTGATGTCCTTGTTCACCTCAACTTCAAATTCAGGTGCCAGACCTACCTCATATTCAAAGGTGTAGTCCTTCTGCTTGAGGTCGATTTCCTCAACCTTTTTGGGAAGGGGTTCGCCGAGAATATCTATCTTATTTTCACGAAGATAATCTATTACGTTCTTGAACACCATATCGTTGAGCACGTGGCTCTTTACGTCGCGGCCGAAGAGGCGGCGGAGGTGATCGATGGAAACATGGCCCTTGCGGAAGCCGGGAATCTGGCGTGTACGGCCGAGCTCGCGAAGGTCGTTGTCAACCTGCTTTGCGTAATCGGCTTCCACTACTTCAACCTTAATGGTCGCGTCGAGGTCTTTTGTTTTTTCGAGTGTGACTTGCATTTTGTAGTGTCGGGATATATTATGTTATTTGTTATATCATTTTTCAAACTGCAAAATTACTGCGAAAATATTTACTCCACAATAGCCAAAACGGCAAAAGTGTTAAAATAATGTTAATTTTGATTTTCCACCCCCTACATCAATTATATATGGTGTAATTTTGCACAAAATTGCCGCGCACACGCGCAGGTGAACCTCTTGTTTTACCCGCATTTTTCATAAATGAGCATACTCAATTACCACGATGTTGAAATCCTCCGCAAGGAGCTGGTGGTGCTCAAGCACGTCACCTTCTCGCTGGAGGAGGGCGAATTTGCCTACCTCATCGGCCGTGTGGGATCAGGCAAATCGAGCCTGATGAAATCGATATATGCCGAGATTCCGCTCTTTACCGGCGAAGCCACTGCCCTGGGCACACAGCTTGTCGGTATCCGCCGCCGCGACATCCCCTTTCTGCGCAGAGGTATAGGCATAGTATTTCAGGATTTCCAGCTACTCACCGACCGCACCGTCTACGACAATCTGCGCTTCGTGCTCGAAGCCACCGGCTGGCGCGACAAAGTGGAAATCGACGACCGCATCGAGCAGGTGCTCAAGCAGGTGGGGATGAACAACAAGAGTTACAAGATGCCTCACGAGCTTTCTGGTGGCGAGCAGCAGCGCATAGTCATTGCCCGCGCCCTGCTCAACAAGCCCCGGCTGATTCTCGCCGACGAGCCTACCGGCAATCTCGACCCGGAGACCGGCCAGCAGATTGTCGACCATCTGCGCGAAATTTCCCGTCAGGGCACCGCTGTGCTTATGGCCACTCACAATATGCAACTCGTGGAGCAAAATCCCGCAAGAGTGCTGCGATGCGAAAACAAGCAGCTCATCGACTGCAACGCCTCGCAGGCTCCGCAAAACATTTCCTCCGACAAATGAAAGTTCTGAAATTCGGCGGCACTTCGGTCGGCTCGCCCGAGCGAATCCGCAACGTGGCCGAACTCATCACGGCCCGAGGCCGCAACATCGTGGTGCTTTCCGCTATGGCCGGCACCACCAACACCCTTGTAGAAATCGGCGAATATCTCTATAAGCACAACATCAACGGCGCCAAAGAAATCATCAACGAGCTGGAGCGCAACTACCGCCGCGTAGTGGCGGTGCTCTTCAGCGATGTGGATTTCCGAATGGAGGCCGACGGCGAAGTCGACGCAGTGTTCTCGCTGCTGCGCTCTCTCGCCCGCGACAGTTTCACTGAATTCGAAGAGAAGGAGATTCTCGCCCAGGGCGAGCTGCTCTCCACCAAGCTGATGCACCTCTACCTGCTGCAGCAGGGTGTGCACTCGGCCTTCCTGCCGGCTCTCGAATTTATGAAGACCGACAAGAATGGCGAAGCCGATATGGACTTCATCACCGAGCACCTCACAGCGCTCCTCGATGAATACCCCGACGCCGACCTCTACATCACACAGGGCTACATCTGCCGCAATGCCTACGGCGCCACCGACAATCTGCGCCGCGGCGGTTCCGACCTCACCGCCTCGATTCTCGGCGCAGCCATAAATGCCAAAGAGATTGAAATCTGGACCGACATCGACGGTATGCACAACAACGACCCCCGCTACGTGGAAAACACCTCCCCGGTAGCAGAGCTGCATTTCGACGAAGCGGCCGAGCTGGCCTATTTCGGTGCGAAAATTCTGCACCCCACCTGTGTGCTCCCCGCCAAGGTCAACAACATACCGGTGCGCTTGCTCAACACTATGGAGCCGGAGGCCCACGGCACTCTGATCTACAACACCGAGACCGCCCACACCATCAAGGCTGTGGCCGCCAAGGACGACATTATCGCCATCAAAATCAAATCGTCGCGTATGATGCTCGCTTCGAGCTTTATGCACCGCGTGTTTGAAATCTTCGACAACTACAACCGCCCCATAGATATGATTGCCACCAGCGAAGTGGGTGTATCCATCACCATCGACAATCCGCTGAAGCTGGAGCATATCGTCGACGAACTGAAGGAAATCGGCACCGTCAGCATCGACCGCGATATGGTGATTATCTGCGTGGTAGGCGACCTCGACTGGCACAACCGAGGCTACGAAGCCGCCGCCATCGACGCCCTGCGCGACATCCCCGTGCGCATGATTTCCTATGGCGGAAGCAACAACAATATCTCTTTCCTCGTGAGCAAAGAGGATAAAATCCCGGCGCTCCGCGCTTTGCAGAAGCATCTGTTCTCCAACTGTCAACCCTCTAACCCTTAAAATACTTTTATCGTGGAACCCTCAATCAGCAACTGCCCTATCGGCAACATTTGCGTTTTTGTAAATAAAGAATCAGGCCTTGGCCTTATCACTGTGCGCAACAACACCGGAGCCTCTATGACTCTCTGCACCCTCGGTGCCGGCATCGCCGCTATGCGTGTGCCCGACCGCGACGGCAAACTCGCCGACGTGGTGATCGGTTATATGAGTCCGGCTTCATATAATGCCGACGGTCCCTGCGCCGGCAAGACTCCCGGCCGCTACGCCAACCGCATCGCCAAGGGTCTGTTCACACTCAACGGCAAGACATACAAGCTCCCTATCAATAATGGCCCCAATCACCTCCACGGCGGCCCGGAAGGGTATCAGAACCGTATCTGGGATTTCGCCGTTGTGGGCGAGCAGTCGGTGAAGTTCACTATCAAAAGTCCCGACGGCGACGCCGGCTATCCCGGCAATGTCGAAGCCTCTGTGACATACACACTTACCGACGACAACAAGATTGTCATCGACTATGAGGCTACATCTGATGCACCCACTGTAATCAACCTCACCAACCACTCCTACTTCAATCTGGGCGGTCACAATGCAGGTGCGCGCCGCGCTATGGACCAGCTGCTTCAGCTCAACTGCTCGCGCTGGCTTCCCACCGACGACACCCTCATCCCCACCGGCGAAGTCGCATCGGTTGAAGGCACTCCTATGGATTTCCGCAAACAGGTAGCCGTGGGCGAGCGCATTTTTCCAAAAGATGCCGAACCTTCCACCGAAACACTCATCACCGACTTCGATGCCATCCGCTTCGGCAAGGGCTACGACAACTGCTGGATTGCCGACACTACAGCGCTGCCCGGCCAGGATGCGGTAGCTGAGGCCACTGCCACTATAAACACTCCCGACGGACGCAAACTTCCCGTAGTGGCCACTCTCACCGATGTTCCCTCAGGCCGCGTGCTCACCGTAGCTACCGACCAGCCCGCTGTGCAGGTCTACGGCGGCAACTGGGTAAGCGGATGCCCCGAAGGAAAAGAAGGCGCCACATACGCCGACTACTGCGCTGTGGCTATGGAGTGCCAGGGTTGCCCCGACGCCCCCAACAAGCCCGGTTTCCCCTCGCAGCTGCTCACCCCCGAGAAGCCTTACCGCCGCTCGATAGTCTTCTCCTTCTCCACCACTAAGTAAAAAATCCAAGTTCCAAAAAATCTATATCGTCCCTAATTTTTCACATCACAATGAAAAAGTATTTCAAACTTCTGATGGTTGCACTTTTCGCAACACTCTCACTCACCCTCCCCTCCTGCGGCGACGATGACGACGCTACCGACAACAGCCTCGTAGGCACCTGGACCGCAGTCGACGAAGGCACCGTAATCACCGCCACCTTCAACAGCAACGGCACTCTGGCTCTTAACGAGGTTTACGATGGATATACCGACAACTACACCGGCACATGGCAGGCAAACGGCGACCTCTCCAAAGGCGCTACTGTTGTTGTAAATATGGTTGACGTCGAATATCCCGACGAACCCCTGAATCTCGTAGCCACCGTTACCGTTAAAGGCGACGTTGCCATCTGGACAACTATTGACGAAGACGGAGCTACCACCACCGTGTTTGCCCGCGTAAAATAATCGTCATCCACTAACACATAGCTATCCCAACTTGGATTACGGCGCAGCCCGGCCCCCGGTGCTGCGCCGTTGTTTTTTAAACCTGACAACTCAGAATATCAAAAAATATTGCTGTCCGATAAAAATTGAGGACAGCAATAATAAAATTATTACTGTCCGCTAAACTTTAGGTGATATTTGAAAAAAGGGCTGATTCCATTTGCAGGAGTCAGCCCCAAATGGTTATTTTGGTGTCGCCAAACAATCCATGAATAACCATGAGTAAAAGTAGTAA